>NZ_JQIV01000006.1:1200000-1907500 GCF_000746825.1 Carnobacterium inhibens subsp. inhibens DSM 13024 | reverse complement strand
GTTGTATCTAGTATGTTTTTTAGCACAAAATTAATTTCTGATTTTTTTATAGTGCGACTTTTATTTAATAAAATTATATCTTTACTGTTTGAAGAGCCTGAACAAATTACAGTGGTTGGACCTAAAGAGAACACTTTTATAAAATTGGCATTAGTATTTTCCAATTGTTCTATCACAAGTTCCGAATGATTATTAGTAACATCTATTAATTTCATCATCTCACCCCTCTTACTTTTAGTTAGTACAATATATTATATAACTAAAAAAATACTATTTAAAGCTTTTTTTACTTTTAATAAGTAAAAAATCTTGAACTTTAAAATAAAAAGAGTGATTATATCTAAAAGAAGTGTTTGAGTCCAATGATTCTGAAACAAAACGGCGTTTGAATTCATCGTAATAAGTATTGCTTTTTTTTAATACATTTTTTTATATATGGGTTTGTCTTTACAAATTGGTGTTTGTTTGGGTGTAAATGCTAACTTTGACAGTTAGAGTGTAGTCAATGTGTAATACGGTCTTAATGGACTGTACAACCTTACATCAACCATGCGTATATTTTTCTATATAAGTATACAAAAATAAGCCCTATAGAGGGCACTTTTTTTAGTGTCCATTCTATAGGGTCCATTTTATTAATCGTACAAGGTTTTTTTATTTTTCAACAAGACTTGTTCCATTTGTTTCAATGACTTCTTTATACCATGAAAAACTTTTCTTTTTATATCGCTCTAATGTACCTGTTCCATCATCATGACGATCAACATAAATAAATCCATAACGTTTTTTCAATTCTGCTGTTGAAGCACTGACTAAATCGATACAACCCCAAGTTGTGTATCCCATAACTTCTACACCATCTTTAAGGGCTTCTCCAACTTGGACCAAATGATCATTCAAGTAATCGATACGGTAATCATCATTCACAGTTTTATTTCCATTTTCATCTATAATCAGTTCATCATTAGCTCCTAAACCATTCTCAACAATAAACAATGGTTTTTGATAACGATCCCAGAAATCATTTAATACGATTCGCAATCCTTTAGGGTCAATTTGCCAGCCCCATTCTGAAGCTTCTAAATACGGATTAGGGATACCGCCTAAAATATTACCTTTACCAGCTTCTCGTTTGCTTTCATCAGCTGTTTCTGTAGAACTCATATAATAACTAAATGAAATGAAATCGACCGTATTTTTCAACAACTCTTCATCTTCTGGGCCAAAATCTAACTCAATCGCATTTTCACGGAAAAATCGTTTCATATACCCTGGATAAGTTCCTCGAACATGTACATCTGAGAAGAAATAGTTTTTACGCTCTGCTTCCATTACAGCAATAACGTCATCTGGGTTTGGAGTTAATGGGTATGTCGGCATAGCTAAAACCATACATCCGATTTGTGCTTCCGGCATAATTTCATGCCCGATTTTTGTAGCCAATGCACTCGCTACTAATTCGTGATGAACCGCTTGATACAAATCTTTTTGTGTCAATTTTTCTGGTGCAGTAGCTATTCCACCACTCATAAATGGTGCATGTAAAATGGAATTGATTTCATTAAAGGTCAGCCAGTATTTCACTTTCCCTTTATAGCGTGTAAAGACAGTACGTACATAATTTTCATAAAAGCCAATCATTTTGCGATTAACCCAACCGTCGTATTCTTTGGCTAAATGTAATGGTGTTTCATAGTGAGATAGTGTTACTAATGGTTCAATATTGTACTTAAGAAGTTCATCAAATAAATCATCGTAAAATTTTAATCCAGCTTCATTTGGTTCAGCTTCGTCTCCATTAGGAAAGATGCGAGACCATGCAATTGACGTACGGAATGTTTTAAATCCCATTTCTGCAAATAATTTAATGTCTTCTTTATAGCGGTTATAAAAATCAATCCCGACTAATTTCATGTTATCTTCTGTCGGTTCGTCCGTTATCGGGCCAAATCCGCCTTGAGGTGTTACATCTTGGACAGACCACCCTTTACCATCTGCGTTGTAAGCTCCTTCTAATTGGTTTGCAGCTACTGCTCCACCCCACAAAAAATCTTTTGGAAATTGTTCTACTGTCAAAGTCATCTTCTCCTTTTTTCGATCAATTATTTTAGATTCTTCATTTTATTAAACGTTTATTTTATTAAGTATAGCATATGTTTTTTTAATAAAGGATACAGCAGTTGCCTAGAAAAGAACTCGCTCAAAACAAGCCCCTTCTTTCGCCTGCTTTATTTATTTACTTAAATCCATTCCATTCGTTTCAATAACTTTTTTATACCAGAAGAATGAATCTTTTCTAGAACGCTCTAATGTTCCTTTCCCTTCATCATCTTGATCAACGTAAACATATCCATAGCGTTTAGACATTTCTGAAGTGGAAGCACTAACTAGGTCAATCGCTCCCCAACTCGTGTAACCCATTAGATCCACACCATCTAGTACCGCTTCTTTCATTTGTTCAATATGCTTTTGCAGATAATCAATTCGGTAATCATCATGAATACTGCCATCTTCTTCTACTTTATCATAAGCTCCTAATCCATTTTCAACAATGAACAACGGCAATTGATAACGATCATAAAAGTCATTCAGTGTCCATCTCAATCCAATTGGGTCAATTTGCCATCCCCAATCTGATGTTTCCAAATAGGTATTTTTTATCCCTCCCATAAAGTTTCCGCTAACTTGATCTTCTGATGGGTTTGAGCTAGTTGTACTGGACATATAATAACTAAATGAGATGAAATCAACCGGATAAGCTTTTAAAATTTCATCATCTCCACGTTCTTTATGGATTGTTATGTTATTTTCATTGAAGTAACGATCCATATAGCCAGGATACTCTCCGCGTGCTTGAACGTCTGTAAAGAACAAGTTCAACTGATTTTCCTCTTGCGCTTTTATTATATCCTTCGGGTTATTAGTTTCAGGGTAAGTTGTCATGCGCGCCAACATACATCCTATTTTAAATTCAGGATTAATTTCATGTCCAATTTTTGTAGCTAATGCGCTAGCTACAAATTGATGATGTCCAGCTTGATAAGACAACTCCAATGGATTTTCTGAGTCATTTACTAGTACTCCACCGCCTGTATATGGACTTAATGTAATAATGTTGATTTCATTAAATGTAAGCCAGTATTTCACTTTATTTTGATAACGTGTGAAGACAGTCTCAGCATAATTAACAAAGAGATCAATGACTTGGCGATCCGCCCATCCATTATACTTCAAAGTTAAGTTCAAAGGTGTTTCGTAATGAGACAGAGTTACCAAAGGCTCAATGCCATATTTTAGACATTCGTCAAATACGCTATCGTAAAAAGCAAGTCCTTCCTCATTTGGTTCTATATCATCCCCATTTGGAAAAATACGTGCCCAGTTAATCGATAAACGGAATACTTTAAAGCCCATTTCTGCTAACAAAGCGATGTCTTCTTTATAATGATGATAAAAATCAACCCCAAAACGTTTCGGGAAAACAGCATCTACTTTTCCTGCTAAAATTGCTTCAATTTCTTTACCTGAAACGTCTAATGAAAACCCTTCTCCTCGTTCTTCTTTAGGTATAAATTTTACCATGTCGGCTGTAGAGAGGCCTTTTCCTCCCTCATTATATGCACCCTCAAATTGATTGGCTGCAGTTGCGCCTCCCCATAAAAATCCTTCTGGAAAACCATTACTATTTTTCATCTGATTACCTCATTTTCTTATTTTTTAAATGACTACAGTCATTAATTGTTCGTTAGAAGAAACAGTTGCTTTCTCTGTCGTGATGACATCTAAATAATTTTGTGAATTTGTGATAACTACAGGCGTAACCACGCTGTAACCGGCTGCTTGGATCTTGGCAATATCAAATTCAATTAAAAGCTGACCTTTTGTTACTTTGTCTCCTTGCTTAATGTGTGGAACAAATCCTTCAGCATTCATTTGAACAGTATCCATACCAATATGGATCAAGATTTCTGTTCCTTCATCTGACGTTATACCCACTGCATGAAACGTTGGAAAAAGCATTGTGACAACTCCATTAACTGGTGAAACTAATTTCCCTTCAGTTGGTTCAATTGCCAAACCTTTTCCCATAGCTCCAGATGAAAAAGCTTCATCTCGAACATCAGAAAGCGGAATAATAGATCCTTTTAATGGGCTTTCGATAGTATCTTTTCCAATATAAACTTCATTTCCTGAATCAATGATTCCATCATTAGTTGTTTCTGCCACAACTGCATCATCTTCATACAATTTTCCGAAACCAGCAATATAAGTTAATACAAAACCAAGAATCATAGCTCCAATGATAATGGCTATTACTATAGGCACATTACCTAAACCACTCTCAGCAGGATTCAAGAAGTTGGTGATTCCAAATACTCCTAGTCCTCCTACAACGTATCCATTGGCTCCGACTAATCCTAGAGTTGCTCCACCCACACCGGCAGCGATACAGCTCATGATGAAAGGTTTTTTAAGAGGCAAAGAGATACCATAAATTGCTGGTTCTGTTACACCGAACATACCGGAAATTACAGAAGGAATACCTAAAGACTTAACCTTTTTCTCTTTTGTTTTTACCATAATTGCAATAATTGCTCCAGTTTGGGCAAATGAAGCTGCAAATGACATTGCTAAAATAGGATCATATCCGTAAACAGCTAAGTTATTCAGAGCTACTGGCACAAGACCCCAATGCAACCCGAACATAACAAATATTTGCCAGAAACCACCTACAATTGCACCTGCTAAGATTGGGCTCAAGTTATAAACGGCTAAAGTCCCGGCTCCTACTAAGCTACCTGCCCATGTTGCGATTGGTCCAACGATCATGAAAGTTACTGGGACAATAATCAAAAGAGTAAAAAAAGGAATTAAGAAGGTTTTGACCACGTCTGGAATGATTTTTTTCAATCCTTTTTCAACTTTAGATGCTAGAAAAATAGCAACAATAATCGGAATAACGGTTGACGAATAGTCCATTAGAATAAGTGGAAGTCCTAAGAAAGTGGTGTGCACTGGGGACTCAATAATGGATCCGGAAAACAGTGTATAAAGAGGATCTCCTGCTCTGATTCCAGCTAAAGTCGGGTAAACGAGTGAAGCACCAATAGCCATAGCCGTGAACTGATTCACTTTGAATTTTTTACTGGCTGTAAATGCTAGGAAAATAGGGAAGAAATAAAACAATGAATCACCTATAGCATTTAATATTTGATACGTTCCTGATTCAACTGTTAGCCAGCCTAGTGCTACAAACAAAGCATTAAATCCTTTGATCATACCAGTAGCAGCTAATGTTCCTAAAGTTGGTGCAAAAATTCCTGAAATCATATCAACGAACTTATTGAACAGACCTACTTTCTCATCTGATTCTTGTTCAGAAGAATCATTACTATTTAAATTTCCGACAGTTACGACTTCTTGATAAACATCCGGTACATGATTTCCAATAACGACTTGATACTGTCCGCCACTTTTGATTACGGTTACAATTCCGTCCATTTTCTTTAGTACATCAGTATTTGCTTTACTTTCATCTTTTAATTTAAACCTTAATCTTGTTACACAATGAGTTAAACTATTGATATTTTCTGTTCCGCCCACGTTTTCAATTATTGATTTAGCTAATGCTTCATATTTCATCCTAAGTCCTTCTCTCATTTTAGTTTTTTAAAAAAGAAAAACCTAAATCAATAGCAAGATGCATCTTTACAGAATACATTTCAGCTATCAATTTAGGTTTTGCCTGCTTACGCAGTAACAATCCATCATTGAAGTGTTTATTTTATTTTATTTTTTCACTCGTTACTCGTTGGATATGAATAGCTAAGTAAACTTGTTCATCTTTCGACAGTGACGTGTGATGTTTACTTTCGAGGTAATTATTAATTCTGTTTGTACACTCAAAAGCTTTAGGATATTTTATTTTTACTTGTTCAAACAAAAAATCATCATTAGAATTTTTGTTATCATGTTCCAACATTCTACGAGCAAAATATTGCAGGTGAGTAACAAAACGGGAATAGTTAAATGAATCTTCATCAAAAGTGATTCCAAATTGTAACCGTACAATTGTTAAAATATCTTGCACAACTTCAGTCATCTTCACTGTAATTCCTATTTCTTGTCCTTCTTGTTTAGCATTCACAATATGCAAAGCAATGGATGCAGCTTCGTCTTCATTCATGATCACACCAAGTTTAGTTTTAATATGTTCTAATGCTTTTAATCCGATTTCATATTCTGCTTTATAAAATTTCTTTATTTCCCAAGTTAACGGATTTTTTATATCTATTCCTTCACTAGTACGCTTTATAGCATAATCTAAATGATCAGTTAATGTTAAATAAATATTATTGCTTAATTTGGTTTTTAAAATAGTTTGAGCGTATTTGATCGTATCGGTGGCTATTTCTATAATTTCTGGGTTGATTTCTTTAAACAAAGTAGAAAAAGTTTCAATACCTTCATTTCCTTCTGGTACAAAAGTTTTTTCTATTTTTTCGACTTCAATTGTATCTCCAACTTTTCGTTGAAAGGCAATCCCTCTTCCCATTACTACCATTTCTTCATTAGTATCAGTTAAGGTAATCACAACATTATTATTCAATACTTTTTCTATTCTCATTTTATCGCTTTGCTCACCAACTTTCGTCTTATAGAAAAATAAAAAACCTAAACTCATTCCAAATGCTCTATCTCAAATGGAATAGAACGATTTCGAATCAATTTAGGTTTTGCCTGCTGATGCAGTAACAATCCTTTATTAAAACTAATATAACACGGCTTTTTTGTTTTTGCAAGCGTTTTTTTAGTCACCTATTTTATTTTTTTGCAAATGCTAAACAAAAAGACACCATCCGAAGATGATGTCTTTTTGTTTGCGTGGCAGCGTCCTACTCTCACAAAGGGAAACCCTTCACTACCATCGGCGCTAAGAAGCTTAACTGCTGTGTTCGGCATGGGAACAGGTGTGACCTTCTTGCCATCGCCACCACACAAATTTCAATCTAGAGAACGTTGTTCTCTCAAAACTGGATAAGTTAAAAGTTTGTTCTTCGTTTAGAAACCGTCGTACACCGTTTATTCTTTGGTTAAGTCCTCGACCGATTAGTATTGGTCCGCTCCATCTATCGCTAGACTTCCACTTCCAACCTATCAACCTGATCATCTCTCAGGGGTCTTACTCACTTACGTGATGGGAAATCTCATCTTGAGGGGGGCTTCACGCTTAGATGCTTTCAGCGTTTATCCCGTCCACACATAGCTACCCAGCAATGCCCTTGGCAGAACAACTGGTACACCAGAGGTGTGTCCATCCCGGTCCTCTCGTACTAAGGACAGCTCCTCTCAAATTTCCTACGCCCGCGACGGATAGGGACCGAACTGTCTCACGACGTTCTGAACCCAGCTCGCGTACCGCTTTAATGGGCGAACAGCCCAACCCTTGGGACCGACTACAGCCCCAGGATGCGATGAGCCGACATCGAGGTGCCAAACCTCCCCGTCGATGTGGACTCTTGGGGGAGATAAGCCTGTTATCCCCAGGGTAGCTTTTATCCGTTGAGCGATGGCCCTTCCATGCGGAACCACCGGATCACTAAGCCCGACTTTCGTCCCTGCTCGACTTGTAGGTCTCGCAGTCAAGCTCCCTTATGCCTTTACACTCTGCGAATGATTTCCAACCATTCTGAGGGAACCTTTGGGCGCCTCCGTTACACTTTAGGAGGCGACCGCCCCAGTCAAACTGCCCGTCAGACACTGTCTCCCAGCCCGATAAGGGCTGTGGGTTAGAGTGGTCATACAGCAAGGGTAGTATCCCACCAACGCCTCCACCAAGACTGGCGTCCTGGCTTCAATGGCTCCTACCTATCCTGTACAAGCTGTACAAACACTCAATATCAAACTGCAGTAAAGCTCCATGGGGTCTTTCCGTCCTGTCGCGGGTAACCTGCATCTTCACAGGTACTATAATTTCACCGAGTCTCTCGTTGAGACAGTGCCCAGATCGTTACGCCTTTCGTGCGGGTCGGAACTTACCCGACAAGGAATTTCGCTACCTTAGGACCGTTATAGTTACGGCCGCCGTTTACTGGGGCTTCAATTCTGAGCTTCGCCCGAGAGCTAACCCATCCTCTTAACCTTCCAGCACCGGGCAGGCGTCAGCCCCTATACGTCATCTTACGATTTTGCAGAGACCTGTGTTTTTGATAAACAGTCGCCTGGGCCTATTCACTGCGGCTGACCAATTGGTCAGCACCCCTTCTCCCGAAGTTACGGGGTCATTTTGCCGAGTTCCTTAACGAGAGTTCTCTCGCACACCTTAGGATTCTCTCCTCGACTACCTGTGTCGGTTTGCGGTACGGGCAGTTTGTTTCTAACTAGAAGCTTTTCTTGACAGTGTGACATCGGGAACTTCGGTACTTAATTTCCCTCCCCATCACAACTTGTTCTTAAAGAAGCAAGCATTTGACTCACTTCAAAACTTGTTGCTTGGACGCGCATATCCAACAGCGCGTATTCCTTAGCCTACTGTGTCCCTCCATTGTTCAAACAAAACAAACTGGTACAGGAATCTCAACCTGTTGTCCATCGTCTACGCCATTCGGCCTCGACTTAGGTCCCGACTAACCCTGGGAGGACGAGCCTTCCCCAGGAAACCTTAGTCATTCGGTGGACGGGATTCTCACCCGTCTTTCGCTACTCATACCGGCATTCTCACTTCTAAGCGCTCCACTAGTCCTCACGATCTAGCTTCAACGCCCTTAGAACGCTCTCCTACCATAGAACCAATGGTTCTATCCACAGCTTCGGTGTTATGTTTAGCCCCGGTAAATTTTCGGCGCAGGGTCACTCGACTAGTGAGCTATTACGCACTCTTTAAATGATGGCTGCTTCTGAGCCAACATCCTAGTTGTCTAAGCAACTCCACATCCTTTTCCACTTAACATAAACTTTGGGACCTTAGCTGGTGGTCTGGGCTGTTTCCCTTTCGACTACGGATCTTATCACTCGCAGTCTGACTCCCGGATATAAATCAATGGCATTCGGAGTTTATCTGAATTCGGTAACCCGAGAAGGGCCCCTAGTCCAAACAGTTGCTCTACCTCCATGATTCTAATTCCGAGGCTAGCCCTAAAGCTATTTCGGAGAGAACCAGCTATCTCCAAGTTCGATTGGAATTTCTCCGCTACCCACACCTCATCCCCGCATTTTTCAACATACGTGGGTTCGGTCCTCCAGTGCGTATTACCGCACCTTCAACCTGGACATGGGTAGATCACTTGGTTTCGGGTCTACGACCACATACTCATTCGCCCTATTCAGACTCGCTTTCGCTACGGCTCCGTCTCATCAACTTAACCTCGCATGGGATCGTAACTCGCCGGTTCATTCTACAAAAGGCACGCTATCACCCATTAACGGGCTTTAACTATTTGTAGGCACACGGTTTCAGGGGCTATTTCACTCCTCTTCCGAGGTTCTTTTCACCTTTCCCTCACGGTACTGGTTCACTATCGGTCACTAGGGAGTATTTAGCCTTGGGAGATGGTCCTCCCGGATTCCGACGGAATTTCTCGTGTTCCGCCGTACTCAGGATACTGATCAGAGTGGATGTGGTTTCGGATACAGGGCTTTTACCTTCTTCGGCAGACCTTTCCAGGTCGCTTCTCCTACCAAATCCATTTATGACTCTATGTGTTCAGTCCTACAACCCCAGAAAGCAAGCTTTCTGGTTTGGGCTATTCCCGTTTCGCTCGCCGCTACTCAGGGAATCGATTTTTCTTTCTCTTCCTGCAGGTACTTAGATGTTTCAGTTCTCTGCGTCTACCTCTACTAACCTATGTATTCAGTTAGCAGTAACATCCTATCAAAGATGCTGGGTTCCCCCATTCGGAAATCTTTGGATCAAAGCTTACTTACAGCTCCCCAAAGCATATCGGCGTTAGTCCCGTCCTTCATCGGCTCCTAGTGCCAAGGCATTCACCGTGCGCCCTTATTAACTTAACCTATGGTTAATCGTTAATGTTCAATACTCATCTTACGATGAGAACCTTAAAAAACTCATTTTTAAAACTTTTCGGTGTGTTTCTGGTTTCTTACTTGAATTACAATTTTTAACTTTATCCAGTTTTCAAAGAACAACATCTATCTATTGAGAAGATTAGACCTCTCAAAACTAAACAAAGTAAGTACGAATGTGTGGGTTTCCGTTAAATTCCTTAGAAAGGAGGTGATCCAGCCGCACCTTCCGATACGGCTACCTTGTTACGACTTCACCCCAATTATCTGTCCCACCTTAGGCGGCTGGCTCCCAAAAGGGTTACCTCACCGACTTCGGGTGTTACAAACTCTCGTGGTGTGACGGGCGGTGTGTACAAGACCCGGGAACGTATTCACCGCGGCGTGCTGATCCGCGATTACTAGCGATTCCGGCTTCATGCAGGCGAGTTGCAGCCTGCAATCCGAACTGAGAATGGCTTTAAGAGATTAGCTTGGCCTCGCGACCTTGCGACTCGTTGTACCATCCATTGTAGCACGTGTGTAGCCCAGGTCATAAGGGGCATGATGATTTGACGTCATCCCCACCTTCCTCCGGTTTATCACCGGCAGTCTCACTAGAGTGCCCAACTGAATGCTGGCAACTAATAATAGGGGTTGCGCTCGTTGCGGGACTTAACCCAACATCTCACGACACGAGCTGACGACAACCATGCACCACCTGTCACTTTGTCCCCGAAGGGAAAGCTCTATCTCTAGAGTGGTCAAAGGATGTCAAGACCTGGTAAGGTTCTTCGCGTTGCTTCGAATTAAACCACATGCTCCACCGCTTGTGCGGGTCCCCGTCAATTCCTTTGAGTTTCAACCTTGCGGTCGTACTCCCCAGGCGGAGTGCTTAATGCGTTAGCTGCAGCACTGAAGGGCGGAAACCCTCCAACACTTAGCACTCATCGTTTACGGCGTGGACTACCAGGGTATCTAATCCTGTTTGCTCCCCACGCTTTCGAGCCTCAGCGTCAGTTACAGACCAGAGAGTCGCCTTCGCCACTGGTGTTCCTCCACATATCTACGCATTTCACCGCTACACGTGGAATTCCACTCTCCTCTTCTGCACTCAAGTTCTCCAGTTTCCAATGACCCTCCCCGGTTGAGCCGGGGGCTTTCACATCAGACTTAAAGAACCGCCTGCGCTCGCTTTACGCCCAATAAATCCGGACAACGCTTGCCACCTACGTATTACCGCGGCTGCTGGCACGTAGTTAGCCGTGGCTTTCTGGTTAGATACCGTCAGGGGATGAGCAGTTACTCTCATCCTTGTTCTTCTCTAACAACAGAGTTTTACGATCCGAAAACCTTCTTCACTCACGCGGCATTGCTCCGTCAGACTTTCGTCCATTGCGGAAGATTCCCTACTGCTGCCTCCCGTAGGAGTCTGGGCCGTGTCTCAGTCCCAGTGTGGCCGATCACCCTCTCAGGTCGGCTACGTATCATCGCCTTGGTGAGCCATTACCTCACCAACTAGCTAATACGCCGCGGGTCCATCCATAAGCGGTAGCCGAAGCCACCTTTTTTCCATCTGTCAGGAGACAATTGGAAATATGCGGTATTAGCATCCGTTTCCGGATGTTATCCCCCTCTTATGGGCAGGTTACCCACGTGTTACTCACCCGTCCGCCACTCTTTTGTCTCGGTGGGTGCAAGCACCCGGTGAAACAAAAGCGTTCGACTTGCATGTATTAGGCATGCCGCCAGCGTTCGTCCTGAGCCAGGATCAAACTCTCATATAAAATGATGCTTGAAGCTCATTATTGATTGCTAGCGAATAATTATTCACTATATTTGTTACTGTTGACTCAGCACTGCTGAGTCACCCTCACATTTGGTTCGTCTTACTTTGTTTAGTTTTCAAAGGTCTAAAGTTGAATGTTTCGTTTGTGACAACTTACTAATAATATCATGTTCGATATCACTTGTCAACAACTTTTTAAATTTTCTTTTTCGCTGTGTCGGTTTATTTCAACCTGTCTCAGCGACATGTATTAATATAACAGGGATTTAACATATCGTCAATGATTTTTGGATAAAAATATAATTTATTTTTTATAAGCGAACTATTAAATTCCATTCTTATAGAGAAAACGTTCTCGTTTAACTAAAAACGAATAACTTAAATCTTATTTCATCAATCGTTCAATATGAATGATTTTTCAATTTACTACATATTTATACTTTTTATTACAAATTATCTCTTTTTACTATTTACAAAGCCTTTGTTTATAGAAAAAAAGCATCCAACCTAAATAAATAATCTAGATTAGATGTTCTTTTAGTTAACCTTATTAAGTTTTCGCGTAAGTTAGAGTTTTTACTTTACCGAATTTATTTTTTATCTTGATATTTTTCTAATGTAAATTCTGTATCTTCATAGTAGCCCGATTCATCACCATAGTATTTATTATATCGTTGTTTAAATTTCCTAAAGACAAATGTTGCTAGTACTCTTGAAATAGCATAAATAGGTACTCCTAAAACTAAACCAACAAAACCAAGCAGATCTCCTAAAACAAGCAAGACAATAATAATAGTTAATGGGTGAACGTTTAAATTTTTGCCCATTATATTTGGTTCAACTAAATTACCATCTACAAATTGAACAACTACCCAGACAATGATCAATTTGAGAACCATAACCCACGAGGTAGTCAAGGCTATTATTATCGCAGGTATCATTGCAAGAGCTGCTCCAACATACGGAATAATACTTGTAAATGTTGCAACTATAGCTAATACACCTGCATAATCTAAACCAATTATAGAAAAGCCTATAAACATCATGATTCCTAAAGAAAGTGAGATCATTAATTGACCCTTGATATAAGATCCTACTTGCTCGTTGATCGTCGCAAAGATATTTTTTGTATCTTTTCTAAATTTTGGCGGAATAATTTTCATTACATAACTGAAAAATTTTTCATCATCTTTCAACAAGAAAAATGCAATGATCGGAAATGTCACTATAACTACCACCACATTTGAAACCGTAGAAAAAATATTTGTTAATCCATTTACTGCTGTATCAAAATAGTCTACAGCGATACTCGGTATATTGCTCACCCAGCTGTTTAACCATTCTACTAAGTCACTTGCAGAATTTTCAAGTGGTGTACCATCTACCCAACTAATGACAGTCGTCCCAATCGTATCAACATAGGTAGGAAAGTTATTCACCAAACTAGTCACTTGTTCTTGTATCGGCGGAAAGGCTAATGCTACTGCACCTATTAAAATGCCAATAATGGCCACAAACAAAATAATGACACTCCAAATCCGTTTTATCTTATGTCTTTCCATCCAATCAACAATTGGATTTAAAAGATAATAAAAAACGAAAGCCAGTATAACAGGTGCTATTAATGTTGAAAAGATAACATTTAATGGCTCAAAAATAAATGCAATAGAATGATAAATGTAAATAACGATTCCTATCATTATGAGAATCAGTAATGTAAAAAGAGTATTATTGCCCCCTAAATAGTTCATGAACCTAGTTTTCTCTTTCATTGTGTCCCTCCTTATTTAAATTTTCGGACATTCATTATTCCGCCCAATCCTTATCTTTTTATTTTAAACTACTTCATATATAAAGTAAAAAAATCAACCCCCTTGAAAGGGATTGATTTTTTTATTATTGATTACGCATTGTCGGGAATAATAGTACATCACGAATAGATTGTGCATCTGTTAAGAGCATAACTAATCGATCAATTCCGATTCCTAATCCACCTGTTGGAGGCATACCATATTCTAATGATTCAAGGAAATCTTCATCAATCATATGAGCTTCATCGTTTCCTAAGGCACGTTCTTTCATTTGCGCTTCAAAACGTTCGCGTTGATCAATTGGATCATTTAATTCACTAAAGGCATTACCATATTCATTACCAACTATAAATGCTTCAAAACGATCTGTAAAGCGAGGATCTTCTACATTTTTCTTAGCTAACGGCGAAATTTCTAAAGGATGTCCATAAATAAAAGTTGGTTGAATCAGTTTATCTTCTACAAATTTTTCAAAGAATTCATTGACAACATGTCCAAATTGGCTGTGTTCTGTTACAGGTACATCATGTTCTTTCGCTAATGCACGCGCTTCTTCATCTGTCATATGTTTCCAAAAGTCTACCCCAGAGTATTCTTTTATCGCATCAACCATGTGTTGTCGTTTCCAAGGAGTTTCTAAATCGATTGCTTGTTCATTATAAGTGATTTTTCCTGTTCCTAAGACGCGTTGAGCTACTGTACGAATCAATCCCTCAACTAAATCCATCACATCTTCAAAATCAGTATAAGCAGTATAAGCTTCTAACATTGTAAATTCAGGATTATGAGTTGTATCTACTCCTTCATTACGGAAAACTCGTCCAATTTCATAGACTTTTTCCATCCCTCCAACGATTAGTCGTTTCAAATGCAACTCAAGAGCTATACGCAAATACAATTCCATGTCTAAAGCGTTGTGGTGTGTAATAAATGGACGTGCAGCAGCCCCACCAGCTAAATTATGCAATGTCGGAGTTTCCACTTCTAAGTAATCTTGTTCGTTTAAATAGTTACGAACTTCGCGAATAATTTGACTACGTTTAGTAAAACGATCAAAACTTTCTCGGTTACTGATTAAATCTAAATAACGTTGACGGTAACGTTGTTCAACATTTGTCAATCCATGGTATTTATCTGGTAATGGACGCAATGCTTTTGACAACTGGGTAATTGAAGTTGGTTTAATCGTTACTTCACCTGTGTCAGTTTTCATGATCGTTCCAGTTACACCAATAAAGTCTCCTAAATCAGCACTTTTAAAGGTAGCATAGTCTTCTTCACCAACAGTATCTTTACGTACGTAAATTTGGATTTGTCCTTCACGGTCTTGTAAGTGAGCAAACCCAACTTTTCCTTTGCCGCGTTTAGTCATGATACGACCAGCAACAGTTGCTGTTTCTTCTTTTTCAGCTATTTCTTCTTTAGTAAACTCATCATAAGCTTTGTGTAATTCATTTGATAGATGGGTTCTTTCAAAACGCCCACCAAATGGATCTACATTACGCTCACGCAAGGTATCAAGCTTTTCACGGCGGACAATCAACTGATCATTTAATTCTTCGTGATTTAATTCTTCGTGGCTCATTATTACCGCTCCATTTCTTTTGTAAATTCGTTCGTACTCAAATCATCACTCTTAATAATGCCAACATAACAAAAAAAAAGCAAGGAAATTACAAATGTTCTCATGCATTTCCTAACTTTTTTGTTTAACTTGTTTATCTTATTAACTTAGATTTCATACATGAATTTTATAATTAATATATTACCATATTTTTAAATCGAGTTAAAGGTACACCTAAAAAGAGGCCGGGACAAAAGTCCTAGCCTCCTCTTTTTATACGAATATTCATTCTAAAACGTGCTCCGAAAAACAGACCCGACGTCCACTTCGCGAATAATGCTCGATGGTCTATGACCATACTGCGCTTATTCGTTCCAGTGATTCGGGTCTAAACGCTTTTTGTCTCACTCTCTTTTTGCATTGTTTATTATTCTACATATGGGAAAACAGCTGTTGACAAGTAACGTTCCCCATTATCTGGGGCTACGGTAATAACTTTTTTACCTTGACCTAATTTTATCGCCACATCAATTGCTCCTTTAATTGCAGCACCTGAAGAGATACCAACTAACAACCCTTCTTCTGCAGCTAAACGACGTGTCATATCAAATGCATCATCACTAGATACTTGTAAGACTTCATCATAAAGTACTGTGTCTAAAACTTTAGGTACAAAACCTGTACCGATTCCTTGGATTTTATGTGGTCCTTTAGCTCCGCCACTTAAAATAGGCGATTCAGTTGGTTCTAAAGCATAAATTTTAATAGCAGGATCCGCTTGTTTCAAGACTTGTCCAACACCTGTCAAGGTTCCCCCAGTACCGACTGCTGAAACAAATGCATCTGGTGAAACTCCGCCAAAAGCTTCTAAAATCTCTGGTCCAGTAGTAGCAGCATGTACAGCAGGGTTAGCCACATTTTCAAATTGCATAGGCATAAAGTACCCTTTTGATTCTGCTAACTCTGTTGCTTTGTTGATTGAAGCTGAAATACCTTCTGCTCCCGGTGTCAAAATCAATTCCGCTCCATAAGCTTTTAATAATTTTCTACGTTCTAAACTCATTGTATCAGGCATAACAAAAATAGCTTTGTAGCCTTTAGCAGCTGCGATCATTGCTAAAC
Organism: Carnobacterium inhibens subsp. inhibens DSM 13024; assembly: GCF_000746825.1. NCBI lineage: Bacteria > Bacillati > Bacillota > Bacilli > Lactobacillales > Carnobacteriaceae > Carnobacterium > Carnobacterium inhibens. Next base: position 1,891,212 of record NZ_JQIV01000006.1, on the reverse strand, counting down.
CAACCCCAGTATTTCCGCTTGTTGGTTCTATAATAGTATCGCCTGGTTTTAATTTTCCTTCTTGCTCAGCTACTTCGATCATATTTAAAGCAATACGATCCTTTACACTTCCGCCTACATTAAATGATTCAAGTTTTACATAAACTTCTGCTGCATCTGCAGGAACCACTTTTGTTAAACGTATAATAGGCGTTTCTCCAATTAAATCCGTTACTGAATGAACTACTTTTACCATATTATGTTACCTCCTAAATTTAAGTTCTTTGTCTTTTTTAGTTTAAGGTTTATCGCTTACAATATCAAGCACAATGATTCTCATAATAGGTTTACTCATAAAACATCGACCTAAAAAAATAAAAGCTTTGAACAATTGATTTTTCAACCAACTACTCAAAGCCTTTCTTTAAACTTTTGAACTTTCTTTTAGCGCTTCTAATTCTTCTACAGTATAGTTATAGTTATTGCCACAAAAATGACAACTCGCCTCTGCACCTTGATCTTCAGTGATCATATCATCGATTTCTTTTTCTCCTAAAGCAATAATTGCTCTAGAAAAACGATCTTTTGAGCAATCACAGTTAAAAGCTACTGGTGATTTTTCTAAAATTTTAGCATTTCCTTTACCTACTAAACGTTCTAGTATTTCTTCTGGCTTTTCACCATTTTCCATTAATTGAGATACCATCGGAATAGATGCAATACTTTGTTCTAGCTTAGTAATGGTTTCGTCTGTTGCACCGGGCATAACTTGAATCATGAATCCGCCAGCTGTTTTGATAGTATCATCAGTATCTACAAGAACACTTAATCCAAATGCTGAAGGAGTTTGCTCAGAAGTAGCCATATAATAAGTGAAATCTTCTCCCAATTCTCCACTAACCAATGGTACTTGTCCTGAAAAAGTATCTTTCATCCCAAGATCTTTTGTTACAGTCAAGCTGCCTTGTGTTCCCACTGCTCCGCGAACATCAATTTTCCCAAGATCATTCGGTGGCAAACTCACTTTTGGATTGGCAATATATCCTTTTACTTCACCTTTTCCGTTACTGTCTACAATGATGTGTCCAACCGGACCATCGCCTTCAATTTTAACGGTGATTTTTTCATTACCTTTTAAAGTAGCTCCTAACAATAAGGCTCCAATCATCGTGCGCCCTAAAGCTGCTGAGGATGCACTCCATGTATCATGTCTTTGTTGTGCTTCTCTCACTGTTTCTGTTGCATCAATTGTATACACTCGTACTTGTCCATTAAAACAAATACTTTTTAATAAATAATCTGACATTTATTTCGCTCCTTTAATAATTCTTTGATTTAAATTGAGTACAAAAGAGGGACGCAACAGTGTCGCATCCCTCTTTTAATTTTGTGTTTGTTAGATTACGAACGTTTTGAAGAATCATCAGATTTGTCTTCATCATTATGATTAAGATCTTCATCTGTACCTAATTCTTTTTTCACTTCTTCAACGATATCTTTATCATCGTCTTGAACAGAATGTTTAGCTTTCGCTTCTTCTTCTTGCTCTTTTTTTAGACGCGCTGCTTCTTTAGCCTCACGAGCTTTTTTCACTTCTTCAAAAGAAGATCCTTCTGATTCATGTGGAAATTCTTCAGTAGCTGCATCAGGAGCTACAGGCATTTCACCTGTTTCAAATAAGCTCTTGATAGTACGTTCGTCTAATGTTTCGATCTCAAGAAGTTTTTCAGCAATCAATTTATGCTCTGCTTTGTACTCTTCTAAGATTCTACGAGCTTCAGTATGAGCTTCAGTAATGATACGACGAACTTCTTGGTCGATTTCATAAGCAATTTGTTCGGAGTAAGCTTTTGTTTGACCATAATCGCGACCTACAAATACTTGATGGTTTCCTTCGTATTGAACGGGACCTAATTTGTCACTCATACCATATTCAGTAACCATACTACGAGCTAATTGAGTCGCTTGTTGAAAGTCGTTGCTTGCTCCAGATGATTGAGAGTTAAATACCATCTCTTCAGCTACACGTCCACCTAACAAACCAACAATTTGTTCAAACATTTCTTTTTTAGTCATTAAGAAACGATCTTCTTTAGGAAGCATGATTGCGTATCCGCCAGCTTTCCCACGAGGGACGATCGTAACTTTGTGAACGATACGTGCATCATTTAGAACCATTCCAACAATTGTGTGTCCAGATTCATGGTAAGCAACCATTGCACGTTCTGTTTTACTAATAACACGGTCTTTTTTAGCTGGACCAGCAATAACGCGGTCTTGAGCTTCATCAAGATCTAATGCATCAATTTCTTTTTTATTGCGACGAGCTGCTACTAAGGCAGCTTCATTTAATACATTTTCTAAATCTGCTCCGGAGAAACCTGGAGTTTGTCTTGCTACAACTGCTAAGTCAACATCAGGTGCTAAAGGTTTGTTTTTCGCATGAACTTTTAAGATGGCTTCACGACCCTTAACATCAGGACGTCCTACTAAAATTTGACGGTCAAAACGACCTGGACGTAACAATGCTGGATCTAAGACATCGGAACGGTTTGTAGCAGCAATGACGATAACTCCTTCATTTCCGGCAAAACCATCCATTTCTACTAATAATTGATTTAATGTTTGCTCACGTTCATCGTGTCCGCCACCCATTCCGGCTCCACGTTGACGACCAACAGCATCAATTTCATCAATAAAGATAATCGCTGGAGCAGCTTTTTTAGCGTTTTCGAACAAGTCACGAACACGGCTTGCACCGACCCCAACAAACATTTCAACAAATTCTGAACCAGAGATCGAGAAGAAAGGTACTCCTGCTTCACCGGCAACTGCTTTTGCAAGCAATGTTTTACCCGTTCCTGGAGGTCCCTCTAACAAGACACCTGCTGGAATACGTGCTCCAAGTGCTGCAAAACGTCTTGGATCTTTCAAGAACTCAACCACTTCAACTAATTCTTCTTTCTCTTCATCAGCTCCTGCTACATCAGAGAAACGAACTTTGCTAGCTTTGCTGTCTGCTTCTTTAGCTTTTGATTTGCCAAAATTCATGACACCTCGTCCGCCTTGGCCACCACCACCTTGACCACTTTGTCCCATCATCATGTAGATAAAGAAGACAAAAATAACTAACGGCAATACTGAAATCAACAGCGTAACCCATATACCAGTTGTTTCTTCCTGCTGAGGTGTGTATTTAACATTTTTTTCGTTTGCTAATGTTGTAATTTCTTGTACAGAGGAATCATTTTGCAAGACTGCTGTAGTAAATGTTGTACTACTTGTATCTGTTGTGCCAAAAATATCGATACTTTGGCTAGAACTTTCCTCTTCAGCTTTTTCTTGTTCTTCACGGTATTCACCCGTGATTTGGTAAACTCCAGCATTTGGCTGAATTGTAAATGATTTGATTTTATTATCTTCTAATTGCGCTACGAATTCACTAGCTGAAAGGTTTGTATTCTCTTGCCCTGAGTTTCCACCTGTTGCCCAAGTTACAATTCCTATAATGACTAAGAAAACGATCGCATAGAAGAACCCGTTTTTAAAGAGTCCTTTTTTCATTGTGCCCTCCTTCTACAAACAAACTTTTTAAGTTCTATTCTGTATTTTATTATAAATGATGCTTGATTTTATATATTGTACCACATTTGACCAACATTGACCATTTATTTCTCTTCGTAAATTTCAGGTTTTAAAACTCCGATGTAAGGCAAGTTACGATATCTTTCAGCATAATCCAAACCATACCCAACAACAAATTCATTAGGAACTAAAAAGCCAACATAATCAGCTTTAATATCCACAACACGTCCTTCAGGTTTATCCAATAACGTGACAATTTTAACTGAACGAGCTTTACGGTATTTGAACATATCAATCAAGTAATTCAATGTACGTCCACTGTCAATAATATCTTCTACTAACAATAAATCGCGGCCCTCTACATTTGTGTTTAGATCTTTAACAATTTTAACTTCTCCTGAAGAAACTGTTCCGTTTCCATAACTTGAAACGTCCATAAAGTCCATTTCTAGATAAATATCCATTTCTTTTACTAAATCAGATAAAAACGGCATTGCTCCTTTTAAGATTCCAACCACTAAAGGATTTTTGTCTTGATAATCTTCTGTTAACTGTTTGCCTAATTCTACTGTTTTTTCAGCTAATTCTTGTTTTGAAAAAAGCACACGTTCAATATCATTTTTCATTATTTAAGTTCTCCTTTTCATTACCTATACTCTTAATTATTTTCATAAATGAGTATGTAATGTATTTTATCAGTTTCTGGCACAATAGACAATCTTGATTCCTTATATTCTACTAACCAAATGATTTCTCCCCTGCTATCCGCTACTATAATAGCTTCTTCACGTTTATCATACGGGATTTTTTGATCAATAAACAAATCTTTAATTTTTTTGCTCCCAGTTTCTAGTCCTTTTAACGTCATTCGATCTCCCGCTTTTCGATTTCTGACTTGCAGCGGAAGACTGATACTAGAAGGGTTTAACCATATAACTTGGGCATCTTTATTTTTAATAGTCAATGCTTGATCAGCTTCGAATAATCCTATTCGAGCTCCTGTAGGCAATTGTATCCATTTCCCTAAATTCAAGGAAAGTTCTTGCTCTATTTTTTTTGTATTAACTTCCAATTTGGCTGTTCTTTTAAAAAAATAAAGTTTTTGATAAGATTTCTGACCTACCCAATTTCCAGGCAAATCTACCTGACTATTTGGCTTGATACTTTCTATTAAATGGATCATTTGTATTTGGTGCTTTCTTCCAACAGGATGAACTTCTGTCTCGAATACTTGATTAAATAAAAGTTGCATAACTTGACGCCTCATAGCCGGTTCAAAGGTTAAAAACAACGGAATATCCAATTCCCATTTGTTAATACCTTTTTGAATGCAGACATTTGCTGTATTTCTTTTGATCTCTTTTTCAGCTAACTGAATCAAATCTAATAAATCAGATGAGAAATCAGAAAAATGGGTCAGCACTTGAGCGTTTTCTTTCTTTAGCAATGGAACGATTTGGTGCCTGTATCGATTTCTCGTGTAATCTAAACTTTTATTTGTTTCATCTTCAAAAAAGGATAATGCTTGTTCTTGACTATAATAGTAGATACTTTCCTTATCATAATCTAATAACGGACGAATCAATTGTTTCCCGTGAAATACTCGTTGCTTTTTTATTCCTGCAATACTTTCTAATTGACCTCCGCGAACCAATCTCATCAAAATAGTTTCTGCTTGGTCATCCCTATGATGTCCCGTAAGCAGATGAGTCGCTTGTTGTTCTTCTAGCATTTCATGAAAAAAAGTATACCTGAATTCTCTGGCAGCTGCTTCTACTCCTTCAGCAGGATGAGTATCTATATCCCACTTTCTTGAAAAAAAAGGGATATTTTTTTTGATACAATACTCAAAAATAAAGTGTTCTTCTTCTATAGAAGCCTCTCTCAATTCGTGATTTACATGGACAACTCCAAACCAAGGTCGAAGGGAGCTTGGCAACCGTTGAATCAAGTCTAACAGCACCATAGAATCTACCCCACCAGATACAGCCAGCAGCAAACGATCTGTCGTATTCCAATAGAGATTGTTTTGGCATTTCTCTAAAAACTCAGCATACATATCCATTTTAACTGCTCCTTTACATTAATTCTGGTTATTCTACCCTTGCCTGTTGAGGTCTTCACTATTATTTGTTACAACATAAAAAAGGATAAGTTTCCTTATCCTTTCACCTTATTTTTTAGTTACGACGTCCGCCGCGTCCGCCACGTTTGCCTTCTGTATTGCGCTTAAGAGAAGTTAATCGATCGTCACTATCTTTTAAGAATGAGCTCATCAAAGAATCGAAGTCTTCTTTCTTCGGTCCTGCGTTTCTTGCTCCACGATCAGTTTTTTGGTAACCACTGCTGCTACGACCACTACTATTAGTGCTATTGCTATCGCGACGACCTTGATAACTGCTGGTTCTTTCGCGAACAGGTGCAGCTGGTTCAGCTGGTTTATCTACCGCACGTCTAATTGAAAGACCAATCTTACCGTCATCTCCAATGGACATTACTTTAACAGTAACTTGTTCTCCTACTTTTAACACGTCTTTGATATCTTTAATAAAGCTATCTGAAACTTCACTAATATGAACTAAACCTGTTTTTCTATCACCTAAATCGATGAACGCACCAAAATTCGTAATTCCTGAAACTGTACCTGTAACTTTTTCTCCAACTTCAATTGACATATAAAATTGCTTCCTCCTTAAAACTTGTACGGTTATTATACCATGATATCTTGTGACATAAAACGATTATTTAATTTTATAAACTTAAATTTAAAGCAATGATTTAACTTATACCTATTAATCTACTCTTTTTCAGAGTCATTCGGTTTTTCAATACCATTTGCTGCATTATCTTCTGGCAGACTAAAAATAATTTCATTATCTTCAGATAAATAATACTGACTCCGTGCTACTTTAGCAATGTATTCTTCATTTTCTAATTTTCTGATTTGATTATTTAAATCTTCTTGTTCTTTTTCAACTAACTTTAATTCAGTTTGAGCTTCTTCTTTTTCTACTTCCATTTGAGAAATGGTTTGAGTATTTGTCCATATATTGATGGCAAATCCTGATACGAAGAAAACGCTGACAGCAAGTATGACTGTGATTCTTCTACGCATGTAGCGTTTATGCTTACGCTCTCGAAGAACTTGAAGTGTTTTATTATGGGTATACTCGTTAGTTAATTTAGCAATATTCGTTGTGTTTTCTTTCTTCATAATAAACGCTCACCTTCTATTCCCACATTATAAAATGATTATAGCAAGAAAGCAGTTACTTTGTCTATATATCAGCTAAAATCAACTAAACTATTTATACTTTTCTGTGTTCTATATTTAATTAGTTGGTTCTTCTTTATAGGTCTCACTTACTATACTAAACATATCTTTTGATTCTTCTTTTTTAGTTGTCTCAACGATTTTATCAATTTTAACTACTAACGTTTTATTTCCAAAAGCTATAGTTAACTCATCGCCTTCCTTAACATCAGAAGAAGATTTAGCTGGTATGCCATTGATTTGAATACGGCCTTTATCTGCTACTTCTTTTGCAATCGTACGGCGTTTGATGATTCGGGATACTTTTAAAAATTTGTCTAGTCTCATTTGTTGTTCCTCTTTTCTTCAGCTTTTATTTTTTGCCAAATTGCGTCGACTTCCTCTGGTGTTTCTGCTTTAATGCCATCAAAAACATGCGGGTGACGGCGACGAAGCTTCTTATTTAAGGTCTCAATCACTTCTTCAAATGAAAAGTATCCTGACTGCTCGCCAAAGTTTGTGTGGTAGAGTACTTGCATCAAGACATCGCCTAACTCTTCCACCATATTATCAATATCATCATTTTCAACTGCTGCTTTAAATTCTAGTGCTTCTTCTTCCATATAAGCAACTAAAGACTCATGGTTTTGTTCTTTTATCCAAGCATCGCCATTTTCTCCTGTAATAGCATCCATATAATGCTGGACAGTCTGAAATGATTTTGTCCGCTCATCTATAGGTAACGGAGGAACATATAACGAGGTCAAATTATGGACATCTTCCATTCGATCCATTTCATATAATGGCAACCATTCAATTTTTTCTGTTTTACTTCCAGCTTCATGTACCAAAGCTACAAGATGTTCATCGGGATATTTTTCCATTAAGGTTAATTTAACTTCGCTGGCAATGTATTCATTAAATACCTGCATAACAATAATGTGCTGACTGGCTTCTAATTCATCTTGATTCAGATCTAATGCGTCTACTAATTGGAAACCCTCTACTGGATCGATTTTTACCGCTTGAAAAAGATCATCAAGAAAACTTTTTCCGCCTTTGATTTCGATTAAGATACCTTCTTCATTTTCCAACAGCAATTGAACTGATTTTTCAGCTACCATCGGATGTCCTGGAACAGCGTAGATAATATCTTCTTGTCGGGCAGTCTCTAATAGATTTTCCACAATAATTTTATAAACATCTTCAAATTGCTCATTTTCTTCATAAATTGCATCAAAAGATTGAAAAATGATTCCTTCTTTTTCCAAATCAACTACTGCTGGATGTAATTTAGTTCGTAGATACAATGGTTTTTCTTTTTTCAGTAATTGATAGACTCCAAATGGAAGCTGTTCAATATCTCCTGGACCAAGCCCAACTACCTTAATTTTCCCCATTTCATTTTGCCTACTTTCTTAATAATTTTTTACCAAAAGGAAGAGACAGCCATTCACGAAGCGTCAACAAATTACATTTGATTATCATTCGTAAAAAAGCACCAACCCCTATGACTGCACCTACTAATGTATACCCAAAAGCAGCTAAACGACTTTCTTCAATCAGAGCATTTTGTCCAATTAATTGCATGATCACCCATACTATAATAGCCATTACACCACAACTTAGCACTAATTTCCAACCGAAGTTATTCTTTAATAAACTTTCTTTTAATTCTTTTGGTGAATTAAACCACATGACTAATAGAATAACGAATAAACTCACTATAGTAGCTCCACTTGAACCAAGTGTTCCATACTTCTCAACAAACCATTCATTCAGTACTATCTTTATCCCTAGCCCAATCATTAAACTCACTAAAGCATTTTGGTGCTTGTTTTGACTTTGAAAAATAGCATTATATGCTCCAATTAAAGAAGTTAACAGAATAGAGACACTATAAAGACTTAACACCATATTTCCGTCGGTGTCACCAAATAACGTGAGATTTAAATACGGCATCAACATGATGATTCCAGTAGTGGCAGGCATAGCAAATGTTGCAGTAATACGCATCAAAGATTGTGCTGTGCGAAAAAAGGCTGCTTTATTATTTTGTGCAAAAGATTTACTCAACAAAGGAATCAAACTAGCTGAGAAAGCTGTGGCTACTACCATACCTAGTTGAACTAATGGTTGTCCACGGTCGTAGATCCCTTTGATATTTTTTGCTTCAAACGTGCTCAATCCCTTTTCTAGCAATCCGTTATACAAAGTGAAAGAATCAATCAATTGCATAAGAATCAATAAAGCACTCAGCAAACACATTGTGACACCTTCTGTAAAAAAACGTTTTGCGATCGTTTTATAACTCAACGTTTCATTTAAAGAAGGTAGAGGTTTTGAATTTTGCCTTAAGTTTGTTTTTTGTTGTTTGTAAAGAGCTATACCTAAGATGAAACAGGCTACTAAACCAGCTGCCCATGAACTGCTCATTGCAGCTGTTCCCATTTGGTATTCATCCCATTGATTCCGTGTATACAAGTAAGCCACTATCAAGATTACAGCCACCCGCGCAAATTGTTCCCCCACTTGAGAAACAGCTGTCGGCAACATTCGAAAGGTGCCTTGAAAGTACCCTCGACTGGTGGCTAAAAATGGAATAAGTAAGAATAACCATGAAACAGTTTGGATAATAGGCTCTAATTTAACATCACCCATCCAAGTGGCAATTAGAGAGGCTGAAAAATAAATACTTAAAAAGAATACTCCTGAAAAAATACTCAACAACACAAATGATTTTTTTAAAAGATTTTTTCTTTCATGCGTTGTAGACGTTTCAGCAACTAACTTTGATAAGAAAATAGGAAAGCCGCTCAATGCTACCGTCATGGCAATTCCATAAATAGGGTAGATCTGTTGGTATACATAAAAACCTGAATTTCCGACCATATTCTGAAAAGGTACTCGATAAACAGCACTTAAAATTTTAGCAATAAACGCTGCGACTGAAAGAATAACGGCCCCATTCATCATTTTTTTCATTTGTTGATTTTCCATTTCTTTTGCCCTCGCTTATCTTACCTGATTCAATTCTTTAATTTTCAGATAACTTGGATGAGTCCGCTTCTTTAGTGCGATAGTCTACAATGATTTGTGCAAACTTTTGAATATATCCCAACCATTGGTAGGTTGGTTCTTTTTTCAGTTGTAGCGTAACCATCAAACGGTCTTTCTTGACAGCTACATTTGCTCTTAAAGGCACTTCACTTAACGATCTAAACACTTCTTCTGCAGGCAACGACTGAGTACCTACAATAGAAAATGTTAACTCGACTTCATCGTCTGTTCGTTTGATTGTTTCTATCAGTGCACGTTCACCGTACATTTTGATTAATCCAATCGTTAACAAGTCTGCTACTTCATCTGCGTACTCCCCAAAACGATCAATTAAATCATCCTGTAGTTCTACATATTGTTCGTGTGATCTCAATTCTCGGATACGTTTGTAAATTTCAATTTTTTGACGTTCATCTTCTATATACGTACCTGGTAGATAAGCGTTGATTCCTAAATCAATTTCAACTTGCGTTTTTTCTTCTTTCGCGTCTATCCCTCGTTTACGAGCTACTGCTTCACTTAACATCTCTGAATACAAATCAAATCCAACTGAATCAATAAACCCATGTTGCTGTGCTCCCAATAGGTTTCCAGCACCACGAATCGATAAGTCACGCATGGCGATTTTAAATCCTGAGCCTAGTTCAGTAAAATCTTTAATCGCTTGTAATCTTTTTTCGCTGACTTCATTTAGCACTTTATTTGGCTGATACAAGAAGTAGGCATATGCAACACGATTACTTCTACCTACGCGACCGCGCAATTGGTACAATTGTGATAATCCCATATGATCTGCATTCTCTACAAACAACGTATTTACATTGGGCATATCGACACCAGTCTCAATGATCGTAGTGGTGACTAACATGTCGTATTCCCCTTCAATAAATTGCAGCAACGTGTTCTCAAGTTGTCCTTCTGTCATTTGCCCATGGGCATAGCCGATTCTCGCGTCTGGAATCAACTGTTGTAGTTCATCTACTTTTTTCTCAATCGTAGCTACTCGATTATATAAATAAAAGACTTGTCCGCCACGTGCCATTTCTCGTTCAACAGCTTCACGTATTGCTCCTAGATTTTGTTCCATTACATATGTCTGAACCGGATAACGATTTGCAGGTGGAGTTTCGATAACAGATAAGTCTCTTACACCTAGCATAGACATATGAAGCGTTCGTGGAATAGGTGTTGCAGTTAAGGTTAGGACATCCACTTGTGCTTTTAACTGTTTTAATTTCTCTTTATGCTTCACACCAAATCGTTGTTCTTCATCTACTATCAGTAAACCGATATCTTGAAATTCAATATCTTTTGATAAAATACGGTGTGTTCCAATAACAATATCAACTTGTCCTTTTTTTAGACCTGCTATCGTTTCATTCTGCTGTTTTTTTGTTCGGAAACGACTCAATAAACCAATCTCAATCGGAAAATCAGCAAAGCGTTGCAGCATCGTTTCATAGTGCTGTTGCGCTAAAATAGTTGTTGGCACTAAAAAGGCTGCTTGTTTTCCTTCTTGAACAGCTTTAAAAATTGCCCGCATTGCTACTTCTGTTTTACCATATCCAACATCACCAACGAGTAAACGATCCATTGGTTTTTTCTGTTCCATATCATGTTTGATCTCAGCAGTACTACGCAATTGATCATCTGTTTCTGTATACGGAAAAGCATTCTCAAATTCCTCTTGATAGGCATCATCTGGAGAAAATGCATACCCTACTTCTTGTTCTCGGGCAGCGTATAGCTCAATGAGTTCATCCGCGATGTCTTCAATTTTAGTCGCCACTTTTTTCTTTGTTTTAGCCCATTCTGTTCCGCCTAATTTATTAACTCTTGGCGTTTTCGCTTCGGAAGAAACATATTTTTGCAGTAAATTAAGTTGAGTTACAGGAATAAATAATTTCGCATCATCTTTATAAATGATCGACATATAATCTTGATGAATGCCATCAATTTCAAGAGTTTCCATTCCCGTATATTTCCCAATCCCGTGATTAACATGGACAACGTAATCCCCAGGATTCAGTTCGCTGTAACTTTTCAACCGTTCTGCATTGGATAGTGTTTGGCGTCTAGCAGTTTTCTTAGTGACTTTATTGAATAGCTCTCGTTCGGTAATGACTACCAGTTTATCTGTCGGCATCTCAAAACCTGACTGAACATACCCTTCAACGATTTGCACTTTTTCAAGTTCAAGCCTAGCAGGCTTGACTATTTTACTCGTAATTTCAAAATCTTTGAACGTTTGATGTACTTTTTTAGCTCGATCAGTATTTGGTACCATGATGATAATCGTATTTTTTTGTTTTATCCAACGATCCATCTCTGTTTTAAGTAATGGCATTTGACCAAAAAACTGCTGCATATTCCGATATTGAAAAGCATGAATGTGATTAAACCGAGTATTTCCCATTCCTTTTTGAAAAACTGCAAAGTATAAGATACTCGTGTTTAATGCTTTTAATTGATCACGAAAATTATTTGAAAAGACTTGATTTTGCAAAATGCGTCGCTCACTCAGTTTACTAATTACCCATTCCGCTTCTTCTTCACTTAACCGACGATCAGTATCCATTATCCTAGGATACTCATCCATCACAACCATTCCTTTTTTACTCATATAATCCAATACACTATTTTTTTCAGGATAAATAAAATCTGTAAACATCGTTAATTCATCAATTGGTTCACCTTTTTGGAAAGCATCTGAAATAGGTGTCATTTGCTTGATAAACGTTTGTTTTTCGGAAGCATCTTGTATTAATCCTAGATTTCTTTCGACAGCTTTACTAAATTTAGGTGCTGCAGCCGTTAATTGTTCTTTGGTATAAACGGTATCTGTTGCGGGAAGAATAGTTGCTTTTTCAATTGTTTGAATGGAACGTTGTGTAGCAGCATCAAAATAACGCAACGAATCAATTTCAGTATCAAACAAGTCAATCCGAATTGGAAATTCTTCGGTTAAAGAATAAATATCGACAATTCCACCGCGAATACTAAATTCACCAGGACTATTCACTAATTGTTGGCGAGTATAGCCCATATCTACTAATCGCTGAGATAAATGAGTTAAATCCAGTTCCCCTCCTTGTTTGATTGTAAATTGTGCGGCCTGCCATATTTCTTTTGGCGGCAATAATTTACGCACACCCGCAAGAGGTACAATCACAACACCAAATTTTTCAGATAACAAAAAATCTAATGTTGCTACTCGTTCAGCTCTTGCCTCAGGTGAAGCTACAGACATTTCTGCATAGATCATTTCATCAACCGGAAAAAGATGTAGTCGGTCTTCAGGTACCCAATCTGCAAAATCTTCCATCAACTGATTGGCATGAAATAAATTATGCGTCACAATAATAAATGGCTTTTTCTTTTCTGCTACTAACGTACTCAGGACTAACGTTCTTGCTGAACCAGATAATCCTGTTATCAATTGTGATTGATGTTGCTCTTGTTGCTCTAGTTGATCTAGCAAAGCTTTAACATCAGGCGCATCAGCTAGTATTTTTTTTATATCTCCCACTGTAAGAGCTCCTTCCAATCTATTTTTTTATTTACAAACAGATCATTAAACTGAACAAAAGAAGCTCAGAATTTTCTGGGCTTCACTACTTTTTTTAGTTTCACATTTTCTGTTTTTTTATGCGTTCTTTTTTTTATTAAATTGATTCATAACTTCTAAAAACGGATGTCCTTCTATCCAATACTCTAACGCTGCTACACTATCTTTGATTGTAATCAACAGTTCTTCGTGCTGACTTTTAGGAAAACCACTTAACACATGCTGTATAACTGTTTGTTTCCCCACTGGACGATCGATTCCAATTCGAATACGGTTGAAGTCTGCTGTATCTATGTGTTGAATAATACTCTTAATCCCATTGTGTCCGCCTGCACTACCTTTTTGACGCAAGCGTAATTTTCCAACAGGCAAATCTAAATCATCATAAATAATAACTAAGTCCTTTACTTCCACATTAAAATAATCCATTAACTGACGAACAGCTCTTCCCGAATCATTCATAAATGTTTGCGGTTTTACTAAAAGAACTTTTTCAGTTCCAACAAACGCTTCTGCATACAGTGATTCAAATTTCGTTTTACTAAACTCCATTTTGTGCTGAATCGCAAATTCATCCACTGCAATAAAACCAATATTGTGTTTTGTGTTTTTATATTTTGCGCCAGGGTTTCCCAAGCCAACTATCATTTTCATTATTTAGTACACTCCAGTTGATTATTTCACATTTCTTTTTTTATCCATTCTTTTTATCCATTCAATGGATACTAAGCATTTTTTACGCAAAAAAGCGCCGCACGAAAAAAATTCGTCCAGTAACAATTTCATATAGTATACCACAGTTCTATGGGTTTTCTCTAATCTTTATGTCTAAATCTTTTCAAAAGACTTACAGACTTTCCCATCAAAATTTTCATTCTCTCATTCTATTACGTACTGATCGTTCGGCCATTATTATTGCCCTATCTCTCTTACTACCATTGGTTTTTTTAAAAAAAATTCAATGAATTTAATCTTTTTATTTTCAAATTATCATCTATTCATCACTTTTCGCTTTGAAATACTACACTTTAGTTATATGATGTAAGCGAAAGTATACAAAAGACTTTCGTTTTTCTACTATTTGTTTCGGCCGAACGCTTTAATTAATAAACCTAGACATTTGAACCTGATTTATGTAAACAAATAGATTTTTTTCACATAATTTTTTCGAAAAAAAAAGCCTATTAATCAGTTTCTGTTAGTTTTGTTTATTTTTTAAATTTCGATTTACAAAAAGTTTGTTAAGTGTTACACTATCTTTAGTAAGAATAATATTTATAAAGGAGTTTGTTGCATCATGACTAAACAAGAAGTAAAAGACCACCAAAAAGTAATTTTAATTGGAGATGGAGCAGTTGGTTCTAGTTATGCCTTTGCCCTAGTAACTCAAAATATTGCTCAAGAATTAGGAATCATCGATATCGATACAAACAAAACAGAAGGAGATGCTATTGATTTATCAGATGCTTTAGTATTTACTTCTCCTAAAAAAATCTACTCAGCAAGTTATAGCGACTGCCATGATGCAGATATCGTTGTAATTACAGCTGGTGCAGCTCAAAAGCCAGGTGAAACTCGATTAGACTTAGTACAAAAAAACCTAAGAATTTTCAAAAGCTTAGTTGGTCAAGTAATGGATAGTGGCTTTGATGGTATCTTCTTAGTAGCAACAAATCCTGTAGATATATTGACTTATGCAACTTGGAAATTTTCTGGACTTCCTAAGAGCCGCGTAATTGGATCAGGTACTTCACTGGATACCGCTCGTTTCCGTCAAGCTATCGCTGAATTAACAGGCGTTGATACACGTAACGTTCATAGTTATATTTTAGGCGAACACGGAGATACAGAGTTCCCAGTATGGTCTCATGCAAACATTGCTGGACTAAGCATCAATGAGTGGATCAAAGATAATCCAGAGACTGACGAAAAAGCTCTTGTTGATGTATTCTTTAGCGTAAGAGATTCTGCTTACAATATTATTCAGAAAAAGGGTGCTACGTTCTACGGTATTGCTGTGTCACTTGCTCGGATTACAAAAGCTATCTTCAATGATGAAAATGCTGTGTTGCCTCTTTCAGTTCACTTAAACGGTGAATATGGACAAAATGATGTATTCATTGGTGCTCCAGCAATCATTAACAGACAGGGAATCCAACGCGTTATCGAGATTCCACTAAATGATTCTGAAATGGACAAAATGAATTTATCTGCATCTACATTAAAAAAAATTACTGCCGATGCATTTGAAGCTTTGGAAAAAGAAAACTAATCTTTATTAATAAAAGGAACGGAGTTGAGAATTTTTCTCGACTCCGTTCCTTTTTATTTTTATTTACAACATAATTGAGCAATTGTTTCTGCATAAATGTCCATCGCTAAATACAACTCTTCTAACTTCATACCTTCATTCTCTTGATGAGCTAGGCTTTTTGTATACGGGAAGTGAGCACCAAAAGCTACCATATTGGTCATTTTCCGAGCATAAGTTGCTCCGCCACTAGTAGTTGGTTCAGATAAGTCGCCTGTTTTATCACGATAGATAGCCATTAACGTTTGAACGAGCGGACTTTCTTTCGGAATATACAATGATGGAACAGCATCATATTCCTCATAAACCAATTTGTATTCATTGGCTGTTTTCTCCACTAGTGAAGCTATGCCTTCTATTGTGTACTTGACAGGAATTCGCAAGTCTAAAACAATCTCAGAACTTGCTTCATCTATGTGAACACTCCCTACATTAAACGTTAATTCTCCAGTTAATGCGTCTTTAACTTCTCCACAGATACTAAAGCCATTTGTTTCATTTGCAACTTTTTCTGCTAGAAAATTTATTACCGGATGAGTGTAATGAGCGGCTAAACCTTGAGCTAGTTTATTTATAGCATTAATTCCCAGTTCGGCTGTACTTGCATGAACCGCTTTTCCATTTACAGTAATCATTTGATTAGCTAGTACATAATCTATTCCTAATTCTTTTAGCGTTTCGGCAATTTCGTTTGCATCTTGACCGGTATAACTCGCTTTTCCCGGAACAACATTTGATGCTTCACCGCAATGTAAAGCAAGATTGTTACTTCCAGGCCCTATTAACTTAGCCTGTAGCAACCCTTTTTCTGCGTAAGTTAAAGGAAAGACACCATCAGGAACAAAGCCCATTGTCGGTGCTTCTTCGTTCAAGTTGTACTGATCCATACAACGCCAAAGGGTCTCTTCATCTGTACCAAAAATAAATCGGATTCGTTTATTAAAGGTTAATTCTGCATCAACCACTGCTTTAAATGCATATAAGGCAGCAATTGTAGGACCTTTATCGTCTTGACTTCCACGACCATAGATAACGCCATCCTTCACTACACCTTCAAAAGGATTAGTTTTCCATAAAGTTAAATTTCCTTCTGGTACCACATCCAAATGACAAAGGATTCCTACCAATTCTTCTCCTTGACCATAATCAGCGTAACCGTAAAAACCCGCTGGATCATGATAGGTGGTCATTCCCAATTCTTCGCAAATCACTAATGCTTCTGTCAAACAATCTTCAATCGCTTTTCCAAAAGGTGGGTTTGTCATACCATCTGAAGTATTCACAGATGGTATAGCAATCAATTTCTGCAAAGCCAAAAGACTTTCTGTTTTATGTACTTCTTTAATCATAGAATCCATACCCAAACTCCTTTTCACTTTTAAGTTTTTAAACTATTAGATAATGCGTATAGTATACTTCTATACGCATTAAATTGCAAATTAATACAGTTAAACTTAATTATATACAGTTAATATACATAAAAACTTTTTAAATGCATAAAAAATAGTTCACAACGACTATTATCTAGTCGTTGTGAACCATTTTCGTTAAAGTGGAATAATCACATCATCATCTGTTTCTTTTGAAGAATCCGTGGCTTTCACTTCAATAATTAATTTATGCGGCAAACAAATAGCTGTTTCACCAGGTTTACTGATCCAACCCGTCTTCACCGCTATTTGATCTGGACTGTTGTCTTCTTTATTGCGAATTTTTGTCCCATCAACTTCAATAATATTATATTGCCCTTCTGATGGGTAGAAAGTAAACGTCTCATGGGATGTATCTTCTGATAGTTCTATTTCTTTAACCGGTTCTCCATCAATGATAACGACAGCATAAATAGAACTATCTTCATCTATATTTTTAGTAGAATAACCAAAAATAATAAGTGGTATAAAAGATCCTAATAATAATAAAATAACAATAATACCATCAAAAGGACGAACCAATTCTAATTGATTTTTAAATTTTTTCATTGTCTTTTGACTCCATTTCTCCCATTTTTCTACTAGGAAGCTAATGCGTTAAGTATAACAATCTTTGATTTAGACAGCAAGATGATTACTCGTGTCGTTCATCTATTGCAACAAAAAAATGCGATAAGAAAGTTTTCCTTTTTCTTATCACATTTTTTAATTCGCTTGATCGTATAATAAATTAAATTATTTTATTACGTCCGTATATTTTCTTTCAAATAATGGACTAACTGATTTATTTTCATGGATACGCGTAATTGCGTTACCCATTAAATTGCTGACACTTACTTCAACAATTTTATCAATTTTTTTATCTTCCGGAAGGAAAATTGAATCTGTAACAATCAATTGTTTGATTACTGAGTTTTGAATTCTATCGATAGCTGGACCTGATAGAACAGGGTGTGTACAGCAAGCATAAACTTCAGTAGCACCCGCTTCAGAAAGAGCTTGGGCAGCTAAAGTAATAGTTCCTGCAGTATCGATCATATCGTCGATCAAGATACATTTTTTGCCTTCTACGTTGCCAATAATGTTCATAACTTCTGCTACATTTGCTTTAGGACGACGTTTGTCAATAATAGCAATTGGAGCTTTTAGGAACTCCGCTAATTTGCGCGCACGTGTTACGCCACCGTGATCTGGTGAAACAACAACTACATCTTCTTCTTCAGTAACAATTTCTTGAGTTAAGAAATAATTTGCTAAAAGAGGGGCACCTACCAAGTGGTCAACAGGCATATTGAAAAAGCCTTGGATTTGAGCAGCATGTAGGTCTAATGTCAGCATACGATCTGCTCCAGCAGCTGTAATCATATTAGCAACAAGTTTTGCAGTAATGGGTTCTCTAGAACGAGCTTTGCGGTCTTGTCTTGCATAACCATAGTAAGGCATAACAATATTAACTGTTGCTGCACTTGCACGTTTTAAAGCATCGATCATAATCAATAGTTCCATTAAGTTGTCATTTACGGGGCTAGATGTTGATTGGATGATATAAACATGTGCTCCACGAATGCTTTCTTCAATATTGATTCTAATTTCTCCGTCGCTGAATTGATCCACAGATAGTTTTCCTAATTCTACTCCTACCGATTTAGCGATTTTTTCTGCTAATGGTTTATTTGAGTTTAACGCAAAAATCTTTAACTTTGGATCAAAATACTGTTCTGACATAGTGACCTCCACTTTCTTTAATTACAAATTATTTACTTCATATCATATTAATAGTAGTCACTTTTTTACTGAAAATCAAGTATTTCACCAATTTATATTCGATTTTTAATGTGGCAACCGATCAAAATAGTTCGCTTTATTCTCTTGACGAGCTCTTGCAATGGCAAGAGACTCAGTAGGAACATCTTTAGTAATTGTTGATCCAGCAGCAATGTAAACATTCTCTTCTATTTTAAGTGGAGCAACTAAATTGGCGTTACAACCTACAAATACATTGTCCCCAATAGTTGTACGATGTTTATTTTTCCCATCATAATTAACTAAAACAGTCCCGCATCCTACATTAATATTTTTCCCTAAATCAGCATCTCCAATGTATGTTAAATGCCCTACTTTAGTATTTTCATCAATGGTCGCATTTTTGATTTCGACAAAGTTTCCAATATGGACAGAATTTCCCACACTACTGTTTGGACGCAAATGACTATAGGGTCCAATATTGCTGTTGTCAGCCATTTCAGAATCTTCAATAGACGAACTTGTGACGCGAACTTGATTGCCAATTTTACTGTTCGAAATTTCAGAGTTTGCACCAATAAAGCAATCTTCTCCAATGATAGTAGTCCCTTTAAGACTAACGCCTGCTTCAACAAGAGTATCCGAACCAATAATTACTTCACTATCAATGTAAGTTGTAGCAGGATCAATAAAGGTAACCCCATTTTGCATATGTGTTGTATTAATACGGTCTCTCATCAATTTTGTAGCTTGAGCTAAAGCTACACGGTCGTTCACACCAAGAGCTTCTTCTTCATTGTCCATTTTATAAGCAGAAACAACATGCTCTTGTTTTTTTAATATTTCAATTACATCAGGTAAATAGTATTCACCTTGTGCGTTATTATTTCCAACTTGTTTAAGAGCTTCGAATAATAACTGATTGTCAAAACAATACGTTCCAGTGTTGATTTCTTGTACTTGTATTTCTTCTGGACTAGCATCTTTTTGTTCAACTATTTTTTCAACATTTCCTAATTCATTACGAATCACTCGCCCATAACCAGTAGGATTTTCAGCATGAGCTGTTAAAATTGTTGCTTTTGCTCCTTGTTCTTGGTGGTTATCAAATAAATGTGCCAATGTTTCAGCTGTTAAAAGCGGAGTATCTCCACAAATAACCAACGTTGTGCCTTCTTTATCTTTTAAAAGTTCTTCAGCTTGGATCACAGCATGTCCTGTTCCTAACTGCTCCGATTGAATCGCATATTCAGAACGAGAACCAAGATAATCTTTTACTTTTTCAGCACCTACTCCAACGATTGTCACGATTTTATCTGCACCTACAGCTTCAACTTGGCTGACTACATGGCCAACCATTGGTTTACCTGCAACTGGATGCAATACTTTATACAATTTTGATTTCATTCTTGAACCTTGTCCTGCTGCTAATATCACTGCATAACGTTGTGGCATTTTATAAACTCCTATCTTTTTCGTCTCTTTTATTTTATTTGGCTTTAAGTAGATTTCACTAATTTTTCCTCTTAAGTACATAGGTTTCCCATTTTATGATAGCTTATACATAGCGAGTTTTCAACCCATAATACTAGTTAATGTTGGATAAAGTGTTTAACTTTTAATTTTATTTAACTAGATAGATTAAAAGATGGAGCTGGAAAATTTCCAACCCCATCTTTTAATTCCTCTATTATTCAAAAATTGTCCCTACCTCTATATCGTAAACTAAACTACTTTTACAATACAAGCTATTATTCTTGTTTACTCAAATTGGTATAATCTGATCCTTTCGGAATTAACCGTATTGGAGATAGGATAATGCTATTAAGTCTAGGGCCTCATTTTTTTGTTTTCATTTTTACTTTGTAAAGTAATTACCTGGTTGTACATGAATCGTTTTTTCACGAATATTCACTTCATCTACACATAGCAATGACGTATAATCATCAACCATTCGATTGCCGCTAAATGTTGATTCTGCAAATACAGTAATTCCTACTAGCTCTGCCTCAAATTCTTCAATCAAGCTCTTCATACCGTTAACGGTACCGCCGCCTTTCATGAAGTCATCTACGATTAACACACGAGATCCTCGTTTTAAGCTGCGTTTAGATAATTCCATTTTTTCAACCCGGTCCGAAGATCCAGAAACATAATTGACGCTTACAGTCGAACCTTCTGTTATTTTAGAATCTCTTCGTACAATAACAAATGGAACATTTAAGTAAGTCGATACTGCTTGAGCAATTGGCACACCTTTTGTGGCTACTGTCATAACAGCATCAATCGGTTGTTCCAAATATTTTGTTGCAATAATTTTTCCTACTTGACGCAATACACTAGGTTGCCCTAATAGATCTGATAAGTATACATATCCACCTGGCAATAACCGATCTGATTCAGATAAACGTTCACACATCTCTTTCGCAAATTCTTCAGCTTCATCTTTCGCGATTTCAGGTATGTAACGAACCCCTCCTGCAGCTCCCGGAACGGTTTCTAATGTTCCAGTCCCACGTTCTCTAAACGTTTTTTTTACAATACTTAAATCTTCACTTATAGAGGATTTAGCAGAATCATAACGATTAGCAAAATAGGTAAGCGGAACTAGAGTATGCGGTCTTTCCAACATATAACGTGTGATATCAATCAAGCGTTCACTTCTTTTTATTTTCATTATTTTCACCTCTCCTATGGTTTTCTTTTCTCATTTTTTCAGGGCAGCCAATCTGTCAAACATCATTATACGCGTTTTACATATAAAAAGGTAGCTTTTTACCAAATATTATAAAATCGTTCGTTTTTATTAATGATTTCTCATAAAAAAAAACACGAACCTTCGTATTCGCTTTTTAAGATTACTGCATAAGTAAAGGAGCCGGTGATTATCCATCACGGCTCCTTTGCTTATCATCTAACTCACTATTTTTTCCAGCTTTTTTAAACTCGACTTTTTCGATATTTTTTTCGTTGAATAATTTTTGTTAATACTGTCGTAAGAATAAAAATCGCAATAAATGCCAAGGTGATTGTTGCACCTGGAGGAGTACCCCATTGATATGAAACGGTCAATCCTGTAAACATACCTATAATTCCTACAATAATTCCAACAAAAATGACCCAATAAAAGCTTTTACTTATTCGCATAGCAATCGCTGCTGGCAAAATCATAATAGCCGATACAAGCAAAGCTCCAGCAATTGGCATAATAACTGCAATAGTCACTCCAGTAATCACATTAAAGAGTATAGACATTAATTGTGCCGGCAAACCAGCTGTAAAAGCAGTATCTTCATCAAATGTCAGCACATACATTGGTCTACGAAAAACTAAAAACAATCCTACAATAATCACAAACAAAGCTGCTAATAAGTAAATTTGTTGTTGACTGATCGTAACAATTGAACCAAATAAGTATTGTTGAATCGTAGACGTAGAACCACCACTACTTAAACTCATAAGAACCAGTGCTATTGACATTCCAGCAGACATTAAAATAGCAATTGAAATCTCAGAATAAGATTTATACAGCGTTCGCAAATATTCAATGATCACAGCAGCAATCACTACTACAATCAACGTCATGAAGGTTGGGTTCACATTTAAAAACAACCCTAATGCAATTCCCGCTAAAGAAATATGTGACAATGTGTCTGCCATCAATGATTGCCTTCTAAGAACTAAAAATAACCCGAGAATAGGCGCAATAATGGCAATTAAGAATGCAGCTTGGAATGCTCGCTGCATGAATCCATAGAAAAACATCTCCATGGGGAATCCTCCTTTCGAATGAGCTGAATATGTCTATCTGCATAGTTTTTAATGTCATCATGATCATGCGTTACCATCAAGATACCTTTGCCATGAAATTCACTATTGTGTTTGAGTAATTCATAAAAATCGGTTCTGGACTCTAGATCCATACCAGTAGTAGGTTCATCTAAAACAAATAAATCTGGGTCTGTAGCAAAAATACGAGCTAGTGAAATCCGTTGTTTCTGTCCACCAGAAAGCTCACCGATTTTTTTATGACGCAAATCCCACATACCTACTGATTTTAACGCACGTTCAACATGTTCATGGTCTTCAGCATCTAATCGTTTAAACCATTTCCCTCTTTGGAAACGACCAGATCGAACCAACTCCAATACTGTGCTAGGGAAACCAGTATTAAAAGACGCCACTTGTTGCGGGATATACCCGATAGATAATGGTTCATTTCTTCTGTTTACAGCTGATAGATTGACCATTCCTTTAGTTGGTTTAAGTAAACCTAGAACATTGCGTAACAAAGTTGATTTTGCAGCCCCATTCTCGCCAGTCATCATAACAAATTCTCCAGGATCGACTGTAAAGGAAATATTTTCTAACACAGGTTCTTCATCATAATAAAAAGATAAATCTTTCACTTCAATGTAATGCATTGATGCCCCTTCTTTCTTTCACCTATGGAATAAGTCATACGACTAAACTCATAATTGGATTAATAAATACTTTTTTTTAGAGCAGCTAGATTATCTTTCATAGATTGGATATAATCTAGTCCTTTTTCTTGGTTTTCTTCTGTGATCCCTTCTATCGGGTTCAAAATTTCCAACTCTACGCCGGACTCATTAGCAAGCGTTTCGGCAATTTTATTAGAAGAGGTTTCGGCATAATAGATGTACTTAATGTCATTTTCTTTTATATAATCTTGTAATTCAGCAAGTTTAGCTGGACTAGGTTCTTCTTCAGTTGAAATCCCAGCAATTGAGACTTGTTCTAATTCATATCTGTCTGCTAAATAAGCAAACGCCGCATGTTGCGTCACAAAAACTCGTTTCGCAGTATCTTTAAAGGCTTGTTCAAACTCTTGATTTAACGCCTCTAATTTTCCATTGTACTCTGTTGCATTCGTTTGATACGCTTCTTCGTTTTCTGAATCTGCAGCAATCAAACCATCTTTAATATTATTGACTTCTTCTTGAGCAAGAACTGGATCTAACCAGATATGTGGATCCACATCATGTTGATGGTCGTCTGACTCATGTTCGTCATGTTCTCCTTCAGATTCCAATAAAGAAATGCCTTCACTGGCATTGACGATAACTGTATTTTCAGTATTTATACTTTCTAAGACACTTGTGACCCATATTTCCATTTCCTCACTGTTATAAACAAATACATCTGCATCCGAAATAGCTGCAACTTCTTTTGCACTTGGTTCATAACCATGCGTATCCGTTCCTGCTTCTAATAATAATGTCACATCTGCTTTATCTCCAGCAACATTTTTAGTGAAATCATACATAGGATAGAAAGTTGTTACCACTTGTAATTTATCTGAGTCTGATTGACTACTCTTTTGATCGCTACATCCTATTGTTATCAATACTAGTATTGTCAACAATGAAACCAAACTTAATCTCTTAGTTCTGTTCGTCAAGTGAATATCCTCCTTACAATTAATGTTACTGGTTAATTTATAATTTATTTTAATTCTCTCTATTCTTTAAACAGTAATGATTACGATTTAAAATTCCTTATGTAGCTTATCACTATCTACTTTGTGCGTCAAGAGAAAAATAGAACATAAAAGGTAGTAGTGGAACAAAATACATTTAGATCCGAATCGTCTCTTATATACCCTATCCTTAAAGCAACTACGGTAACTGGAGCGAACCAACGCAGGAAGTAATGTCTCACACCATTAAGCATGGTTCATGAAGATAATATTCATCGATTTTGATTTTTGGAGAACGTTCTAAAATAATCATTTAGAAATAGCAAAGAGGCTGGACTTTTGTCTCAGCCTCTACTTTTATAAATTTTCAATCTACTTTAACGTTCGTACCAAGTAAACTTCATTACAAAATCCTTTTAATCCATTATATACGCGCTGTGCCTTAGAATATTTCTTACATAAAGCATAAATAGTTGGTCCACTTCCACTCATCAAAGCAGCATCTGCACCAAATTGGAGCATCTTTCTTTTAATTCGTTTGATATCCGGTTGTTTTACAGCAGAAATAGGCTCCAAAGCATTACCAGTATTCTCTACCATTTGACTATAATCATTTTCTTGAATAGCTGTCAGCATATTTTCTGTTTCTGGATGAGTAATTTGCTCAAATGAAAGATTCTCGAAAACGGTCCAAGTAGAAATACCTTTTTTAGGCTTAACAAGTACTACCCAGCATTGGGGAATCGCATCAATTTGTTGAATTTTCTCTCCTCTACCTGTTGCATAGGCCGTTCCGCCATAAATACAGTAAGGAACATCTGAACCTATTTTTTCTCCAATTAAGGCTAATTCATCATTACTTAAATTTAACTGCCATAATCGATTGAGCCCTCTCAAAGTAGCAGCCGCATCACTGCTACCGCCAGCTAAACCAGCAGCAATAGGAATATTCTTTTCAATCGTAATATCCACGCCTTTTTCAATATGATACGTATCTTTAAAAAGTTTTGCAGCTTTATAGGCATGATTTCGTTGATCTAATGGTAAAAAACCATTATTTGAATGAATAACGATCTGATTTTCTTCAATTGTTTTTAACACTATGCGATCTGCCAAATCAACTGAAGTCATTACCATCTCCATTTCATGGTAACCATCATCTCTTTTATGCAAAACATCTAAACACAAATTAATTTTAGCGGGAGCCTTTTCTATTACCTCCATTTCTCTTCACTCCTTTCCTCTTTATTTTTTGATTGTCTGTAAAACATACTAGCTTAAAAAAAAAGATTTGAAAAGCAAGAAAGGTATAATTTAACTTAAATATTATAAATTAACAAGAAATTAATGACTTCTGACTAGCACTATTAAAGTTAAATGGCGTATTTTTTTCTAAAAAAAGAGGCTGGGACAAAATCCCAGCCTCTTATTTGTATACGAATATTTATTCTAAAACGTGCTCCAAAAAGGCAGACCCGACGTCCACTTCGCGAACAATGCTCGATGGTCGATGACCATACTGCGCTTATTCGTTCCAGTGATTCGGGTCTAAACGCTTTTTGTCTCACTCTCTTTTTCTCTTTATGTAAAAGGAGCTACTAATTCAACTTTGATTCTGTCGGGATCTTCAAAAAAAACGGCATAATGCTGCTCTCCGCCGGCAAACGGATGACGTTTTTTATAAAGAATTTCAATACCTTTTTCTTGTAGTTTTTTTGTTAAGCTGTCTACTTGCTCTTTAGAACTTGCTTGAAACGCTAAGTGATTCAACCCTGTATGTCCTCTATGGTAACCTTCAGAAAGAAATTTCTCTTTCGTTTGGACAAACACAATATAAGTTTCATCTCTTTTCCAGCTTCTTCCTTCATCCCAAGTTTGAAAAGCTTGATACCCTAAGTCCTCTAAAAACCAGCCCCAAAATGCTACTGATTTTTTTAAATTTGAAACATTTAATTCTATGTGATGAATAGTTCCCATTCCCAAGAACACCCCTCCAAAAAAACTTATGATTCTACTTATTCATTTATTTGTACAAAAAAACGAGCTTATATTAGCTCGTCAAAATGATTTCTATTTTAGTTTTATGCGAATTGCCAATTTTCTTCTTCAATAAATTCAATTTCTACAGATTGAGTTAAAACATCTGTGTAACTATATGAGACACGTTCAAATGCATTTTCATCTTGGTCTAGCTCAACCACAAACACGGAATGATATGTGTCTGCTAAAATACCTTTGCGTTCGGTTTTTTTCTTACGACCAGCTTGCGCGGTCAACATAATCTTTTTACCTAAATGATCATCTAAGCTTTCTTTAATGTCTGCTAATGTACTTGGCATCAGATTCACCTCACTCGTCTGATGCCATTATAACATACTTCACAAAATTTTACAAGTATACCACAAGAAAACCTTTCGCACAAATAATAATTCTCTCATATATCAGATTTTACAAATCCTTGAAACAACTGAATTTTTGAGTGAAATCATTTTAAAATTAATCTTTTTCTAATACAATTTCATCAATAGCATCCGACAAACGAGCAAATTCTTCCAAGCTTAATGTTTCCCCACGACGTTTTGGATCAATATTCGCTGTTTCTAATGCTTGTGTTAATTTTTCTCTGATTTCATCTTCTTTACCATATCTAATCAACAAATTGTTCCAAAGCGTTTTACGTCTTTGCACAAAAGCCGAACGAACTAATGTAAAAAAGGACTTTTCATTCTTGACCGTTACACTTGGTGTCGCTCTTCTTGTTAATTTGATAATAGCAGAATCAACATTTGGCTGCGGTATAAAGACTGTCTTAGGGACAATAAAAGCAACTTCTGCTTCCATGTAATATTGAATAGCAATAGATAATGATCCGTATGCTTTGCTTCCAGGAGCAGCTGTTATCCGTTCAGCTACTTCCTTTTGCATCATAATCGTTAACCCATCGATTCGAACAGGGGTTTCTAAGAAATGCATAATAATAGGCGTTGTAATATAGTAAGGCAAATTAGCTACAACAACTAAAGGTTCATCTAAATCGATCAATTCTGGTAACGTTTGTTGTAAATTGACTTTCAATACATCACTATGAACAATAGAAATATTATCATAAGGACTTAGAGTGTCTTTTAACACCGGCAATAAACGGTCGTCTATTTCAAAAGCAATGACTTCCTTACTTACTCTTGCAAGGTGTTCGGTTAAAGCTCCTATCCCGGGACCAACTTCAATGACATTCGTATTTTTATCGATATCAGAAGCCGCTACTATATTGCTTAAAATATTAGGATCCACAATAAAGTTCTGACCTAAACTTTTCTTTACTGAAAAACCATATTTTTCCATTATTTCTTTTGTTCTTGACGGCGTTGCTATATCTTTATGATTTGTCATGTTTTTCTTCCTCCAAAATTTGCTGCATCACTTTTATAACTTCTTCCGGAGAGATTTGAAACATTTGCAATCTCTTTTGAAGTTGTTTTCCGTTAGTGTAACCAATATTGAGTCTTTCTCCCAATTTTGTTCGTCTCTTTCGTGCATTTGGTCCCATGATCAATCCGGCATCCATTAACAATTCTTGTGAAACTAATGATTCTTTAGCTATGGTCTCTGTATAGCATTTCGCCAATGCAGCTCGTATTGCTTCTGGTGAAGCATGCTCAATACCTAAACTACCTTTTCCTTTTGATCTGGCTTCATCTTTTGTTAAAAATGCATGTTTCACTCCTGGAACAGCTTGAGCAATGATCTTGCGGATTTTTTCACCCGGGAAATCAGGATCCGTAAACACAATAACACCTCTTGTTTCATGAGCTTTTTTTATCAATAAGAGGGTTTCTTCATCGATAGCCGATCCATTCGTTTCAATCGTATCTGCTTCTACGGATTCTACTATACGCCTCGTATCGTCTCGTCCTTCAACAACAATAATTTCTTTTATTTTCTCCATTAGACTAACCTAAATAAGCGATTAGCATTTTGCATCGTTTGTTTAGCTACTTCTTCGTAACTCATGCCTCTTTGTTTCGCCACTTCTTCTGCTACAAATTTAACGTATGCTGGTTCGTTTCGCTTTCCTCTATAAGGCATTGGCGCTAAATAAGGAGCATCTGTTTCAATCAATAGTTTATCAAAAGGAGCGGCTTTAGCTACTTCTCTTACTTCAGGAGCATTTTTAAAGGTAATGACGCCACTTACAGAGATGTGCATGCCTAAATCTAAGAACCGTTCCATCCATAATATATCTCCACTAAAACTGTGCATAATTCCGCCAACATCTTCAACATGTTCTTTTTTCATCAGTTCATAAGTATCCTCGATAGAGTCTCTCATGTGAATACTGATGGGCAGCTTTAATTCTTTTGCGATTTGGATCTGTCTATGAAATACATCTTTTTGGACATCTTTTGGAGAAGTGTCCCAATGGTAATCTAGTCCCATCTCTCCCATAGCCACTACTTTTGGCAACTGCAATTGGTGATACAGCTTTTCTTCAATCTCTTCCGTATATAAGTAACTTTCTGTCGGGTGCCAACCAATAATGCTATAAATTTCTTCATATTGTTTATTTAAAGCTAACGATTTTTCAATCGTTTCAGTATCAAAACCAACAACAGCCATTCTAGTAACGTCGTTTTCGATTGCACGTTGTACTGTTTCTGGAACTTCATTATCAAATTCCTCTGCATTCACATGCGTATGCGTATCAAATAACATCCTAACATCCTTTCTTTTCTTCTTTAACAGAAACACCCTGCTAAATGGGTTTCCAGCAGGGTATATCGTTTTATAAGGTTTTAAGCAATTTCAGAACCGTTTGGTGCTTCAAGCGGCGCTTCAATAATTTGAAGTTTTCCATCCTTTTCAGCAGACAGAATCATTCCTTGGCTGACTTCTCCACGCATTTTACGCGGTTTCAAGTTAGCGACGATCATAACTTTTTTACCAATTAAAGCTTCTGGATCAGGATACCATTCTGCAATACCTGAAAGAATTTGGCGATGACCTTCGTCGCCTGCATCTAAACGGAATTTCAAAAGTTTATCTGCTCCTTCTACTTTTTGGCAATCGATCACTTCAGCCACTTTTAATTCTACTTTATCAAAATCTTCATATTTAATTTGTTTTTCTTTTGTTGAAACTAAAGTTGTTTCTGATGGATCCCATTCCGTTTCTTCTGCTTCAGCTTCTTGTGTCGGCTCATCAGAAGTACCAGCCATTTGTTCTTTGATATAAGCTACTTCTACATCTATATCCAATCGAGGGAAAATAGGTGTGCCTTTTTTAATGACTGTAGTATTGGCAGGGAATAATCCAAATTGAACCGTTGACCAACTTCCAGCAAATTCTCCTTCGACACCTAATTGAGTAAATATTTCTTTAGGTGCATGAGTCAAGAATGGTTGCAATAGAATAGCTGAAATACGAAGAGTTTCTGCTAAATGAACCATAACACTAGACAATTCTGCTGTTTTATCTGCTTCTTTTGCTAATTTCCATGGCGCTGTTTCATCAATGTATTTGTTTGCACGCGAAATCAATACCCAAACATGGCTTAACGCGCTACTAAATTGCATATTTTCCATTTCGTTTTGATAATCAGCACAAACTTTTTCTGCTGTTTCTTTTAGAACAGCATCAAATTCCGTAACATTTCCTGTATAGTCTGGAACTTTTCCATCAAAATACTTATTGATCATCGCAATCGTACGGTTCAACAAGTTTCCTAAGTCATTTGCTAAATCGTAATTTACACGAGAAACAAAGTCTTCTGGAGTGAAAACACCGTCGCTTCCAAAAGTCACTTCACGCATCAAATAATAGCGTAAAGCATCTAAACCGTATTGTTCTACTAGCATTTCTGGGTAAACCACGTTCCCTTTTGATTTAGACATTTTGCCATCTTTCATTAACAACCATCCGTGGCCAAATATTTTTTTAGGCAATGGTAAATCTAATGCCATTAACATGATTGGCCAATAAATAGTATGGAAACGAACGATTTCTTTCCCAACCATATGCACATCTGCAGGCCAGAACTTATCAAATAAAGACGTGTCATCTGTACCGTAACCAAGTGCAGTAATGTAGTTTGCAAGTGCATCGATCCATACATAAATAACGTGTTTAGGATTGCTTGGTACTTTAACGCCCCAAGTAAATGTCGTACGAGAAACTGCTAGATCTTCTAAACCTGGCTTAATAAAGTTATTGATCATTTCATTTTTACGCGATTCAGGCTGAATAAAGTCTGGGTGTTCATTGTAGTAAGCTAATAATCGATCCGCATATTTACTCATTCTGAAGAAGTAAGATTCTTCTTTGATCAATTCTACTGGATGCCCGCTGTCAGGTGACTTTCCACCAATGATCTTTCCTTGAGCATCTCTTTCGATATCTACTAACTGTGTTTCTGTATAGAATGTTTCATCCGGCACAGAATACCAGCCTTCATATTCGTCTAAATAAATATCTCCTTGCGCTAAAAAGCGTTCGAAAATATCTGCTACAATTTTTTCATGTACAGGATCTGTTGTTCGAATAAATTTATCGTTGCTAATTTCTAACAGTTTCCATAGACTTTGCATACCTTCAGCCATTTGATCCACATACTCTTGAGGGGTAATAGCTAATTCTTGTGCTTTATTTTCGATTTTTTGACCATGTTCATCACTACCTGTTAAGTAAAAAACATCAAAGTCTTGCATTCTTTTGTAACGTGCCATAACGTCACATGCAATCGTAGAATAGGCATTTCCAATATGCAGTTTTCCACTTGGATAATAAATGGGTGTTGTAATATAAAATGTTTTTTTCTCAGCCACTTTAGGTGCCTCCTTAGTAGGTTTAACTACTTCATTCTAACCATCTAGTAAACATTCTCTTAGAAAAGAAGGTACGTTTAGACAACAAATGAGTAGGTTGCTTTTTTATTTAAATTAATTCTTCTCAAAAGCTTTCTGAAATAGTATACCACAGAAAGCTACTGAAAATAGGATAATCCTATTGTTTTCTTTCATCTTAAACAAAGTTTCTCTCTCTTCTTCAAGTGCTTTTTAAGGCAGTAAATCCAATTTCTGCAACCCTTTTAAAATACCATTATTTTCTGGAGAGGCTGTGATATCATCAGCAATTTCTTTTAACTCCCTGCGTCCGCTTTCCATGGCGATTCCCATATCCACTGCTTGCAACATTTCAATATCGTTCAACCCGTCTCCAAATGCCACCGTTTCATTTATTCCAATACCCATGTGGTCAATTAATTTTTGGATACCTACTGCTTTAGACATTCCTTTTGAAATAACATCTACTGAGTAAGGATTCCATCTCGTAAAGTGACAATCCGGAAAAGCTTCTTGGTAATAATCATCATATTCTTCTGTGGTATGAATGATGCATTGATAAATAATACGATTTTCATAATAATGTGGCAAAATAGGCTTCATTTTTTTAGACGATCCTACATATCGTGTAATCAATTGCATGACTTTTTTAGGTGGAGCTATCGGAACACGTTGGATCATTTTTTTCAATAAACCTTTCTGACCAAAAGTAACCATTGAAGTTCCCAATATTTCATCACTCCCGCAAAAAGCTATCCGTTGTTTATTTACTTCTGCAGCAACCGCTAATCGCTTGACCGAATCCTCTGATAAAGGATTCTGAAAAATTGTTTTCCCTTCATGTACCACGTACTGACCATTTAATGTAATATGTGTTTGAATATCTAAGTCTTTCAAAATTTCATCGATTCTAAATGGTGCTCTTCCCGTTGCAATGACAGGCATAATGCCATTCTTTTTTAAATCTTGAATAGCTTGTTTAGCTGAAGCAGGAATTTTTTTCCGATCGGTCAATAATGTTCCGTCAATATCAAAAAAAACTAATTTATACATTTTAAAGGCTCCTCTAACGATTTTTATTTAAGCGTATTCATATTTATTCTAATAGCATTATTAAATCAGAATGTTTCGCGTGAAACAATTTATATAGTTACTATTTCATCGTGAATTTATCGATTGTCTATTAAGATGTTTCTACTTTCTTTCATCATAACGGTTGCTGTACAATAAGGCTAGTTATTCTAAACTAAAGAAAGAAGGATTTCTGATGATCTCTATCGGTTTAACGGGATGGTCTGATCACGATTTGCTGACTATCCGCCCATCAAAACGGCTGGAAGATTATAGTTCTCATTTTCCTTTTGTAGAATTAGACACTAGCTTCTACGCTATTCCACCGGATAAGAATATTTTATCTTGGATTGAAAAAACACCTCCTACTTTTCAATTTATTCCAAAAGCATTTCAAGCTATGTCACAACATAAGGACTGGTTGAAGTTTTTCCCAACTGAACAACAGATGTTTGAGCATTACATCGCTGTTTTCGAGCCTATGATCTCAAGCGATCGCATTAAAGCTTTTCTATTTCAATTTCCGCCTTTTTTTGATTGCACAAAAGAGCATGTTCAGTATTTAAGAAAAGTGCGACATTTTATGAAAGATTTGCCTGTGGCTATTGAATTTCGTCATGCAAGTTGGTACAGCGACACTAACAAAGAAAACACATTAACGTTTCTAGCTGAAGAAAATTTTATTCATACTGTTGTTGATCAACCAAAAACTCCCGGAAATAGTGTGCCATTAATTAGTATAGGTACAAATACAGCATTAACCCTATTTCGATTACATGGCCGGAATTATGAAGGTTGGTTAGATTCAAGTGGGCCGGATTGGCGAAAAAAAAGAACCCTTTATGATTACAGCTCCTCCGAACTAGACGAATTTGTATCCATTATTCGTCAATTAGAAAAAGACTCTAAAGAAGTGGCTGTTATCTTTAACAACAACTCTGGAGGGCACGCTGCAGCAAATGCCAAGCAATTGCAAAAGAAATTGCATCTCGACTTTGATCACCTTGCTCCGCAACAAACAGAACTGAATCTATTTGAGGATGATCTGTAGCCTCTTTTCTTTTATGAACGTAGAACAAAAATAGAACATACTCTTAGCAATAAAGAGCATGTCCTATTTTTTTCGACTGAAGAATTGTGCATCTACACGTTTTCCGAATTTCTGTTATGCCAATTTCTGACTAAAACAGAAAGCAAAAAACAGATAATGAAATAAACCAATGCTAGGAAGCCATAAATCAAAAAGACTTCAGAAGTTTTTGTTACTTTTCCTAAAATGACTTGTCCACTTCGGGTAAATTCCATTATGCCTAATCCAGCAAGAAAAGAAGTATCCTTAATGGTTGTAATCACTTGCGATAGCAAAGAAGGAATAATTTTTTTGAATGTTTGAGGCAGAATAATATACATTAACGATTGAAAAAAAGAAAACCCTTGAGAATGAGCTGCTTCAAATTGGCCTTTTGGTATAACGTTTAATCCTCCACGTACAATTTCTGCTACTACCGCAGCTGTATATAAAAATAAAGCTAATGAACCTTTTACTAAAATCGTACTTCCCGGAATCAGAAATGCACATCCCAGCATCCATAAAAGCAACGGCGTATTGCGAAAAAGTTCAATATAAAAACTAGCTAATTTTCCAAAAAATTTGTTTTCATAATTTCTGACTAATCCTAATAATGTTCCAAATAGGATGGACAGGATCACTACACATAAAGAGATTAGTAAACTAGTCTTTAATCCATCTAATAAAAATAATACATTAGCGGGTGTAAACACATTTTTCATGGATTCGATCATTCCATCACCTCCGG
This sequence comes from Carnobacterium inhibens subsp. inhibens DSM 13024, assembly GCF_000746825.1. Classification (NCBI taxonomy): domain Bacteria; kingdom Bacillati; phylum Bacillota; class Bacilli; order Lactobacillales; family Carnobacteriaceae; genus Carnobacterium; species Carnobacterium inhibens. Next base: position 1,857,113 of record NZ_JQIV01000006.1, on the reverse strand, counting down.
AATATCCACCACAACGGAATCATTTTTCTTTAATTTCTCTTCATATTTCCTTGAGAACGTAGCCAATGGGAAACAAAGTAAAAAGTATAGTAACCCTGCAAATACATAAGGTGGTCCGTAATTCAAAGAATAAGAAGCATAAGAATCAGCTGCATACATTAAGTCTGCCCCAGCAATAATCGCTAAAACGGAAGTGTTTTTTATTAGATTAACCGCTTGGTTCGTTAATGGAGGTAATATACTTTTCACCATCTGCGGCAATATAATGTAGCGCATCGTTTGTGTGTATCCAAATCCTTGAGAATACGCGGCTTCTTGTTGGCCTTTAGGAACAGATAAAATACCTGCACGTACTACTTCTCCGATATAAGCCCCATGATACAAACCGACACCTACTACTCCTATAGTAAATTCACTCAAGACCAAACCAGCCATAGCTAATCCGTTATACATAAAGAATATTTGGATGACAAGAGGGATATTTTGAAAAATTTCGACATATACTCGTGCAATCGCACGCAAGACACCATTATGAGCAGTTGATAGAATCCCAATAATCACCCCTATGATTAGAGACAATGCCAATGCTAATATAGCCACTTGGAGCGTTCGTAAAAATCCAGAACTAAAATTATCGAAGTTTTGAAAAAGGTCCTCCCATCTCCAAAGTGCGAATGGATTTGTACTTTTCATTATTCACTCAATCCCCACTCTGAAACTAATCCGTCAAGAGTTCCGTCTTCACCCCATGTAGTAATCAACTCATTTACATACTCTGCTAATTCCGTATTTGTCTTCTTAGTTGCAATACCATAATCTTGAGTGGCAAAACGATCGGATAAAATCTCAGTTGAATCGTCTAAATAACCAGCCAAAATAGATCTGTCTACACTAAATGCGTCTACACGGCCTGAATCCAAGGCTGCTTTGATTTCTGGATAAGTTGCGTATTCTGAAAAGTCTACTGTTATATCATATTGTTCAGCTTCTGCTGTAATGGCTTCAGCTGTGGTAGAACTTTGCGATACACCAATAGTTGCTCCATCCATGTCTTTTAATCCTTCATAATTTTTATCTTTTTTAACCAATAAACCTACTGCATCTTCATAATAAGCATCTGTGAAGTTATAAGTCTCTTTACGTTCTTCTGTTACTGTAAAAGTAGCAATAATCATATCTACTTCTCCATTGTCCAACAATGGACCACGTGTTTTAGCCGTAACAGGTGTCAATTCAATAGCATCTGGATCACCTAAAATCTCTTCAGCTAATTTTTTAGCAATATCGATTTCGAATCCTTCTATCTCCCCTGTATCTGTATTCTTCAAACCAAAATTCGGAACATCTTCTTTAACTCCTACTTTTAAAACGCCTGCTTCTTTAATGGCTTCAATCGTTACTTGATCTGATTTTTTTGCCGTTTCCGCCTCTGTTGTTGAACCATCATCTGACGAACAAGCCCCTAAAAATAATACACTAGATAAAATTACTGTTGCTAATAAGTTTCTCTTTTTCATTCCTTTTCCTCCTAAGTAATTATCATTTTTTTATCTTAAAATTTTGCTTAAAAATTCTTTCGTTCGTTCATGTGTAGGGTTCTCAAAGAAGTGTTCTGGCGGTCCTACTTCAAGAATGGTCCCATCATCCATAAAAATAACACGATCAGCTACTTGTTTAGCAAAACCCATTTCGTGCGTCACAACAACCATCGTAATATTCATGCTGGATAACTTGATCATTACGTCCAAGACTTCTTGGACCGTCTCAGGATCTAAAGCAGAAGTCGGTTCATCGAATAAAATAATTTTCTTCTCTGAACAAAGTGATCTAGCGATGGCTACTCTTTGTTGTTGTCCGCCTGATAATGATGAAGGGTATGCCGTTGCTTTTTCTCTTAATCCTACAATATCTAAATATCGATAAGCCATTTCTTCTGCTTCTTCTTTAGTCTTGTTCTGCAATTTCATTGGACCTATTGTTAGGTTTCCTAACACAGTCATATGTGGGTATAGGTTGAATTGTTGAAAAACCATTGCAGAGGAATTTCGTACCGTTTCTAGTTTATTTTTTGAAGTTAGCTGATTTCCATCTATATAAACTTCTCCTGTTGTAGGTTCTTCCAGAAAATTCATGCATCTGACTGTGGTACTTTTCCCAGAACCAGAAGGTCCTATAATAACGACTTTTTCTCCCTCCGCCACCTCTAGATTCACATCTTTTAGTACATGGTGGTCTCCAAAATATTTATTTACATTCTGTAATTTAATCAACTTTGCCTCATCCCCTTTTGCAAGAACTTTTCCAGTACTTAGATATTTTGTACTGTTTAAGCAAGTTATTTCTGCTTAAAGCCAAATTATAAATACACTTTTATTAGAAATCAATTAAAATATAGCGTTGTTATGTTAGGTTTTATAACACCAGTTTAGCAATAGTTTAATAAATATGTTTTGAAACCTTTTATTATAGCTGTTTAAAAATGACAAAACTATCATTTTTTTATCATTAAATTGCCAAAAAAGACATTATTTCCTAGGAAATAATGTCTTTTTTTAAATTATATTCTGTTTTTTATCTTTTATTGTAATAATTCTTTTGCTAATAAACGGTATACATTTAATCGTTTTTCTTGTGAATGAGGAATACTACAGATCATCGCTTCATCAAAACCATACCTCTCTTGATCTTCTAATAATTTTGCAGCGATTTCTTTGGGTGTGCCTACTAAATGTAATTCGCGTCCTTGTTTTATCGTTAATTGATCAATTTCGGTTAAAGGATAATGTTGTGCTTCTTCAGGTGTCAGCAATTGACCCATTTGTCCTTTTCTCATCAATAGACGTGCAATATCTTGTGGCTTAGCTTCATATTCTGCTTCTTCTCTAGTTTCAGCTGTCGTCACAAGATACGCTACATTGATGTTCGGTTTTTCCATAAAAGCAGAAGGTTGAAAATTGACTCTGTATTCATCTAAGATATCTTTTGTCATTCCACCCATAAAGAATTGAGCAAAAGAATAACCCACTCCCATTTGAGCGGCTTTTCGTGCGCTACTTCCACTAGAACCCAGTAACCAAGATTCAGGCAATTGAATGTGTGAAGGAGTAGCAATTGTTCGATTATATAATCGATCTTCAGGTACTTCATCATTGATTAATTTTAATGCCGTATCAAATTTTTCATACATATTGTCCAACATAGGCTGACGACCTTCTGATAAAGCATAGATTGAATTATTGTCGCCACCTGGAGCACGACCTACTCCAAAATCGATTCTTCCTGGTGAGAAAGCACTTAACGTTTTAAAAACTTCCGCTAATTTCAAGGGTGAATAATGCATCATCATAACGCCGCCTGTGCCGATTCGAATATTTTTTGTTTTTGCTGCTAAATGCGCTGCTGTAATCTCAGGCGCTGAACTTGCATAACCATTCGTGCCATGGTGTTCCGCCATCCACATACGTGTATACCCTAATTCATCTGCTAAAATAGCCAATTCTTCAGCTTTTAATAAAGCTTCTGCAGCTGTATTTCCGCTGGTTATCGGTGCTTGATCTAAGACACTTAATCTCACTATTTTTCCATCTCCTTATATATATAAACAGTTTTAGTATTAATTCTTGATACTACTAACTAGGTAACAAATAAATTTCCATTCGTTACTTTTTCATCATTATTTCCATTATAAAGAAACGACTATTAGTTTTCTATGTTTAAGTCTTAATGTAGTGATTACCTATTCGTTTAGCAAAACAAATAACTAATTTCACTATAAATCCTTTTTTCTTAACGAAATAGTTTTAAAATACTTTTTAATCTAAGTAAAAATAAATATTGGACTTACCTTCTTGTTTTGTGTGTTTGTAATCATTTGTATTCAAACCACCAATGACAAAATTTTGTTTTAAATAAAACTTACATGCTGCTAGATTATTATCTTGTCCAATCGTATAAATTCCAGCGTATCCTAAACTTCGAACTAATTTCAAACCGCTAGAAATTAATTCTTCCGCAATTCCTTTTCTACGAAATTCTTTATTCACTTTTAAATCGTATAGATACATATATTTACCTGGATCATTTTGAAAAATGGCTAAACCGATACAGTTTCCATTCTCATAAGCTCCTAGCACAAATCCATTTCTAGTAATCATTTCAAAACTATACTCTTCTTCTGGAAAAGTCATATAATAGGCTTCTGCAAACATCTCCGTTTCATAAGACCATTCCTCATTGTTTCGGTTAATGATCATACGACCAAAAACTTTGAAGGGTTCATTAGGTAACTGTAGATCTATTGCATATTCTTCAGTAATTTTACGATATTCAATACTCTTCATTAGGTGTATTCCTTTCAAAAGACATATTTTTGAGTTTTTTTACATATTAAGATGAAGTCATCTTTATTGAAAATCTTCAATAATTTCTGTCACAAAAATTTCTCCACCAATTAATACTTCAGTGAGATAATTTTCAGCAGGAGAACTCCAGTACTCTTTTGCTTGATCGATTTTTTCTAAAAAAGAACAATTTTCTAAAGACGGCAGGGAATCAGCGTTTCCTTTAAAAATCGGTCCAGAAGTTTTTAATTTGACAATTTGAAGAATCTCTCTGTTATAGGATTCAAACAACTCTTTCCATTCAAATATACCCTGCAGACTATCAGACCCATATAAACATTCGAACCTTGAAGGAAGCGTCGGAAAATATTCTAACCTAATCATTTCAGTAATGACTTCTCTAATGGCTCTTGAAGTATGAGATTGGGAGTTTTTTAAAAATGATAATTCAACATCATCAATCGATGAATCTAAACGATGGATTATCTGATCAACGGTCTCATTTGTTTTATTTTTAAAATTATTATCTAAAAAAAAGGAATACAGTCGATTTTTATGAGTTTTATCAAAAACAATTTTTTGACCAACATGCATCGGTTTTCTTGTTACTAAATGATAGTATTGCAAGTTCATAAACCTCCTTCTTTTAAGACCTGTTTTAGTATATATTTAAGTATTCAATAAAAATAATTTTTAGTGAAAGGCCTGTATATTTACTACAATGGAGCAAATAAATAATAACAATAAACAGCTATCAACAATATATTTGGAAACACACTTTAGTTTATCATTTTCAAATATTTTAATTGTTAATAGTATAACCTAAAGACCGACCAAAATAGTATATACTTTCATTTAATAATACAGTTATTAGGGCATGTTTCTTATCGTAACTGTTAAGATAGATCGTTACTATTTCGAAAATAGACCAATTTGACACTAAGAAGGAAAAATCATTTGACTAAATACGAGCCTTAGTTCATCTAAAACAGATGCCTTTCCATTTCGAGTTAGTGCAATGAGCTCTAATTTGACTAACTCAGAACCGCTTTCTATTTGAGTTGACGCAATACGGCTTAATTCGACTAACTCAAATCCTTTTTCCGTTTGAGTTGACGCAATAAGACTTAATTCGATTTACTCAAATCTATTTTCCGTTTGAGTAGCGGTAATAAAACTTTGTACGACTAACTTAGATTACATAATTTATGACTTAATAATATAGTTAATAATTAATTTTAAAAAGAACGCAGCCGTTTATATTTAGCAACCAGCGGTTTACATATGCTATTTTAAAAGGTTTGATTTTGAAATAACCCTATTTATTTTCTGTACAAATAAAAATAAGGCCACCCTATAGAAAACTTGAAGATTTCTATAGGGCGACCTTTTCATTCAACACTAAATTATTTTTTTAGTACTCGCATTGAGTTTATAACGGCAATAACCGTTACGCCAACATCTGCAAAAACAGCTTCCCACATGGTTGCAAAGCCAAATGCTCCTAGTATTAAGAAAAAACCTTTTACTGCAAGGGCTAAAATTATATTTTGCCATACAATTCTTCGAGTATCTTTTGCGACTTGCATGACTGTTCCAATTTTAGATGGTTTATCGTCCATTATAACGACATCAGCTGCTTCAATTGCTGCGTCTGAACCTAATCCTCCCATTGCGATCCCTATATCTGAACGGGCAAGTACAGGGGTATCATTGATTCCGTCACCAACAAAAGCTACTTTTTCTTTTGGACCTTTGCGTGCCATAATCTCTTCCATTTTATCTACTTTATCTTGTGGTAAAAGCTCTGCATAGAACTCGTCAATTCCTAATTCTTTAGCAACGGCTTCCCCTACTGATTTTGAGTCTCCCGTTAGCATAATAACGTGCTGTACGCCTTTTTCTTTCATTAATGCTATTCCTGCAGCAGCATCTTCCTTGATTGCGTCTGCAATCAAAATATGACCAGCATACTCTTTATCGACAGCTATATAAATAATGGTTCCAATTTTAGTTGATTCAGTGAATGAAATGTTGTATTTTTGCATTAATTTTGCATTTCCTGCCAATACTTCTTTCCCATCTACTATTGCTTGGATACCATGGCCTGAAATATCCTTATATTCCGTGATTCGGTTCTCATCAATTTGTTCTTCATATTTTTCTTTAATTGAATCAGCAATTGGATGTGAAGAATGAGTTTCAGCATATGCAGCTAATTCTAATAATTGGTGTTTATTCCATCCGTTTACAGGCTGAATATCCGTAATTTCAAATTTACCCTTTGTTAACGTTCCAGTCTTATCCATAATGACGTATTTAATATCATTCAATCCTTCTAAGAAGTTGCTTCCTTTCACTAAAATTCCTTTTTTTGAAGCTGCTCCAATCCCACCAAAGAAGCCCACAGGAATTGATACAACCAATGCACACGGACAAGAAATAACAAGGAAAATACTTGCTCGATAGATCCATTCATTAAATGTAGCCTCTGGAAAAACTAGTGGAGGAATAATCGCTAGCACTAAAGCCAGAATAACAACAACGGGTGTATAGTAACGCGCAAACTTCGTAATAAAGTTTTCAGTTGGAGCTTTTCGACCGCTTGCATTTTCTACTAAATCAAGGATTTTTGTAACTGTTGATTCAGAAAAAAGCTTCTCAACTTTCACTTCAATTAGACCATTTTTATTGATAAATCCACTCAATACACTGTCCTTTACTGCCACACTCCTAGGAACAGACTCACCCGTTAATGCAGAAGTATCCATTGATGACGTTCCAGTAATGATTTCCCCATCTAAAGGAACCTTTTCTCCTGGCCGTATGACAATCGTATCGCCAACTCTAATCGTGTCTGGCGATACGCTGCGCGTGCTGCCATCTGCTAGCTTTAGATTTGCATAGTCCGGTCTTATATCCATCAAATCAGCAATCGAGCGTCGTGATCTACTAACGGCGATATCTTGGAAAATTTCTCCTACTTGATAAAAGAGCATAACGGCTACCGCTTCTGGATATTCCTGAATATAAAAAGCACTTATCGTAGCGATAGTCATCAAAAAATTCTCATCAAACAGTTGTCCATTGAACATGTTTTTGATGGCTCTCCAGACCACATCGTATCCGGCTACAAGATAAGCTGCCACAAATAATCCTAAGGACACTATTTCATTCATAGGTACAAAATTCGCAGCCAGTAATAAAAGCAAAGAAAGGACCAACCGACTAATAGTAGTTTTCACATTGCCTTCTTCATGACTATGATCGTGTGAATGATGTGAGTCTTCTAGATGGCTTGTTCCTTTATTTTTATCTGATGCACGACCATCTTTTCCAATTGGAAGCTTAGTTGATTTAGAGAGCAACGTTACATCAGGTTCTAGTTTATTTATTTTTGATTTGATGACTGGCAGAATGTTCAACTCTTTTTGTTCGTCAACATCAAAACTAAGGGTCTTTGTCATATAATTAGCATTGCTGTTTGTGACGCCTTCAATTTTTGATACGCCATTTTCAATCTTATTAGCACAATTTGCACAATCTATACCCTCAAGTATCCATTCATGGCGTTTCTTTTCTTCAGACATAAAAATTCCTCCTGTACTTATTTCTAAATCGTAATAACTCTGTTTTACATATGATATTTTATTCATATGTTTCAAAAAAAGTATACCACGCATAAGAATAAAGTCAACAAGATTAGGCCGGTTTAAAACTACCTTTACACTACTTGCTTTTAGAAAAAAGCGTGCTATCCTTAACACATGAGACTTACTTCATGTATCCAAGGAGGTTAATCATGGCAAATAAAGAACCATCTATTTTAGATCCAGAAACACTTACATCCGTTAGTAAAATATTCAAAATTTTACAAAATGAAGCTAGACTTTCCATAATCTATTTATTAAAAGACCAAGAATTAAGTGTAGGAGAAATCACTAATTTAATAAATATGGAACAATCCGCTGTTTCTCATAAATTAAATGCACTAAAGAAAGCTCATTTAGTTAAAACTAGAAGAGACGGAAAAACCATTTTTTATAGTTTAGATGACGACCATGTTTTTAATCTATTAGAACAAGTTATCACACATAGTAAAGAATCCAACTAACTTTACAGCATTTTAGTTGGTTTATTACCCAAAGAGAAAGACCGCCCTAAACTATAAAGGCAGTCTTTCTCTTTAATCATTTAAATAACAATACAATAAAACAATCAGTCACAATAAACATTTGTACTATTCGATAATTCCATTAATTGTTCTTTAGTTGTTCTATTTAACGATAATTTAGGTAGATTATCTAAGTCAAAAAAATCTACGTCAGAAGTTTCGATGTTTTCTTTAAATATTCCGCCCGTAACTGTACAATAAAATACCAGTTTATAATACTGAAACATCTGAGGGATATCCTTTCGTAAGTTTGTATCAACTACAGCAATCAACACACAATCTTCCACAATTAAGCCCGTTTCCTCCATTACTTCTTTTATAATATTTTCTTTGGGTGTTAATCCGACTTCTGCATAACCCCCAGGCAATGCCCACTCTTTTGTCGTCAAATCTTCTACAAGCAATATTTTATTCTCTTTCTTGATAAACGCTCTAACATCAATTTTAGGAGTAGGGTATCCTTCACTAGAATCTATAATATTTTCCAACTTTTCAATTGGTTCATTTCCCAAATGGCTTATTAAATTCAATGACAGCTTTTGTAATTCTTCATAACGTTCTTTATCAAATGGATCTTTCCCATAAAATATTCCTGCCTCAGCTATTGAAAGCAATCTCCTATATTGTTCTAAGTAATTTAAAGTCAAATAAATCTAGTCCTTTCTTTAATCTTCCTCATTCATGAAATGATAAGCAAAATGATAAAACAGCTCCCATAATTCATACCAAATACGAGGATTTCTTCCCGTTATCTCTTCTATCTTTTGAATTCTATAATTCAATGTATTTCTGTGAATATGAAGTTCCAATGAAGTATCGTTGATGCTCTTATTATTTCGTGCAAAACAAACTAATGTTTCTGCATATTCTGGCGCTGCTTCTTTTATTTTTTTCAAAAGATCCTGATTTGGCGGAATAGAAAATGAAAATAAATTAGCTAAATAATAAGTATCCGTTCGTTCGATTCCTTTTTTCTTCCATTTAAAAAAGGAAAGCATCAAATGTGTTTGTTTGATATTTTGAAGAATAAGTCCAATATTTTTTTCATGTGTACTGATAATAATCAGCTCATCATTCCTTGTAGTTATTGGTTCCAGCGTTTCTAAAAAAATTATATATCCTTCATGCCATGCAAATACTTCTTTCTTATAGGCAACTGACCGTAAAACGTCTTTTCCTTCAGCAAAAACTCCATAATACAGCTTTCCTAGTTCTAATTTATAGTTTTCCCTTGCTTCTTTTTTTAATGATTCTGTATATACGCCATCCGAATCTATTAACTGCTTCAAAAAAGCTTTCTTCGCAACTCTATCTTCCTCTTTTTGCTTATAAATATTTAGTTCTTCAATAAGCAAAAGGGAAACAGTCTTGACAATTTTTGTAAACGGGCGAACTTCGTCAGGTTCACCTGTGATGCCCACCACTCCAATTATTTTATCTTCATAAATGATTGGCTCATTGGTTCCTTTTTTCTCTAGATGCGTATCATGGTAAACTTCAATGATCTTTTTTTCTTTGATCGCTCGTTCAGCTGCTCTATGCGAAGTTCCTATCCGATTACTGTCGCCACTTGCAATAATGATCCCTAAATCATTCATAATATTAATGTTATAAGGGATATCTCCCATCAGCTTGCTGACGATTAAACTAGCTTGTTTTTTAGTTAACAACTGCCCCTCTGCCACCTTTTCTATGCAAAAACCAGTTTAGAAATGACAACTTCTAAACTGGTTCTTGACCGACATATACGTTAAAGTATCTTACTTTAGACTTAAAATATCAAGTTTTCTGTTTATTTTATTCCTAAATCAGGACTATATACCATTGGCCAAATATAATATTCGAGCAATGTTTTCACAAGTTCGTTCTAGATTTGATTCTCCGTTTTTCAAAGCTTCCTCAATTGGTTCTGCTTTTGCCATAATACCAAAAATTGCCGTCATTCCTTCATCATAAAGCACTTCTACATCTTTTCCGACATACCCAGCACAAGCAAAGACTGGTTTTTGGTAGTGTTTTGCAACTTTTGCAACTCCATATGGTGCTTTGCCAAATTTAGTTTGGAAATCCATTCCTCCTTCACCTGTAAAAACAAAATCTGCACCAGCAATATGTGCTTCTAATTCATTGATTTCGATAACAATATCAATGCCAGGTTTTAATATTGCATTGGTAAAAGCAAGTAAACCAGCACCTAAACCACCTGCTGCTCCAGATCCAGGTAAGTGTTCAATTGTTTTTTGAACATCTCTTTGAATAATCTGTGCGTAGTGTTTCAAATTAGCATCTAACTGTTCTACCATTTCAGGAGTAGCTCCCTTTTGAGGACCAAAAACATTAGAAGCCCCATGTTCACCTGTCAAAGGATTCGTAACATCACTAGCAATTTCTATTTCAATATCTTTTATGCGGGGGTCTAGTTCAGAAGTATCAATTGAAGCTAAAAGATTTAAAGATCCTCCTCCTTGAGGAACGGGTTGTCCATTTTGATCTAGAAATTTCACACCTAACGCTTCAGCCATTCCAGCTCCGCCGTCGTTTGTTACACTGCCGCCAATTCCAATAATAATTTTTTCTACACCTTCATCAAGAGCTGCTTTGATTAATTCACCCGTACCATATGTAGACGTGATGAGTGGATTTCGTCGCTCTTTTGCTAACAGTTCGATCCCATTTGCTTTCGCCATTTCAATAACAGCCGTTTTGCAGTCACCTAAAATGCCATAATATGCTGTTACTTTTTCTTGGAAAATCGGTCCAGATACTTCAACTTCGATCCTTCTTCCTTGTGTTGCATCTACTAACGAATCCACTGTTCCTTCGCCACCATCAGCCATAGGAACAAGTTTGATCTCCGCATCTGTAAAAACTTTCTTGATTCCTCTAGCCATTGCTTCACAGGCTTCTTTTGCGCTCATGCTTTCTTTAAAAGAATCAGGTGCCACCACAAATGTTTTCTTCATTTTTTATTTTCCTCTTTTCTTTTGATTAATTAAGGATAAATCCATACAACACTGTTGCGACTACAGCCATTACCCCACCTATACACATTTCATATGGAATAACTTTCATTCTTTCTTTAATTGTCATATGCATACTATTTGCCGTAATATGGAAATAATTTCCTTGAGGAACACTATCAATAACGGTTGCTCCTGTATGAACCATTACAGATGCTGCTAAAGAAGAAGTTCCGGTATTTAAAATTGCCTCTCCGAATGAGCCAGTAGCAAGAATGACGGCCGTAGAAGTTGATCCTACTGCTAATCCCATCAAAATACCTGAGATTGGTGCTAAGAATGTACCTGAAATTCCTATCATTTCAATTACTTTTACTACTTGAACAGACAGATCAGATGCAGATATCAGTCCTGCAATCGCTCCAGCACCTATCAGAATTAGAACCGTATCTGTTACGCGTTTAATTCCTGAAGAAGCATATTCACTGATTTTATTCGCATGTCCCATTGCAATCGTTCCTACAATTGAAGCAAAAGGTAATATATACAATGCGTCTATTTTTAAATTTGCAATAGCATCTATTTTTAGGACTGTTCCGATTGGATTGATCAACAATAAGAAAATTGATAATCCTGGAGCGACTAATGCTTTTCTCAAAGGCATTAATTCTTTTGTTTCTTGCTTCAGAATATCTCTATCTCTTACCATTTCACCTTTATTTTTGATTGCATTTGCAATAATAACAGCAGTTACAAGTCCAAATACAGCGGGGATAAAACCAGCTAACATGACACTGCTTAAGTTTAAATCGAAACCATTTGCTGCAGCAATCGTATTTGGGTTTGGAGAAATAATATTTCCAGCTTTTCCCCCGCCCGATAAAGCCGTTAATAAGGCAATCTTACTGATACCTGTTTGTTTCCCTACAGACAATGCAATAGGGGCAACAATCAATACAGCTACTGGAATGAATACACCCACTGCAGTAATGATCATAGTTGAAAGAGCCAAAGATAAAATAGCTTTTTGATCCCCTAGTTTAGTAACGATCGCATTTGCAATCGACTCCGCTGCACCGGATTCCATCATTACTCCTGCCAACATACCTGCTGCAAGAACTCGAATAGCTGTTCCAATAATGCTTTGTGTCCCATTAATTAAAATATCTATCGTTGTAACCAATGAAGCTCCACCAATCAATGAACCAATAATTGCTCCAAAGAATAAAGAATATACAGGATTAAATTTTTTCAAAATAAGTATAATTGCAACGAGTAACCCAATAATCGCTGCAAACCAAGGAATCGTACTATCTACCATATCTAAAACATCTCCTAACATTTGTCTGTGTGCGCTTACATTATATTTTTCATTTCATCAAAAATCTATTGTCATACTAACAAAAGTAATTGTGCAAATGCACAAAACCAACCTCGTCAAGCCTTTGATTTACGATGTGTGAAAAACTCAGAATTTATCACCTCTTTATTACTAAATACGTCACCCTTTTCTAAAAAACTAGATTTTCATTTTCAGTCCAATAAAAAACGAAATTTTTCACTTAATTAAATCATCCATTGTTAAAATATAACCCATAAAGTATAGTCAACCGTCTTTACTTTCGGTATGATAGAGAAAAGCAAGGTTTCAAGGAGGAGTAAACATGGCATTAGGCGAGCGCCTAAAAGAAAGTAGGGTCAATAAAGGGTTTTCCCAAGGAGATGTGGCGGAATATTTAAATATTTCAAGACAATCGATTTCAAAATGGGAAAATAATAATAGTTATCCTGACTTAGACAATTTAGTAAAGTTAAGTACATATTATGAAGTTTCAATTGATGAATTGCTGAAAGAAAATCAAAACCTTAAGAAAAAAATTGAAATAAATGAACTTGAAATTGAAGAATCTAACAAAAAGATAGATTCTATTTGGAGGAATACTGAAAAAGATGAAGGACTCATACTTCTAATCCTTGCTTTTATGGGTTGCTTAATTGCTCCATTCGGTTTATTTGTAGCGCCAATTGTAATGAAACGAAATAAAAAAACAAATACACTGCATAAATTTGTTTACTTTGCGTGTGCTTGTAGTTTATTAGTTAATGCATTTGTTATTTATAGTATTACTGGGGACTATTTAGGCTGGGGAACTACAACTGTTGAGTATCTTGGCGAATAAACTCTATGTAAAAACTAGTAACATAAGCACTCTAAATAAAAAAGAGATCGAGACAAATTAAACTGTCTCGATCTTTTTTTAGCCATATCACAGTATCTATAAATACTTGCCAACAATTTGTTACTTTAACAAACATCCTTTTACACCGATGCAAATTACCATCTTTACCTTTTCACTTTAATAGTAAAAGTTAAAACCAACAACAATATATACTTTTCACAAACCAGGTCACAGAAAAACGGAACCGCAAGTGATTTGCTGAACAATATCAAGTATAATATAAATTTGAACGAATGTAAAAACAATCACTAGTTAAAAGGAGATACTCCAATGAAAAGAAGTTTACTTGCTACGGTAAAGATTTTCTATATAAGTGTCGTTTTAATATTTTTGATTTATTTACTAGCTATTTTTACAAGTCTTAGTTTTAACAAAACAATTCATTATTCTTCTGTTGGTTTGACTGTCCTTGCAATAATACTTTCTGGAGCTTTCGTTAGCGGTGATAGACAACGCTGTAATTATTATTCAAATCCGGTAAACACAACAAAATCTATTTTTTATAGTTGGAAAATATTAATTTTCGCCCTACCCTTTTATTTAGTTTTGCTCGTTGACTATCTTTCTTAATTGCTTCTGGTAGTAACCTCATAGCTTTGTTCATGATTCAGTTATCCATGCTGCGTTAATTTATAACGCTGCAATTTATTCATTCTCATTTTCAAGCTTTTCATTACTAGTAAAGGATTTTTTTGTCCCGTCACTATAAGTATAGTTAACTTCTATTTTTATTTCATCGCCCGTTCTAAAATGACTACTATCAATAATAAAACCTGTGTTCTCTTCGATCTTATCAGTATCCCTAAAGAAATCAACATTTTGCGCAAACGAATAGATTAGTTTACTTTCTTTATCATAAATACCAAAATTAATACTCTTTATGTTTTCATCCTGAAATTTCAAATAATAGTTGTCTTCAATATATATTTGGCCTTTAGTACTGATGATATTAAAATTTTTCACGGAAACTTCTCCATTAGATATGGGAATGGAAAATACTTCTAATTGTTCTTTTTTTTGAGTACAAGACGCTAGAAATAAAAGTACAGTTAACATAAAAACACCTTTTTTATGTCTGTTATTCAAAAATATACCTCCCTTTTTTATAAGAAGCAATTGTCTGCTCCTAATTTTTATTCTGAGCTGTAATGTACTAAAAATGAAGACCATTACATTTAATCATTAGTTGTTCCTGGCTATAACTATTATCAACTATTTTTACTAACTTTTATAGAACCTAGTCGTTTACACAATAGCAACTATTTGTTGCACGAGTAGTTTTATTGATTTTATCCCCTAATGTAAACCAATGCGTGCTAAACGCAACCACTGGCTTATAGCCAAAGGTGCTTACTTTCAGGTACGATAAAGAAAAATAAGATACGAGGAGGAAAAGTTGTGGCATTAGGAGAACGTTTAAAAGAAAGCAGAATCAATAAAGGTTTTTCCCAAGGAAATGTGGCGGAATATTTAAGCATTTCCAGACAGTCAATTTCAAAATGGGAAAATGGCAATAGCTATCCTGATTTGGATAATCTAGTAAAACTGAGTGTTTACTATGAAGTATCCATAGACGAATTGCTGAAAGAAAACCAAGTGCTTAAAAAAAAAATCGAAACAAATGAACTTAAGATCCAAGAAAATTATCGAAAATTAGATTTTATTCGTGGAACAAGTGAAAACGATGAAGGTTTAATGTTATTGGTTCTTTCTATTCTCAGTTTCTTAATCGCACCTTTAGGTTTAATTGTCTCCCCTCTTCTCATCATTAGAAATAAAAAAACAAACACACTATATAAGGTAGTCTACATAGCGTGTATTTGTTGTATAGCATTTAATTTGTTCATTGGATACGGTATTTTAAGCGATATTTTCGGCTGGGGGACGGTTACTGTTGAGTACCTTGGCGAGTAATGACTAATACGTTATCGAAATACTGCTTCCTGCCAACTTAGCTCTTAAGTTTATAGAGGTCTCTGCAAGTAATATTGTTCGCTTTAAATAATAAGTGGCTTGTGTAGAACTATCTACTTTCAATAATAAACTTTTAAAGCTTCCAGTGAAGGCTGTTGCTGAAGCAGAGTGTGCTCGTGTAATTTTATTATTACTTACATCAATTTTGTAACTAGCTTTCCATTGTAATGCTTTTTCTTTTGTAATTTTATATGTACCACTCTTAACAGCACTTGCCATAATAAAAAATTGAGGCTCTTCTTCAATGGTAATGGTATAGGTCTCTCCTAGATCATTCTCAACTTCAAACTGCTGTAGTCCACCTTGATTTAAATCATAGAAAACACTACTCTCTGGTGATGGAAAAGATTCTTCAGCTTGTACCTTTGTTGCAGTAAAAAAACTAAAAAAAGCAAGACTACTTAAAAGAAAGATTAATTTTTTCAAATGAATTCCTCCAACTATTTTTTTAGTAACATATAAAATATAGCAGATAAAGTTGTATTAATAACTATTTATTTCATTTAAAAGAATATTTAGTAACTATTACCGTCACAAATTAGTTATAAAAAATAATATGAATTGAAGGGATATAGAAATGAGAGAGAACCTTACATTAAAAAAAATTATCATGTTATTTATCATCTCATTTGCAGTGCTTTTTATAGAGATCTATTTCTTTACAAACAGCAATGGTCTATCAGGTGCAATAATCAGAACAATCGCTATGCAGTCTTTAGTTTTTGTTCCTATATTTATTTTAAAGATAGTAAAAAAATATAATAATTATTAAGGTGTAATCAATGAGTAGTTATACATAAAAAGATTCTACTCCCTACGACACTTGAATTTTCAGAGTAATCTGAATTAACGACATTTGTAATTTTATTGCACATCAAACCTAATAAAAGTTGTTGAATTTATATTGAATAGACATTGCAGCTCATTTAAAAGTCTTTTCTTCTAATAAAAGCGACACATGATTTTGTTTATCATACCTCGAAATCATGCATTAGATCCCTATACAAAAAAGAACCCTATTAGAACAGTATTCTTGATACCTGATTTTATCCAATTTCATGTATCGTGCTTATCTTAATTTTAAAATAAGCACGATAAAAGAAAGTCAGACATAGAATGATGAGTTTGATATAATCTAAACAATACAATTCAACTATTAAAAGAAAGGTTGTTTTTTATCAAAAAGAAATAGTATTTTTTACTGTTAGCATTTTATTATTGATATTATTAATCTTACCGAAAGTTATAAAGCCTGATAAAACATTACAGGTTTGAAGCCAAATGAGTGAATCAAGCTATGAATTTTCTGAAGAAATAAAAGATAAAGAAAAAATAGCAGAATTTGAAAATTGGTTTGATAAAATTAATTTTACAGAGGAAATAGACAAGCCAGATGGGTATGCAGATATCATATTGCAAATACGTCATTACAAAGAAGGCACATCTACACATCCTATTAGTATATGGTTGGATGGAAATGAATCGACCGTAATAAATGGGATAGGCTCAGAAGATAGAGTAGGTAAAATATCTAGTTCTCAATTAGATGATTTGCGAGATATCATAGATTTAAAATGATTAGATTGTCTATTTTCAGCTGCCATTGGTCTCGTTATCGTTGGTTGGAGTTGGTCTAAAATGGGCGGTATTGCCGATTATTGGGTTGTTCAAGGAAAAAAAGAAGCAATTCTTTCTTAAAATATATAAATATTCTTCTCTTTCTTTCCAAACTTATCTTATGTTTGATAAGAGT
This sequence comes from Carnobacterium inhibens subsp. inhibens DSM 13024, assembly GCF_000746825.1. Taxonomy (NCBI): domain Bacteria; kingdom Bacillati; phylum Bacillota; class Bacilli; order Lactobacillales; family Carnobacteriaceae; genus Carnobacterium; species Carnobacterium inhibens. Next base: position 1,839,672 of record NZ_JQIV01000006.1, on the reverse strand, counting down.
CTACTCTTGTCAGACAGTTACCAAGTATTTATTTTATTAAATTTATGCTGTTGTTTATAACTATCTGTTAAGTAATTTAGAAATAAGATAAAAAAGAAGTATCAAAATAATAAAATTAATTTGAAAGGAGTTTGTTTTCGTGAAAAATTATTTCTTTGGAGTTTGTGCGTTAATTTTGTTTTTTATAGCGGGATGCTCCAATACTTCTCAAGAAGAAGCAGAACAAACAATTATCGATCAAAATAGTACTATTATGGGAACGGCTAAAATTATCTCTACAGAAAAAAAAGATGGCGAGTATTATATTGATTGGTTAAATGAAAAAGATGGTTCTAAAGGTATAAGTAAAGTTTCTGCAGACGGTGAAATTACAGTTATCGAAGCAGAAGTTCAGTAACTAAAAATTAGAAACGATAATGAATCTTACATAGATAAAACAATTTTAAGAATGTATGTTTAAAATATTGTGATAAATTTAATGTTGTTTAGATAAAGAAAAGAGGCGGTATTCTTGTTCGCAATGCAACCATTTTACGCTATCGTAGTTGGAATCGTTTATATTGGAAGTATTTATTTATTGGTCAGAAAAGAAAAGAAATATATTTCTTTTAGCATTACTATTTTTTCATCTCTTTTACAACTCTCATTTCTCTTTCTTTGGTTTGAAAAATTGGTTTTTTTAATGACTACCCAAAATGTAGGGTTTCAGGCATATGAGAAATTTTCCACATTTGTTACTACTTCCTATTTTGTGTTGTTTATACCTCAATTAGTTATTTTTGCATGGTATGGAATAAAAAAAATAGGAGCACAAGATCAATTTCCCTTATTGAAAGTAATCTTCATAATTTTTTATGTAGGTGCATTAGCTGGAATTTTAATACTGGGACAGCCTATTTTTGAAATTTTATATTATGGATTTGCTCCTTGAGATAGGTATAAGTAAAAAAAAGCACTTAAAAATTAAATATAATTCAACAAAATTTTGATAGACTTTTAAGCAATTTCAGATATTTATTTGAGATATAATTTAAATAGGCAATTAGGAAAAGAGAAATGGAGGGGTTATAATTGCTTAAGAAAAACACAAAGTTTTTTTCAACATTAAGTATCATTTTTGTATCAACTTATATTGTTCTATTCTCATCAAATAGCTTAACCATAATAGGGGCATATAATATATGGTTTGCATTTTCAATATGTGTTTTTCTATCCGCTGGGGGGCTTATTTTATCTATTTTATCAATTATTGCAAAGAGAAAACATATTGCTCTTTACTTTGTAGTATTATTCTCGTTTCTATTAATTCTTTTTACAATTTTCTTATATCTTCTACCTGAAGCCGGGATACCGCCTGCTATACCACTGTTTTCCGATTAAGTATTGAATATATTTGTAGAACAAAAAAGACTAACAACTTGTACCTGAGTTGATGATTACTCTTTTTTTACTTTTAGTTTTTGGCTTATTTAAATGTATCTCAATCCTACATTTCACCATATTGATTCAAGCTCTCTTTAGTAGAATTGGTTAACATCAGTGAGGTTATTACATCGTTTTTTTGCACTATACTATCCACTAATTAAGTCGCTTTTGATACTTACTTAAACAACTTACAATTTTGCTAGTTATACTTCAGTAAGTTACAGATAAAGATATTCCTATAAAAAAATAATTTACGCATCTAACCACTTTTATGTGTTTACTAAAAGTTATAATTTGTTATACTTTTGTTTATGCAAAATATATATGGACACAGCAATTATCAGTTTATATTTTTTTGTTTTCAAGTTTGGTTTTTAGGAGGGTCTTTGTGAATTATTTTTTTGAATGGATTGAACGAAGAAGTAAAGAAAAGGGAAAAGAATCACGAGCTGCTTTCGGTACAGTAGCTGGGCAGATAGGCTTATTATCTAATTTCCTATTATTTGGAATGAAATTGTTAATTGGCTTATTTTCAGGAAGTGTTTCTATTATAGCGGATGCGATGAACAACTTGTCGGATTCAGCTTCTTCGGTTTTAACATTGATTGGCTTTCGGATAGCTGCTAAGCCAGCAGATAAAGAACATCCCTATGGTCATCAGCGTTCAGAATACATCACAGGCATGATCATTTCTTTAATCATTCTGTTTGTCGGTGGTCAATTTTTAAGAACATCGATTGAACGTATTTTGCAGCCAGAAAGTTTACAAACCTCTCCCTTGATGTTTATTATTTTAGTGTCATCAATAGGTATCAAAGTTGTTCAAGGTTACTTTTACCAGGAAACCGCGCGACATATCGGATCAAAAACATTGTTAGCTAGCGCAAAAGACAGCTTTAATGATGTTTACACAACAGTTGCTGTATTAGTCTCGGCTGCAGTTGAACACCTAACAGGCTGGCAGATTGATGGTTATACAGGACTGCTAATTGCTTTTTATATTATCTTTAGTGGTATTCAAATGCTCAGCGAATTTATTAATGATTTACTTGGAAAACGTCCAAGCGAGGAAGAACTCACAAAAATGATTGCTTATCTAGATAATCACCAATCCATCATTGGCTACCACGACTTGTTGATCCATAGTTATGGTCCTGAGAAAACATTTGCAACTATCCATATTGAGATTGATGACAGTTGGAGTCTTACTCAAGCCCATGTAGTGATCAATGCCATTGAAAAAGAATTCAAAGCAGAACTGGGAATTAACTTAGTCTGCCATTTGGATCCCATTGATATCCATAGTGAAGAACAAACAAATGTATACAGACTCGTCAAACAATTATTGAAATCCTACAACTTAAATCTGCAATTCCATGATTTTCGTATTGAAAAAAAAGGGACTCGCCCGATTATTCAATTCGACGTGGTCGTCCCAGAAGACATTAAACTAACAAATGAACAGCTTCTAGACAAAATCGAAAAAGATATTAACAAACATATAGGGTTATATGAGATTGACCTTATTTTCGATAGGAACTATTTATTGAAAAAGTAGATGATACAAATAAAGGAGAGAAATGAAAAATATGGTTAATTTCATTTTAAAAATTACATTATTAGCAATCCTATTTTGCACAAACACATTTTCAACTATTATAAATTTAATTTCAAAAGAGTTTGGAACAGATGAGAAATAACGAGATTCTAAATAAAACAACCTGACGATTAATAATATCATCAGGTTGTTTTATTTTTAGCAATGTATATGCTTTTTATATCTTGAAACATTGGATTAGCTATGCCATTTTTCGACCTATTAATTCCTGTCTAACAGTTGAGAAATGATCTCAGAACTGCCTGGCATAAATAGCACTAACGAAATGAAAATAAAGACAATACCAAGAATAAACAACATCACTACAATCTTAACCGAACGTGAAACATCATTCTTAGCCGCACCTGCTCCAATAAGAGCTATACCTGCAAAGAGTATGAGAAAATACCAAAAGCCCATTTTGATTCCTGCTTTCTTTAAATTATTTGCCATCATAGATTATGCTTATTTATTATTACGTTTAAACGTGAAATAAATTTGGATTAAAAAGACTACTCCTGAATAAAAGGATAAGACGAGCAGCATATTATCTGTTGCTAGGTTAAATTGATCGTATAAAACTCCCGAAAAAAAGTTAGCTGAAACCATAAGCAATAGTAGGCCTAGCGAAAGGATCAAATCGATTACCCTTAGCATTAAAGAAGACTCTTTTCTAAAACCGATTACTTTTACTAGATTTAAGGTTATTAAAATACTTGCTATGACGAATACGCCTGAAAACATCCACCAGTATGAATCAAAAAAATGTGTCATCATTACATTATCCTCCTCTTTATCTTTTATATGTTTACAATTCCTATTGAACCAATATACTGAGTTCATTGCAACAGAAAACCTTAATATATAAGCAATCTTAAACAATATTTAAGATAATACAACGGTCGTTCTATAATAGTCGGCCAAGGCGAGAATCTTTTGTATCGATTGAAAATTTTATAGATTTTTTAAAACAAGATTGACAAATTGTCTTCACTTCATCTATACTAATGACAATCTCATAACAACTTACAATGAAAGAGCATAGTAACATTTGGTCCCTGTTCAATAGAAAGCCTGTGGTTGATGAAAATAGGCACAAACCAATTTGTGAAGTACACTCCGGAGTAACTTGATTAACCTCAAGCGTATTACTACGTTAACAGTAAATGAGTGGCAGCGTGTTTTGCGTTAAAAACAGACTGCAATTTGGGTGGTAACACGGAAAATTTCGTCCCGATAAAAAGATAGCTTCTTTTTATCGGGCTTTTTTTATGCAAAAAATACAGTTTATAAGGAGCGAGAAAAATGAATATTATTGATGAATTAGAATGGCGCGATGCCATTAATCAACAAACAGATGAAACAGGTTTAAAAAAATTGATTGACCAAAAAGAAGTAGGTCTATACTGTGGAGTTGATCCAACTGGAGATAGCATGCATATTGGCCATTTGATTCCTTTTATGATTTTAAAAAGATTTCAGTTAGCTGGCCACCGTCCCGTCATCGTTATTGGTGGAGCAACTGGTTCAATTGGTGACCCAAGTGGGAAATCTGAAGAACGTGTTTTACAGACTAGCGAACAAGTTCAAAATAATGTCGATAAATTAACACATCAAATGGAAAAACTATTTGATGCTGGTAAAAATGAAAAATCTATTCGTATGGTTAACAATTTGGATTGGACAAAAGAAATATCTTTATTAGATTTCTTGCGTAATATCGGAAAAAGTTTTAACGTAAATACTATGTTGTCTAAAGACATCGTTGCCAGTCGTTTGGAAACGGGTATTTCATTTACTGAATTTACTTATCAAATTTTGCAATCTATCGATTTCTTACACTTGTACCAACATGAAGATGTTCAATTACAAATTGGTGGCGCAGATCAATGGGGCAATATTACAGCTGGTTTAGAATACATCCGTAAACAAGAAGGTTCTGACGCTGAAGCTTATGGGCTGACCATCCCGTTGATGTTAAAAGCGGATGGAACTAAATTTGGGAAAACTGCTGGTGGTGCTATCTGGTTAGATGCAGAGAAAACCACTCCTTATGAATTTTACCAATTCTGGTTAAATCAAGACGACCGTGATGTGGTCAAATACTTGAAGTATTTTACTTTCTTAACAAAAGAAGAAATTGAGGCTTTAGCTGAAAAGATAGCAATAGAGCCGCACAAACGCGAAGCACAAAAAACATTAGCCAGCGAAATGACTCTATTCGTTCATGGCGAACAAGCTTTGAAAGATGCTGAAAAGATTACTGCAGCTCTATTTTCCGGGGACGTAAAAAGTTTGACCGCTAATCAAATCGAAGAAGGTTTTAAAAATATGCCTACTTTTGAAGCTTCAAAAGAAGAGCGAAACATTGTTGAATGGTTAGTTGATGTAGTCGGCATCGAACCTTCTAGACGCCAAGCTCGTGAAGACATCAAAAATGGTGCTTTATCCATGAATGGTGAAAAAATTACCGATGTTGAAACTATTGTGACACCTGAAAACTCATTTGACGAACGCTTTATCCTTATTCGTAAAGGCAAGAAAAAATATTTCTTAATCAAGTTAGTTTAGAAGAAAAGAGTTTTGTTTGCTGAAAGTGGCAAATAAAACTCTTTTTTCATCTTCTTCACTAGTTGCAGTAAGCGTTATTATTTTACTATCTTTATTTGTAATGCTAAAATTCACCTTATAAATACAAATAAAAGGAGCGATTTTATGCGTGCAGTAACATGGCAAGGAAATGAAAAAATGGAAGTCCGAAATGTTCCAGATCCAACGATTCAAGAACCTACTGATATGATTGTCCGCATTACAGCAACAGCGATTTGCGGATCTGATTTACATTTGTATCATAATGGAAAACCTGTAATGGAAGAAGATTATGTAGTGGGTCATGAACCAATGGGAATTGTTGAAGAAGTTGGTCCTGGTGTTAAAAAGGTCAAAAAAGGCGATCGAGTCGTTATTCCGTTTAACATTGGATGTGGCGAATGTCATTTTTGTACTCACGAAATGGAAAGCCAATGCGACAACTCTAACCCAAATCCTGCTTTTGATAATGGCGGCTTGTTTGGATTTGGTAAGATGCATGGGAATTATCCTGGAGGCCAAGCAGAGTTCTTACGCGTGCCGTTCGCTGATTTTACTTCTTTCGTAGTCCCAGAAAATGACTTGCCAGATGAAAAAGTTCTTTTCTTATCTGATATTGTCCCTACTGCTTACTGGAGTGTAGAAAGCAGCGGTGTTAAAGAAGGCGATACTGTTATTATTCTTGGTTCTGGTCCAGTAGGTCTTTTCGCTCAAAAATTCGCTAAGATGAAAGGTGCTAAACGTGTTATCGCGGTTGATAATGTGAAACACCGTTTAGACCATGCACACAAAACAAATAATGTCGAAACCGTTAATTTTAAAGATGTTACGGAAGTTGGGAAATTCCTTTATGATACGACTAATGGTGGAGCAGATGTAGTCATTGACTGCGTAGGTATGGATGGTGTAGCTCCTGCTAAAGAGAAAGCTAAAACTCTTCTCAGCGTCCAAAGCGGAACCATTAGCCCACTTGTTACAGCTTCTGAAAGTGTTAAAAAGTTCGGAACGGTTCAAGTTACGGGAGTCTACATGACACCATCTGCTAGTTTCCCTATCAATGATTTCTTTAATCGAAATGTTATTTTAAAAACAGGGCAAGCTCCTGTTATTCACCTAATGCCAAAATTGTATGATATGATCGAAAAAAATCTCTTCGATCCAACAGATATCATTACGCATACGATGCCGCTTGAGCAAGCAGCACAAGCTTATGATATTTTTGACAAAAAAGCAGATCAAAATATTAAAGTTATCTTAAAACCAGGTATGGTATAGAAATAAGAGGCTGGGGACAATTGTCCCCAGCCTCTTATTTTGTATTCTAGTCCTCTTTCTACCCCACGTATTCAAAGTGAAAAGAACTTTCATTTAGGATTATTGATTAAATGAGCAGCAAATACACTTCCGTTTGACTAATAAACCAGAGTTATAGATTTTTTAAAGCTTCATCAATCGGTGAATCTCCATTTAAAAGATCAAACTCTTTATTAAAAGTCGTTTCGTTATCTAAACTAGCAACAGCCACTTCTGCTACGTCTTCACGAGAAATAGCTCCGCCTGGCAAGTTTTCAGCAACTTCAATTTTCCCTGTAGCAGGATCATTTTTCAATGCTCCTGGTCGCAAAATAGTATACGTCAATCCGCTTTGTTTCAAACAACGATCTGCATAATATTTGGCAATGTTGTAAGGTTTCATTTCTTCATTATCCCAAGCTGCACGATCATCTGAATTCATTGCACTAACAATAATAAAACGATTTACGCCAACTTCTTTTGCTGCATCCATTACTTTTACTGCTCCATCTAAGTCAATCGACATTGTTTTGTCATAACCTGTTTTTCCGCCTGAACCAGCAGAGAAAATGACAGCATCCATACCTTCAAGAGCATTTTGAATCGCTTCAATTGGTCCTTCTAAATCTGTTAAGCATGCTTCCACACCATTCATATCTAGTGCATTGGCTTGTTCTGGTTTTCGAACCATCGCCCGTACTGAGTGTTTGTCGCTTTCGTGCAGTTTATCTACGATCATTTTACCGATTTGTCCATTTGCACCTACTACTAATACTTTCATCATTTCTTGCTCCTTTCGTTTCAGTTTACTTATTAAGTGTAACAAAGAAACTTACGGATACAAACTATTTGCATTTACTCAAAAGAACTAATAAAACACAACTTTTTTTTCAGCGACAAAAAAAAAGACCCTTTACAGGATCTTTTAAAATTTGCTTAACGGTCACCATTAAAAATTGAATTTTTAACGATCACGTAATCCACTTTGCGAATCGATTCTACATCGTTTCCACCCGCATATGAGATAGAAGATTGTAGATCTTGTTTCATTTCCAATAATGTCTCAGCGATGTCACCTTTGTATTCTACAAGGATCTTTTTGCCTTCGACATTTTTGTGTTCGCCTTTTTGGTATTCAGAAGCACTACCAAAATATTCTTTGTACATTTTACCGTCTTTTTCGATCGTTTTTCCTGGAGATTGGTCATGTCCTGAGAACAATGAACCCATCATCACCATAGATGCTCCAAAACGGATCGATTTAGCGATATCTCCATGATCACGAACTCCGCCATCAGCAATCAATGGTTTTCTTGCAGCCTTAGCACACAAACGCAAAGCTGCTAATTGCCAGCCACCAGTACCAAATCCGGTTTTTAATTTTGTGATACATACTTTTCCTGGTCCAATACCCACTTTAGTTGCATCCGCTCCAGCGTTCTCTAACTCGCGAACAGCTTCCGGAGTACCAACATTTCCTGCAATCAAAAATGTTCCTGGTAAGAATTTTTTGATATGGTGAATCATGTTGATCACTAGATCAGAATGCCCATGAGCAATATCGATTGTAATATATTCTGGTACTAAGTTTTCTTTTACTAGTGTTTCAATAAAGTCATATTCTGCGTCTTTTACACCAACACTGATTGAAGAGTATAAGCCTTTTTCTGTCATACGTTGAATAAAAGGTATTCTATCTTCTTCATCAAAACGGTGCATAACATAGAAAAAATTATTTTCGGCTAACCAAACAGCTAATGTTTCATCAATAACCGTCTGCATATTGGCAGGTACAACCGGTAAATTAAATCTTCTACCGCCAAATTCAATTGTTGTATCACATTCAGTTCTACTTTTTACGATACTTTTATTAGGGATTAGTTGGACATCTTCATAGTCAAAAACTTTCATCTTTTCCTTAACCTCTTTCTGTTATGGCTCTAATTTTTAGGCTATTTTCGATTGTTTATATAAGGAGTCAAAAACACGAACATTATTTCTTTATGATTTATTCATATTTCGTCCCTAAGACAATTTACACTATATTAAGTCGTTTGTCAAAGTTATTAGATTCTTTTTTAATAAATATTCAGAAAACAGAAAAATTTCTTTAATTGGATAAAACTAACTTAATCCAACAAAATAGGCTGACAAATTAACTTAAATTTGTCAGCCTATAACACTTATTTTTTAACTGTTTTAACTTCTCTATTTCTTCTTAACGTAAACTGATTCGGGACAGGATCATATCCTCCCTTAATGAAAGGATGGCACCTTAAAATACGAGCTGTTCCCATTATAGTTCCTTTGAGGGCCCCATGTTTTTCAATAGCCTCAATAGCATAATGCGAACAAGTTGGATAATACCGACAACTTGGCTGAAACAGAGGAGAAATGCCTTTTTGATAGCCTTTAATACTAGCAATAATTACTTTTTTCATGGTCTACCTCCTACCGACTTACAGTATAGCTATCGGTCTGGATTTTGTAAAGTAATCTTGTTCGTTTATTCGATTGCTTTACGAAATTCAATAAAATGAATCGCATTAGTTGTCAATAAAGAATAAAAAGACCATTCTTCATTTAAATACTCATCTTTGATATCCAGTGCTGGACTAAGAGATTGAACAATGTGATCCATCATTTCATGATCAATGCCATACTTGCTATTCAAGTTCCACCATTTAGAGTACAACCCTCCATTATTCCGATCGAACTTCAATGTACGAATCTGATAATTTCCTGGTTTGATTCCTCTAAGATGAATATGCAATTCTTTGCTTCTATTTTTTACAAATAGTTCATCGATTGAATAACGTGGACTAAATTGTCGCTCATTAAAAATAATGAGTTGGTAGCCATCTTCGTTTTCAGTCATAATATAATCCATTCCTCGAGCAATGACCTTTCCTCTTAACTTTTCTTTAAAGCGCATTGTATAAAAAGTAGGTCTTTTTTCATTAAAGAAATGAAACAAATCTAAACTGTCAATTAAATTATTAGAACAATCTTGTAAACGTTCATGAATTTCACTATTGATCCAGAAACCAATTCCTGCTACTTCACTCTCTAATTCTAAGATTTTTTTTAGAATCAACGCTCCCCTAAAAAAATTCCCATTGATATGGTGAGTATTTCCAGATAAGATATTCCAATTAATAAGGAACATCGGTCTGTCCATTTGGTTTTGTTCTATAAAAGATTTAATTTTACGCGTTTTATTGGTAATGTAACGATGACTCTTAGAAAATTCTTCCACATTGATATCATTAAAATTAATAACTTCATTTTGATCTGCTTCATACCCGATAAATTCAATTTTATCTGCGTGTTTGATTTGCCATTGTTGGTTTTCTGGAAGCTCAACTTTTTGTTCATCAAATGGGAAAAAAGTTCCGACTTTCATTTTCTCAGATTTATTTTTGATTACTTGCCAAACTCTTAAATAGACTCGCTCTAACTCTGCTGCCTCTATCGAGCACTCTTCTTTACTATAAAATAGTATTTGCCATTTTTCTACAAAATCACGTCCAAAGACTTGAAGAGCATGTTGAATGAATTGATCGAGTTTCTTAATAGAATACTCTTCATTTTGACAAATTTGCTTGTATTCTAACTTCAAGAATATATAGATACCTTGTTCTTTTAAAAATTGTAAAACAATGTCAGAATTAGCGTATATAGGCGAACTAATAGAGACATCTACTGCATCCGATTCAGTTAAGGATATGGTATCTTCAAAGAGTTTTTGAATACCTACAAAGTCTACGCGCATTTGTTGCTTGGCTAAAATCAATTGCCGTTTTACATTTTCATTTAACAGTTCCTTTAATTCACCAATAAATATGATGTGTTTTTCATGTTTTAGTTCTTGATTATCCTCACTGTTCAACACAATTCTGCGTTCTTCAAGGTGTTCCTCGTCTATAGTGTAGCTTTGATCAATTCCTTCATCTAAATAACTGGCTAGTCGGTCTAAAATAGCTGGAGAATCCAGAACCGTATGTGCTTCAACTTTATTTATTATCGCTTCATGCTGTTCCAACTGTTCATGTTGGTGTTCTTTTCGATATTGAGCTGGGGTTTGAGTATAAATTGATTTAAAAACAACTGTATAGTTTTTGGCGGTTGAAAAACCGTTTTTCATAGCTATTTGAAACAAGTTGTCTGACGTATACAACAAATCGTCCAAACTATGCTTTAACCGGACTTGATTTAAATAATTTAAAAACCCCATACCTGTCATTTGTTTGAAATAGCGTGATAAATAGGAAGAAGATAAGTTTTCATGTTCTGCTAATTCAGACAACGTTAGAGGTTCTGCGTATCGCTGTTCAATTAATTGAATGATTCGTGCAATTCGTTCATCACTGGTATCTACGCCTTTCCAATGGGGCGCTTCTTTTTTGAAAAAACGAGTCATCAGCAACATAATTTGATACAAATTGCTTCGGATTTCTAATGTATTGCCTTCTTCTTTTCTAGAATCTGCAATCATGATTTCAGCTACCCAACGTCTGAGTTGTGCTATCATACCTTCACGTCCAGGATCTAATTCTTTAGAAAAACAAACAAAATTATAATGAAAGTATTCTTTATAATGAGTCACAAAAAATTGACTGGAAATACTAAACGTGATGATGCAATTATCTTCACTTCCCATAACCGAATAATTGTTTGTACGATTCACAACTAAAATATCGCTCTCTTCCATTTCAAAATTGCGTCCTCCAAATGAAATAGTCGCAGATCCTCTGATAACAAATAAAATTCTTGTACCATAGTACCGTTGAGGAGCGGAGTAACGAACATTCTCCATTTTGATGTCATAGTCTGCTGTACTTTCCCTTTTCATCTTCTCTACTTCTCCTTTTTCGTACTATCCCTATTTAAGTTCTAAACGAATGCCAAATTCCATATTCTTTAATAGTTTATATTTTATTCATTTCACGAGACGGTAGGAAATAGTTTTGCTTTAGCAACTTCCCTTCTACTTTCTTTACTAGTGTATATGGGTATCCTACTTTTATCAATTGTAATTAATAGACAATTTAACTCATTCTTTTACTAAACGAACTTTTATAGTATACTACAATTAATATCTGATTAGAATCAGAGGAGGTGAAAAGATGTTAATTACTGGTTGGAACGTGATAACAAACAAAGAAACAGCTTTTTTATATGTTATCCGTGCCGAATTTTCCGCTGTTTAGTTGAAATTGGTGAAGTGTGCCCTTTTTTAACTAAATTTAGAATGGAAAAACCAGAAAAGCATCTTTTCACAACACGTTGAGCTTCTTAAGGAGGCTTTTTATACGCAGTTGTTTTGAAAGAGAGGTCTTTTCCTCTCTTTTTTGCTGTTTCCGGTAGACGGAGGAACTAAAATGAGTATTTTTAATATGAAAAACGTAACGCAAACTTATGGTGCTGATACTATCTTTAGTGATTTAAGCTTAGATATCAACACTCCTAAAAAAATTGGCTTGATTGGACAAAATGGCGAAGGAAAAACGACTCTGCTTAAGCTTATAGCTGGTATTGAACAGCCAAGCACTGGTGCAATTTCTTGGCAAAAAAACTTAACAATCGGATTACTTGCTCAACTTCCTAAACAAGATGATCACCTGTTAGTTTATAAAATTTTAGCAAAAAGTTTTTCAGACGTTTTTCTTTTGGAAAATAAAATGGAACAAATCAGTTTACAAATGTCAGATCCTACTGCAAATTTAGAAAAACTTTTAAATCAATATGGCCAATTGCAACAGGATTTTGAAGAATTAGGCGGATACGAAGTAGATGCTTCTATTCGTCGGGTAGCAAGCGGCTTGCAGCTCGATTCTCTTCTTGAAAAAGAATGGGTCAATTTGAGCGGTGGAGAACGGACAAAAGTCGGATTAGCAAAAATTTTATTGGAACAACCCAACTTACTTTTGCTTGATGAACCAACGAACCATCTAGATATTCTAGCTATCGAATGGTTAACTCATTTTGTGAACACCTATGATGGGACTGTTATCATCGTTTCGCATGACCGCTATTTTTTAGATGAGGTTGCACAAGAAATCATTGAGATTGAACAAGGAGAGCTGCATTACTATCCTGGCAATTACTCTAACTATGTTAAAGAACGAGAAAACCGGATACTAAATGAGTTTCAAAGCTATCAAGATCAACAGAAAAAAATTAAAAAAATGAAAGAAGCGATTAAACGCTTAAAAGAGTGGGCCAATCGTTCTAATCCTCCAAGTGATGCAATGCACCGTCGTGCAAAAAATATGGAAAAAGCTTTAGCTAGAATTGAATTAGTAAAAAAACCACTGCTTGAGCAAAATAAAATAGCTGTTCAACTAACTACCAAACAGCGATCTAGTAAAGATATTTTCAAACTGACCGGAGTTAGTAAACACTATGAAGAGAAAGTATTATTTGAAAATCTTGCTCTGCATGTTCATTATCAAGATCGAATTGCCATTGTTGGCGCAAACGGAACTGGGAAAAGCACTTTATTAAACCTACTGTTAGGAAAAATCGAACCTGATACGGGAATAGTTGAAGCAGGTTCTTCCATTTCAATTGGCTATCTTTCCCAACATGCTTTTGAAATGGATACAAACGTTAAAGTGATAGAAGAGTTTCGCGATAAAATTCACGTTTCAGAAGGTGAAGCTCGTCATATTTTAGCTGAATTTTTATTTTATGGTCAAGATGTCTTTAAAAAAATAAATCAGCTGTCTGGTGGAGAAAAAATGCGTCTTCGATGGGCGCAGCTCGTTCACTTAAATCACAATGTTCTTATTTTGGATGAGCCTACGAATCACTTAGATATTGATTCAAAAGAAATGATTGAAGAAGCATTAAGCCTATTCAAAGGAACCATTATTACGGTTTCACATGACCGCTACTTTTTAGATAAGTTTTTTGATAAAACCTATCTTTTACAAAATAGGCAACTTATAGAATATTTCGGGAATTATTCTTATGCCCGCTCAAAAGCTGACCAATTTTTTAGATACCCCCATAGTTAAAGTTCTGGAAAATAGACTACAAGAATACACGCTCACTTACGGATTACTATTCCATAAGTGAGCGTGTATTTTTAATCCATAAACTATCATTAAAATTTGCAGAATATGCGAACATGGCTCCTATATCAAAAACTACTAATACACTTTTGTAATGGCTATACTAGTTCAAAGCTTATTTTACTCACTCCAGTTTCGTGGACTCCATAAGGTTCCATCCAATTCGCCTTCCATCTGACGAATCCTTTCAACTTGCTCGTTGATTAAATCTCTGACAGCTTTTAATAGCGCTTTTTGCTTATAATCCCGACTCGTTTGAATGACTCGTTCAAGTTCTTGAAGCAACCACTCTTTTTGTTCCAATTCATTCGCCTACCTTCGTTCTTTTAATTAGCCTAATTCATTTGATCTAAGACTATTTTCAATTCGTCGATTGTGTCTCGACTTTCTTCAATAAACTCTATCGTTTGCTCTAAAATAAATTGGTCTCCTTCATTTAACTTGCTTAAATCTGTCGATTTTAGTTCTTGTAGGAACCACTTTTCTCGTGCTTCTAGACTGTCGTCTTTTTCTTGAGTCAAATATTGTTGATAGCGAATCAATAGAGTCATCTTTTGGTCTTCCGTCAAATAACTGAATTGAAAAATCGGCAATGTTTTAAGGAATGTCATTTTTGTCTTAAGAGCTAGGGCTTGATAAGGTTTGGTTAATTCATCAATACTGAAGCCTTCACGCCCTCCAGGTTGATATTCTTCTTTTTTTACACCAATCGTTACTATTAAGCCAAATTCTTTTCCTGTTAAAGCTTTCCCATTTTTCCCATAAGCAAATCCATCTGTTAGTACATCATCTTGCCACTTTTTTAATAGTGCTGGAGAACTATACCAATAGAAGGGAAACTGAAAGATAATACGATCGTGTTCCTTTAGCAGTGCCTGTTCTTTTTCTACATCTATCTTGAAATCCGGGTAAAGAGATTCCAAATGATGAACCGTTATGTCCTTATTATCAGGAATTGAACTCAATAAATATTGTTGGCTTCCTGATTCCATTATGTCGGGATGAGATATAATCACTAAAGTTTTCACTATTTACCTCCATCTTTTATATTGATGTGTCTTTGATCAAATTAGTCTTTAAAGTATTCTAGCATGTCTTCTTTCACCACAGATAGTAAAGGCAGCTTCTGAACGGGAACCAGTTCTATGTCTAAAGTGGTCAATAAATTTTCTAAGCAACTAGCAATTTTAACATAACGATTAGCATTTACGACAATCTTGGGTGGTTTACCATTCTGTGCCAAGATCAATTGAATGATGATACGCTGAATTTTTTCAGCTTCTATTGGGTTAACAAATTCACTGCAGATCACTTCACTATTTTTTGTATCTGCTACAATTAACAAACTGGGAAATATAGGACGTCCACCGTTTGGAGGAACAACCGGTACTCCAATAAAATCAATGTCTAATTCCCATATCGTATGTTTCATTTTTTGATTGTTTACTCGTTTCATTTCAAAGTCAGTTAATTTGATTGAGGCATATTCCACTTCATTATCTAATACTCCTTCTAAAATAGCTTCAGGTACAACATAAAAGCCATCTTCGTAAGAACCGTCTCTCTTATAAGTGCGCATTAAAATTTCATAGGTTTCTTGTTCTTTTTCATAAAATTGTAAAGATGCTCGAAAATCAGTTGCTGTTTCAATTAACTTTTCAAATACAGCTATCAGGAAAGACACATCTTTTTCATTTATCGCAAATGGATAATAGCCTGGTTTATAATCAGTAAATACCGGCCAAGCTTTTTTGCCTCTAAATGTTACACCGCTAGCTTTTATCTTTTCATACTCTTCTTTTGGAATTTCTTTGCGGTCCTCAAAATTTAAAGAAATACATTTGTGCGTTTGAAGCATTTCTATTGCTGAATTAAACTCACTAAACTCAGCCTGTTTACGCATTTCAAAATAATAAGACAGTTCTTCTAAATTTCGATAAATCAAAAAGCCAAAATTTTGTTCCGCTTTTCCTAGTATTGAAATAAAAACAGGGTCTTTATGGTCTGGCAATTGAATGCCTATAATATCATTGTCCCAATAATCTTCCCAAAAGTTTGCTTGATAAAGTTTCTTTACAAGTGAATACAACTGTACTTGATTATTCATTCTATGTTCTCCTTCATCTTTAATTTCTTTTTTCACTTTTTAGTACGATAGAGGATACAATTTATTCACATTTGTCTTATATACTAACAGTATACCAAAACAATATACAACCAACCTTTTATTTTTTCACTTTTACTCCTCCAAAGTAAATTTTGAATATCCTTTCCTCTTCCATTTTTGAATGGAAGAGTTTTTTTGTACCCTCTATTCAATTGTTATATTTGTCCTCTATCTTAAAAACGGTTACAATAGTAGTGAAACCATTTTTAAATTACTTTAGGGGGTCTGGAAAATAATGAAAAAAATTATCAATGATCCATCAAATATATTAGATGAAATGTTAAATGGCTTAGTCTTTGCTTATGAAGATTTAGTTGAACGCTTGCCAGAAACATCTGTCATCCATCGTAAAGGCGAAAAAACTGGAAAAGTTGGATTAGTAAGTGGTGGTGGAAGTGGACATGAACCATCTCATGCAGGGTTCGTTGGAAAAGGAATGCTATCAGCCGCCGTTTGTGGTGAAGTATTTACATCCCCTACTCCTGATCAAATTTTAGAAGGTATCAAAGCTAGCGATGAAGGTAAAGGTGTCTTTTTAATCATTAAAAATTATTCTGGAGACGTTATGAACTTTGATATGGCTAAAGAATTAGCGGAAATGGAAGATATTGAAGTTGATTATATTGTAGTAGATGACGATATAGCCGTTGAAGACAGTACGTATACTGCTGGAAAACGTGGTATTGCTGGTACTGTTTTGGTTCATAAAATTTTAGGTGCTGCTGCCGAAAAAGGCTTGTCACTAAAAGAAATTAAAGAATTAGCAGATAAACTTATCCCAGAGGTCAAATCATTGGGTGTAGCTTTAAACCCTGCTACTGTACCAGAAGTTGGTAAACCAGGATTTGAATTAATGGATGACGAAATTGAATTTGGCGTAGGTATCCATGGTGAACCTGGTTACAGTAGAGAAAAACTTCAACCTTCTGCTGCCTTAGCTAAAGAACTTGTAAACCAGTTGAAAAAAGAATTCCAATGGCAAAAAGGAGATTCATTTGCAGTTCTAGTGAATGGTATGGGTGGTACTCCATTGATGGAACAATTTATTTTTATGAATGATGTAAAACAATTATTAGCAGACGAAGGAATAACTTTATCGTTCAGAAAAGTCGGCGATTATATGACTTCCATCGATATGGAAGGTCTATCTTTAACTTTAGTTAAGCTAGAAGACTCTAGCTGGTTAGAGTACTTAAACGCCCCTGTAACAACTATTGCTTGGTAAAGAAAGGATGACAAAAATTTATGTTAACTACAGAAACGACAAAAAAATGGCTAGAACTTTTTATTGAACAAATTTTAGAAAATAAAGCTTATCTTAGTGATTTAGATACAGCTATTGGTGATGGAGATCACGGGAACAACCTTGCCCGTGGAGCTAATGCATTAACGGAAGCTTTAGAAGCCAAAAATCCAGAAACATTAACAGACTTATTAAAAACAACTGGGATGACTTTAGTCAGTAAAGTAGGAGGTGCTTCTGGCCCTCTACTTGGTTCTGCATTTATCAGCATGGCTAAAGCTAGTCAAGACAGTGATGATTTAGGAACAGTTTTAGAAGCCGGATTAGAAGGTATTCAAAAACGTGGTAAGGCTGTAGCTGGCGAGAAAACAATGGTCGATGAATGGATTCCAGTTATCGAAGCTGTAAAAGCTAAGAATCTAACTGCCGCTTTGATTGAAGAATCCGTTGAAAAAACAAAGGACATGAAAGCAACTAAAGGACGTGCCTCTTATTTAGGCGAACGTTCTATAGGGCATGCCGATCCAGGCGCTATGTCTAGCAGCTATCTATTTAAAACGATGATGGAAGCAGGTGTGTATGATGAGTAAAGAATATGGTGTATTGCTGGTTTCTCACGTATCAGAAATTGCAGACGGTTTAGCTAAATTGATTAGTGAAGTGGCTAAAGATGTTACAGTCAAAAGCTCTGGCGGAACTCCTGAAGGTGGAATTGGAACTAGTTTTGACAGAATTGAAGAAGCTTTATCTTCATTTGAAGAAGAAACAGTTCTAGCTTTCTATGATTTAGGTAGTGCTAAAATGAATTTAGAATTAGCTATTGAAACTTCTGATAAGACAGTCCATTTATACGATACTGCTTTGATTGAGAGTGCTTATACAGCAGCTGCTCTATTGCAAGCAGAAGCTCCATTTGATGCTATTGAAGAACAATTAGCATCATTAAAAATTAAATAGATTTTAATACAAATAACTCGCTTTTTTTATTAAAAGCGGGTTATTTTTGTTGAAAAGACAACACAATTAACGCTTTCATGTAATTTTCATGAAAATCTAACTTACGCAATAGCTATAGTTTCTGATACACTCCTAAGAGATACATTGAAAAGGAGTTTTTTACTATCAAAGAAATTAAAGAAAACAGATTGCCCCACAATGCTAAAGAAGGAATGTTATACGGTCTTATTATTTGTACGATAACTGTTATTATTATGAGCACAGTAAACATTGGACTAGAATTTGGTAAGCTTGATACAGAAGTATTCCTGATTATTCTCAAGTCTTTTCCTATTATCTTGATCATTGCCATGTTGCTAGAAGTACTCGTTATTGGGCGTATTGCAGAAAAATTAGTGCACACTTTTTCCGATGATACCGATGGATTTAATGCAAAAATATTATTCACCATCTTTTTTACTGTTATTGGGATGTCATTGATTATGACAGTAATTGGCGGTATGCTTGGTAAGGGTATTAGCCTAGATTCATTTGGATCATTATCACATTGGCCTAGAAATTTTTCAATTGCTTTGTTCTGTGAGCTTTTGATTGCTCAACCGCCTGCACGATTTGTTATGAAAAAATTACATTTACGCCAAGAGGATAAATTAGATTACGATTTTGATTAAAATCTGGTAATCTAATCACTTTATTTAATGGTTTATTGAACAAAAAACAGAGGATTCCGTTTAAAATGGAGTCCTCTGTTTTTTATTTAGCTAGATCTGAAAGTTTTGCTTCAGCAAAATTTAGTGCCTTAATCATTTTTCTTTGAAGGTCTATATTTAAATGCTTTGGTCGCTTCAACAGCTGATTGCCAGCCTGCATATAAATCTTCTCGAACAGATTCTTCCATGTCGGGCTCATATGTTGCTTCTTTTTCCCAAGTCCTTTTAACGTTAGTTTCATCTTTCCAAAATCCAGTTGCTAATCCTGCCAAGTAAGCAGCTCCTAAGTTTGCTGTTTCAGTTTCGTTTTGGCGTTCGATCCGTTTGTTCAAAATATCAGCTTGAAATTGCATCAAAAAGTCATTCTGAGCTGCTCCACCGTCTACACGTAAAACTTCTATTGGAATACCTGATTCATCATTCATCGTGTCTACAACAGTTTTTATTTGGTAAGCCAGTGATTCTAAAGTTGCACGCACAAAATGTTCTTTAGTCGTTCCTCGCGTTAACCCTACAACAGATCCTCTCGCGTCTTGATCCCAATAAGGCGCAGCTAAACCAGTAAAAGCAGGGACAACATATACATTGTCTGTTGAATTTACTTTTTTAGCGTACTCTTCAGATTCAGGAGTTGTTCTAAACATTCTTAGACCATCTCTTAACCATTGAAGTGCTGATCCGGCTACAAAAATACTACCTTCAAGTGTATAAGTAACTTCTCCATTAATACCATAAGCAATAGAGGTTAGTAACCCTTTATCTGATTTAATGGGTTCTGTACCCGTATTCATAATAATAAATGCGCCCGTACCATATGTTGCTTTGACCATACCTTTTTCATGCCCTTCATGCCCTAGTAAAGCAGCTTGTTGGTCAATAGCCATACCCGCGATTGGGACTTCTCCACCATAAAAATGTTCTGGTACTGTATTTCCATAAACTTCAGAAGATGATTTCACTTCTGGTAACATTTCTTTTGGAATATCCAATAAAGCCAAAATATCTTCATCCCATTTAAGATCATAAATATTAAATAACATGGTACGACTTGCATTTGAATAGTCTGTTACGTGAGCTTTTCCACCTGTTAATTTCCACACTATCCAAGTATCAATCGTTCCACATACTAATTCACCTTTACTAGCCCGTTCTCTTGCTCCATCTACATGATCTAAGATCCATTTAATTTTAGTTGCTGAGAAATAAGAATCCACAACTAAGCCGGTTTTATTATGGATAGATTCTTCATGACCATCTTCTCTTAATTGTTGTGCGAGTGCATTTGTTTGTTTTGACTGCCAGCCAATTGCTTGATAGATAGGCCTGCTTGTCTCTTTATCCCAAACTACAACTGTTTCGCGTTGATTCGTAATCCCAATACTGTCAATATCTACTGGTTTCACTCCAGATTCAATCAAAACACCTGCGATGACAGATAAAACGGATAACCAAATCTCATTGGCGTCTTGCTCTACCCAACCTGGTTTAGGAAAGTTTTGAGTGATTTCTTTTTGTGAACTCCATTTTTGGTTCCCTTTTTTATCAAATAAAATAGCTTTTGTCAGATCCGTTCCTTGGCTAATCGACATGATATATTTTTTACTCATATGCTGCCTCCTAAATAATAATAACAGCGCTTTTAGACTGCCTTAATTTTTTTTATTTGTCCTTAATGGATGGAATGAAAAAGAACACCCCAAATAAAGGATGCACTTTTTCATTCTATTCCTAAGATAAGTATTAATCAAAAAATACGTATCTTATTTATTTTCTCTGATAGGTTTGTGTTTGAAAATACGTGTAGCTTCAACAGCTGATTGCCAACCTGCGTATAAGTCTTCGCGCTCTTCTTCTCCCATATTCGGAGTGAATGAGGCATCTTTTTCCCAGTATTTTTTGATCTCATCTTGGTCCTTCCAAAATCCTGTTGCTAATCCAGCAAGGTAAGCTGCACCTAATGCTGTTGTTTCGCTAATTTTAGAACGTTCAATTTGAGTATCTAAGATATCTGCTTGAAATTGCATCAAGAAGTCATTTTGAGATGCTCCTCCATCAACACGTAATGTTTTAATTGGAATACCAGATTCTTTATTCATTGTATCTACAACGTCTTTCGTTTGGTAAGCCAATGATTCAAGTGTTGCTCTTATAAAGTGTTCTTTAGTTGTTCCACGTGTTAACCCAAAGACAGCTCCGCGAGCATCTTGATCCCAATATGGTGCACCTAAACCCGTAAATGCAGGTACTACATAAACATTTTCTGTTGAATCTACTTTTTTAGCATATTCTTCAGATTCAGGAGCTGTTCTAAACATTCTCATTCCATCTCTTAACCATTGAAGTGCTGATCCAGCTACAAAAATACTTCCTTCTAATGCGTAAGTGATCTCGCCATTCAAGCCATAAGCAATCGATGTAAGCAAACCGTTTTCTGACTTAATAGGTTCTTTACCTGTGTTCATAATGATAAAAGCGCCAGTGCCGTAAGTGTTTTTAACCATTCCTTTTTCATATCCTACTTGTCCGAATAAAGCAGCTTGTTGATCACCTGCCATGCCGGCAATTGGAATTTGCCCACCATAGAAATGCTCAGGAATCGTTTTACCATATACTTCAGAAGATGATTTGACTTCTGGCAGCATTTCTTTTGGAATATCTAGCAACGCTAAAATGTCTTCGTCCCATTTAAGATCGTAAATATTAAACAACATTGTACGACTTGCATTTGAATAATCGGTTACATGTGCTTTTCCACCTGTTAATCTCCAAACTAACCAAGTATCAATCGTTCCAAATAATAATTCACCTTTTTTAGCACGTTCTCTTGATCCTTCAACATGGTCTAAAATCCATTTGACCTTAGTTGCTGAGAAATAAGAGTCAATAACTAAACCAGTTTTATCTTTAATTAATTTAGTGTGCCCATCTTCTTTAAGTTGATTAGCAATGCCGTTTGTTTGTTTTGATTGCCATACGATTGCACGGTAAATTGGTCTACCTGTTTCTTTGTCCCAAACAACAGTTGTTTCACGTTGGTTAGTGATCCCGATACTATCAATATCAGATGGTTTTAAACCTGATTCAATTAAAACACCTGCAATGACAGATAAAACTGAAATCCAAATTTCATTAGCATCATGTTCTACCCAGCCTGGCTTAGGAAAATGTTGCGTAAACTCTTTTTGAGAACTCCATTTAGAGTTTCCTGCTTTATCAAATATGATTGCTCTAGAACTAGTAGTACCTTGGTCAATTGACATAATATATTCTTTAGTCATTTTATTCCCTCCAATAGTATAATACTCTTTCATGCGTTTGTATTCTAAATGTAACGCTAAAAAAAACCGTTGTAAAGCGTTTTCCAATGTCGTTTTCTAAAAAATGTAAGCGATTTTTAATTTTCAGTCGTAGTTTTTTCACAATCTGACTTCAGAATTATCTTTCTAAAAATAACCTGTATATCTTTTATATTCTTATCCAAACTAGTTTATTTTTAGAATCTGATAGTTTTGATGCTAAAAACCGACTTTTTTTAACCATTTATTATGCAACTGATGAAATAATAAGCCTTTATAACTATGTGAAAACTTGTTCTAATTTTATCATTTAGTTTAAAAATGGCGAGTTTTTTATTCTCATTTTCTTTTAATAAAGACTAACAACTAACAGATTACTTCACCTGTTAATTGTTAGTCTTTACGCTCAATTATTCTGCTTCTATCCAAGCCCATTTGTAACTATCTGGTCCAAAAACACGTTTATAATAATCTTTAACGTTTGGATTCAATAAATAAGAATCTGCTGATTGGTATAGTGGTGCAAGTGCGGCATCTTCCCCTAAAGCCACTGTTTCAATTTCTACTAATGTTTCCCATCGTGCTTCATCATCGTAAGTTGCTTTTGCTTTGTCTACTAAAGCATCAACATCCGGATTTGAATAATTCATACGATTGATATCTGTGTCAAAGCGTTCCACATAATTGATGGGATCTGCAAAATCTGCTATCCATGAATTAATGGCCATATCATAGTTTCCAGCACGTACTGTATCTAATTTCATACTAAATGGCATGCTTCTTAATTTAACTGTCAGGCCCGGTAAATTCTTTTGTAACTGGTCTTGTAAATACTCAGCTAATCGTTTTGAATCCTCTGTATCTGATGTAATCAGTTCTAATTCAAGGCTGTCCGTTCCCAACTCTGATAATCCAGTTTCCCAAGCATCTTGAGCTTTTTCAACATCATATGTCAACAAATTCCCAGCATCTTCACGATAATCTGCACCAGTTACAGGATTACTTGCTAAACCGGCTGGAACAAATCCATCAATCGATTCTGAACCATCTTGTAAAACGCTATTTACATAGCCATCTTTATCGACTGCTGACGCAATAGCTAAGCGAATATTAGCATTGCTCAACTCTGTTTTTTCGTTATTATTCAAGTTATTCATTTCAATATAGAAAGTTGTCGCATTTAATGAAGAATGAAAATTAGCGTCTTCACTATATTGAGCGACAAAACTTCCTGATAGAAAAGCAATATCTGTATCACCATTTTCAAATAAATTTAGCTCTGTAGTCACTTCTTTGATAACATCTACTGTTACAGTATCTAGAACAACAGCCTCAGCATCCCAATAATCTTCATTTTTTTCAAAAGTCCATCCTACACTGCTCGCTTGGTTCCAATCTTCTAATATAAATGGTCCATTATAAACTAGATTTTCATTTGAGCTTCCATATTTATCACCTTGTTCTTGGGCAAATGTTCTATTTTGTGGAAAGAAAAATGGCAATGTCAGCAACTGATCAAAATAAGGGGTTGGCTGCATTAGTGTGATTTCTAACTCCGTATCACTGATTGCTTTAATTCCTAAATCAGTTGGTTCCATTTCTTCATTAATAATTTCAGTAGCATTTTTGACCAACCCATCAAACATATATGCATATCCACTTGCCGTTTCAGGTGCAACTACCTTTTGCCAGGCATAAACAAAATCATCCGCAGTGACCGGTTCTCCATTAGACCAAACAGCATCGTCACGGAGCTTGAATGTGTAAGTTTTTCCATCTTCGCTTACAGTAGGTTCTTGGGCTGCCGCACCTAAAACAGGTTCAGAATCTGGTCCTAAAACATATAACCCTTCGAAAACATTGTTCATGACCGTAAAACTCGTTAAATCAGTTGCTAATGCTGTATCCATAGAAGGAATTTCTGAAGCAGCAGTCAAGTGTAGTTCTTGTTTATCAGCTAATTTTTTTTCACTAGTTGCTGAAGTACTTGTAGTTGAAGAATCTTGCGAATCTGCACCTCCACAAGCTGCTAGTAATACAGTTAAACTAATTATTCCCAAACCTTTTATATGATTTTTCATTTTATTTCACCCTTTCATACTCTTTTCATATTTTATGATTAGTTGAAAAAACGTCTGACAGCACATAATTCTTTTTGATAGTTTGTTCCTTCAAGCTTCGTGATCATAACTTTTGATCCAGGAGTTTGGGAATGGATCATTTGATCTTCTCCTAAATAAATTCCTACATGATGAACTTCTCCATAGCCTTCTTGGTAAGCAAAAAACAACAAATCTCCAGGCTTTGCTTCTTCATACGAATGAGCTTCTCCTTCAAAAACTTGTTCTTGAGCATCCCTGCTCAACCAGATATTGAACGTCCGAAACAATGTATAAACAAAGCCTGAACAATCAAATCCAGCAGCACTTGTTCCTGCCCAAACATACCTCAAGTCTAAAAATGATTTTGCGTTATTGATCAATTGATCTACAGCATTTAATGGTAAATCACTTAGTAAATGAGCATCTCTTTTTCCGATTATCCCGATACCAGCTGGTGTAAGAACTTTATATTCATCAGTTGTTTCTTCTAGTACAGATAAAATGGTTCCAATAGAAAGATCCATTTGAGAAGATTGGTTATCCTTTATAATATTGATTTTTGCTATTGGCTGCTTAACAGCGATTTGATCTAATTCCTCTGACCAACCATCTGGTATGGAAGCAAGATCCTTATTGAAGATCCATCCCGGATATCCCTTGGGTTCATTTTTATAGGCTTGTTTTATGACCGTTACTTGTGCATACTCTCCACTAGTTTCTAAAACCTCTACAATATCCCCGTAAAGTAATTCAGAGTCTACTAAGCGATCCTTATACAAGCTCATAGCTTCTTCATCTGTTAAGGTATAAAAGTGCTCTTTTCTATCTTGTTCTCGTATTTTTTCTTGAACTGGGTGTTCAAGGTTTTTTGACCATAAAAAAGTTGTCGTGACATTAACCATTTTTTTCATGTATGTATCTCTCTCCTTATTGCTAATTTTTTAACACTAATCAGCAAGAAAGATGATGATTAGTCAGTAGTAGTTAACCATTTAAATGCTAACTTCCCGATTTCTTGCATCCACTCTATTGCTTTAGCTTCTTCTTTTACACTTTTATTTAATGAAGCAATATAAATTATCCGGCCTTGGTAGCGAAATAACGCCATATCATGACGAATTTCATTATCTTCACCAGTTTTATTTAACATTTCTAAGATTGGGATTTCTCTCTCATCTAAGTAACCTGGTAAACCCGTCCTAAATTGCTGTAATAAAAAAGGCTTTTCTATTTGATTTTTCCAACTTGGATGATTCTCTCCCAGTTCAATGATTTCTTTTAAAACTTCTGTCGCTCCTAATGGCGAAACTTCATTGACTAACCCTGATTCATAGTCCATCAAGTAGCGTCTCAGAGCTATTCCTTTATGCCAATGTTTTGTTTGTATCCATGCTTGTAAATCTTCTAAACCAACATAACCAATCAACTGATTAGTAGCTTCATTGTCTGAAACAGCAATCATAAGTTGTAGAAGGTCTTCAATACTCCATTCTTCTATAGATGTTAAAATATGCATTATTCCTGATCCATTTGCCCGATTTAGTTTAGATACAGTTACTTTAGTCTTTAGATGAAGTTTTCCTTGAATAGCTTTCTCGTAATAATAAAGGTATATCGGAAGCTTAATGATACTTGCAGAAGGAAATAAATCATTTTCATTTTTACTAAATAAGTTATTTGTACCATCGTGAATATAAAGCCCACTTTCGATATAAGGTACAAATTTAGTTGCTAACTCTTGAATTTCCTTATCCCAGTCCATTTTTACCCTCATTTCTTTTATTGATATCAACCAACACACATTAAAAACTCATTATTTTATTACCTGAAATTAATTATATAGAAATGAATGATTTACCACAACATAACTATAACGCTTACATGTTAGGTTGTTTTTTTATCATAATAAAAAACAGCCGAGAGTGGGACAATAAGCACTTAGACCCGGGTCTGCTTTTTGGAGCACGTTTTAGAATAAACATTCGTATATAAAGAAGAGGCTAGGATTTTTATCCCGGCCTCGTTTCATTTATCTTTAGATATAGTACAAGTTTTCTGATGGGTAGAATGGATCACAAGTAATATCTAATCCTAATTTGCGAAGTGTTTGGTCATCATCTTTATTTAACATAACTGTTGAGTGTGCTTGAACATCTTTTAATTCAGCTAGCTTGTTATAAGCCAATTGAGCTGTGGGGTTAGTAACTGCACTAATAGCAAGTGCAATAAGAACTTCACTTGAGTTCAATGCACTGATTTTACTATGAAGATCCGTTACTTTTAGTTTTTGAATGGTTTCTAAAATGTTGGGAGATAATAAATGGATTTCATCTGAAATATGAGCCAATACCTTAATAGAATTTAAGATAGCTGCAGAACAAGAATCCATCAATGGTGTCGTTCTTCCAGTAACAATCTGTCCGTCTGCTAATTCGAATGCAATCACAGCTGGCATATCCGTTGTTTCTGAATGTTCTCTTATCTTTTCAGCATATCTACGAGCTGGTGCAACTGGAACTCTATCTTCTTTCTTCAATCCAACTTCTTCCATGATCAATTTCATATGATTAAGGATCTCTTCATCGATCAATCCTTTTTTAAAGTCACCTTCAGTTGAAAAACATCTACGAATAATTTCTTGCTTAGATGCATCTTTTACAGCCTCGTCATCAATAATACCAAAACCAACACGGTTAACGCCCATGTCTGTTGGAGATTGGTATACTGATTCTTTTCCAGTAATTTTTTCAATGATTTTTTTTATAACTGGGAAAGTTTCAAGATCACGATTGTAATTGACGGCTACTTGATTGTATTTTTCAAAATGGAAACTATCGATCATATTGACATCTTTTAAATCGACAGTGGCTGCTTCATAAGCGATATTAAGTGGGTGTTTTAACGGAACATTCCAAACTGGAAAAGTTTCAAATTTTGAATATCCAGCTGCTTTTCCTTGGTGTCGTTCATGATAAAGCTGGCTTAAACAAGTTGCCAGTTTTCCACTTCCAGGACCTGGTGCTGTAACGACAACAATTGGTTTAGTTGTTGGAATATACTCATTCTTTGCAAATCCTTCTTCTCCTACAATGTTTTCAATATCTGAAGGGTATCCTTCAATTGCAGCATGTGTAAAAACTTTTATATCTCTTCTTTCTAGTTTATTAATGAAGAGTTTTGTAGAGGGTTGTCCATTGTAGCGGGTAATTACGACACTATTCACTTCTAAACCATACCCTCTTAATTCATCAATTAAGCGTAAAACATCCATATCATATGTGATACCATAATCGCCACGAATTTTATTTCGTTCGATATCTCCAGCATACACACAGATAATAATTTCAGCCTGATTTCTTAATTTTTGTAATAATTTTATTTTTGCATCCTCATCAAATCCGGGCAATACACGTTTGGCGTGTTTATCACCAATAAGTTTCCCACCAAATTCAAGGTACAACTTATCGTAATCATTTACTCGTTCTAGTATATATTTTGATTGCTCTTCAATATACTTTTGCGGATCAAATCCTGCTTTTTTCATGTACTTTCCTCCTGTATGATTGCTGAATGTTAGGCGTCAGTTTTCTAAAACAAAAAAAAGTTAGACGATTTTTTCGTACTAACAATTTCTTTTCTCACTACTATTAAGAATGAATAAGTTCAATTATAATTTATATAAATTTAATGCCCTATTTTTACATCCTTTTCAATTATAGTGCTTTATTTTTTATAATCAATGTATTTTACCTATGTATTTTTAAATTATGTAAAAAAAATATTGGCATGAACTTCAGCGTTAACTATCCGAAGAACAACCCAATATTATTTAGATATCTAAACTTATTAAAAGACTAAAAATCACTCACGCCAAGCTATTGCTAATCCTTTTAAGAAGTTTCTAGCGTATCGATCGCCGCATTGTTTGTAGTTTCGATGGCCTTCTTTTCTAAGAACTGCACTTAACTCACTTTTTGATATTTCGACTCCAGCATTACCTAAAACGCCCAACATATCTTCACTTGTAAGCGATAGTGCAATTTTGATTTTCTTGAGCAACAGATTGTTTACATTAGTATTATTTAATGTCATAACTACTTTTGGTTCCGAATCTTCAGCGTCTGATTCTTTTTTACCTCTCTTGAAGGTGATTAAACCGTTTAAAAAAGATTCCAGCGTTTGGTTGGAACACTCTTTTTTATATTCATTATTTTTGAATTCCTCTTCTTTTACTTCACTAGGGCTTTCTTTTGTTTTTTTATCCAGCATCTTCTTGATGTCTTCTTTTGTTAAGTCCATACCACCTAATTTGAAAATTTCTACCATGTCATTATCTTTAATATCTAATGCGTATCTTAACCTTACTAATCGATCGTTATTGTTCATTTTATTAACCCTCCAAAACCAAATATTTATCTAGTACTAGTATATAGCTTTACTTCAATGATTGCACCTTTTGAAATAGATAAACCAACCGCACTTTCTGTTATGTAAATAATAGGTTGCTAAATGTAAACCAATGATTGAGTTACTTTATTACTTATCTATTATGGATGGATAGCACTCTCTCTTATCTATTTGGTAATCGGCTGTTGTAATTCTAATTATTTACTGCTAGAATAAGTCAAAGCAAAGTCCTTTTAAATTAATCCAGAGAGATTAAAAAGGGTAACAAGTCAAATTATGATACGATACCTGAGGTCCTTTTGCGAATACACCATTCAAAAGGGCATTTTTTGTGCCCAAAAATAGGAGGAATCGTAGATGTCAAGCAAGAAAATTATTCAAGTAGATGAAAAGGTACCTGTAAAATTACTCATTCCGTTAAGTTTGCAGCATACATTTGCTATGTTTGGAGCTTCAGTACTAGTGCCCATCATCTTTGGTATTGACCCTAGTATTGTTTTGTTAATGAACGGAATTTCTACGTTATTATTTATTCTTATCACTAAAGGAAAAGCCCCTGCTTATCTTGGTTCAAGTTTTGCCTTCATTGGACCTGCCAGTATTATTATTGCAAATCAAGGATTTGCTTATGCTCAAGGAGGTTTTGTCGTCTTAGGGATCATGGGTTGTCTTTTAGCTCTTTTCATTCGTCGTGTAGGTACGAAGTGGATCGATATTGTCCTTCCACCAGCAGCAATGGGAGCAGTTGTAGCATTGATTGGACTAGAGCTAGCAAGTAATACTGTTCAAGGCGGCTCAATAGGCGCAAACTTGATGACCGAAACGGCCTCATCGCAAGACTTTATTGTCTTTTTCATTACATTAGGTGTAGCAATTTTAGGTTCAGTTTTATTTAAAGGATTTTTATCTACTATCCCAATTTTAATCTCAATCGTTGTCGGATATATCTCTGCTGCAGCTTTTGGAATGGTCGACTTTACACCTTTAACGGAAACGTCATTGTTTACCATGCCCCATTTTCAATGGGCAAAATTCGATGTGAATGCAATACTAACGATGCTTCCGGTTCTTCTTGTCTTAACTTCTGAACACATCGGGCATCAGGTCGTCACTTCAAATGTTGTTGGCCATGATCTGATAAAAAATCCTGGATTACATCGCTCTTTATTCGCCGACAATTTGGGCACTGCTTTATCTGGTCTGATTGGCGGGGTGCCTACAACAACTTATGGAGAAAATATTGGAGTAATGGCTATCACGCGCGTATACAGCGTTCGAGTAATCGCTGGAGCAGCTATCTTTTCGATCTGCATGGCTTTCATCGGACCTTTAGCAGCGTTTATCTCGACGATTCCAGGAAATGTGATTGGTGGAGTAACCTTCTTGCTTTACGGAATGATTGGGACAAGTGGATTGCGCTTATTAGTGGAATCTAAAGTAGATTATAGCAAATCAAAAAATTTGATTTTAACTTCTATCGTTCTTGTTGCTGGTTTAAGTGGATTAACGGTTAATTTTGCGGGAATCGAATTAAAAGGGATGATTCTTGCGAGTGTAGTCGGAATTATTCTAAGTGTCGCCTTTTATTTATTTGAAAAAGCCGGCTTAATGAACGAATCAGACGAAGTTTAAACTAGGAATATAAAAAGCTGAGTACTATTTCTTCTATAGTTTTATAGAAGAAATAGTACTCAGCTTTTTTATTAAGTAATTTATTTGTAGTTTTTTAACTTGTCATTTAGTTTTCGATAAACTACTTTCATATCAGGTTCTGTACAAGCCTCAATGGCTTCTTCCAATTCCATCCATTTGATAGCACTGTTTTCATCTTCTTTGACCGTGGTTTTCTCTTCTTCATTCGCTTCAATTAAATAAGTTACATTTAAATGCAGATGGGTTGCAATAGGAATTCCCTTTTTTAGATGACCCGGAACACCTAAAATTTCTACTGAATAAATGTTTTCTGTTACAGGACTGATAGTCGTCAATCCTGTTTCTTCTTTTGTTTCTTTTAAAGCTACTTGTAATAAATCTGGATCGCCATCCGCATGGCCACCAACCCATGACCAAGATTGGTAAATATTGTGGTAAGCCATTAGCACTTTTGTACGTTTGGGATTTACTACCCAAGCTGAAGCTGTAAAATGCGCAAATTCATTTTCGCGTGCCAGTAAATTGTCAAAAGTATCCATATACTTTAGGATAACTTCTTGTTCTTTAGTTTCTTGAGTAGTATAAGGTATGTAATGGCTGATTTGTTCTCTTAAGTTCATCTAAGCTTCTCCTTTAATAAATTCTATATATAACATTGAACCATTCGACTATTTACTGATTTCAATTTCTATAATTAAATAAGTCCTTTTAAGTCTACTTTTGTTTAAAGTACGCCTAGTAATTATACCACATATGTTAATTGCATTTAAACTATGTACGTCCCCGAAACATATGTTAATCAACTTAATTCTTTGTTTATAATACTATTAACTCATGATACACAAACTCCTTTTGAGTACAAATGAGTTTAAATCTACGTTTTCACTAACGGAGTATGAAATAGAATATTTTTGAAACAGAGATATAAGAGACATTGATTAATTAAAAGAAGTACACTTTTTCAATAACTCGTTATATTCATCTAGTATATTATTCTATTTTACTTCTAACCGTTCAGAAAGGTATAATAAGGATATAGTGTGTAAATAGTTATGCCTATTTTTATAAAGCAATTTATTAGGAGAGATCATATTGGAAAACACAGTAGGAACAGTAGTACGCGGTCTTCGCGGTCCAATCATCAATAAAGGTGACGATATTGAACAAATTGTAGTGGAGACTGTCTTAAATGCAGCTAAGAATAAAGATTTTTCTTTTGAAGATCGAGATATTGTTACTATAACCGAATCAATTGTAGCACGCGCACAAGGAAACTACGCATCAATTGATGCTATTGCTGAAGATATCAAAGCAAAATTCGGTGATGAAACAATTGGCGTCATTTTCCCAATATTAAGTCGTAATCGCTTTGCAAATATTTTACGTGGTATTGCAAAAGGTGCAAATAGTATCATCTTAATGTTGAGTTATCCTTCTGATGAAGTAGGGAATCAACTTGTTGAGATTGATGAATTGGATGTCAAAGGTGTAAATCCATGGACAGATGTTTTAACTGAAGCTGAATTCCGTGAGCATTTCGGTTATAAAAAACACCGATTTACTGGAATCGATTATATCGATTACTATAGAGAGTTGATTGAAGCTGAAGGCGCAACTTGCGAAGTCATTTTCTCAAACAATCCCAAAACTATTTTAACGTATACTAAACATGTCCTAACGAGTGATATACATTCACGCTTTAGAACAAAACGTATTTTATCAGCTAATGGAGCTGAAACAGTATACGGCCTTGATGATATTTTAACGGCATCAATCAATGGTAGCGGCTTTAATGAAACTTATGGCCTGCTTGGATCAAATAAAGCAACAGAAGATACCCTAAAACTCTTTCCAAACAATTGCCAACCAATTGTTGATGGTATTCAAGCCAAATTAAAAGAACTGACAGGTAAAACAATTGAAGTCATGGTATATGGCGATGGGGCATTCAAAGACCCAGTTGGTAAAATTTGGGAACTTGCAGATCCAGTTGTTTCACCTGCATACACCGTAGGACTTGAAGGCACTCCAAATGAAGTGAAATTAAAATATTTAGCCGACAATAACTTCTCTCATCTTCGTGGAGAAGATCTAAAACAATCTATTTCTGAATACATCCTGAATAAAAAGGAAGATTTAGTTGGCACGATGGAAGCGCAAGGTACTACTCCACGTAGATTAACAGACTTAATCGGTTCGTTATCTGATTTAACCTCTGGTAGCGGAGATAAAGGAACACCTATCGTTTTTATTCAAGGTTACTTCGACAACTATACAAAATAAGTTTAATACAAAAAAGACAAATTTCAAAATAAGTCATTCCCTAAAAATCTAATTTTTAGGTTTTTTTTGTATATAAATATGATTAATAGCTTCAAAGCATTTAATTCAGATTTTTATTTGACTTGCATAAACTACCTTCTGTATAATAAGAATCGCGCGATTTTTTTTGCGACTATTATATTTAGAGGAGATTTACAAATTGGATAAAGATAAATTAGGTAAAACAGTTACCTTTAAAGAAATCACTGCAAACCCTGCTCCACTTGGGCTTTTGGGTTTCGGAATGACTACTGTATTGTTAAATCTTCATAACGCTGGATTTTTCCCAATGGATTCAATGATTTTTGCAATGGGCATCTTTTATGGCGGGTTTGCACAAGTTATTGCAGGAATTATGGAATGGAAGAAGAATAATACATTTGGTGCTACAGCATTCACATCTTATGGATTCTTTTGGCTATCATTGATTGCAATAAACATTTTACCTACTATGGGTTTAGGCGAAGCGCCTTCTAGTCAATCTATGGGAGCTTACTTATTCATGTGGGCTATCTTTACATTTGCTATGTTTATTGGAACTCTTAGAATCAATAAAGCTTTACAAGTTGTATTTGGATCATTAGCACTTCTATTCCTTTTATTATCTTTAGGTCATTTTACAGGCTCTGCACTTATTTTAACCATTGCTGGTTACGAAGGAATCATTTGTGGATTCTCAGCAATTTATGCTGCAATGGCACAAGTTTTGAATGAACTTTATGGAAAAGTTATTATGCCAATTGGCGAAGTGAAATAATAAAAATTATTAAAGGCACACCGTCCAGTAATAAATGGATGTTGTGCCTTTTTATATGAGTTTATTATTCTGGTTACCGTTAGTTACAGTTAAATACGCTCAGGGAGAACTACAAAGGGGGCTCTTCACTAATAATAAAATCAAGAATCAGCTTATTGACACGTTCGGGTTCTTCATGGTGTACCCAGTGAGTAGCTTCTCCCAGCAATACTCCTCGACCATCATCACAAAATTCGAGACTTTTACGGGCCAATTCAGGACCTAAAAATTGATCTTTAGCTCCCCAGACCAAGAAAGTTGGCACAGTCACTCGTGAAGGAACATCCGAACTAGTATAGTTGGATATTAGAGCACGGTACCAATTGATCATTGAACGCATAGCACGTGGTTGAGACCACGCAGTACGATATTTTTGTAAATCTTTTTCACTAAAGGTTCCTTTTCGGCTGCTGCTCACTAATGCCTTCTCTACAGCTTTCCAATTAGACATACTAAATATCTTTTCCGGTATTCCTCGTAATTGGAAGAAAGCAATATATGAACTTTTTAGAATTTGTAAGGGGTGTTGCAAGAGTTGTTTGCTCATAGCTAGTTCATGTGGAGCATTAAGAATAATTAACTTATGCAATAACTCAGGATATTCTCTTGCTACTCTCCAAGCCACGATTCCACCCCAGTCATGTCCTACTAAAATAACTTTTTCTTTACCGGACACTTTGATCAGGCCAGCAATATCTGCAGCTAAATAATCTATTCGGTAATCACTTACTTTTTTAGGTTTATCGCTAAGATTATAGCCTCTTTGATCTGGAGCCCATACTCTAAATCCTTTATTTGCCAGTTCAGACATCTGATTACTCCAACCATACCAAAATTCGGGAAACCCATGTAGCAACAGTACTAACGGTCCCTCTTCAGGTCCTTGTTGAACAACATGCAGCTTGATCCCATTCGTCTCAATATACTTATGCTCTTGCATTCCCATACCTTAAAACCTCCTATGTGAAGCTAGTCTTAACACCTTACATATTTACGTTTAAAGCCGATTCTTCCTTTTTCTACTTGTTTTTGAATACTCTCATAAGCATTTAAAGTACTGTCTTTTTTGTTTTCACGTTTGACTTCCACTGTACCTACTTCCATTGCTGTCTCAATTGCCTTTTCATGTAAAGGAGAAAATGAAATCCCTACAGTGGATAGAAAATTATTCATGGACGCTTTCGTTCGTTCCGGCGCATCATGAATCGTCTTTTTCACATGATCAAGCATGCCAGAGATCTTGCCCTCAGAAAATTCATTGTCTGAACGATTTCCTAAAAGCCAACAATAACAACTCCAGCCCGCAGACATCCTCAATTCTTGACCACTTGCGATCCATTTATCCGCAACATCTTGTGCAATATCTGACTCAGATAATGTCACAGCTACCACAAAATCAGATAACATATAAAAATAAGCTGCATCCATCCAACGATCAAAATCCAACTCCGTCATAACTTTTGGATCCGAAATGACACCTGCAAAATACATGGCATCGTAATTACCTGTAGCATAAAGCTCTTCTGCTAAAGGTTGATTTTTTTTTATCTTCTTTGACATAGGTTTCATTTCACCTGTTGTTACACCAAAAAGCGGCTCCTGTGCGCCATTAGATAGATATATTTTCTTCATTCTTGGCTTACTTAAGTCTTCAAGCTCTTGCATAACTGTTTCAAAATTCATAATTGTTTGTATCTCCTTACATAATTTAGTAAAAACTTAGTGTCAGGATTTGAATGAATAATCTAAAACTCATCACGAGCATTACGCAACTCTTTAAAGTCTTCCATCTTCTCTGCTTGCAGAAAGAGATTGATTTTTTTCTCCCTGCCAATCGTTGTGGGTAAAGTTGGTTTTCCTTTTGCACGCATTTCATTGACTTGGTCTAAGGCTTCAGAAAAGAACGTGTTAGATGGCTGCATAGAATGCGCAAAGCGTAAATTGGTTTGCGTGTATTCATGAGCGGCATATACTTGTACCTCATCGTCTAATTGTTTGAATTTCTGTAAGGCATCATATTGAGCTTGATAATCTTTTGTAAATACTCGGCCACAGCCTGCTGAGAATAAGGCATCCCCGCAAAAGAGAGCTTTTTCCATTAAGAAACTAACATGTCCGTGAGTGTGTCCGCCTGTTTTTAATACTTGGACATTTTGACCTAGCAACTTAAAGGAGTCCCCATCCACTACGATATGGTCAGCTATGTCCCCCGTTTCTTTTGGGCCATAAATTAAAGCATCTGGGTATTTTGCTGAAATTTGTTGAACTCCTCCGATATGGTCGTCGTGATTATGCGTTAAAAGGATGGAGTTTAACTGTAGCTGCTTTTCTTCTAAGTAGTCCATGACTTGTTCAGCTTCTCCTGGATCGACTACCACTGCTTCTGTGCCTTCTTCAATAATCCAAATATAATTATCAGAAAAAGCTTTTATTGGATGAATGTTCATAACTATGTCTCCTCACCTTGAATGACTGACGTCAAATCAAATATATTTTTAAGTTCTTTCATAAACGCTTAAAGTGCATACTGAATATATTTCACTCTATTATTTCCATAAGACATTAAAAGTTATTTTCCTATACATCAATTTACAAAAATTAAATTTTCTCATTTATGTATCTTACTCATTCTTTTTTTAGTTTCTTTAAGCTCATTCTAACAAACAACTTTTAATAGTGCGAAAAAATTGCATAGATATAGAAATTTAGAATAACTAATCGTTCTACTTCTTCTAAAAAATTATTTATTTATAGTACGATTCTCTGTAATATTGTAGTATCCATAACAATATTTTATAGCATAAATAAAGGTAAGAACACCTCATCTCCAGTTTTTCTTAGAACGAGATATAATCGGCACTCATACTTCTACTACATTCATACTAGATATTTCAATTATCTCACATTAAAAAGACAATTGAATATCACAAGTATGTTAGTATGCTGATTGAAAGATTATGTTGCTGTGGAATTAAAATGTAGAGTTAACATCGACACTGAAAGCTAACACAAAGAGCACGTCTTTCTAATATCATAGTTTATCTTGCTCTTCTATCATAGGTCCTTTTTTATTAGTAATTTATAGTTTTATTTTGAGCTTCGATGATGATAGCGAATTGATTAGTTTACCGATATCCTTAGTACTACCACTATTCGCTATTTTTTCTACAACAACCGTTACATTTTCTATGAATTGAGATGATAGTTTAGACTCCATTACATTTTTAACCCATTCAATATCTTTAATACTTTTTTCTCCAGTATATACTTTTTCAAACACATAAATAGAACCTTCCCCAATTGCAGCAACAATTGCGCCTGCAATAATAGCATTTAGTACACTCGCTGCTATGTTGATTCCCGGAATAGCTTTCAATGAGTTAATTGCAACTTTCGCAGCTACACTAACTGTTCCGACTTCAACAATAGCATTTAATAATTCTTTAGAGTCTTCATCTTTGCTAATTTCGTACAGATGGGCAAGAGCTTTTACTTGGGCAACTTCAATCGGACCCAATATTAATGCATCAGCGAATGGAATAGGTACAGCACCTACCGTTACTGCAGTTGTAGTTGAAAATCCAACAACACCTTGAGCTAGAGCCTTTTTCCGTTTTAATTTAAATTTGTATACGTCGTTCTCGCCAGCTTTTATTCCTTCTGGCATCAATTCATTTGTCACATCAATTAGCTCTGTAATTCCTTCAGGCGCTGCAAATGCTGTGTCATTAAGTACATAGGTGGATGCAACAACAGGGACAGTATGTTTCAGATTTTTTGAATATTTCTTTTGTTTCGCAAAAGCATTATCCACCATTTCTTTATTCTGCACCCTCTCTGGAACAGAATAAGATTTCGTAATGACTACGACAATCGGAACAGTCTTCCACATTGCAGTTGCTCTAGAAAGGTCTTTGATGGTCTTTGGAAACAACTTACTCGATGTTCCCTCAATACAAAACCAAATCACATTAATTTTGGTATCTTCTTCTCCATCTTTAATGCTCTCCTTTGACCATTTTTTTACTGCATTGATCGCTTTAAATTGTTTAACCAATGATGGTTCAAAGCCAACCGTATCGATAATTCTAAAAGGTACTTCTTCACTTTCATATATTTCCAGCTTTTCCGTTGTACCAGAAGAACCATATCCAGTCTTCGCTATTTCATCTCCAAGAACTGAATTTATCAAAGTTGATTTTCCTACTCCTGAATTTCCAATTACTAATACATTTCCTCTTTCCATATTAATATTTCCCCCCTATCTAATATAAGAGCTAATTCACTCTACTATACTGCTTGTAATTCTTGCGAATCTTGATCTTTCTATATTCCCGTAACATTTAAAATAATTATACCACTCTCAAAAGTAATATACTTTAGGCTAATAGAACTCTATATATTAAAAACGTGTCTGAAAAAATATTACTTATTCCAATAAATTCGAATACTATTTTGTTTTAAAACTATTAGACTTAAAAGTTGCTATTTCATTGAATACCATTGATATATTATTGAGCGCGGACAATAGAAACTAAAAAAACAACTGATTCAAACAAGTATCAACCGCAAGACCAATACTGCCTTTCATAAACAGCCATTCAAAAGTTGCAAAACAAAAATAAAACTATACTTATAGAATTAAATACCATCATCTCAGACTAAGTTCATTCTACTCAAGCTAGGATGATGGTTTATTATTCTCTGTATAGTTTCATTACTAGAATTATGTATTTAATTTAAAAGAATTCAATAACAACATCATTGAATCCATTAGAATCCAAAAAAGAAGTTAACAATACTTTTATTCTTTTGTCTGCTTCTTCCAAAAATCCTTGACTAACTTTTTCTTCTTCAAGATTTTTTTTATTACTATTTATTTCGTCAAAAACTATCTGAGTAGGATAATCTGAAAATATATCACCCTTAACATCTTCTACTTTCGTTTTATCAGTGTCAACAACATTATCAAGTATTTGAGATTTTGGGACTCTTACTAATAATTGCTTGGATACTTCATCATACGATATTTCAAGTTTTGAAAAATTTGTCCCAGCTTTTAAATATCCGGAATATTCAATTAGCTTTATCGCCTCTGCATAATTAATATCAGTTATACCAAGCACGGATACACTCTTATCTGTGCGACTTACTATTACATTGCTATATTCATACTTTAATGTTGTCCACTCTGACAACTCCACTAATTTGTCTTGCATTAATGCTGTTTCAGAAGTTTTATTAGCAGAGGTTTCAATTAATTTAGTTTGAAAAAATATAAAAAAACCAAATACTCCAATGATTGATATAAAAACTATAGTCTTTACTTTTAGCTTTTTCATATTAATGTTCTCCTCACATACTGTTCCGTTCATATATCAAGTCAGATTTTTTATCTCTTGGCTTACAAATTAAAAAAATACACAATACAAATCCTTATCGTCATCAAGTATTCCGTCTCCTCTCTCAATAATTTTAACGTACTAAGGTGCTCAAAATTTGTGAGTATTACAGTTCGATTAACATTTTTCTAATCAGATTAATTACCAATATTTTATCATGATATTTTAGAAAAATATATACTTAACGGTTTAAATTACCCTGGATTATATTTCATTATTACTTATGATACAGTTCACCGAGATTTATCTAAATGAGGTTACGCTATATTAATCTACTTTCTACAACAGCAATATTTCTTTGCAGATCAATAACATCCTTCAGCGTCTCAGCCTGAAGAAATAAATTGATATTTTTCCTTATTGTTGTTTCCACTGAAGTAAGTCAATGTAGACCCTAAATTTCTTTATATAATCTATCGATCCATCGGGTTCCTTGTGTAAATTATCTCAGTGCTCTGCCCTTACTCAGCTCATTACTAAGTACTCACTCTATTCCGTTGAACAGTCATTCCATTTTTCCTATTGATTGATGAACACAGTTACGTAACTTTGATGTGGAATTTTGATAAGTAATTTCTCATAAGAAGCTTTTTCTGATATTATATTCTTATAACGATTTAATGGAGGAAAATTAATCATGATGGAATTCAAACAAAATATTCGTGGAAATGTAGCTTTAGGTATAAATCCACTTGGTTGCAAACAAGAAGTATTGAATCAAATCGACTATGTAAAAGGCAAAGGAACTTATGAAGGCCCAAAAAAGGTATTGATCATTGGCGCATCATCAAGCTACGGTTTAGCCACTCGGATTAATTTAGCTTTCGGTGCTGGAGCAGATACAATTGGCGTTTCTTTTGAAAAGGGGCCAAAGAACGAAAAGAACTTAGGAACAGCCGGCTGGTACAATAATATTGCTTTTCGCGAAGCCGCTGAAAAAGAAGGTCTGATTGCTAAAAACTTTGTTCAAGACGCTTTCAGCCACGAAAGCAAGCAAGAAGTCATCGATTATATAAAGAACGAATTTGGCGGTAAAGTAGACTTAGTCGTTTACAGTCTGGCAAGTGGTCGAAGAACAGATCCTACTACTGGAGAAACATATACTTCTTCGATTAAAGCCATTGGAGAGCCCGTAGTTGGACCTAATATTAATATGCAAAACCAGACTTACTATACTGAAACTCTGGAACCTGCAACTGAACAGGAAATCGCTAATACTGTAAAGGTAATGGGCGGAGAAGACTGGGAACTATGGATGCAAGCACTAAAAGAAGCAGACGTATTAGCTGATGGCGTCTTAACAACTAATTATTCTTATTTAGGAACAGAGCTTAACCATTCTTACTATGGTGGTGGTACACTTGGCCTGGCTAAAGCAGATTGTGATGAAAAGACAAACAATATTAATGAGTTACTAGCTGACATAAACGGCAAAGCTCAGATTGTAGTCGCTACTGCAGTTACCACTAAAGCAAGTTCAGTTATTCCTTTTTTCCCTGTTTATTGTATCGGTCTTTATAAAGTGATGGCAGATAAAGGCACCCATGAAACACCAATTATGCATCAAGACCGCATTTATAGAGAAATGATTTATGGCAACAAGCCTGAATACGATGAAGTGGGCCGTCTTAGACCTGATAACTGGGAACTTGACAGCGATACTCAGGCTAAAACGAAGGAACTTATCCTAAAATTAAATGAAGAAAATTTCAATTCTAATCTGACAGCTTACGACATCTTTTATAAAGAATTTTCAAATTTAAGTGGCTTTATGGTTGATGGCTATGTTGAACAAGACGTTACGATAGAAGAATTAAAAGCACTACACTATTAAGCAATTGTGACTCTATAAATAAACAAAGAACCCCTCGCATTTTACTGTGAGGGGTTCTTTGTTTGGATGGATTACAAGAGTCTTTTTGACTTCAGATCGTTGGCCATATAAATTTTGTACAGTTTAGTGTAGACAATCCAATCTAAGTCTATTTTAAATAATCAAATAAGTTTTTTCCGTTTATTTCAAATTCATCATGGGTTGATTTTACGTAATTGACGTGATGATACAATGAGAAATATAAGAGACCAAGAAAGAGGTATAAGCTACTTGCTACAAGCCAAATATCAACGCTAGTATATAGCAATACGCCGGCACCAACTATACTACCTAATAGAAAGAAGCTGAGATTCAGTAGTTGGAAACGGGCCTTCCGTAACTCGGATTTTCGTCCTGCTAAACTTCTACCTAAAGCCAAACCAGCATCAGTTAGGTTTCCAGACATATGTGTCGTACGAACAATCATACCTTTATAATAGACAAACATACCATTTTGCAGACCTAAAATTAGGGTTGTCTCTAGCAAATACCACCAATGATTCTTAAGCATAATGCTTCCCACTAAAATCGCTAAACCGGATAAGAGTTGAATATAACCATACCGACGTTTCAATTTAAAGACCTGTTCTGGAAATAGGAATCCACTCAACATCGTTCCTAAGAAAAAGGCTAGTATAACGATTATCAAACGAATAAAACCCTCGAAATCCCCTTTTACTAAATGAATCATACTGTTTGATAAACTCCCCGTATGATGGGAGCTAGTAGCTGAAAATAAAATAATCGTTACAACGTTCATAAATCCTGCAGTTGCAGTTAAGAGGAAAATCCAACTCGTTAACTGAATCTTTAGTGCTTTTTTTCTCAATACAAACCCTACTATCATAAACATTTTTATCTATTACATACCTCAAGTGTAATTTAAATCTACCTATAATAAATTATTTTTGCAAGGTATTTATAGAGAATCCTAGTATTAGTAATAATTTATTGTTGTCTTGTTTATTATAATACAGTGCTGATTATTTATTTCTTTTTAATCAAAATAGATTGTTAAAACCCTAAAGTAATAAAATATGATACAAACTATTCTTTAATTGATTGAGACTCTGCTGCCAGACCTTTTTGAACACCTGGTCGTTCTGCAATGCGCTGAGACCATTCTAAGAGATGGGTATATTCATCTAGATTCAAAAATTCATATGATCCTTCATATAATTTTCCTAAAGCTAAACGGCCGTACCAAGACCATATAGCAATATCTGCGATGGTATAGGCATCGCCAGCTATATAAGGTCGGTTTGCTAAGGTTTTATCTAGTAAATCTAACTGACGCTTCGTTTCCATCGTGAAGCGATCAATCGGGTATTTCATAGGCTCAGGAGCATAAGCGAAAAAGTGGCCAAATCCTCCACCAACATAAGGACCTGCTCCCATTTGCCAGAATAACCAATTAAGAGTTTCAGTCCGACCGTGAATAGTTGTCGGAATGAGTTGGTTAAATTTCTCCGCTAAGTAAAGAAGAATAGAACCTGATTCAAAAATATCCAAACGAGGACTTTGACTTTGATCAACAAGAGCTGGAATTTTAGAATTAGGATTGATCTCAACAAAATCTGAACCAAATTGGTCCCCTTCGCCAATATTGATAGTATATAAGTCATAATCTGCGCCTTCCGCACCCAACTCTTTCAGCTCTTCGAACATAATTGTAACTTTAATGCCATTCGGTGTTCCTAATGAATAGAGTTGAAACGGAGCATCTCCAACTGGTAATTTTTGTTCGAAACGACTCCCAGCTGTGGGACGATTGCCACCTTTTTTTGAATTCTCTTCTTCCCACTGCCACACTTTTGGTAATTCATATGCTGTCATCTTACCACTCCTCATAAAATTTATTCGTAACTTCATCATACTACTCATGCACCAATATGCCCAAATTTTAGCCTTTGCATTTACTTATACTAAAATTCTTATTGATGCATTAAAACAGCTACAATGAACATAACTAAACATACTCTATCTATAAATCTGTCTTTTCTCCATTAACACTAAACTCAATTATTTCCGCAATTTTATAATCATCTCTGTGTTCAATCACGTAAGCAACTTCATAAAGTTCTCCATCTACGTCTAGCTCGTGCTGTACAAAGGTAGTTAAATTTCCCTCATCTAAACTAGATCTACTGCTAGAATGTTCGATTTTTTCCCCCACGATGTTTTTTTCAATAATCTCAGTAGTTAATTTACTATAAGCCTCTGACAAAATAGCATAATTCCCATTATCACCATGCACTTTTGCATCCCAAATCTCTAACCAATCAAAATATAACTCTTCAGGATCTTCTCCGTATTCTTCAGCTATCTCGTATACAGTCTCCCGATCACCTGAGAAATCATCTATAGCATTTAATCTAGTTATAATGATATCGTACCACTCCAGGTCTTCTTCGGTAAGATGTCTTAATCTAGTTACTTCTGGATAAAAAGTTGTTGTCATTTCATCGGCTACAATACTTTTTTCTTCAGTTTCTTCAACTGCCTCTACAGCCTCATCTGTTGTATTCTCTGAGCTTTCTTCCATGTCAGTTGCTGCAGAACAAGCACCTAGCACCAACCCTAACGATACAATTAATATCAATTTATTAACAAAAAATCCCATTCTCTTTCTCCCCCTAAAATAGTAAATCAAAAATATCATACTTAATAATTACAATTGACTGTTAGTTTATCACTAAACTTAATTATATTTCTAGGGTATCTGCAAAACTCTGTTCACAAGTATAATTTACTTTAATTATTCTCAATATTTATACCGTATATATGCATTATTGTACTAAAATCCTAAATGATTTATATCAATAACAGCAGAAAAAGTCGGAGATAAGCCATCATTTAACAATGGATTATCTCCGTCTTTATTAGTTTTCATTACAGTGTAAAAATCGTGAATGCTAAATAACTACTCATCCGTTGCACTGCTATGATAGTTAATTTCAGTTAATAATCTCCCCTTTATTCTTAGCTAATCTTTCATCCCATTCCTGTCGTTCTGAATGAGTCAGTTTTTCCCAATCTGTTACTTCTCCCAAAACTTTTAGAGGGTTTTGGGAGCGATAAGAACGTGTTAGGTTACCAGGGAATTTCTTGTCAGTTACATTAGGGTCGTTTTCAAATTCACCGGTAGGTTCTATGATATAAACACGTTCTATTCCTTCACCTTTTGATAATGCTGCAGCAAGTCCCGCACCATTGATATTTGCTGTGAAATAGATGTGGTTCATTTTAAGATCTTTTTCGTAATTTGATTTCTTACCCGCTGTTAGCAAATCGCCAACTTGCAAATCTGCCTTTGACCCATGATAAAAAGGACCAGCGTCAGTCGGTCTACCTTGACATGAATGAAACAATTCACTATTTTTTCTAGCATTTGTAGTATCATTCATTGCTTCATAACATTTAGCGATAGTTAAATATAAAGTTGGATAAGCACTCTTAACATCATCATCATTAATTTTTAGAGCCAGGGCCAATGATTTTTCCATCCATTTTAACTTATCGTCGACATTATTTTGTCTTAATCCTAAATGATAAGCTGCAATAAATCTTTCATAGTCGTCACTTGTTTGGTTCCATGCTTCAATAAAAGCTTCGATGGCATCATCCAAATTTCCACTTTCTTCTAGAGCCATCCCTTTCATACAG
This sequence comes from Carnobacterium inhibens subsp. inhibens DSM 13024, assembly GCF_000746825.1. NCBI lineage: Bacteria > Bacillati > Bacillota > Bacilli > Lactobacillales > Carnobacteriaceae > Carnobacterium > Carnobacterium inhibens. The sequence goes on along the minus strand of NZ_JQIV01000006.1, from coordinate 1,795,092 downwards.
AGCTGGATAATAGGATTACTTGGGTCAAATTTCATCCTCATTTTATTTTTCCTCCTATTTAACTAACTAAATTTTTATTTTTACTTATGATATGGTTCTCTCAACACCTTTAACAAACTTTGTTTATTTCGTTAATTCATTTAGTTTACCAACTATTTCTTTGTAGAATATATTTTTGTCAATGAATGCTCCTATTATCAGATTAAACTCTGTTCTTTTTGCCTATCGAGGTAATAGAAAGCACTATAGAAAATAACATGGGCGTGCCTATATGACCTATTCATGCTAGAATAAAATAAGAAACTATTGGAGGATGATATTATTATGAAACAAGAACTTATTGAGATTTGCCTGCGTGTTAGAGATATTGAAGCTACTTTAGACTTTTATACTAATCTATTTGATTTTGAAATTGCCAGTCGCAGAGAATTCCCTGAAGATAAATTTGATTTAGTTTATCTGAATTCTCCTGGTTCTTCTGTACAAATTGAACTCACTTACAATTACGATGCTGAGCCATACAATGTAGGAGACGGCTTCAGTCATTTAGGTGTGACTGTTAGTGACTTAGAAAAAATGCATGAAGTTTGTAAATCTTCTGCTTACCAAACAGGTGATTTAAGAGGACTTTCAGGCGGCACACCCTCTTATTTCTTTGTGACGGACCCTGATGGCTATCGGATTGAAGTAAAGCGCGCAAAATAATTTTTCGAATCTTTTAAAAGTAAGCATGTTGGTTATTGCCAATGTGCTTACTTTTTTTAATTCCTTCTTATCATTATCCGCATTTAACTGATTAACAAACATTCTAAACCATTTCGTTTAGATAATTTTCAATACTTCAATCGCGTAGATCCCTAATATTATCTTGCATATATAAATCACTCTTTATCACCACTCAAGATTTATTGTTAATTCATTACTATTTAAAAACCTCATTTACTTATGATACGGTTCTCCGTGTTATACCTAAGTGAGGTTTTTACTATAATTGATATAATTCTATTTTTTTAATGAGCTACTTTTTACAGTTTTCCTTCACTGCTTTTATCATGTACCCAACGATTTTGAAATATTTTTGGATAAAACGAATGGACTTGGGTGTGTGGAAGGAGCCAACAGCGTTTGAGTCTGCTGTTGGCTCCCTTAATCATATATTGGTTTAGTTTATTTATAATGTGTTGATTAAGTGTTATATAAATCAGAGTTAAACAGAAAGACAGTAAATTAAAATAGGCTATCTTCATTTAGAACTCTTTTATACTCGACCAATATTTCCTTCTCATAAATATCTTCAACATGCTTCTTATGTTGAACTTCGTTCCTAATGTTTTGGACACTTCTAAAACCTAAATCAATTAGCCCAGGATAATTTACAGTCATTAAAAAAACACCTATAAACTGGGGTGAACCAGGTCCACTTTTAATTGTAGCGTGTGCTACATCTACAGCAGAAAAGGATGCTGCAGATATTAATAATAGCCTTGCCAACTCTCTATTATTTGCAATAGGCAAACTTTCTTTGATTTCTTTACCGTAGAAAAAGTGCTGCTTATAAAACCAATAGGATCTTATCAAAGTTTCATAAATTAAAATTGGAATTAATTGCGCTGTGAAAGCTCGAACATCATATCCTTGTTTAAACATCCATTCAGATACCTGAGCTATTGTCATGTCTTGCTTTCTTTCGCTTACCTTGATATGTCCAAATTGTAATTTTTGTAGAGCAGACCATCCTGGTACGGGCAAACCACTACCCCTACCTTTTGAAGTGCTACTGCCAGCTATATCACTCATAGTGTGACCAAACCAATTTTCTGTCGCCTTGATAATTTGTTCTATCGGATTACTACCTAAGTCTTTATTAATGTTATCTGTGACGACTCTCTGAATATCACCTTTAACATCTCTAAATGTAGTCTTTCCAGTTATCTGGTCAATAATACCCACTAACAAACCTAATAGGCTAGGCTCATGTGCTAAAGACAATAGGTGATGGTTATCTGGTCTCAATCCAACATTTAAATTACCACCACGAACTTTATTTGTAGCGGCGTCATAATTAACTGGATGGAGCTTTTCTAACCATTTTGTACTATCTGCTGTCTCCCATTTTCGAGTTGTTTTTTGACCATCTTTAGCGACGGTTACAATACCTTCACTTACATCAGCAATTTTTTTTCTTATTCTATTTTTTGCTTCTTCAGTAGTTGCTCTTTTTTCCTGATTTTTCAGATCAGTAATTCTTTCAATTTTACCATATGCCTTTACCATTTTACTAAAGCCATCATCTACAATTTTTTGAAGTCCTGTAGCATCTGTGCCTGTTTTAATAGTTCCAATAAAAATAGCATCAATTAAACCTGCTATAACCCCTGCTGACGCTGCAAACGCATAATCCTCTTTATCTAATGTTAATAGCTCAAATTTTTCTACCATTTGCTGTGAAATTTCTACAAACTCAACATCCGAAAACATAGAAACAAATGGATGAGATAAATCTATATCATGATCTTTTGCATAAGCATCATTGATTGCAACTGCTTCCTGCCAGTCGAATGATAGTTCAGGAGTTTCAATTAATGTAAGCTTCTCAAGTATAGGTTCATTAACATTAGTTAAATCATTAAATTTTGCTAGTAAATCATTATTATTCGCACTAGTTGGTTCATTTAGAGATAGTTCTAATTCTTGCAAAAGAGCCTTTTGAGCAGATAATGAGTCATCCATAGAAATATTCAACTTATTTAAATTTTTTTTTGCGTGTTCAATTTCATTATTGGCGTTATTGCGTAATTTAATATCAACTGAAAGCATTTCTGCAGCACTATCCATAGCTTTGAGGTATTCTCGATCTTTTCGATTTAACAATTTATTTATCCTCACTAAATAGCGATTTTAGAGAATTGAAACCTTTTTTGGCCATTACTTTTCCTTGAACCACGGTAGAAGCCGCCGTTTCATTGTATTTAATGCTTTCCAAAATAGCACTTGCATTTTTAAGTTTTTCTATATCTTCTACAGTGACTTCCTTGTTTATCCAGCGTTTACCCGATTCATCTTCATAATAGACCTCATTAATAATTTTAATATATTGTACTTTATTAATGTCCGATTCAACTAACTCTTCAAACTTTTCAATATTTAATTCTTCTGGTAGAGCAGTTAAACAGCTCTCTAACTCCATAAAACCTTGCTCTTTTTCAATAATTTTACCTGACTCTGAAATATTTTTTGCACGATTACTCATAATTTGCAATTTATTTGCTATTTCAAAAATTTGATCATTCTTTTGTTGAAGCAGCTCTCCACTTTTAGTAACAATTGCTTTGGTTAATTGTTGATGCTCAATAATTTTTTCAGTTAGTCCGTTTATGCTGCCCATTAAATAATTCAAGTCATCTAAAATGTATACATTACCCGCTCTTAACATAGTTATCCTATTGGTTAATGCCTCTTGTTTGAAGCTATACTTCTCTAATTCACTAGTTCCCGCAAAATATTTTACTCCCTTGTATGCCCCATATGCCCCCGCTGCTACAGTGGCTACTCCTAAAAGTACACCACCAGTGGTTCCAAAAGCAAGAGCCCATAATCCACCTGATACTCCCGCACCCATGCCGGAAACTGCACCAGTAATCGCTAGAGCTCCTAATGAAATACCTGCTCCAGTAGCTAAAGCTACCAACTCTGTTGTCATAGCTTTAATCTGATTGTTATCTAACTTTTCTGTATAAATTCTCTCATTAAGTATTATTCTTCTTACAGTAAATTCTACTTGCTTTTTATCTACATTCAATTTATCAAAAATTAAAACTAACGAGTCAGATTCGTTCCATTTATCTAATATATCTTTATTCATTGAAACAAGATCCATTCCTAAAGATTGAAAAATAATAGGTGCCGAAATATTGTCAACTTCTAATTCATTCCGTAAATATTTAATGAGTATGTCAATATCTTCAGCATTATCTTGGAATCGATATTTTCTTAATTCATCGGCAATTTGCTTTGACACCTTCACTTTGGTCATTAATGACAGTAATTCTTTGTATTCTTCTGCATCAATAATATTGTCATCCATTCTTAGATAAGCAATAATCACTCTAAAATATAATGTAATGATTTCAGGTCTTAGGTTTTCTAATTGAACAACTTGATTCTTAGACTCAAGACTATCAACTTGCGTTAACATACCTTCTAAAATTGTAGCTATCGTTTCAAATGGAAAACTCATGGTTAAAGTTTCTGAAGTAACATTAATACAACTATCATCTTCATAATAAATTTGCAGACTTTTAGTCTCTGTTAATTTATTATTTTGGTCTAACTCTTTTTCCAGTTCGTATTTAACTCCTTTCATCCCTACAAAAGGAATAACAGATTCTTCATTAAAATTTGATTTTAAGTACAGATGGGTACCTGTGAATACCGCTCCTGCTTTCCCACTCGACATAACAGATGTGTCAATCAATCCTATAATTACAGTCGGATCGACACCTTTTGCTATTGTTTTTGCTGCAGCAACTAATTTTTTAGTATTCTCAAACGGAGAAATACTGATGCCTTGTTGCGGTGACTGAGCTAAGGCTTTCTTTATGTAGGCTTCAGAAGATAACTTTTCAACTACAGCACTTTCTGAATTGGTATCGTTTACAAATCCATTACTATCTGAAATTTTATATCCACACTCGGGACAAAATTTCGCATTTTCATTAAGCTTATTACCACATTCTGGACAAAATTTCATTTTTTTCTCCTAATCTAAATGTATTGTTAATATTTATAAAATGTCACATATTTTGTATAAACAGAAAACTAGTATATAGTGTTCTGACTTATGTATTTTCAATCTACTCAGCAAGCTATCTATTGTTCATTCTAAAATTAGTGGGTTAAAATATTCATCACTTGGTAACATTTAAGATTTAGAACAGATACCCTGGTAGATTAACTTTCTAACTGTACATTACAATTTATCCTCATATATGAAAACCAAATTAACTACTTCTAACAATTTAATACATCCTTCTTTAATAAAGATATTATAACATCAATTTTTAAAATTATTTGTCTTTTTTATATTTTCTAATTTGTCAAATTAAGCTAGACAGAATAGCTTCACTCATGTAGCTCAAATATACTTCCAATGGTGGTTGATACTTCAATAATTTTCTTGGAATATTATTTCTCTTGTCTGCAACGGAGGAAACAAACGAATGGCCGACTTGATTAAAGTCCATTTCTTTTGGCAAGCCATCTTTCCGAAGCAAACCAGTCGAATTATCGTTTAAAGCGCATTGTGATGGTGTGGAATAAGTTTCTTAGAATGACTTGAAACCAGTGATTCATAGCTAGTTCAATATCACTGGCCTTGCATCCATTGGGTCTCAAAATAATAATGACTTTCGACAAGCGTTCCACTAATGTGATGATAACACTTTTATGCTGGATACCTACAATGGTGTCGCCTTCTATATGGCACCATCTACCATCACCATTCGCTTATTAGAATTAATGATACGTGCAAACTAGTCATAGATTCTTGTGGATTTCACTTGAAATCACGCAATGTATCACTTTTTTCCAAAATTTCAGTTAAGGTTATACAAGTCAGCTGAGTCTCATTTTGTAAAAAGTTAAGATATCTGGCACTTCAGTGTAAACTTTTTCAACTGCTATAAAAGAGGTTGATTCTTCCTCTACATGGCTAATGCTAAATTCTTCCGTCTCTAATCGAGATACATTGTAGTTAAACCTTCTCAGACTTACCTCTATATCGTCTGATAATCGTTTAGATACTGACTTGAATAACCTTGTTCACTGGTGCTATTGTAACGTTCTCGGAAATAATTTCTCGGGCTATTTCTTCAGTACCAACCAATATGCATCTTCCTATATTCAAGTAATATATGTTATAATTATCCAAAGGAGGGTTTCAGAATATTTAAAATACATTCAAACCTATCTAATTAGAATGAAGTCTATCAAGAACTTGCAACTATAATTGGTAAGGAAAGAAAATACTTTAAAATTATATGATCTTTATACGTGATTATATATTAATTCCCTTATAAAGCTTTAATCAAAGGCAGGCTTAAAGAAAAAAAAGAATATGATGGAGGAATTAAAATGTATTGTAGAAGCTGTAGATCCGAAGTGAATGAAAATTCTGAATATTGTATGAATTGTGGAAAAAAACCTTTAAACGGTATTGATTTTTGCCATAATTGTGGAACTGAAACGACTGAAGGACAAAAATTTTGTTTAGAGTGTGGAGTGAATCTTAAAAATCTAAAGAAAGCGTCTACTGAGAAAGAAAGTAATTACCACTGCAGACATTGCGGGAACGAAGTTAATGGAAATGCAGAAATTTGTGTTAACTGTGGGAGAAGGCCTTTAACTGGAAATGAATTCTGTCAAAATTGTGGGAATAAAACAACCGATGGCCAAGAAATATGTACTAACTGCGGGGTTCGTTTACAAAGTATAAATTATTCTAACAAGACTTCAAGTTTTAGTTCTAATAGCGATGAAGTTAATGGTTATTATCAAACGGAGTTTCAAAAAATAAAATCTAGTAATGAAGCATACAAAGGGAAATGGAATTGGGCCGCTTTCTTCTTTGGACCATTATGGGCAATGTACAAGGGTATGTGGGGATTAGGCTTAATTGGATTCGCTATTGGAGTGATTCTTTCTCAAACTGTAGTTATACCATTTATTGTTTCGATATTTTTTGCCTCTAGAGGAAACTATTCATACTACAGATTAAAAGAATACGGTGAAGTTTCACCAAATTTTAAAGAGTTATTTTAATTCATATCGATAATAAAATAATTCCTACAGAGTGAGAGTAGTATACTTCAATTAATATTGGAATATTTAATTAAATGCACAGCTGAAAATATTTATTAATTATTAGAGAGTTACATAAAAAAAATAGAACATATTCATCATCTAAATGAATGTGTTCTATTTTTTTAGGTAATATACGTAAAAATATTAACTATTATTTTACTATCCACTTAAAACAAAAATCCTCTTAAGCTTTTGGCTAAAAAATAATAGTCTTTTTATACATAGATAATTCCACACAAACTACATATTTTCATCATCATTTATGGTATGGTTCTTCTCCTTGATGCATCTAAATGAGGTTTTTAATAATTGCCTTTGTTTAATAATATTTATATGAACTTAACGGAGCTGTCTAGTTAAGTGGAGATTGTCCATACTCAATTCATTCTATTAACACATGCAAAAAAAAAACCAATAATAGGGTACATAAATAGCCTTATTATTGGGATGTTATTTTTGCTTGACACTTCTTACTTGTTGGTAGGGAGTGGGGCTTTTTATTTAAATTATTCTAACGTGGATAGATCAATTTCCGCTATATAAGGGTTGCTATCTAATGAGAATAGTTCATCTAATTCCAATTCTAGCGGCTTAGTTGTATCAGATATACCAACCGTGCTCTGAGCACCTTCGATTACCCCACTAGGTCTTACTTCTTTTTGTCCAACTCCTAAATCTACACCCTCAACCATAATTGCATCATCAGTTTCAACATCATCTTGAAACCCTTTTAACATGAATGTCATGAACGGGGAAGTTGAATCTTCCGAATTATTGACCCAGTCGTATTCAATGATTAAAGCACTATCTCCTTCATAATCTACACCAAGGCTATATTTTTGAATGGTTAATGTGTATTCTCCTAATTCTATAGGTTCTCCTAAGACAATCTCTTTTCCAGCAGACTCCTCAACTATTTCCTCTACCTCTTCATCAACTTCATCTGTAAGTTCTATTGAACTAAGTATGTTTTCAAATTCATTGCTATAATCTTCGTCTGAATTTGATGCCTTTGTCATAAATAAGCTAATTATTCCATCATAATAATCAAAAATAACTACAGAAGTTTCATACTCTTCGTTGGATACTTCATTATTCAAATTGTACTGGTATGCTGTTTTACCTCCTACGGTTATTTCTGTCTCCGAAATTATATTGAATGATTCAAGATTAGAAGTAAAGCCCTCTACGAAACTCGCTCTTGATACACTATTGGAAATAGTTCCATCTGTCTCCGAATAACTAACCATTAGCATACCATCTTCAGGGTAATAGTATTTCAGGTTATCATCAGATACTTCTTCCGTCCAACTTTCAGGAATTGAATACTCCAAACTATTTATAGAATAGACTTTATAATTTTCATCCACGCTGTTTGTTTCAGTTGTTGATACTTCTTCCGTTGCAACAGCATTTGAACTGCTATTTTGACTATCACTATCAACCTTATCGGTAGAGCAAGCACCCAACACACTTGCAACACTCAAAACCAACAAAAAAACTTTCTTCATTAATCGTTCCTCCTTTTTCTATACGAACTTCATATAGTAACCGCTCTCAAAATAGATTTAAATTGTTTAGGCTTTAATAAAGACATTATAACATCTATTTTTTACTATTATTTGCCTTTTTTATATTTCTCAATACAACTTAATTACAATTGAATATTTTTTCATTATTTGTAATTTTATTACTTAATAAAATTACAGCAGTAGCTTGGGAAAACGATATCATCTATTAGTCCCCATAGAAAGAATTGCATCTTTTTAGGTATTATAGAGTCCACATTCTTATTAACATAGCGGTTGTCTTTTGATTGAAACATATTTCATCCTTCTTTCATTTGTTATTTTAGGCAAAAATAATAGGCCGAGATCCCTGTTTAGGATCTTGGCCTTATTAGTTATCGATACTTCATAACTATAATATATATTTCAAAATACAGAATAAACTCTCTACATAGGTTGTAGAGGCTCTATTCATACTACTCCCTAAAAAATACATTAACTATTTTAAGGTACCTCTTCTTAACTCAGCTGGTGCAGTCCCCAAATCAGGTGGAGAGGGTGAGGTAATGGGTCATGCCTATGCGGTTCAGGTCCTGTACGTTTACTAAATAATCTTTGTTAGTGGTACTAACGCTTGTACTGATGGTATTGCTATTAGCCCGGAGATACTTAATAGCCGTATCCATCGCTTCTTCCGCTTAAGGATTGTAGCCAAGACCGGTTCGTTCAAAACTACTGGAGCCAGAAATCATTGGTGTTTTCAGCTTGAAAACGCCCATCATGCCACTTTTTCCACGCGATATTGTGAAAATGTGTCCTGGTTTATCCGTTCCTTCTGGTATAAGGGTGCCACCTTCCTGTTCAGGAACGTACTCTTCAGAAAAGGTCTCTTTATCAATATATAGAATCAACATAAGAAAATACTCTCTATTAATTTCTTTATTCCTGCTCATCCAAATATCTTTTTACCATCATATCAAAGTGATTTTTTTGACGATTCTTTTCAAAGATTTTTTCAAATATATTATAATATTTCTCATAGATTTGATATGGTTGTTCGACAAATAAATCTTCTTTTATTCTATGTGATCCATCATGTGCAAATTTAATTAGTGAGTCCGCTATTATTTGTTCGTCAGGGTCAAATTCTAGCATTAAATCGTCTAACTTAGTATTACCTAAAAACGTGAAGTATTCTTCTAAAATTCTTCTCATTATGTTAGGCACTGATGATGTTGGAAAATCTTTATACTCATATAGTTCTTTCCATAGCAAATCGTATGAAGATGTAACCGGGTTTTTCTCACATTTCATAATAGATGTGATGCTCTTATTTTTTCTTAGCAAATAAAAATTCGTTAAATTAATATCACTCTTATATGAAATTTCTTTATGAAAATATGTATTATGTGTAGATAAAATTATTTGAGAAATATTTAATGACGCTTTATCCTTAATTAACTTTTTCAGTAGCGAAGACACCACATATAATATAGAACTATCTAAACTTGAAATGGGATCATCTATTACAATAAGTTTATTTTTCTCATTATTCTTAGTTATTGAATGATAAAAATACAGGAATGTAATAAATGTTTTTTCCCCTTCGCTTAGAGTGTTTAAAACAGGTTCACCACTTTCTCGTATTAATTGATAGTAGGAATTGTCGACGGGATTAATTGTAAAATTGTGAAATCCAAACAATCTTAATTGTTTATTCAGATCTTCAGCAGTGAATCCTATACCTTCAATTTTTGTTTTTATTTCATTTATTCTTTTATTAATGTTATCAATATATTCAGTTTTTGTATTAATTCCTCGTTCTAAACCATTACATTTATTTCTGATTTTTCTTATACCACTATCATACTTACTTGTCTCAAAATTAACTTCTTTAATGAAATACATTTTCGCTTGATATTTAAGTTGCTCTCTATAATTTTTTCTATCTCGAAATTTCTCATTTTGATCATTAACAGAAAGATTAGACTCCATTATTAAGTCATTGATCTTTGAAATTGAATTTTGAAATAACGATAAATTTATTACGTTTGAAGGATTTAGCTCTTTCTCACTAATTTTCTTTTCATTTTCCGCATTCACGATATCAATTTCATTAGCTATAATTATAAGTTTTTGGTCATCTATAAATTCATGATTCTTTATTTCATTTATAGTGCTTATAATTCTTTTGTAGAAATCTTTATATTCTCTAATTGACTTATCTAATTTTTCAATACTATATTTGTAGTTATCATCAAAATAATTAGCTAATCCTTCTAATATATTCTCTGTTAAATCTTGTTGACATAATGGACATTTCTCAAGGTTATTTTTCTCAATAACATCTTTTCCGGTTGATACCCATCCATCTATATGTAAAGAACTAATCAATTCACCAAAGTCTACATCATTTGTTCCAACAATAGATTCTTGAAAGATTCCTAAAGATGGTTTTTCCGTGTCATTAATAACATCTATTTCATTTACTTCAGAAATATTTTCATTGAAAACTATATCAACATCTGAAATTAACTTACTCTTTTCAATTAATTCAGTGTCATCTGTAATTTCAGATTTATAAGCAAGGAATTCTTTAAAAAATACTGATTTGCTATTTTTCGCTCCTAATGAAACTTTGTCATATACTGAATGTAATACTCCTTCTGTATTTTTTCGGTACATATGCCATATATATTCTATGTACTCTTCATTTTTATCATTTAACTCTTCTTTAGCAATAACAAGATTATTCTCTAAACTTTCTTTCTGACTAAAATTTTTTTCTAATATATATTCCAAAGATTCAAGCTGCTCTTCATATTGGTTAGCGTCCTCACCTAATGAAAATATCCCAGGTATTTTTTTATCTACTATAACTTCTTCAAGATATTTCTGATTATATACAAATACTTTTGATGGTAAACTTCCTTTATTAGAACAATTTTTAAATCTAACATTATCCATATTACTAATATAATTTGATATAGTTGTTTTTCCCGTGCCATTATTTCCATAAATAAAATTAATTTCATTCAGATTTTCTAATTCTGCTCCTTCATCATTAAAACTGGCAACATTTGATAATTTTATATTTGTAAGCATCTTTATCTCCTATCCTCTTGTAAAGTATACACTGTACTACCAAAAAATCTCCATACCCTTATTTATAGTAGGATATAGAGATTGTAAGTTATCATCATTCGTTTGCAACCCGGATACCATCCCAGTGTTCAGCTTGTTTAATGACTAACTGAATGACTTCGTTGTAGTTACCTGGATATTTATATTTTTTAAGCAATCTTTTAATAGTACGGTGGACATTCGCACGTCCAGATTCTCTCATCATCCAGTCAGAGGTCATTTCTTCTGAAATGGATTCAGCTAATTCTTTTGTTATCTGAATCAGTTGATTATCCGTATAGAAATCTTGGACATTTGCAGGGTTACTTATGGCATGATAGAAAGCCATTTCTGCCCGAGTTAAACCCAAGCTTTTATGCTCTTCTTCTAATGCCAGTGCTTCTTTAGCTAATTTAATTAGCTCTTCTCTTGTATTTCGTAAATTTGTAGCTTTGTATTCATCATAATCTTCATTCACAGTATCCGCTAACCCGACAAATCGATCTAATGTCTCCGCATTATCTACTAAACTTTCTCGATACTTTTTCATAATTCGACGTAGCCGTTCAGAAAATTCATCGCCTTTAACCACATCTGTACGTAAAATAGAACGTATCTCATCACTTAACAATTTATTTAACAACTCAACAGATAAATTTTTCTGTTCCAACTTCTCAATTTTTTCTAAGAAGTTAGGATCAAAAAGACTAAAACCGCGTTCAAAGTCTTGGAAGAGGTTTATCACTCCTTTACTTTGAATCGATTGATGTAATAGCTCACTAATCTGTTCATTAATTTCTTTTTTTGATAATTTCGATGAGGTGCTAGTAATTCGATTGTGACTGATACGAATTGCTTCGATATAAGCTGCTTCTCTTTGTTCTTTATCTGTTGTGACAGATGAACAAAGGGTATGAGCTTGCTTTAATTGGTAGGATTGATCTTTAAAATCTTTTTGCATCTCTACATTCACACTTAGAATATGATTAATACCTTCACGGATTAAGTCTGCCATGTCAGCATCTATTGTTTCTTTTGAAAATATTCTAGAGTAATTAAAGTTATTAAAGAAAACATTTCGACAGACCTCTAGCTTTTCTTGAAACTTAGGATAAGCAGAATCTCGTATATTCGCATTATCAATGGCCTCTTGGTCAGTTTTGGTATAGTTACTCATTGCTTCTTTCAGAGCTTTTCCAATACCAATATAATCAACAATCAATCCGCCTTCTTTCTCCTCAAAGACTCTGTTTACTCGAGCAATTGCCTGCATCAAGTTATGACTTTTCATTGGTTTATAAATATACATCGTAGATAAACTAGGTACGTCAAAACCGGTTAACCACATATCAACCACAATAGCAATTTTCATTGGATCACCATTGTCTTTAAATTTACGAGCTAACTCTCCTCGATCAGTTTTTGAGCCTATTACTTCTTTCCATTCTTCCGGATCATTATTATTGCTAGTCATAACGACTTCAACTTTATCCTGCCACTCTGGACGTAATTCAATCATTCGTTGGTATAGTTTCATACCGATACGGCGATTATAGGCAACAACCATCGCTTTTCCTGTTAATAAATCAGCTCGGTTTTCCTCATAATGTTTGATAATGTCTTTTACTAAAGTATCAATAGCTTGATCGGAACCTAACAATATTTCTAAACGACTAAGTTCTTGTTTGCTTTTCTCAATTTCTGATTCTTCAGCTAGATTAGCGAGTTCATTATACTTAGCATCAATTTGTTTTAACACTTCATCGTTAAGATTTAAATTAATGACTCGATTTTCATAATAAATTGGTTTTGTAGCACCATCTTCTACTGATTGAGACATATCATACACGTCGATATAGCTTCCAAAGACTTCTTGAGTATCTTTATCATTCTCAGTTAAGGGTGTTCCTGTAAACCCAATATAGGTCGCTTCTGGTAAGGATTCTCGAACGATACGTGCCATACCATGTTGAATTTTTCCAACTCGAGACACCTTTTCTCTTAAGCCATATTGAGAGCGGTGAGCTTCATCCGTCATCACAATAACATCTTTCCTGTTCGTCAACGGTTCCTCAGACTCCGCAAACTTCTGCATCGTTGAAAAGAAGATACCGTTTGATTTTCGATCATTGAGTAATTCTTTTAAATGGCTTCGAGAATTTGCTTGTATGGGTGTTTGTCTTAAAAATTCTTGAACACGTGAAAATTGCCCGTAAAGCTGATCATCCAAATCGTTTCGGTCTGTTAGTACTACAAATGTTGGTTGATCAAGAGTGCGTGTCATTAACTGTGTATAAAACACCATAGAAAGTGATTTCCCAGATCCTTGTGTATGCCAAAATACACCCCCACGGCCATTCCCATCTTTCATCGCTTGAAAGGTTGATTGTACTGCTTTATGAACCGCAAAATATTGGTGATACTGTCCCATTATTTTGATTGTATTACCTTCTCTATGTTCAAAAAGAATAAAGTTTTTAAGAATGTCTAACAATCGATCTTTTTTTAAAATACCAGTCAATAACGTACTATAATCTGCATATTTTGTACTCTCATAATTCCCATCCGTTGTCTTCCATTCTTTATACCAGGATTCATTAGAAGTGATGGTTCCTACTTTTGTATGGGTAAAGTCTGAAATAATATTGAATGCATTATAGACAAAGAGTTCTTCAATATCGTGTTGATAATTTTTGATTTGTCGATAAGCGCTTGATATATCTGCTTGGGTAGTTGTGGCAGACTTTAATTCAATCACAATAATAGGAAGCCCATTTAGAAAAATGACAATGTCGGGGCGTTTTTGTTCTTTACCAATCATTGTATATTGGTTGGTAACCATGAAATCATTCTTATCAATATTTTTATAATCCACTAAATGAACTCGAGTCGTTTTTTGTTTACCTTGTTCATAATGACTGACTTCTACACCCTTTTGTAGATAGTCAAAAAAACGTTCATTTCGACTTTCTAACAAACCCGCATCGATATGTAGGATGTGATAAAGCGCTTGTTCAATAACATCCAAAGACACATCCGGATTAATCTGAGCTAAACTATCTTTCAATACTTCCTTTGCAATAGGCCTCTTATAGCTTGAACGAACGATTTCTTGTTGCGGTATAAATTGATAACCTAAATCCTGAATTTCCTTGAGAAAGACATTCTCTAGTCCTTCTTCTAAAAACTTAACTTCTGCCATTGACTCACCTCCTAAATGAAATTGACATTAGGTACCTTCTATTTTGTTGCAATTGCTTCTTCTATTCGAAGTTCTTCTGACATTAATTTAGGGATTAGTGTGTCACGGGTTTCTACTAATTTATTGCTCTCTCTACGTAGATTAATAGAATATAATCTCATATTTTTTAAAGCTTTTAATGTTTTATCCGTTTCAATATTTATAGGCAACATTACTTCAAGATTATTTATATAGTCTTTATTAGCATGTGGTATAGCTGAACCAGTATTTTGGTTTCTAACGAAATCTTGATTAATAAGTAAATACCAATAGATGTATTCGTTGACCATATCATTATCATTTTTAAGCCAACTAAAGGTAGAACCAAGGATTCCATTGTATCCATAATAAATATTCCCCGAGTTTGCTCCATCCATTAACATGAAAACATCAAGGTCATCTATTAGAATACCATCATTACTAGACGCAAATGTAACTTCATTGCTATCTATATATTTTTTTACAAGATATGGTATATAATCTTCTTGCGGCAGATCACTAATATTTTTCGGCTTTTTTCCCTTTACAAATTTAAATAATTCTCCAAACTTCTGAAATTCAAATTTATTCTCTTTAATTAAATCATTTTTCATAAACTCTTTTTCAAAGATAAGCTTTGCTTGTTCTTCAAGGTTTGCAATGATAGCATTATTATTTTCGATTTTATTGTCGAAAGATGATAGGATATTTGCTATTAGCTTCTGCTCTGATAATGGTGGCAGTAAAATTTCAAATTCAGAGAACTCCGTTTTATTGATTATAGGTACTGCCGTTGAAGTTTTGCTTAGATAATTCAGTTTCTTCCCCGCTATTAACATTGAATAATATAAAAACATATAATCTACATTATCATATGGAATTATGCTATTAATTTGTTGATTAGTGACTGTTTCTTTCTTTGTGATCACTACTTTACCTAATTGGGATCCTATACAACTAATAGAGATAGAATTTTTTGGTAGTACCTTATTTTGTACAATTTTTACTCCGACAGAAGATAATTTTCTCTTAGTCTCCCCAACAAATCTTTGCTCCATATCATCAGAAGGTGTGAGAAACAAAAAGTCATTTCCATAATTCTCTTTATTTTTAGTTCCAGGCGTCATCCCAGTAACGATTTTTCCCAAACTACCAATGGTTACCATTTTCCATTCATTATACATCAAAACCAATCCCACCTACTTGTTCTCTAATTTCATCTTCTAATTTGTGAGATTCGCTTATTAAGTCTCCAAGTTCCGCTGTTAAAATTTCCATCTTTTCTTCAAATGAGATACCATCATCTTTCACTTCTTCCATTCCAACATATCTTCCAGGTGTTAATACAAAGTTATTTTGTTCAATTTCTTCTAGACTAGCTTCGTGAACGTATCCTAACTTTTGTACGTTTTCACCTTTCTTAAAACTATGATATGCATTAGCTATATTATCGATATCTTCTATTGATAATTCTCGGTGCGCTCGTGAAATCATATTTCCTAGACTGCGGGCATCAATGAAAAGTGTCTTTCCTTTTCGTTTTTTATTTTTATTGATAATCCAAAGCGACACAGCGATTCCCGTCGAGTAGAATAATTTTCCTGGCATTGAAATAACCGCTTCTACTAAATCATCTTTAATAATATTCGCACGAATTTCCCCTTCTCTACCACCTGAAGATAATGAACCATTCGCTAGAACGAGACCTAATTTCCCATTGGGGGCCAAGTGATAAATCATATGTTGCATCCAGGCAAAGTTGGCATTTCCTTCCGGTGGTGTACCATATTGCCAACGAACATCTTCAGCTAATTTATCGCCTCCCCAATCGCTCATATTAAATGGCGGATTAGCTAAAACATAATCTGCACGCATGCTTTGATGTTGATTATTATAGAAAGTATCTGCTGCACCTTGTCCTAAGTCACCTTCTATACCATGGATCGCTAGGTTCATTTGCGCAAGCTTCCATGTGTTTGCATTTGCTTCTTGTCCATAAATCGACAGTTCATTTATACGACCTTGATGATTTTCGACAAACTTAGCTGATTGGACAAACATCCCACCCGCTCCACAGCATGGGTCATAAACTCGTCCTTCATACGGTTCTAGAATTCCCACTAAAGTTTTTACAATACTTGAAGGTGTATAGAACTCTCCAGCATTCTTACCTTCTAAACTTGCAAATTGCGCAATAGCATATTCATAAGTACGACCTAAAATATCTTTTGAATCTCCATGTTCTTTTAACTTTAAGTTGTTAAATAAATCTACGACTTCTCCTAAACGACGTTTATCTAATTCAGGGCGTGCATAATTTTTTGGTAAAATACCTCTCAACCGATCATTATCTTCCTCAATTGAGATCATTGCTTGATCAATGACCTGTCCAATTTCTGGCTCTGTCGCATGCTTGGCTATGTAGTCCCAACGTGCTTTTTCAGGAACGAAGAATATATTTTCAGCGAGATATTCGTCTCGATCTTCCTCAAAACCGTCGCCTTCTTCGAGCAATTCTTGATATCGTTCTTCAAAGCTATCAGATATATATTTCAAAAAAATTAATCCTAAAACAATATTCTTATATTCTGAAGCATCAATATTTCCTCGTAATTTGTCTGCTGCTTTAAAAATTTCTTTTTCAAAACCTAAATCCGCACTATTTATTACTTCAGCCAATGCAACCGCTCCCTTTTTATGATATATATCACTATTATATCATAGTTGTCTATGCCATCTAAATGCTAATATTAATATGATTTTATAGAAAATTTGATTAATACTCCTATTTATTATCCTCACTTGTAATACATATTTGAATCATGAATTAATGACCTCATTTATGATATGGTTCATTCCTAACAATTTTGAAGCCACGATAGATCTGTTCAATTAAAACTAATCGCATCAATTGATGAGGAAGCGTCATTTTTCCAAATGAGATGGGTGTATTGCTTCTTTTCATTACTGCATCACTTAAACCTAATGACCCACCTATCACAAAAACAATGGTACTTTTCCCTTGAACTCCCAGTTGTTCAATCTCTTTTGCAAATTCTTCTGAAGTTCGTTGTTTCCCTTCAATAGCTAATGCAAAAACAAATGCTTGATCTGGAATTTTCGCTAAAATCCGTTCGCCTTCTTTTTCTTTGACTTGTACCATTTCAGCTTCACTTAATTTCTCAGGTGCTTTTTCATCCGGCACTTCAATTAATTCCATTTTACAATAGGCTGATAATCGTTTAGCATATTCTGCAATTCCCATTTTTAAATATTTTTCTTTTAATTTACCCACAGTTATTATTTTGATGTTCAAAAGTTATCCTCCTATAATCACAGGTTATCCACAAAAGTTATCCACATGTCCACAACTTCATATCATTATCTAGTGGTAGAATGCTTGTTCGACACTACATATATTGCATCCTGCTCGCAATAACCGCATTTATGTTTTGAGTTATCAACAAGCAATAATTGGTCTAGCACCGGCATTTCAAAACCGCCATAAACTGCGTCATCTAAAGCTTCTTCTATATGTTCTTGGCACGCTAAAATTTTATCCATCCACAACACCTTCCTGATTTTGTGGATAACTTTTTTTGTCTCCACATACCTATTTATATTATTTTACAGCACTTATCCACAATGTTCAAAACTTTTTATTTTTACTTGTCCACAAAAAACCAAAAAAATCCTTTCTAAATTGGTTTATTTAGAAAGGATTTTTTATTATTTCATTTATATTCTTATAAACTCGTTTCAGCAGCAGTCATTGTGACTGTAGCTTTTTGTAATTCACCATTGCGATAAAATTCAATTTCAATTTCTTTACCTAGCTCTGAAGCATAGATTTCTTTACGTAAGGAAATGGAGTCTGTAACTTCTACACCGTTGAATTTTACAATAACATCGTATTGTTCTAATCCTCCTATTTCAGCAGCAGATCCTGATTGAACTTCCGCAACTACAATACCAGAAGAAATTTCTTCAGGTAATTTCAAGACTGTTTCTTGTTGTTGTTCAGATATTTCACTTAAATCCAATAAGCTAATTCCCAATACCGGACGAACAACTTCACCATTTGCTTCCAATTGATTAATGATGCTAACAACGTCATTGCTTGGAATAGCAAATCCCATTCCTTCGACAGTATCACTAGAGATTTTCATTGAATTGATTCCAATTACTTGACCAGCTATATTGATCAAAGCACCACCAGAATTACCTGGATTGATAGCTGCGTCGGTTTGAAGAGCTGTAACTTCCCAATCTACTACGCCATCGCCTGTAATATCCGTCTCAACACTTCTATTTTTAGCAGAAATGATCCCTTGGGTTACTGAAGAAGCAAAGTTTGTACCTAAAGGAGAACCTATCGCAATTGAAGGTTCACCAACTTTTAAGGCATCAGAATCACCAAAAGTAGCAACAGTTGTTACTTTTTCAGATGGAATAGATAATACCGCTAAATCTGTCCAAATATCTGTTCCAATTAACTCAGCTTCAACTTTTGTTCCATCTTTTAAAATAACTTCAATGGCATCGGAACCATCGATAACATGATTATTAGTTACAACATAAGCCGTATCATTATCTTTTTTATAGATAACTCCACTACCTTCTCCAGCTGTTTCTAAACTGCCTTCTTCTTGCATGCTTTCATCGGTTTCAAATGCACCACCGAATCCATTACTTGATTGAGATTGCATATTTACAACTGAAACGACTGCATCTTCTACTTTGGCTACAGCTTCTGTAACGTCAGAAGTCACATCCACACTCACATTAGTTGTAACGACTTCACCGGTATCTTTATCAACCATACCTGTACTTGTATTGGTATTGATACCATCATCAGTAGCTGCCAAGTATCCTCCACCTAAAGCTGCTACAACTAAACCACCGACCAGCCCTCCAATAATGCCACTTTTCCATGAACTTTTTTTCTTGCTTTTTTCAGGAGAAGATTCAGTATTTGTTATTCTGCTATCTTTTTGATTTTTTAATGGTTGTTCTTCTTTTTCATGTAACGGCAAATTTGGTTGATCGTGTTTGTTCTCATCACTCATTGCATTCACCCCTCATAATAATTTCTCGTTTTCTTTGATATGTCTAGCATACTCATTACATTTGAATTTTATATGAAACTTCTTGGATATTTTTATTAAATTACTAATTAATTTTACCATTAATTCTTTATTACAGGTAATAATAGCCCCAATGACTAAATAAGCCTCTCTTAGACTTTAGCAAGAGAGGTTTATTTTTCTTATTTAAATAACAAATAATGAAGTAGGTTCAACAGGATCCGTATCAAAAACTATAAACTTATCTTCTACCCCTGTTTCTTTTTCCTTTAAAATATTTACAGCTGTCAAATGAGCCAGTTCTTTTAAATTATTATCTTTACTTAAATGACCTAGATAAACTCTTTTAGTAGCATCTCCTATAATTTCTGACAATGCTAATGCACCATCTTCGTTTGAAAGATGTCCTTTATCTCCCAAAATACGTTGTTTTAAATGCCATGGATAATTGCCCATCCGTAACATTTCAAGATCATGATTGCTCTCAAATAAATACGCATCTGCATTCGACACGATCCCTCTCATACGGTCACTAACATAACCTGTATCAGTCAACATCACAAAATTCTTATTATCTTTATGAAAACTATAAAATTGAGGAGCAACTGCATCATGCGAAACACCGAAGCTTTCTACATCTATGTCTCCAATAGTCATTGTTTTTCCCATTTCGAATAAATACTTTTGTTCTGTCTTAATCGTACCAATAATAGGTGACATAGCTTCCCAGGTTTCCGCATTTGCATAAACGTCTAAATGGTATTTTCGAGCCAACACACCAACTCCATGTACATGATCTCGGTGTTCATGTGTCACTAAGATTCCATCTAAGTCTGCTACATTTCGATTTATCTTTTTTAATAATTCAGTTATTTTTTTTCCGCTTAGTCCGCTATCGACTAATAATTTTTTCTTTTCGGATTCTATATAGGTTACATTTCCAGAACTTCCACTGGCAAGAATACTAACCTTTAAATCATTACTTTCATTGGATAACATTTAAAAATCCTCCTCTATCACCTTTATCATTTTACATCAAACTTATATAAATTCAAGTTTTCAAAACGTAAAAAAAGACCCAAAGAAAGGTGAATGACAAGACGTTGCTTGCTCCCTTTACTTTAAGTCTAACTATAAAAGTTAATTTTTCAGTTATTTTCATACTAGATTTAATTTGAACTTTCGCTTACTTCCGATTCTTGCACTTTGGATGTGTCAGACGTATTTGACCGAATAATACTGCCACTAAGAGCATCAACTCGTTTAAATTCTGTATTCCCACTATTGATGATCTGAATATACCACACAGGTGCATACATGCTTAATTTTTGTAAAGAAAGAGTTTTAGAGTAAGTTAATACTGGTTTTTTCACTGTAGCATTTGCTGGTATCTCATCATTTTGATACAAAATCTCAACAGCATTTTTATCTGTGATCAGAGTACGGCTTTCACCTTGAACTGTAACTGGCCCAGCATACGTTTGGTCATAAGAGATCACTTCTTTTTTATTATTTAAATGAAATATGATTTCTGACGTTCCATCTGCAATAGGAATATTATTTGCTATTTGAGCAAATGTTATTTGTTGGTTTGTAGCATTGTAGTTAAAATAACGGTATTCGGCACCAAATAACACTTGTTCACTCAATACAAATTCTGTTAACAATTCAATATCTTCCTTAGTTAGTTCCGTTTCTTCTGATAAAGCAAGCGGCTTAGAAAGCAAACTGCTATAAAGTGAGCCATCTTCTTCAATTACTCCAGAGTGATTACTTAATTGATCTACATTGTCTTCTAACAATGTATGAGTTTCAGCTTGAACATAAGGCACTTTATTTTCATTTTCTGAAAATTTCGGTAACTTAATATTCTCATTTTCCATTTCTTTAGAAAAATCAATTACTTGATTTGAGCTACTAGAGTAATAATTTTTATTCTTATCAATATAGGTAACAATCAAGAACGTATTTAAAAAGAGAAACGTAATAATGAAAATAATTTGAATTCGTTTAAAATCCATTTTATTGACCTCCTTCATTTAGAAGTAGGTTTTTAGCAAGTTCCCAAGTTCCATTAATTTTAATATACCAATTAGGTTCTAAATTGATTACACGGTCTGATTCCTTGTTATTAGTCCAAGTATAGCCAATTTTAATATCATCAATTTCTTCACTGTCATAGCCATACGCTTCTAAAGATTCTAAAATACTTACTCCACTTGGCAATGTCTTTTGTTCTTCTACATCCGAAATTGGCGTTTGAGCAATGACTAAAGGAACTTGTAATCGAGACAATCCATCTTCAACAACTGTGATGTGCGTTGTTCCATAATCAAAAAGCTCACTAAATACTGGTAGTCCTTCAATATAACGACGATAGATTACTTCTCTTGTTGAGTCATTATAATCAAAATAATGAACCGTTGAAGACCAATTTTCATATTGGATCAATTCATTGTAACTTTCTCTAAGTGTGTCTGTAATGGACAACTTATTTTCTGAATTCCGATTTCTATAATACGTTAAAATATCTGTGTTTTCATTGATTTGCAGTTCGCTCACATAATCATTATAACTAACAATATTTTCCGAGTTATCACTATCTTCTCTTACTTCTGAAGTATCATCAAATAATTGTTCAATGAACAATTGATTTGTTTGCCTTTCTACTAAGTAACTTAAGTAAGGCAATTCAACTTCATTTAGCGATGTATAGACTTGTTTTCCTTCGTCTAAAACAGCTGTCGCTGCATAATACTTCTCTTTTTCATCATTTAGTAACTCATTTACCTTCTTCTGATCAATTCCTTCTATTGTTTCGCTGTAAAATAATTTTGACTGCGTATTATAGAAATAAATTTGATCCACATCGTCTTCCGAAAAATATAGACGATTGAAGGAACGATCATAATATTCACCTGCAAGATTATCAAACACATCTGAAAAAATACCGAAAGAAATTTTTTGTGTAAAAACCATTTCAACCGCATTTGTTTGGTTTAATTTGTCTTGGTACTCTTCATTGCTTAATTCAACAGGTTCTTCTACAGAATGAATCTTCCAGTTGGCAAGCTCCTTAGTTAAAGAGCTCACAACGTCTGATTGAAAAAAAACATTTGTTTCGCCATAAGAATGGAGAACAATTTGAGTAGGTCCAAATACTTGCGGCAATTTTCGCGCAACAGATACTGATGATGTGGTCCCTTGATTAGTATTTATCTCTTCATTAAATTGACTAGGTCTAGTCCAAATAATAAAAGTTAAAAAGAGACTCAAACAAATGAGAGCACCCAGAACGATTTTTAAAAATAATTCTTTTTTCATTCCCAATCATCCTCCTCATACGGAAGATAAGGCAATGAAATATAAAAAGTAGTTCCTTTTCCTTCCGTGCTTTCTACCCAAATCTTACCTTTATGCTGTTGAACGACTTCTTTAGATATAGCCAGACCTAATCCAGTCCCGCCCATAGAACGAGCCCGAGCTTTATCTACTCTAAAGAAACGGTCAAAGACGTTTGTTAGATCTCGTTTTGGAATACCCAGACCTTCATCACTTATACTTAAAACGACACTATCATTCGTTTCAACCAATCCACACTTAATGGTTCCACCATCAGGAGAATATTTGATAGCATTATTCATAATATTATCTAACACTTGAATCATTTTATCCGCATCAACTTCTACCCATAGTTGTCTTTCTGTAAACTCTCTCTTAATAGAAAATGCCTTACTTTGTTTATCTGAAGATTGTATCATCATTTCAAAACGTTTAATGACATGATCAAACAATTCGTTTACATTAAGATATTCCAAATCTAAAACGGCTCTCCCAGAATCCATACGTGATAAGTCTAATAGATCTTTGATCATACGAATCATACGGTCTGTTTCTTCTTGTGTTACTTGTAAAAACTGAGGAGCTATCTCTGGATCTTTCCAAGCTCCATCCAATAAGGCTTCTAAATAACTTCTCATACTTGTCAAAGGCGTTCTCAATTCATGTGACACATTAGATACAAATTCTTTACGCTCATTTTCAATTTTTTCTTGCTTAGTCACATCATGTAACACACACACGATTCCACTAATAAAGCCCGTTTCTCTTTGTATCAATGTGAATTCACCACGTAAAGTGACAGGTACTTCATCAGTAGAAAAATCAAACTGCATTTCATCTTCATTTTCTAGTAATTTTCGCAAAGTATATTCTTGATCTATTTTTAATACCTTTAAAATAGAAACGCCTAAAGCCATTTCCTGGGAAATATTCAACATTTCCATTGCTTTATCATTAATAATGACGATGATTCCTCTACGGTCTGTTGCAATAACGCCATCAGTCATATGCGTTAACACACTATTTAAACGTCTACGTTCAGATTCAGTTGTTTCTTGAGCTTCTTCAACTTTAGTAGATAAATCATTGATCGCCATTGACAAAATACCCAACTCATCTTTACTGTAGACTTTTACTTGCCCAGAATAATCTCCATCAGCCATTTGAATAGTTTGTTGTGTCATTTCCGTAATTGGTTTGGTTATTGCCCGGGAAATAAATAGGGATAAAATAACCGTTAAGGCAACTGCTATTAATGAAGAATTAAGAAAAATAACCGTTATTTCACTTATTTGTTCATAAACACTCTCTATATTAGTCGTTAAAGCTACTACACCTAATATTTCATTTGATCCGTCACCTGATATAATAGGAGAAACCAACTTCCAGATTCGGTCATTGGTTGTTTGATCTTTGTATTGACTTGTAACTGTATTTCCTAATAGTAACGCTTGGTGGACATCATTATCATTGGTTTTACTGCCCACACTATTTTGTTGCGTACTGTCGCTTGTTCCTAATAAATAGTGTTGATCATCGATTACTTGAACTTCTAAGACTCCATTTCCCGAAAAGTCTTTAATCAAATTCCCTATTTCTTCACTATCTTCTGTTGTTTCATCATCGATCAGAATAGGTTGAATAGTGTTCTCTAGAAATCCTACTTGAAGTCTTTTTTCTTCTTGGAAATTAGTTACCAGCTGTGTTTCTAATTGCCTAACAAAATATGTTCCAATCAATTCCAATGCTACTAAAAGCAAAATGATAAAAACAAAGATGATTTTAAAATCAATTGATTGAAAAAAAGTAATTTTTTTCTTCATGAAACACTACTCCTGTTCAGGATTTCTTAAATAGTAGCCCACTCCACGTCTTGTGACAAGCCAAGTTGGATGACTTGGATTATCTTCTATTTTTTCTCTCAGTCTTCTAACCGTTACATCCACTGTTCTCACATCACCGAAATAATCATAACCCCATACCGTTTGCAATAAATGTTCTCTAGTCATCACTTGACCTAAATGCTTAGCTAAATAATGCAGCAATTCAAATTCACGGTGAGTTAATTCAATCGTTTCTCCTCTTTTAGAAACAATATATGCATCAGGATGAATCGTTAATGCACCAACTTCAATATCGTTTGTTTCTACTTCTTCAACGACAGGAGTTTTAGCATTGTCATGACGTCTTAAGTTTGCTTTAACACGCGCAGTAAGTTCTCTATTTGAAAAAGGTTTGGTCACATAATCATCAGCCCCAAGTTCTAATCCAAGAACTTTGTCGATTTCTGAATCTTTTGCTGTCACCATAATAATAGGCATGTCGTGACTTTTACGTACTTCGCGACAGACTTCTAGCCCGTCTTTTTTAGGAAGCATCAAATCTAAGATAATCAGATCAGGCAATACTTCCTCAACTTTTTCTAAAGCTTCTTCTCCATCATACGCAGTAAATACTTCATAACCTTCTTTTGTTAAATTAAATTTTACAATATCCGAAATTGGTTTTTCATCATCAACTACTAATATTTTTTTCAAAATAAAACCTCCTTGGACTTACTATTTTTTTAATGATTTTTTTAGTTTTTAATGGCTTTACTTTTTATAATTACTTATAGAATGATAAACTGTTCTACTTTCCATTATACCGAACATACAATAAGAGTGCAAAAACAAAATCAAGAGCTCATTCAGAGCTCTTGATTTTGAGTAAATATAATAACTGTTTAATAGCCTTCAATCGTCAACGCAATTGTTTTTCCAGCTTCGGCTTGTATCTCATTGTTCGGTTTAAAAACATAATGGTAATTCTCGTTTTCTCCATTTATCACAACAACAGGTATAAACAAACGGCATCCTCGACTTAAAAGGTACTCTCTATCAAATTTTACTAGAGGTTCACCTTGCTTTATCATCATGCCCTTTTTTAAGTTTGTTTCAAAACCTTCCCCGTTTAGCGTTACAGTATCCAAACCAACATGAACTAACACTTCTAAACCATCATCTGTTCGTATTTCGAATGCATGAGATGCACCCGCTACTTGAAATAACTTTCCGCTAATAGGCGCATAAACTACATCAGATGTTGGAATCATAGCAAAACCTTCTCCAATCATTTTTTCAGAAAATACCAAATCAGGCACTTCTTCTATAGGTATCATGCTACCATCTGTTACAGCAACCAATAGCGCTTTATTCTTCCCTGTTAGCTCGCTTTGTGTTTCTTGTTTTGAAGATAAGCTCATTCCATTAATCCTCCAATGTCTTACTCTTTTATTAACCACTACTGTCTTCTAGTTATTGTTTTATCTTTAATTGTAACGGATTCTTTTCATTTTGACCATCCCTTATAAAAAAAACCATCAATCAAAGGTGTTATTTATTCTTTTAACAACAAATAATTTTTCAATTTAAATTTTCTCATTAATGCGATTTCATTTTATTTGGATATTCCTATCTTTAATGGTATTCTATAGAAAATAAAGGTAAATTAATCGCTCACCAATTTAGATGAGTGTACGATTTGTCTACTTTCTTATTAAGTTAAACTGTTTTAAAATCTATCTTAATGAAAGGAGCGTAAAAGCTAAATGTCAGTCGAATTTATCATAGCAATTGGTGTTGTTGTCTTAGCCTTGGTTGCTTTAGTTATTGTAGGAATTCTCATCGGTAAAAAAGTTGGAAAACTAATGAAAGAAATTAATTCAACTCAAACCACTGTTCAAGATCATATCAATCATTTTACAAAAGAAGCAGATGCTATAACAAGTAAAATAGATCATATGACTACTAGAGTAGATGGTATGACCAAAGATATCGCTGTTAAACAATCTTATATTTCTAGCTTTACTCAGACAACAAGTGAATTTGGAGAATCGATCAATGACTTAAAACAAAATGGCACAAAAGTCGTTTCATCTCTTTTCTCTAGCTCACGTAGAAAAGTTACGGTTACTCCTCCTCGCATAACTAAAGTAGGAAAAACTGCTTTGAAGATGTATCAAACTAGAAAAAAGAGGACAAAAAAACGTTTTTCATTTAATTAACTAAACTAATTTAGAAAAGGGGAACTTTATTATGGCTAACAGTTTTACTAAAACTTTATTTGTAGGAGCTGCTGCTGCAGTTACTGCTTTATTATTCGCTCCTAAATCAGGAAAAGAATTACGTGAAGATATCAAAGCACAAGCATATGATTTAAAAGATCAAGCAATGGATCAAGTAAACAGTTTTGCTGAAGAAGTAAAACAAAGTTACAAAGAAGTTGAAGAAGAAATCAGCTACACTGATCCTGAATTAGCTTCTACTATTGAAGACATTGAAACAGATTTAAATCTTCACTCTGAACCTGTTGATACTTCAGAATTTAACGGAACTGTAGAAGTTCCTTCATCACCTACCGTTGAAGATTTAACTGATACCCCAGATCTATCTGTTGAAGATAGACGTGGACAATTATAGACTTAAATAGAACTCAAAGTAAAAATCCTTACTAAAATACCACTCTCCTAATACTTTAGGGGAGTGGTATTTGCTTTATCCTTATTTATATACTAATGCTAAATCAATCCTCTAAATAATTAGTTTATTTTTTTCTTTGACAGTAGATTCTTAACGGTTTGTCCAATATCTTCACTGTGGCAAATAACTGAAATAACAGACACACCGTCTGCGCCTGAAGAACGAACGGCATTAGCATTTTCTTCTGTAATTCCACCTATTCCTACAATTGGAAAGTTAGCAAATTGTTTTCGTATAGCTTTTAAAAAATACAACCCAGCAGGAGGCTTCGCATCTTTTTTAGATTGCGTTTTATATAGTGGACCAATTCCGACGTAATCTGCTCCGTTAAGTATCGCTTGTTCCATTTCTCTAGAATTGTGTACAGAAACACCCACTATTTTTCCTTTTGCTTTTTCACGAAATATAGGAAGCGCTAGATCTTCTTGGCCGATATGAAAACCATCCGCATTTAATTTAAATGCAAGCTCTACATCATCATTGACGATAAACGGTACTTGGTAAGCTTGACACATTTTTTGACAAGCACGAGCAAACTCTTCATACGCTTTACCTGTTAAAGACCCTTCACCCTTTTCACGTAATTGAAAACAAGTAATCCCTGCTTGTAAAGCTTCTTCAAGGGTTTCCAAAGGATCTTTTCTACAGTTCACTGTACCCATTATAAAATAAACGTTCAAAATATTACAGTTCATTTACTGCTACCTCACAGGTTCTTTTTTGATCGTTATAAGCAAAATGATTTGTTGGTCCATGACCATTTCCAATATGAAGAGGGGTAGAAATAGCTAGATGGATGAATTTTTTTGCTTCAATAATCGATTCATGTATGGACAGTCCTTTTGCAATATTTGCTGTAAGAGCTGCAGAAAATGTACAACCTGTCCCATGTGTATCTTTTGTTTGTATACGAGGGGTACTTATTGAAAAAGAATGCTGACGAGTGTATACTCTATCCGTTGCCTGTTCTCCATCTAAATGACCTCCTTTTATAATCACGCATTCAACCCCCATTTGAAGGATTTGCTGTGCAGCTTCTTCAATATCTTTAACATTTTTAATCCGTTTGCCTGTTAAAAGTTCTGCCTCAGGGATATTTGGTGTGCAAATTGTTGTATAAGGAAACAGCTTTTCGATTAACGTTTTTACTGCTTCATCTTGTAAAAGACTTGCTCCGCCTTTTGCAATCATCACTGGATCAACGATTAGTGGAATTTGGTATTGTTGTACGATTTTAGCCACAACTTCAATAATTTCAGCTGAAAATAACATTCCTGTTTTAATTGCTTTTACAGAAAAATCATCTAGTATTGTTTGTAATTGTTGCTGTACAAAAATTGGCGATACTTCAAAAATACCGTGTACTCCTAGTGTATTTTGATCAGTTAATGCTGTTATTGCTGTTGTTCCAAATACACCCAGTTCTTGAAATGTTTTTATATCCGCTTGAATTCCAGCACCGCCACCTGAATCTGATCCAGCTATTGTTAGTGCAGTCATCTCTCAACCTCCGATAATTTTTGTAATGTGTTCATAAATTGTAAAGCAAACGTACCCACTTCATTTGTACTTTGTTCAGCAGCTTGCTTGTAATCTTTTAACGTCGCTGCTAAACTTTGCATTGGATTCATACCGCTGCTCGCAAGCGACGCTGCACAGATAGCACTTAATAAACACCCAGTACCTGTGATGTGTGTCGCTATTTTCTTGCCTCCTGAAACATGAATTCCCTCATGCCCATCTGTTATAAAATCTGATTCACCCGTTACAATGACAAGGCACGTATACTGCAAAGCAACTCGTTTTGCGATTTTAGCAATATCTATTTCACCTGTGCCGCTATCTACACCTTTTGGTTGCCAAACCTCACCGGCAATTGCCGCTAGCTCACCTGCATTGCACCGAATTAAATCAAACTGAATTTTCTTCAGAAGGTGCTTAACCAATTGTTTGCGATAACTTGTAGAACCAACACCTACTGGATCCAACACAATAGGAATAGATAATTCATTTGCTTTTTTGCCTGCAAGCAGCATAGCTTCTGCTGTACGGTCATTCACTGTTCCAATGTTAATAAGCAATGCTTGAGAAATCGATACTATTTCAGATACCTCTTTAACTTCATCAGCCATAATAGGCGAAGCACCGACTGCAAGTAACCCATTCGCTGTGAAATTAGCAACTACGTAATTCGTCATGCAATGCACTAAAGGAGCTTTTTTTTTAATTTGTATTAACATATTTCATTCCTCTTTCCTCTACTTTTTTGTCTGCCATTTCTTTTCACCATTCTTCAAAAATCTAACTCTCAGTCCTCCTTTATTTTGGACGCAAGCAAAAAAAGCCTCTACAAAAAGCGTAGAGGCTAAAAAAAGTGTATGAAAAAAACACTAATCGCTCCCTACGTCAGTATTAACTAACAGGTTCAAAGGGTCAGGTTTTAACCTTCTCAACACAAGCGTGTCCCCCCGCAATTAAAAGTTTTACAAAAGAAAAGCTCCCCATAGAAATGGAGAGCTCAGTACGTATAATTTAACAGATATGTACCTAGTGCTCCCTACGTCAGTGTTAACTAACAGGTTCAAAGGGTCAGGTTTTACCTTCTCAACACAAATGTGTCCCCCTGCAAAACATTTAATTACTTATAAGCTTACTATATACAAACTATTTAATCAATTCTCTTAAGTAATTAGACATTAAGAGTACAAAAAAATAACTAATGAATAAACTTTTTCAGTCTATTCATTAGTTAGCAACAATTCGATCTTTTTCTTTTAATTTAATTATTCTTCTTTATTCACCCACACAGATACAGAACCAGCTTCTACAAGAAAATGACCATTACCTTCTTCATCAATCGTTATTTTATTTGTACAATTACCTAGATAATCTTCATAAACGCATCCGCTTTTGTCTTCTCCTACAAACATATCCTTAAAGCCAGCTTCACTATTTGAGATGACTACAGCACACCCTTTTGGATACTCTTCATTTCCTGATCGAGTCCAACCAATACAATTTCTGTGATCAAAATAATCTGTTTGATTTCCATAAGCATAATTCTTTTTAAGGTACAATAATTTATCGATTACTTCACGTTGAGGTTCAATCGGATCATCCCCTTTGATACCGTAATAATCACCGTAAAAGAGCACTGGATAGCCTTCTTGTCTTAGTAAGATAACTCCATAAGCTGCAGGCTTAAACCATGGCTCAATAAAGGATTCCAGCGATTGATTTGGTTGAGAATCATGATTATCTACAAAAGTTACAGCTTGCATGGGATTATTTTGGATTAACGTTTGATCAAATAATTGTGTCAAATCAAATTCGTTACCCATTTTTGAAGCTTGTTCTAATTGGTGATGCAATCCTACGTCAAATAGATCCATTTTATAGCCTTGGCTCTCTAAATAATTCTTTAAACTAGAGTAATTTTGGTCCCAATACTCTCCCACAATAAAAAATTGTTTGCCAAAATTAGATTCAATACTTTCGCGTAATTCATAAATAAAATTTTCGTTAATATGTTTGACAGCATCTAACCTAAAACCATCTACTCCAGTTTCTGCAATAAACCAATTAGCCCATTTTTTTGTTTCTTCAACAACTTCTGGATGACTATAATCAATATCAGCATACATGAGGTAATCGTAATTGCCATACTCGTTATCTACTGTTTCGTCATCGGCCCAGCCTTTATTTTGACCTTCAATACGATAAATAGCTTTTTTCTCGTTTTCTTGATTGTAATCCGTTCCTGAAAAATGGTACCAATGCCATTGGAAATCAGAGTATTTCCCTTTTCTACCTGGAAAAGTAAACTCTGTCCATCCTTCAATTTCATAGGGTTCACTGATTGTTTGATTGCGATCATCAGGATCCACTTCAATCGCTTTAAATCGTTCAACTCCATCTGCGCCTGCTTTATGATTTAAAACAACATCTGCATAAACTTGGATTTCGTATTTATGCAGCTCATCAATTGCTGCTATTAATTCTTCTTTTGTACCATACTTTGTGCGGATAGTACCTTTTTGATCAAACTCACCTAAATCGTATAAATCATATATTCCGTATCCATTGTCTTGTGTTCCTGTACCTTTAAAACATGGTGGAATCCATACACTGGTTATTCCAATTTCACTTAAATGTTTTGCATCTTCCTTTAAACGTTTCCAATGGTTACCATCATCTTCTATATACCACTCAAAATATTGCATCATTAGTCCATTTTTAAGCATGTTTTTACTTCCTTCCCCATTTACTTCATTCGTTTTTATTTAATCACTTTTTGTACATTTAAAATTCACTATAATTTTAGCAATCTTACCATTTTTTATTTGGAAAGAATAATAAAAAGGTTACCTTTTTTCATAAGACACTTTAATCGACAACTAATTCTGAAACAAGTATAGTGGTATTATCAAATAAAGGAGGGATTTAAATGAAAACATTGGATAGTATTGCGTTAGCATTGCTAATTGTAGGTGGTTTAAACTGGTTGTTGGTTGGACTCTTTGAATTTGATCTTGTTGCTACGCTTTTTGGAGGACAAACATCGCTATTATCAAAAATTGTTTATATCATCGTTGGCTTGTGTGCACTTTATTCCTTGAAGTTTTTCCCATTATTAACGTCAAATCGCAGAGACAGAGACTAATTCGCCTCTTGAAATTTAAACTAGCTACACAAAAAGGACTCAACATTAATTTGTTGAGTCCCTTTTTTTCTTTTCTATCCCAGAGCTACATCTAAGATCATCATGATTGTAAAACCAATCATCAACCACATAGATGCTAAATCTTTATTTCCATTTTCTTGTGAACCAGGTATAACTTCTTCAGCAACAACAAAGATCATAGCTCCTGCTGCAAAACTTAAAGCATATGGAAGCAATGGTTCCATTACTGTAACAGCTAATACCCCTACTATAGCCGCTATCGGTTCAACAGCTCCCGAAAGTTGACCATAGTAAAAACTTTTCGCTCTAGACATACCATCACGTCTTAAGGGCATAGCAACCGCAGTTCCTTCTGGAAAATTCTGGATTCCCATACCAATTGCTAAAGCAACAGCTCCAGCGATAGAGGCTTCTGGATTCCCAGTTGCAACGGATCCAAATGCAACACCTACTGCTAAACCCTCAGGTATATTATGCATCGTAATCGCTAAAACTAATAATGTACTGCGTTTTCTTTTTTGAGGATTCACCCCTTCAGCTTCTGCTGGAGGCATATTAGGATTTAAATGGGGCAAAACATTATCTGCACTCCATAAAAAAATTCCCCCTAGCATAAAACCAATTGCAGCAGGTATCCAAGCAGGTATCGGTCCGCTTTCAGCCATTGACAGAGCTGGCGATAATAGTGACCAAAAACTTGCCGCTATCATTACTCCTCCAGCAAAACCTAGCATTCCATCCATTAACTTTTGATTAACATTTTTGGTAGTGAATACTAAAGTGGCTCCTAAAGCAGTCATTCCCCAGGTAAAGAGCGTCGCAATTATCGTTTGTACAAGTGGGCTTAAAGAACTAAAAAATTCAACCAATTACTTCACTCCTCTTAATAGAATAGTAACTATCTTATTCTTCTATTTCAGTATAATAGTCTTTCCATTTTTTCACAAATACTTGAATACGGATTCAGCTAAAAAGAATAATTACTCGCTTTACTCTTTTCATTTTGATAGACGTTTCCATTGTTTACGCTTAGCCAAATAAGAAACGGACTAATCTATTTATATGAATGATAAAAATATTTTCATTTATTTTTTACATTACTCATCAATAAAATAGTACAAAAAAAATACCTTACTCAAATAAGGTATTTTACAAGTATTTATATATGGGCTGTGGGGGGTTCGAACCCTCGACCCGCTGATTAAGAGTCAGCTGCTCTACCAACTGAGCTAACAACCCTTTTTGTGAATTTCACTTACAAAATACATTTTACCACATTTTTTTGTTTTTATGCAGAAAAAATAAATTTTATTTAAAAAAATTAACCAAACAAACGTAACGATTTGCTTGGTTAATCGATTTTTTATTAAACTTGTGCCCAAACACTTTCTAATATGTTTGTTTGTTCACGGTCAGGTCCAACTGAGAAAGTTGAAATACGGACACCTACTAATTCAGAAATGCGGTGTACATAATTTCTTGCATTTTCAGGAAGCTCTGCTAAAGTACGGCATTCTGTAATATCTTCGCTCCAACCTGGTAGTTCTTCATAGATTGGTGTACATTCAGCTAGTTCTTTTAAACTTGCTGGGTAGTGTAAAATTTCTTCTCCATTACGTTCATAAGCAGTACAAATTTTAACCGTTTCTAATCCACTTAAAACGTCGATTGAGTTTAAAGAAAGATTAGTAATACCAGATACACGTTTTGAATGACGCATCACTACTGTATCAAACCAACCAATACGACGTGGACGACCTGTTGTTGTACCATATTCACGACCAATATCGCGAATTCGTTGCCCAACTTCGTCAAATAATTCAGTTGGGAATGGACCATCTCCCACACGTGAAGTATAAGCTTTACATACACCGACTACTTTATCAATTTTTGAAGGACCAACACCACTACCGATTGTCACTCCACCAGCCACTGGGTTAGAAGATGTAACGAAAGGATACGTACCTTGATCAATATCCAACATAACACCTTGAGCACCTTCAAATAATACGCGTTTGCCATCATCTAAAGCATCATTTAAGACAACTGAAGTATCACAAACATATTGTTTAAGCTCTTGACCGTATTGGTAATATTCTTCAAAAATATCTTCAAATTCAATTGCAGTAGAATCAAACATTTTTACAAAACTACGATTTTTTTCTTCTAAGTTAATACGTAAACGTTCTTCAAAAATCTCTTTATCTAATAAGTCAGCAATTCGGATTCCGACACGTGCTGCTTTGTCCATATAAGCTGGACCAATACCTTTGATTGTCGTTCCGATTTTTTGATCGCCTTTAGAATCTTCTTGTAATTGATCTAGTTGAATATGATAAGGCAAAATAACATGTGCACGATCAGATATACGTAGATTGTCAGTTGTTATGCCTCTTTCATGCAAGTAAGCTAACTCTTTAACAAGTGCTTTAGGATTTACAACAACACCATTTCCAATAACACTAATTTTATCTTTATAGAAAATACCTGATGGAATTAAGTGTAATTTGAAAGTTACACCATCAAATTGAATGGTGTGTCCAGCATTGTCGCCGCCTTGATAACGTGCAATGACTTCTGCATTTTCACTTAAAAAATCTGTAATCTTTCCTTTTCCTTCATCGCCCCATTGTGTACCAACTACTACTACTGAAGACATATGAACACCTCATTAATTTTTTTTTAACCCAAATACTTATTAATACTATCAGTAATATATGATTGTTTCAACCTAAAAACGAATATTTAATTTTTTTTTAACTAAAAAACACGAAATAAACGAACAATATTTTTTTTATCAACAAAAAAAAAGACAAAATGCGAACAATAATTCGCATTAGTCTTTTTTAACGTTGAGCCATATCATCAGGGTAATAGCTCAATGATGAAAATTTATTGTATTCTTTTATAAATAGTAATTTAACCGTGCCTCTTGCACCACTTCTGTTCTTTTCAATAATAACTTCTATCACATTATCTTCTCCAGCAGATTCGTGGTCATCGTCATCTTCTCCATCTTCACGATCATAATAATCATCTCTGTACAAGAAGGCTACTATGTCCGCATCTTGCTCGATTGATCCAGATTCACGAATATCACTTAATACTGGACGTTTATCTTGACGTTGTTCAACACCACGAGATAATTGAGACAATGCAATAACGGGTACTTTTAATTCTTTTGCTAATTTTTTTAACTGACGAGAAATTTCAGAAACTTCTTGTTGTCTGCTTTCGCGACCCGTTCCTTCAATCAACTGTAGATAATCAATTAACACTAAACCTAGATTTCCTTTTTCTTGCTTTAATCGACGACATTTCGCACGAATTTCAGCGATTCTGATTCCAGGAGTATCATCTATATAAATATTGGCTTTGGATAAACTACCCATGGCTACGATCAGACTTTGCCATTCTTCTTCTGATAATGTCCCTGTTCTTAAATGACCGGCATCAATACTGCCCTCTGCGCAAAGCATACGATTGACAAGCGATTCAGCACCCATTTCTAAACTAAAAATAGCAACTGTTTCATCCGTCTTTGTTCCAATATTTTGAGCAATATTTAAAGCAAATGCCGTTTTCCCTACAGCGGGACGCGCAGCTAAAATAATTAATTCTTCTTTTTGTAGTCCAGCTGTCATTTTATCTAATGCCTGATAACCTGTAGGCAAACCAGTAATTTCTTCATTATTTTGATACAGCTGATCTATTTGTGCAATAGAGCTGTTCAACACGTCTGAAATAGCTAAAAAACCGCTCCTGTTGCGTCTTTCAGATACTTCTAGAATACTACGCTCTGCCTCGTCTAAAATCGATGCCAGCTCGTCTCCTTCTTCATATCCTTTAGTAACGATGTCTGTTGCTGTATGGATCAGATTTCGTAAAATAGCTTTTTGTTCTACTATCTTTGCGTAATACTCCATATTAGCAGCTGTTGGGACAGCGACAGCTAATTCTGCTAAGTAAGCCATTCCGCCAATATCTTCTAGCTGATTTTTAGATTCTAGTGCATTGGTTACTGTAACGATATCGATAGCTTCATTATGGTTATTTAATTCTAACATTGATTGAAATATCAATTGATGTCCGCGACGATAAAAATCCTTCGACTCAATAAATTCTAAAGCGCCAACAACCGTCTCAGGATCTAGAAATATTGAACCTAAAACAGCTTGTTCAGCTTCTATACTCTGTGGCGGTAAGCGATCTTGAAAAGCTTCTTGTACCAATAAATTCTCTCCCCTTCATTATCAACACTCTTTTTAGTTTGGATTTTTTTGTTGGATTCAATTCTATTATTTTACCTTAAAACAACCCCAAACACAATCTACCAAAAAGAACTCTCGTTCCCTTTTTTATTTTAAACAAAAAACATTTGGCTCTTAAAATGTTTTTAAGCCAAATGTTTTGTTTCATTCATTTAATTTTCTGGTAAAACTCTGACAGTAATTGTTGCAACTACTTCAGGATGAATTTTCACGTCGATTTTCATTGAAGCTAAACTTCTGATTGGAACGGGTAATTCTATTTTACGTTTATCAAGTTTTATGTTTAACTGCTTTTGTGCTGCAGCAGCGATTTGTTTTGTTGTAACTGAACCAAACAAACGACCATCTTCAGCAGCTTTTGTTTTAATCTCGATTGCATTTTCATCTTTTTCGAGAAATTCTTTTACCTTTTTAGCTTCTTGTAGAATCTCTTCTTCTTTTTTTTCATCCGCTTTTATTTTACCATTCAATTCACTAATACTAGCTGAAGTAGCTTCTTTAGCTAAATTATTTTTTAGTAAAAAGTTATGTGCGTACCCATCAGCAACGTTTTTTACCTCGCCTTTTTTTCCTTTACCTTTTACATCTGCTAAAAATATAACTTTCATAATTTTATTCCTCCTTAGTTTGGTTTAAAATAACCTCACGCAATTGTTCTTTTGCTTCTTTTATCGTAATATTTTCTAATTGCGTAGCTGCATTAGATAAATGTCCGCCACCACCTAGTTGTTCCATAATGACCTGTACATTGATTTCACCTAAACTACGAGCACTAATACCAATACGGTTGTCAGTACGCTTAGTGATAACAAATGCAGCGTCTATATTGGACATTGAAAGCATCGTGTCAGCTGTTTGTGCTGCTACTACTGTATCATATATACTCTCTTCTTCTCCAATAGCAACGGCTATATTTTTAGTAATAAACTCAATAGTCTCAATCAAGTGGCTACGAAGAAGATAGGTTTCTTTATCTTCTTTTAGAAGACGTTGAATCATTACAGCATCAGCTCCGCAAGATCTCAAATAACTTGCAGCATCAAATGTACGTGATCCAGTTCTAAGAGAAAAACTATTGGTATCGACTATAATTCCACCTAACAAAGCAGTCGCTTCAATTTTATTGATTGGATCTGCTTCTTCAGATTGGTATTCAAATAGTTCTGTAATCAATTCGGCTGAAGACGACGCATAAGGTTCAATATAAACCAGCGCTGGATTCTCTGGAAAAGCTTCTCCACGACGATGATGGTCAATGACTACTACTTTATTCGTACGTGTAATCAAGTCTGGCGCGATTCCCATAGATGGACGATGAAAATCAACCAACACCACTAAACTATTAGCCGTAATCATTTGTTCTGCAACAGACGGTGTTATAATGTAGCGGCTAATTTGATTATCCTCTTCAACTTCTTTCATTAATTTAGAGATATCTTTACTAAACTCTTTCGGTTCTACAATAACCCATGCTTCTTTGTTATTCATTTCAGCAATTCTTCTGATTCCTAAAGAGGCACCAATTGCATCTAAGTCAGGATACTTATGTCCCATAATAAAAATTTGATCCGAATGCTTCATTAGTTCTTGGAGAGCTTGACTAATCATCCTAGAACGAACACGCGTTCTTTTTTCCATAGGATTCGTTTTACCACCATAATAACGAGGTTCAGTATCGTATCCTTTAACAACAACTTGGTCTCCGCCTCGCCCTAAAGCCAAATCTAAATTACTTTGAGATAACTTAGACAATTCACTTAAATCATCAGATCCATAGGCTAGTCCAATACTTAATGTTAACGGGAAGTTTTGTTTTGAAGTTCTTTCTCTAATTTGATCAATAATGCTGAATTTTTCTTCTTCCATTTTTTCTAAAGACCCATAATGCATCATAACGATAAAGCGATCCTCAGTAATACGTTTTAAGTACACATGATGAGATTTTGCCCAATTAGATAATTGTGTTGTAATAAAGTTATCTAAATTAGATATATTTCTATCTGTCATCCCTTGAGTAATTTCATCATGGTTATCAACAAAGATATTTCCGATAACAATTTTTTCATCTTCGTATTTAGATTGAATGTTAGCGTATTCTGTAATATCCATAAGATACACAACTTTTATATCTTTTTGGACAATAATTTGAAAAACTTTATTTCCCCATTTAGCAGTTTTCAAACCTGAATCTTGACTTTCTTTAACAATTCTAGCTAATTCGCTATCAACATCTTTTATTTGTTTTCCTAAGACTTCTTGATAACCTAAGTGAGATTGAAGATAGGGATTGATCCACTGCAACTGCAGATTTTCATTAAACAATAGAATACCAATTGGCATTTTTATTAAGGCTTCTTGTTCTCCACGCTTAATTCGAAAAGCTAAATCAGAAATGTATTTTCTATTTTCAATCGATAACTTTTTAATTAAATTATACAACAAGACTAAAACAACAATAAAAATGACCAATAAAGCTAAACCAATTCCAAAGCTAGCTATAAATCCCAGAATAATTGTAGCTAATTGCAATACCATTATAACAGCTATAATCGTTTGTATTTTTTTATTATTCAAGAATTCTGGGAGTTTTTCTTGAGATAGTTTCTTATTCATAATATGCCCCTTTTTCCATCTCTTTCCTAAGTAAAGTTCATTCTCTATTTTACCACTTGTTCTCTTAGTAGACAACTTGTTTCACATGAAACAATAGCGACAAAATGTTTCACGTGAAACTTTCCCATTCTCTATTTATAAATTAAAAAATAAAAAAACCGAGAACAATACTACAAGTATTTCCCGACTTTTCTCTACTTATTTGTTTTATTTTTAAATCACCTAAAAACTGCATAAATTAATTATCTCAATAAAAAAGAGAATCGTAAAATTACGATTCTCTTTGTCTTTTTATTGTTCGTCAGTTACGAAAGGTAATAATCCCATAATACGAGCACGTTTGATTGCTTTAGTTAATTTACGTTGGTTTTTAGCGTATGTTCCAGTAACACGACGCGGTAAAATTCTACCTCTTTCAGAGATAAAGCGTTTCAAAAGATCAACATCTTTATAGTCCACATGTTCAATATGGTTTGCTGCAAAGAAGTCAACTTTACGGCGTTTCTTTCCGCCTCTATGTTGTTGAGCCATTTCATTTCCTCCTTTATTTCCCATTCCTTTTAGAATGGTAAATCGTCATCTGAAATATCAATTGGTTGTCCGCTCTTCTCAAATGGATCAGAGTTTCCAAAATTTTGATATTGTTGGTTACGGGGAGCTTCTTGTGAGTTACCTTGTGTATTATTGTAAGAACTTTGTTGAGAACCATACGATCCAGAGTTTGAATCACTTTGATCTTTACGTTGTTC
The DNA here is from genome assembly GCF_000746825.1 of Carnobacterium inhibens subsp. inhibens DSM 13024. NCBI lineage: Bacteria > Bacillati > Bacillota > Bacilli > Lactobacillales > Carnobacteriaceae > Carnobacterium > Carnobacterium inhibens. Next base: position 1,755,114 of record NZ_JQIV01000006.1, on the reverse strand, counting down.
ACTCTTAGATTTTGATTCTAATAATGAGAACGTTTCAACAACTACTTCTGTAACATACACACGTTGCCCTTGTTGATTATCATAAGAACGAGTTTGAATACGGCCTTCTACACCTACTAATGCACCTTTTCTAGTGAAATTTGCAAATGATTCAGCACTTTTCCTCCAAATTACACAGTTAATAAAATCTGCATCTCGTTCACCTTTTTGGTTTGTAAACTGTCTGTTTACAGCCAATGAAAAAGTTGCTACCGCTGTGCCATTTGAAGTGTATCTTAAATCAGCATCTTTTGTTAATCTTCCAACTAAAACAACATTGTTAATCACATTGTCCACTCCTTCCGATAAAAATGTTTCATGTGAAACATTTTTGCTTAGTCTTCTTCTCTAATTGTCATATGACGCAGAATATCAGAACTGATTTTAGATAAACGGTCGAATTCGTTGATTGCAGCTGCATCATTAGCAGTAAGTTTTACGATATGGTAGATTCCTTCGTGGAAATCTTTGATTTCGTAAGCAAAACGACGTTTCGACCAGTCTTTAGATTCAGTGATTTCAGCACCATTATCTTTTAAAATAGTGTCAAAGCGTTCAACTAAAGCTGTTTTTTCAGCTTCATCGATGTTTGGACGGATAATGTATAAAATTTCATATTTTGCTGCTTTACTCATCTTGACTGTCACCTCCTTATGGACTTTGGCTCTTTTTACAGAGCAAGGAGAGTATTCTATTAATGTTGCAGTAGATTACTCACGTCCGTTTAGTATAGCACAGCCTATTGCAAAAATCAATAGTGTAAACTTATCTGATTCAAAAAAATTATTTTTAGCTTTTTAAGCAACACTCCAAAAAAAGAGAGAGACTAAAAGTCATCTCTCCTTCTCACTATTATTCTTCTGTTAAATCGTCATTTTCTTCTGTTAGATCTGTTTCTTGAATCACATCACTTGTTTCATCAATCTCTACAGATGTACCTTCAATACTATTTTCTAATAGCTCTGAATCCTCTTTTTCATCTTCTGGCTCTACTTTAGCCATTGTCGAAACTTTCACATCATCTGCTACTCGAATCACGCGAACACCTAGTGTTGCACGGCCTGTTTGTGACACTGCAGAGACATTAAAACGAATAATAACACCTGTATTTGTAATCAACATGATATCTTCTTCGCCTTTCACAGTCGTCAGACCAGCTAAGTTTCCATTTTTACTTGTAATATTAGCTGTTTTTATTCCTTTACCACCACGGCCTTTAATCGCATATTCACTAGCCTTAGTTCGTTTTCCATATCCTTTTTCTGTAATAATCAGTACTTCAGAGTCTTCTGTTAACAAATCTACTCCAATGACATAATCATCTTCTCTCAAACGAATACCACGAACACCACTAGCCGTTCTTCCCATATTTCGAACATCATCTTCATGGAAGCTTACAGCATAACCTAAATGTGTTCCAATAATGATATTTTGATTGCCGTCTGTTACAGAAACCGACATCAATTCGTCATCTTCTTTTAAGACGATCGCTTTCAGACCATTGCTGCGGATATTAGAAAATGCTTTTACACTCGTACGTTTAACTGTTCCAAGACGAGTCGTAAAGAAGAGATACATTTCTTCTTCTGCCTCTCCTCGGACATTTATAACAGCTTGTACGGTTTCGCCAGAATCAATTCCTAATAAATTGATAACAGGAATTCCCTTAGCTGTACGTCCATATTCTGGAATTTCGTAACCTTTTGAACGGTAAACTTTTCCATTATTTGTAAAAAACAGCAACGTATCATGAGTAGAACAAGATACTAAGGTTTCTATGAAATCATCATTATGAACACCCATACCTTGTACACCACGTCCACCGCGTCGTTGTGATTTAAATTCGGAACTTGGAAGACGTTTGATATACCCTTTATTGGTTAATGTAATAACCACGTCTTCTTCTTCGATCAAGTCTTCATCTTCAAGACTTAGTACTTCTCCTACCAATAATTCAGTACGACGAGCATCTCCGAATTTTTCTTGAACTTCAAGAAGTTCCGTTTCAATGATCATGTGTACGCGTTCGGGTTTGGCTAAGATATCTGCCATATCTAAGATCAAAGCCATTAATTCATTGTATTCTGATTCGATTTTATCTCTTTCTAAACCAGTTAATCGAACCATTCGCATATCTAAAATAGCTTGTGCTTGTTTATCTGATAAACCGTACGTTTCAATTAAAGTTGTTTTAGCAATGTCTCCAGTTTTTGAACCACGTATAATGCGAATAATTTCGTCAATGTGATCTAACGCTATTCTTAAACCTTCTAAAATATGAGCTCGTGCTTCAGCTTTACGCTTGTCATAAGCTGTTCTTCTGCGAATAACCACTTCTTGGTGTTTTAAGTATTCTTCAAGAATGGATTTTAAACTTAATACTTTTGGAACACCGTTTACGATTGCTAACATATTAAAACCAAATGACGTTTGCAGTGAAGTTAATTTATACAAATTATTTAATACGACACTTGCACTTACATCACGTCTAACATCGATCACGACACGCATACCATCACGATCGGATTCATCTGCTAAATCGGTGATACCTTCGATTCTCTTATCTCTTGCTAAATCAGCAATCCGTTCCACTAATCTGGCTTTATTTACCATATAAGGCAATTCGTGCACGATAATACGTTCTTTGCCATTTTTTAATATTTCAATTTCAACTTTAGCTCGAACCATGATCGAACCTTTACCAGTTTCATAGGCTTTTCTGATACCAGATTTACCCATCACTAGTCCCCCGGTTGGAAAATCAGGTCCCGGTATAGCTTCCATTAAATCTGCTGTTGTTGCATCAGGATTTTTCATCAAAATGTGTAATGCTGAGATAACTTCAGTTAGATTATGTGGCGGAATATTAGTAGCCATACCAACAGCGATTCCTGTCACTCCATTTACAAGTAAATTAGGGAAACGAGCTGGTAATACGTCTGGTTCGCGTTCTGATCCATCGTAGTTATCGTGGTAATCGATCGTATCTTTATTGATATCGCGCAGCATTTCTAAAGCCATTTTCGTCATACGAGCTTCAGTATACCGCATTGCTGCAGCTCCATCGCCATCCACTGATCCAAAGTTTCCATGACCATCCACTAACGGATAGCGGTAACTCCAATCTTGAGCCATACGAACCATTGATTCATAAATTGCACTATCTCCATGAGGATGGTATTTACCCATAACATCCCCAACGATACGTGCTGATTTTTTATGCGCTTTATCAGGCGTTACGCCTAATTCACTCATCCCATACAAAATACGGCGATGCACTGGTTTTAAACCATCTCGTACATCCGGCAATGCGCGTGCTACAATAACACTCATTGCATAATCAAGGAATGATTCACGCATTTCATGGCTTAGTTCAACATTTTTTATATTTTCTTTAAATTCTTCAGCCATTTTTTATTGTCCTCCTATTTGGATTAAATATCTAAATTCTGCACATAACGCGCATTGTCTTCGATAAATTGACGTCTTGGTTCAACACGGTCACCCATTAACATATCACAACTTTTATCTGCTTCAATAGCATCATCAACAGTAACTTGCAGCATCCGTCTATTTTCTGGATTCATAGTTGTTTCCCATAATTGTTCAGCATCCATTTCTCCAAGACCTTTGTATCGTTGAATAACAGGTTTTGGTGAAAGAGGAATTTCTTTCAAATAATCATCTAATTCTTCATCTGAATCTAAATACGCCATTTTTTTACCTTGACGCACTTGATACAAAGGAGGCTGAGCGATGTAAACATAACCCGCTTCAACTATTGGACGCATGTATCGATAAAATAATGTCAACAATAAGGTACGAATATGTGCTCCATCGACATCGGCATCTGTCATAATAACCAATTTATGGTAACGAGCTTTAGAAACATCAAAATCACTACCGAATCCAGTTCCCATTGCTGTAAATAACGAACGGATTTCTTCATTCGCTAAAATTCTATCTAATGTTGCTTTTTCTACATTTAATATTTTTCCACGAATCGGTAAAATCGCTTGAAATAGTCTTGAGCGTCCTTGCTTAGCAGAACCACCGGCAGAATCTCCCTCAACGATAAATAATTCGCTGATAGAAGGATCTTTGCTTGAACAGTCAGCTAGTTTACCAGGAAGGTTGCTTATCTCTAGTCCACTCTTTTTACGTGTTACTTCACGAGCTCTTTTAGCAGCTAAACGGGCTCTAGCAGCTAGTAAGCCTTTTTCAACAATTTGACGCGCTACTTGCGGGTTCTCCATTAAAAATTTTTCAAAATGCGCAGAAAATAAGCGGTCCGTAATCGTACGTGCTTCAGAGTTCCCTAATTTGGTCTTCGTTTGTCCTTCAAATTGAGGATCTGGATGTTTAATAGATAAGACGATCGTTAATCCCTCACGCACATCTTCTCCAGTTAGATTTTCTTCGTTTTCTTTAATTATTTTATTCTTTTTAGCATAGTCATTTATCACACGAGTCAATGCTGTCTTAAAACCGAATTCATGTGTTCCACCTTCATAAGTATGGATATTGTTGGCAAAACTCATTAAATTATTATGGTAACCGTCTGTATGTTGCATAGCTACTTCGATTGTGATTCCTTGTTGTTCACCTTCTAGAAAAATAGGTTCATCATATAAAACAACTTTATTTTCGTTCAGAAATTCGACGTAACTCTTAATACCACCTTCATAGTGGTACTCTAAAAATTGTTTTTTATCTTCGCGCTTATCTTCTATTGTGATTTTTAAGCCTTTATTTAAGAAAGCTAATTCGCGTACACGTGTAGCTAATTTGTCAAAATTAAATTCAACTGTTTCTTTAAAGATCTCAGGATCCGGCACAAAATGGACAGTTGTTCCATGTTTATCCGTTTCACCGATTACTTCTACGTCATGGACAACTTTTCCTTGAGCGTATTGTTGGTGATAAATCTTTTCATCTTTATAAACATAGACATCTAGCGTAGTCGAAAGCGCATTAACAACTGAAGATCCAACACCATGTAGACCACCGGAAACTTTGTATCCTCCGCCACCGAATTTACCCCCTGCATGCAGAATCGTAAATACCGTTTCTAATGCTGGACGACCTGTTTTAGCTTGGATATCGACAGGGATTCCACGTCCATTATCCATAACAATAATACTTTCATCTTTTTCAATACTTAAATTAATCTCATCAGCAAAGCCCGCTAATGCTTCATCAATTGAGTTATCTACGATTTCCCACACTAAATGATGAAGTCCTTCACTACTTGTTGCGCCAATGTACATACCTGGACGTTTACGAACAGCTTCTAGCCCTTCTAGAACTTGTATTTGACTCGCATCATATTCTTTTGCTAAATCTTTTTTGCTTTTTATTTCTTCAGACACACTCATTCACTCTCCATTTCTACTTGGCCGTTATTGATCAGAAAAACTTTTGGCGTATCCAACATATTCTTCTTTATTCCATCTAAACTAGTCGTTGTTAAAAACGTTTGGACTTTATTTTGAATAGCTTTCAATAAATGTGTTTGACGTTCATCATCCAATTCTGATAAAACATCGTCTAGTAATAATACTGGGTATTCACCAGTCATTTCTTTCATCAAATCGATTTCTGCCAATTTAACACTTAATGCCGTTGTTCTTTGCTGGCCTTGAGAACCATAGGTTTGGACATCTTTATCATTCACTTTAAATTTCAAGTCATCTCTATGAGGACCAAATATAGTGGTTCGTTGTTCTAACTCTCTTTGACGACCTTGTTCAAATGCTTTCATCAAATCTGAATAAAGCTGTTCTTTACTCAATTCATTTGTGATTTTCAAACTACATGAATAATCAATTTCAAGTATTTCCTTTTGTTTAGAAATTTCATGGTGAACAGGTTTAGCCCAGTTTTCTAATTTTTTTACAAACGAAAAACGTTCTAACAAGATAGCTGCACCGTATTCAGCTAATTGTTCCGTCAAAATATCTAAAAAAGTTAAATCTTTTTCTTTCTTCATGCTTAGTTGTTTGAGATAGCTATTTCGTTGCTTTAAAAGATGTTGGTATTGTACAAGATGGTGTAAATAAATAGGGCTCATCTGCCCCATTTCCATATCTAAAAATTTTCTTCTAACAGAAGGTGATCCTTTTACCAAAGATAGATCCTCTGGAGCAAATAAAATAACATTTAAATTGCCAATGTATTCACTCAGTTTCTTTTGTTCCAAATGATTAAACTTTGCTTTTTTTCCTTTTTTAGAAATAGAGATTTCAAGTGGAAAAGTAGTATTTTTTTTTTGTATTCTTCCACTTACCCGTGCAAAATCTTGTTCCCATCGTATCGTTTCTTTATCATTGCCTGTTCTATGGCTTCTAGCCATGGCTAATACATAAATAGCTTCCATCAAACTTGTTTTTCCTTGAGCATTTTCTCCTAAGAAAACGTTAATTCCTTCAGAAAAGACAACTTCAGCCTGCTCATAATTACGATAATTGGAAAGATGGATTTCTTTCAATAACATTATTTTTCGTCCTCTTTTAATTCAGCTGGACTTTCTGCTTGGATAAAATAAGTTCCTTCATCAGGTATTTCAACAACAGAACCAGGATAGATTTTTTTTCCTCTACGATTTTCAACTTCGTTATCTAGAAGAATTGTATGTTCAGACAAATACCATTTAGCCATACCGCCACTGCTGATAATATTTACATGTTTCAAAAATTGGCCTAATGTAATAAATTCACGATCGATTTTAATTGTTTTTTTCATGTTTTCACCTACTTCTCAATAAAATAAGCGTGGAAATAATCCACGCATAACGTTGCCGCTTATTAATCTTATTATACTCTTTTTTCGTCAATAATACAATTGAATCTAAAAATAACCCTACTATCATCGATTTTAGCTGAAAGATAAAAAAAGACCTTAAATGTTCCATAATTGCTTAAAACGAAAAAAACATGGTTATCTGGACAATAATATAAAAAAACTACTTTCCAAAATATTTGGAAAGTAGTTTTTTGCTTAATCAATCTTAAAAAGTTCGAACTGGAGTGATCAATTGAATAAAATCTTGAGCATTTTCACTAGGAACTAAAATAAATGGTCGTACTGGAGAAGTGAATTTTATTTTTATATCTGTTTGACCAAAAGTTCTCAATGCATCTTTCATATAATCTGGGTTAAATGAAAGTTCAATAGGTTCTCCCTCAACAGATTGGTAATCTAATTCTTCTTTTACATTTCCCACATCAGGAGAATTTCCTGAAATTTCAACTAAATTAGGATTAATCGTTATTTTTACAACGTTATTCTTTCCTTCATGTGAAAGTAATGATGCTCGCTCAATAGATCCTAATAGTGAACTTGCGTTAAAACTAATTTCAGTAGAGGAATTATCTGGAATCAGACGTTTTGTGTCAGGATAATATCCTTCTAGTAAACGAGAATAAAAATACATGTTTTCGGCTTTAAATAAAACTTGATTTTCAGTGATCATCATTTCAATCGTATCAGAGGTTTCATCTAGTGTGCGGGATAACTCTATCAAACTTTTACCAGGAATAATAATGTTGTATTTTTTATTCGCTTGTTCTTCATTCATTTCTAAAGGAATGACACGTTGACTTAAACGATGACTATCTGTGGCAACGGCTAAGAACTTTCCATTCTCAATAATAATGTTTACTCCTGTTAATATTGGACGACTTTCATGAGTTGAAATGGCAATAACAGTTTGACCGATCACTTGCTTAAATAAATTTACGGGCAAAGTAAATGATTCTGATGTATCAATAATAGGCAAATGTGGGTAGTTATTAGGATCTAAACCATTGATTGTAAATGAAGCTGTTGCAGAAGTGATCAACGCTTGGAAATGATCCAATATTTCAATTGTCATTGTTTCTTCAGGAAGTTTTTTTACGATTTCGCTAAAAAAGCGTGCTTGTAAAACAATTCCACCTGTTTTTTCAATGGTCAAGAGATTATCTTCTTCTGATACGGGAATAAACGCTTCAATTGAGATATCAGAATCGCTACCTGTTAGTGTTAATCCTTCATCATTCGCAATGATTTTTAGTCCTGTCAAAATAGGGATAGTTGTTCTAGAAGAAATGGCACGTTGTACATCAGATAAGCTTTTTAAAAAAGCACTTCTTTTTATTGTAAATTTCATTAAATTTACCTCCAAGTATAGTTTAATTTATTTAATAAGTTCTTTAGTAATAGTAGTAGGGCTTGTTGATACTGTGGAAAACTATGACAATCAGCTTATCTAAAAGGTTTTACACATGTGGATAAGTTGTTGATAAAAAAAGGATAAGTCTACTAGTTATGCACATGTGTAAAATAAAAAAAACTGCTATTCAGATATTAAATCAGCTTAATTTTTTCTTAATATCGGCTAATTCTTGTTTTAATTGATCATCAGTTGATAAAGCATGGACGATTTTCTCATAAGCATGAATAACAGTAGTGTGGTCTTTTCCACCAAATTCAGCACCAATTTTTGGTAATGAATTTGAAGTCAATTCTCGTGATAAATACATAGCAATTTGTCTTGGTAATACAATCGATTTGATCCGCTTTTTACCTTTAAGATCTGCAATAGATAATTGATAATACTTACTGACCGCATTTTGAATGTCCAATATGGTAAGTGTTGATGGTTTTGCTGAAGGCAACATACTTTTTAATGCATCTGCAGCTAAACTAGTTGTAATATCTCTGCTTTCTATTGCTGCATAAGCCTGTACGCGAACCAGTGCACCTTCTAATTCTCTGATATTTGAATCAATTTGGCCAGCGATATAACTTAAGGTATCGCCCGGAATTTCTAAACGTTCAGCATTTGCTTTCTTTCTTAAAATTGCAATTCTTGTCTCCAAATCTGGTGGGGTTATGTCTACTGATAGGCCCCAAGCAAATCTTGAGACTAAACGTTCTTGTAATTTAGGAATTTCATTAGGCAAACGATCACTGGTAAGTACGATTTGTTTACGATCATCATACAAAGCATTAAAGGTATGGAAGAATTCTTCTTGAGTACCTTCCTTATCTGCAAAAAATTGAATATCATCTACTAAAAGTAAATCAACACTGCGGTATTCATTCCTAAATTTTTCTTGTGTTTTGTTTTGGATAGAATTAATAAAATCATTTGCAAATGTTTCACTACTAACATATTTGACGCGTGCATCAGGGTTTAGCAGCAACATTTGATGGCCAATCGCATGCATTAAATGGGTTTTACCAAGACCGACTCCTCCATAGAAAAATAAAGGATTATAAATTGTTCCTGGTTCTTCTGCAACGACTAATGCCGCAGCATGTGCCATTTGATTTCCTTTGCCGATAACGAATGTATCAAAAGTATATTTTGTATTTAATTGTATATCCCTTTTAAATAAAGTTTTTTTAGGAACTTCATTACGAAGAACATTATTTCCATTGGCAGGTGTGTCTTGCTCATTTTTAATAACAAACAATGGAGAAATTTCACGACTAGAGTATTCATATATATTTTCAACAATTCGTGTAGCTAAATTATTTTCCCAATATTCTTTATGTAAAGAAGAAGGGACTTCAATAATAATGTTGTTATCTGTGATACGTATCGGGCTGGCACTCTCTATCCACGTATCGTAGCTAACTTTGGAAAGCGATTCTTTGAATTTTTCTTTTAAAAAATTCCATAATGTTTGTAAATCGTCCAAAAGAGAACCTCCTTATAAAATGTGTCTATGTTATTTTAGCATCTTTATAAAAAGTTTTCCACAAGTAGTTTTTTTAAAGAAAAATTTATACACGGCCTGTAAATAAAGTTATACACAGGTCGAAAACGTCAGTGGATAACTTTATTTATAGACAAAAAATTACGCTGGATTGTGGATAAGCGATAGACTGTAAAAGTTGATTTAATGAGATTTTCAAAACTTATACACAATTTTTAATGCTCGGGGGATAAAGATTTTGCACAGCATGTTCTTATGTGGATAAGTAGGTGATAAGTATGGGATAAGAAAAAAATAAAAAAAGTCGTGCCCAGCTATGTGGATAAAGTTACCCACTTGTGGATATCTTTAATTTGGATGAAAAAATACATCTGAGATCTTAGCAAGCCTTAATAAAAGATAAGAAAATAAAGAATTAAAAAAAGAATTTGCAAAAGAATGTTTCTTATTAAGTAAAAATATGCTATCATACTTGAGTGAATGAATAAAAATAGGGGAATTATGCTTGACAAGACTATTTTTTCTTCGTTATAATAATCTAGACTGTCTTTGGATAATTTTAAAATAGTAATGTGAGAGATAGTTTTTACAGGAGGTGTATCACGTATGAAAAGAACTTACCAACCTAAAAAACGTAAACGTCAAAAAGTACATGGTTTCCGTAAACGCATGAGTACTAAAAATGGACGTAATGTATTACAAAGTAGACGCCGTAAAGGTAGAAAAGTATTGTCTGCATAGATCACTGAACGTTTCAGTGGTCTTTTTTTTTAGGATTTGAATAAAATTACTCAGTAGTTGGTATGTATAAATAGCCAATTAAGGAGTAATTTTATTGCTTATTCGATGAAATAGGAGTGAATTTTACTAATTTAAAGAGATGAGAGGTTATTTTAATGCGAAAAGCCTATCGTGTCAAAAAAGAAACAGAATTTCAAAAAGTTTTTCATCATGGCAAATCATCAGCAAATCGTCAATTTGTCATTTATGTGATCGATAAAAAAGATCAATCCCATTTTCGGGTAGGAATTTCTGTCGGCAAAAAAATAGGAAATGCTGTTATGCGTAATAATGTTAAGAGAAGAATCAGACAAAGTTTAACAGAATTAAAACCGCAATTAAAAGCAGAAAAAGATTTTATTGTTATCGCTCGCCCACCAGTAGCAGATATGACAATGAAGGAAACGAAAAAAAGCTTGCTACATGTATTGAAGCTTGCTAAATTATTAAGATAGAATGTACTTATTTAGAGTGGAGGCTAGGCCGTGAATAAACGTAAGCGATTACTTCTTTTGTTAGGAACAGTTTTATTAGCAGTAGTGTTAGTGGGTTGTGGTACTTCACCCATTACAGAACAAAGCACAGGAATTTGGGATAGATACATTATTTTAAATTTTTCTCGTGTGATTATTTGGTTTTCTAATTTATTTGGTGGAAGTTATGGAATAGGGATCATTATTTTCACATTGATCATTCGATTGATTCTTTTACCTATTATGCACCGCCAAACAAAAAGTACTCAAAAAATGGCAGAGTTACAACCGCAATTAAAAGAATTGCAAACAAAGTATGCTTCTAAAGATACAGATACACAAAACAAATTAAAAGAAGAGACTTCTAAATTATATGCAGAAGCAGGAGTCAATCCTGTAGCAGGTTGCTTGCCTTTATTGATCCAAATGCCAGTGTTAATTGCCATGTATCAAGCAATCAGTCGTACAGATGTATTGAAAACTGGAAACTTCTTATGGATGAACCTGGGAGAACCAGATCATTATTTTATCTTACCAATCTTGGCTGCTGCATTAACATATGGAACGACTAAGTTATCTAGTATGAGCCAAGCAGAGTCAAATCCAACGACAACATCTATGATGTATATCATGCCAGCATTGATTTTATTTATGGGGATCACATTGCCAAGTGCATTGTCACTATACTGGGTTGTAGGTAATGCTTTTTCTGTTGGACAAACGTTATTGTTAAATAATCCTTTCAAAATCAAAAAAGAACGTGAAGAAAAAATAAGAGTTGAACGAGAACGCCAACGAGCTCTTGAAAAAGCGTTGAAACCTAAGAAAAAGAAAAAAAAGTAAATTAAAATAAAAATGTGCAGAATGGAGGTAGGCAAATGAATAAGTATACAGTTAGAGCTGAAACGGTAGATAAAGCTACTCAAAAAGCGTTGAAAGAATTGGGAATCAGTAAAGAAGAAGCTTCTATTAAAGTGGTCGATCAAGGTAGAAAAGGTGTTTTTGGAATTGGTAAGAAAGAAGCTATTGTAACAGTCACAAAAATTGTAGCTGACAACAATGGTAAAGAATTCTTTGGAGAATCGGTTATTAAAGAAGAAATAAAAAACAAACCAACAGATTCAACTCAAGAAATCAAACCTTTAACAGAAGAAACTTCTAATTTAATAGAAAATAATCTTTTGGAAGATGAAACTCTTTCTAAAGAAACTGACAGCGAACAGGATGATGAAGAGGCTATTAAAATGGTATCGGAATATCTTCAAGAAATTGCACAGAAAATGGGTATTTCCAGTACTGTTACTGTTGAAAAAACGAAAGAACAAGTAGTCTTTCATATTGAAACAGAAAAAGCAGGTCTCATTATAGGCAAAAATGGTAAAGTATTGAATGCTTTGCAATCATTAGCTCAAGTTTTACTTCATCGTCATGCTAAAACAAAGTTTGTTGCAATCGTGAATGTTGGCGATTATCGTGAACGTAGAGAAATGGCATTAAGAGAGTTAGCTGAGCGAACTGCTCTGAAAGTCCGTCGTACAAAGCAACCTGTGTTCTTAGAACCTATGCCTGCTTCTGAAAGAAAGCAAATTCATTTTTATTTAAGCAAAGACGAATCTGTGGTCACTCACTCAGAAGGTAATGAACCGCACCGCTACTTAGTGGTTGAATTAAAATAGAAGTGTTTATTAGAATTGAGTCTGCTTTTTGGAGCACGTTTTAGAATAAACATTCGTATATAAAGAAGTGGCTGGGATTTTTGTCTCAGCCTCTTTTTTTTGTAAAATAATTAAAGAATCAAAAATTTTTACTAAGCCAAAAGTCTAATAGGCTGACGGAAAGTAATCCTGTATAGTATGTAGTAAATAATTAAAGATAAGTAGGTGCGTAAAATGGTTAAAATTATGATTATTGAAGATGACTTGGTAATTGCTTCAAGTTTACAAGAAGAGTTGACGAAATGGCAATACGATGCGTTTCATGTAACAGATTTTAATGCTGTTATGGATACTTTTACACATGAAACACCTCAATTAGTCTTAATCGATATTAAGCTGCCATATTTTAATGGTTATTACTGGTGTACAGAAATTCGCAAAGTCTCGCAAGTACCGATTATTTTTATTTCTTCTCAAAGTGAACGAATGGATATTGTGATGGCTATTCAAATGGGAGCAGATGACTTTATTAGTAAACCATTTGATTTAACAGTAGCGTTAGCTAAAATACAAGCTCTATTGCGCAGAACGTATGATTTTACGGGCAATGATGCTTATTTAAGCTATCAACAAGTCTATCTAAAAACGAGTGAACTAAAGATTCAATATATGGATCAGGAAGTTGAACTGACCAAAAACGAAATGAAAATTTTAGAAGTCTTATTTATACAAAAAGGGGCTTTTGTTTCGCGCGAGGCGATTATGATGAAATTATGGGAAAATGATTCGTTTATTGATGATAATACATTAGCAGTCAATATCAATCGTTTGCGAAAAAAACTAGCTGAATTGGACTTGACTTCATTTATTATCACAAAAAAAGGTTATGGGTATGGCCTGCAAAAGGATGATGACTCTATTGAAATCAACTAATAAAGTGATAGATATTCTCAAGGCGTTTATAAAAGCTAACTATTCGTTCTTTTTAGCATATGTACTTAACCTAAGTGTGTTTAGCTTTATTTATGTATTAGGACAATTGCCATTGTACTTTTTAGTATTTAGTATTGAACTTTCGCTATTTATAGGCGGGTGTTTCTTCTTGTTTAAATTTTCAAGGTACTATAAACGATTTCGTTTGTTGGAGCGATTAGATAAAGACCCAATCGATACATTGAAGCAATTGTCCTCTAATCGTGATTCGAGTGAAGATTTTTTTCATCTTAAAATTGAAAAGTTAATAGAAGAAATACAACAAGTCAAAAAAAAGAGTCAGCAACGCAATACGTCTCAGATAGACTATTTTACCTTGTGGCTGCATCAGATCAAAACACCCATTTCAGCTATCAGCTTATTGATGCAACGGGACAATAAATCAAAATTTACCCATCAAATGGAACAAGAGTTGCTGCAGATTGAAAACTATACACATATGGCATTGAATTATTTGAAAATAGAGCAAAGCGGTTCTGATTTAGACTTTGTACAAGTTTCGCTTGACCGAGTGATCAAAGAAACGGTTAAGAAGTTTTCGATTTTATTTATTTACAATCGTATCCAATTAGATTATCAAGAAACCAACAAAAGTATTTTATCCGATGAGAAATGGTTGAGGGTATTAGTTGAACAAATTCTTTCTAATAGTCTGAAATACACTCCTGAAGGCGGTAAGATAAAAATTTATATGAGCCCAACTAAGGAAGACCAACTCATTATTGAAGATACCGGTATTGGCATTCGCTCTGAAGATTTGCCGCGTATTTTTGAACGTGGGTATTCTGGCTTTAATGGAAGAATTCACGAAAAATCAACAGGGTTGGGCTTATTTCTTAGTCAGGAAATTACAAAACGCCTTGGTCATGAGATGTCAATCAAGTCAATTGTAGGAAAAGGCACTAAAGTAATAATCGATTTAGCCCGAACTTCACTAATAAAAGATTATTAATACTGAATCTTACGAAAGTGTAAGGTTTAATCACCATCTGTAAGAAAAGATAAAAGCAAGCATTGTTCATTTTTATTAAACTAGTAATAGAAATAGAGAAATGAACAGGAGGAAATAATTATGACATTATTAGAAGTGAGTCATTTAAAAAAGACGTATACAGGAAGGTTCTCAACGCAAGAAGTGCAGGCTTTAAAAGACGTGAATTTTTCAGTAGAAAAAGGAGAATTTGTCTCCATTATGGGAGAGTCAGGTTCTGGTAAAACAAGTTTATTAAATATTTTAGCAACCCTTGATACTGCAACTGATGGTGAGGTTTTGCTGGAAGGAAAAGATTTAACAGGCATCAAGGACAGCGATATTTCCAATTTCCGTAGAGATTATTTAGGCTTTGTATTCCAAGACTTCAACTTATTGGATAACTTTTCAATCAAAGACAATATTTTATTGCCACTGGTATTATCAAATACACCGATTACTGAAATGGAAAATCGGTTAATGCCGATTGTCAAAAAACTGAATATTGATGGACTGATCAATAATTATCCTTATGAAGTGTCTGGAGGACAAAAACAACGCGCAGCTGTAGCTCGTGCCTTGATCACTAATCCGAAATTGCTTCTTGCTGATGAGCCAACTGGAGCATTAGATTCAAAATCCAGCCAAAGCCTGTTAGAAACTTTTGAAACCATCAATAACGCTGGACAAACCATTATCATGGTTACTCATAGTACAAGAGCTGCTGCTTATTCGAATCGGGTCTTGTTCATTCAAGATGGTGAAGTGTACCATGAAATTTACCGTGGAGAACAAACGCCAGATCAGTTCATGGACAAAATTTCTCAAGCATTAATCGTACTAGCTAATAGAGGTGAACAACATGAATAAAGGTTTTTTTTCTAAGTTAGCTCTACGAAACATTAAATCTAATAAGCAAATTTATCTACCTTATATTTTTGCTTCTATTGCTACAGTAGCGATGTTTTATATGATGGTTGCTTTAATGGGGAATAAGTTTGTACAAACGAGAAACGCATCCTTACCGATGTTGTTTACTATTGGAGCAGTAGTCATTGGGGTGTTCTCCTTTCTGTTTATTTTGTATACCAATAGTTTCTTGATAAAACGACGGAAAAAAGAAATTGGGTTGTACGCGATACTAGGAATGAAGAAGAAACATGTTTCTAGGATATTGACGATTGAATCAGTCGTAACAAGCTTTTCTAGCATCCTTTTAGGATTGATTATTGGACATTTATTGGGGGAACTTGCTTTTCTTGTTTTAAATTATGCTTTGAAATTTGGCGTAAAAATGTCTTTTCCTTTCACATTGAATGCTGTAATGATCACGATTGGATTATTTGTTCTCATCTTTTTGGTGACGTTGATCTATAATATCACTCAAGTAACGTTTTCTAACCCAATTCAATTGATCAAAGGAAAACAAACAGGAGAACGGGAACCCAAAAGTTCTATTACCCTTTTTATTCTATCTTTATTATTGATTGGATCAGGTTATTATCTGTCTGTAACGATTAATGACCCATTGAATGCAATGATTTACTTTTTACTTGCAGTCCTTTTGGTTATTGTAGGTACGTATTTCTTATTCATTTCCGGATCAATATTTATCCTAAAAGCATTGAAGAAAAATAAGAAATTATATTACCGTCCAAGCCCATTTATTTCAATTTCTGGTATGCTTTATCGAATGAAACAAAACGCCACTGGATTAGCTAATATTACTATCTTAGCAACGATGGTCATCGTTGTAGTATCGACTACATTAGCTGTCTTTATTGGAATACAAGGAACTTTAGATCGCTTATATCCTTATGAAAATAAAATAACTTATTTTACAGATGTCAATAAAGAAGAAGAATTGCAAGAGATACAAAAAGAAACAGAAAAATTAGGTTTAGAAGTAACCGGTACAGAAAGTTACTCCTCTTATTCTTTAGCTACACAATTAGAGGATAATGAATTGATTGTTGGTGATAAAGTTAATTATTCTGCAAAAGAAACATTTTTTGTCAATATACTGGTACAAGAAGATTATGAACAAATGACAAACCAATCAATTGATTTAGACTCTGATGAAATGTTGGTTTACAACTTAAAAAATAGCGATGACTTGACTACATTGCTCATAGGAGATACAACTTATCAGATTGAGTCAATAAATAAAAGTCCTATCAAAATTGATGAAGAGGTGAAATCACCTGAGTTTATTATCGTCCAATCAAATGAGGTTCGTCAGTCTATTATTGATTACGAAGATCAGTTATCAGAAAATGAATATCCTTTTACTACGGAAGCGATGATTTCTTGGAATACGACTGGGACCCAAGAACAGAAAAAAAGCTATTCTAAGAAACTAGATGAAATACTAAACAGTAAAGACGGGTCATTTTATGAGTCAAAAGAACTCTTCAGTGATGAATTATATAATATGAATGGCGGCTTTTTATTCTTAGGCATTTTCCTTGGATTGTTGTTTGTCTTTGGAGCAGCTTTAATCACATACTTTAAACAAGTTTCAGAAGGCTATGACGATCGAGAAAAATTCCAGATCATGCAGAAAGTGGGATTAGATAAACAAATGATACGTAAAACGACTCGTTTACAAATTATTTGGATGTTCCTATTGCCTTTAGTAGTTGCGGTGATTCATGTTGCCTTTGCCTTTCCACTTATTCAAAAATTGTTAATTCTTTTTAATGTAGTAAATACATCATTAGTCTTTTGGTGTTTTGCAGGGGTAATTGTTGGCTATAGTCTGATTTATGGCATCATTTATCAAGTAACTTCAAAAGTTTACTATAGTATTGTTAAATAGAGAAAGTAAGGACTGACATAAGAATTTTTTTCTTTTATGTCAGCCTTTTTTTGTGCTTAAAAAGCGATTATGTTTATAAAAATCAGTTAGCAGAAAAAAGGAAGATAAAACGCTTGCATTTTCCAAAAGAAAACGGTACATTGTACTTGTATATACAAGTTGCACTTATAACTTTTTCTTAGGAGGAAAAAAAATGGCAGATTACAAGCAAGATGCAAAACAGCTATTGGAAGACGTCGGAGGCCCTAATAATATTTCTGCAGTCAGTCACTGTGCTACCCGCATGCGTTTCGTATTAAATGATCCTGCAAAAGCAGACAGCAAAAAAATAGAAGAAATTCCAGCAGTTAAAGGTACGTTTACTCAAGCCGGACAGTATCAAGTTATTATTGGTAATGATGTTGCCACATTTTATAATGAATTTTCTAAAATTTCCGGCAAAGAAGGCGTATCGAAAGACGAAGTAAAAGCAGCAAGTAAACAAAATCAAAATCCTGTACAACGTGCTATGTCCGTTTTAGCAGAGATCTTCTCACCTATTATTCCAGCAATTATTGTCGGAGGGTTGATTTTAGGATTCCGAAATATTTTGGAAGCCATTCCAATGGAATCTCTTGGTCAAGCGATGGTAGATGGTGTAGCGCAAGTCAACAGTGCTGGAGAACCAGTTTACAATACAATCGTTAATGTCAGTCAGTTTTGGAGTGGAGTCAACTCGTTCTTATGGCTGATCGGAGAAGCTATTTTCCACTTCTTACCAGTAGGTATCACGTGGAGTGTTGCTAAAAAAATGGGAACCACTCAAATTTTAGGAATCGTTCTAGGGATCACACTAGTGTCACCTCAATTATTGAATGCATATGCAGTTGCCGGAACGGCAGCAGCAGACATTCCAGTTTGGGATTTTGGTTATTTCACAATTGACATGATCGGGTACCAAGCACAAGTTATTCCTGCTATGTTAGCCGGATTTGTATTAGCTTATTTAGAATTAGGATTGCGTAAAATAGTTCCGCAAGCTATTTCAATGATTTTTGTACCATTCTTTGCTTTAGTTCCAACGGTTTTGATTGCTCACACGGTTTTAGGACCAATTGGTTGGGTTATAGGAAACTGGGTTTCAAGTGTCGTTTATGCAGGATTAGGAAGCTCATTTAGCTGGTTGTTTGGTGCCTTGTTTGGGTTCTTATATTCACCATTGGTTATTACAGGTTTGCACCATATGACGAATGCGATCGATTTACAGCTGATTGCTGACTTCCAAGGAACAAACTTATGGCCAATGATCGCTTTATCAAATATTGCTCAAGGTTCAGCTGTATTAGCGATTATTTTCTTACATCGTGGTAATGAAAAAGAAGAACAAGTTTCTATTCCAGCAGCTATCTCTTGTTATTTAGGTGTAACAGAACCCGCTATGTTCGGAATCAATATTAAATACATTTACCCATTTGTTGCGGCTATGATCGGTTCAGGTCTTGCTGGGTTAGTATCTACTACTTTCAACGTGACAGCAAATTCAATCGGTGTTGGTGGAATTCCAGGATTCTTATCTATCCAAAACCAATATTGGCCAATCTTCTTCCTTTGTATGGCGATTGCAATAGTGGTACCGTTTGTCTTAACAATTGTATTCCGTAAATATAACATCTTGAATAAATCTGACCAAGTTACTATTACAGAACCTGAATTAGGGAAATAATTTTTTAGAAAGTAGGAATAAAAATGAGTACCTTTCATGAGAAAGTCGTGTATCAAATTTACCCAAAATCTTTTAAGGATTCTAATGGAGATGGAGTAGGAGATTTAAGAGGAATTATTGAAAAGATTCCTTATCTAGCAGAATTAGGTGTTGATGTGTTATGGATCAACCCCTTCTTCATTTCTCCGCAAAAAGATAATGGCTATGATATCGCTAATTATGTAGAAATTGATCCATTATTTGGAACGATGGAAGATTTTGAGGAACTCATCGCTGTAACTAAAGAGCATAAGTTGGAAATTATGTTGGATATGGTTTTGAACCATACTTCTATTGAACATGAGTGGTTCCAACGGGCGCTCAAAGGTGAAAAGAAATACCAAGATTATTATATCTTACGTGAACCAAAAGCAGATGGAAGCCACCCGACAAACTGGGTCTCAAAATTTGGAGGCCCAGCTTGGGCTCCTTTTGCTGATACGGGAAAAGAGTACTTGCATTTATATGATGTATCCCAAGCAGATTTAAATTGGCGTAATCCGGAAGTAAGAGAAGAAGTTTTTAACGTTGTCAATTTTTGGTTAGAAAAAGGAGTAAAAGGATTCCGGTTTGATGTGATTAATGTTATTGGTAAAGAGGAACTACTTTTAGATGCAGAAGATGGAGTAGGAAAATCGTTGTATACAGATCGGCCAATCGCACATGAATTTATTCATGAAATGAACCAAAAAACTTTTGGGAAATACTCGAATATGATGACAGTTGGGGAAATGTCTTCAACAACGATTGAAAATGGGACTGTTTATTCTAATCCTGACAAACAAGAGTTGTCTATGGTCTTTAGTTTCCATCACTTGAAAGTCGATTATTTAGATGGTGAAAAATGGAGCAAAACACCATTTGATTTTATGGAATTAAAAGAATTATTAAATGATTGGCAAGAAGGCATGTCTAAAGGTAATGGTTGGAATGCGCTATTCTGGAATAATCATGATCAGCCGCGTGCCATCAGCCGCTTTGGAGATCCTGTGAATCACTTTGAAGCTTCTGCTAAGCTGTTAGCTCAGACGATTCATTTACTTCGAGGTACCCCTTATATTTATCAAGGGGAAGAAATTGGGATGACAAATCCAGAATTTCAAGACATCACAGATTATGTAGATGTGGAAACACATAATGCTTATAAAGAACTACAAGCAAAAGATCTGCCACATGAAGAAATTATGGAGATCATTAAAAGTAAATCTCGTGACAATAGCCGCACACCAATGCAATGGACAAACGAAAAAAATGCCGGTTTTACTACGGGACAACCCTGGATAAAATTAACTGAAAATTACCATCAAATCAATGTAGAAAAAGAACGAGCAGAAGGAACCATCTTTGATTTTTATAAAAAGCTTATTCAATTAAGAAAAGAGTTGAAAGTAATCTCTGAAGGGGATTACCGTGGGATCATGATGGATCATCCAAGTGTTTATGGTTATGTAAGAGAATATGAGGGAGAACAACTGCTTGTATTTAATCATTTCTATTCAGATCATGTGACTTTGGAAATTCCAGAAGAATTTTTAAATAGATCTAGTCGTTATCTTATCGGCAATAAAGAAGAAAGAACCTTAACTGCTAACTTAGAATTAGGTCCGTATGAAACAATTGCTTTTTATTTTGAAGCTAATTAAAACAAAAAAGGAAACTGATAATTTATCAGTTTCCTTTTTTTGTTTAAAGAGAATTTCGACGTCTGGCAAAATCAACGAAACGAAAACGATCTAAACGATGACGAGATTCAGTATGTTGAAAAAGTGTTGTGTTTTCTAGATAAACATCGCTTCTTACAACCACGACATGGGTGTCATCTTTTAAATTCATCAGCTGCTTGTCTTCTTCTGTAATAGGATCTACCGTTATTTCTTTTTGAGCATACCCAATAGTCAGACCTAATGTATGTTCAATGTAATGATACAATGAATCTTCAGCTGCATCTGTTGGAATACTTGGAACAATAGAAGTGAGCAGATAATCTTTATCTACAATAACCACTTCGCCATTTACTTTTCGTAAACGTTCAAGATACAAAACTGGCGTATTCAAAGGAATAGTTAAATGATCCGCTAACTCTTGAGAGACAGGCTGCAAACCGTTATGCATCACAATAGTTTGGCTATTCATTTGTTGAGCTACTTGAAGCTCTTTATAGCTGGTTAAGCCTGAAACAGGAAAATCAAACCGTTTCACGTCTAAAACAACAGAACCTTTACCTTGGATTTTTTGAATATAGCCTTTTTCTAATAGCAGGTTTAAAGCTTTTCGTATTGTTTCACGGGAAACATTGTATTGTTTTACTAATTCATTTTCGCTAGGTAAAAGATCTCCAGAAATAAAGCGTTGGTTTAAAATAGCTGCTTCGAGATCTAAAAAAATTTCATTAAACTTACTCATATAGAATCCTCACATTCCCTATCCTTAACCTGTATTTTAACATAATAAAATAGGAAAAACTTACAAATAAAACAAAATAAAAGTTGTTTTTAAATCTAGCTAGTGTATTGTAGAATATAAAATTAAAAACAAAGATCAGGAGGCTTTTGATGAATTTAAGAACGTCAACATTGGAGAAAAGAATCAGCGTATCTGCTAAAAAAACGCCTGCCGATTTAGTCGTAAAAAATGGAATGATCGTAAACGTATTTACAGGAGAATTAATGAGCGGAGATATTGCAATCGTAGATGGGGTGATTGCTGGAATCGGTTCATATGAGGGAGCCAAAACAATTGATGCTCACAATAAAATAATCATACCAGGATTGATTGATGGACATGTTCATATTGAGAGTTCTTTATTAACCCCAAAAGAATTTTCAAAGATTGTATTGCAACATGGTGTAACAAGCGTAGTGACAGACCCACATGAAATTGCTAATGTAGCTGGAGTAAATGGCATTCAATTTATGATCGATGAAGCGACACGACTGCCAATGGATATTTATGTGATGCTGTCTTCTTGTGTACCAGCAACAAAATTTGAAAATAATGGGGCATTACTAAATGCTGAGGAGCTTAGCCCATTTTTATCTGCGCCTGAAGTATTAGGTCTAGCAGAAGTCATGGATTTTGCTTCTGTAAAAAATGGTGACAGCTTTATGATGGATAAAATTGCAATGGTTCAAGAATCTAATGGATTGATTGATGGACACGCTGCTGGGCTGACAAAGGAAGAATTAAATATTTATATGGCAGCTGGAATTCGTACGGATCACGAAAGCATCAATGCCAAAGAAGCAAAAGACCGGTTAGATATGGGTATGTACTTGATGATTAGAGAAGGTACAGTTGCAAAAGACTTAATGGCGCTATTACCGGCTGTGACGGCAAAAAATTCACGCAGATGCCTATTTGTCACAGATGATAAATTAATTGATGATTTATTGGAAGAAGGAAGTATCGACCATATCATACGACTGGCTATTCAAAATGGTTTAGACCCGATAACCGCTATACAAATGGGAACATTAAATACAGCTGAATGCTTTAATCTTAATCATTTAGGAGCAATTGCTCCAGGTTACCAAGCAGATTTTTTAATTTTAGATGATTTAGAAACTGTTTCTATCAAGCAAGTCTTTAAAAAAGGCGTTTGTATTTCAGATAATGGTAAATTAAATGAATCTTTATTTAAAAATGAGATTGGAAAAGGCCTTAAAGGCCCAGAATTAGCTAGAATAAATGTCCAAGAGCTAACAGTAGAAGCGTTGTTGATACCTTTAACGGATTCTATATGCAATGTGATCGAAATCATTCCTAATAGTTTGGTGACGAACCATTTAAAAGAAGAAGTAACCATTGAAGAAGGGTGTTTTGTTCCTTCTATCCAAAAAGATCAATTGAAAATTGCTGTGATTGAACGACACAACGGAATGAATCATATAGGATTGGGATTAGTAAAAGGGTTCCGTTTAAAGAAAGGTGCGATAGCGACAACTGTTGCCCATGACTCACACAACATAGTTGTAGTGGGAACTTCTGATCAAGAGATGCTTAAAGCTGTTAAACAAGTAATTGAGACCAATGGAGGGTTAGCTGTTGTAGAAGGCGAAGAGGTATTAGCGTCACTCGCTTTGCCCGTAGCAGGATTAATGACAGAAATGGAGTATCCAGTTGTTAATGAGCAGCTAAAAGCTTTAAATCAAGCAGTGTCTACTATAGGAGAGAGTATAAATTTTAATCCATTTTTGACTTTATCCTTTTTGACCCTTCCAGTTATTCCAAAATTAAAGATTACAGACTTAGGTTTATTTGATTTTGAACGTTCTGCGCACATTCCGATTCAAGTAATTGAAGAAAAATAACAAAAAAATCCACCTAAGAGATAAAACCTCTTAGGTGGATTTTTAACTATTCGAAATTGGGGGTTAAGAATAAGTTAAATTTAATTTAGCGTGATTAATTTAAAATTTGAACTTCCATTGTTTGTCTACCAAAAGCTAATGCTTGGTTTAAATCTGTTATATGCACGTCGATACGGTTGCCGTTGATAGCACTACCTGTGTCTCCAGCAATAAAAGTACCGTATCCTGGAACATAAACCGTTGATCCTAAAGGAATAACACTTGGGTCAACAGCAATAACATTTGGATTTTCATTCAAGTTGATTCCAGTTGCCGTTGTGTCTGATAATTCAGGTTGGTTTGTAGAATAAGCTGTTGCTTCAACTGTAACTGTCTTACCAGATTGAGCAGAAGTTGTTTCTGCTTCTGTTGTTTCTGTTACAGCAGGTTCAGTTGTTACTACTTCTTCTACAACTTCAGGTTCTTCAGCTGGAGTTTCTTTTACTACAGGAGTTTCTTCTTCAACAGTAGGTTCTACTTCTACAACTTCAGAATCGCTAACATCATAGCTTTTAGTTTCTTCAGTTGTTTCGATAGTAACAGTTGAATGGTCCGCAGATAAAGAAATAGTATTGCCGCTATAAATAGTATTAGCATTGTTAATATCATTAACATCTACTAAGTCAGTAATAGATAAATCAGTTGCTAATGCTACAGATGATAATGTATCACCCCATTGGATAGTGTATTCAGTGCTTCCATCTTCAGTACTTTTAATGTCTTGTTTGATTTCACTTACTGTACGAGCTTCCCAAGTACTAGAAGTATATTCTGCTGCGGAAGCTTCAGTTGGATTTGTAACAGCCATGACACCTGTTAAAGCTAAAGTTGCGCTTGCTACAAAAAATTTCGATTTAAAGTTTTTCATTTTTTTTTGATCTCCTTTGTTTTGTAAAAATAGTTTTTCGCCTACATAAGATATAAAGAAGTTGGCTGTGGATTCTGAGCGACAATGTTAGATATGAGCTCTAAGCTCTATAAGAAATGAAGGAGTCGTTCCTTCAACAATTGCTATCCTACCACGGTAAAAAAAAAAGAGAAGTGCTTTTCGTCATTCGTCATGGTTTCTTATTACTTCTGTATTATTTGAAGAGTTTCTTTACTAAAAGAATACAAAAAGTGGATTTTAACGTAAAATATGACTTAATTTGTCATTTTAGTCTCCCTTTTGATTCATTTAAGAATAAGAGACATTAGCCCTTTAGGTTCTTTTTCTTTAATGGTAAAATGCTTACAATGGCTTGATTTCGGCAATTGGAGGGATGAAATGTCAAAAGAAAGTTATGATAAAGTCAATGCGATCAAATGGATTGGAATTATTACAATGACAATGGATCATATAGGTTATTACCTGTTCCCTCAACTTATTTGGTTGCGTATTATAGGAAGAATCGCGTTCCCGTGTTTTCTCTATACAACTGTTCAAGGTACTGAACATACCAGAAACTTTAAAAAATATGTGTTCCAATTGATCGGTACGGGTGTGCTCACTATTCCAATTAGCCTGTATTCTGGAACAACCTTTAACGTATTGTTTACGCTAGCTTTAGTTGCGCTTTCTGTTAAAGATAAACGCTTTTTTGGTATAGCATTGTTATTGAGTTACTTTTGTGAATATGGAATTTATGGCTTTTTATTAGGTTGGTCTATTTATTGTATGGTATCTGTGAACAAGAAAATAGGTGCCTTATTCTTTTTGGTTCTGCATTTATTCATAGGTTCATCTTTACAAATTTTTGCGCTTTTAGCACTTTTTCTACTATTAATAGAGAACTATAGCTGTAGTAAAAAGATACCCAAAGTTTTTGGCTATCTGTATTACCCTTTGCATCAAGTAATCTTATTAATTATTAAAGCTACTATATAAAGGAGGAATGATAGTTATGAACGCACAACAAATGTGGAGTGAGCTTATCTCAATTCACCCTGAATACCAGAACACAACTTATAATGCTTGGAGTTATGGAGTAGAAGCAAACGAGTTGGCGCGGTTAACTTTTGAAAAAATAAAAACGGCTACAGCTTCTGCGTTTGAAGAATATGCTTTAGAAAATGAAGCTCTGCCTGAAGAAGGTGAGTTAAATATTATATTAAATGCGGATGAAGAAGCAGTCTGTATCACAAAAACAACTAAAGTATCAGTTGTTCCTTTTCAAGACGTATCCAAAGAACATGCATTCAAAGAAGGAGAAGGAGACCGTTCTTTAGAATACTGGAGAAACGTACATAAAACTTTTTTTGAAAATGGCTATAAGAAAAGCGGATTGATGTTTCATGATAATATCCCTGTCGTATGTGAAGAATTTGAAGTAATTTATAAACAAAAGCTTCTTTAAAAGAGTGGTATACTAACTAGTAACAGGATGAAAGAGTATAGTTAAAAACAGAATAAGTTGAAAGGATGTATCATTATGATTATTAGAGAACGTGAAAATGATTTTGTCATGATTGAACAAATGCACCATGCTCAATTTGCTGGAGATGTTATGGCTAAATGGGAATCAGGGCTTTTCCAAGGAAGTCAGTTAAGAAAATCAGTGGATTATGCTATTCGTATGCATGACTATGGATGGGAAAATCTCGACAGAACTCCATTTTGGAATGATAAAAAACAAGTTCCATACTCCCTTTTTGATTTTCCAAAAGCACCGAAAGTTATTTTTTATACGTATGGTATTGATGCAGTTGAAAAAGTTGATCGATATGCAGCTTTGTTATGCAGCAGACATTACATTCAGTTCTTTTTAAAAGATTCTTCAGAAGAATCACAAGTTTTTCTTAAACAAGAAGAGGAAAGAAAAAAACGAATTATTGCAACGTTGGATAATTTTGATGAGCGCATATTTAATTTTCATTATGCTTTACTGGCATTAGGCGATACGATATCTGTGTTTGCTTGTGTTAATGAACCAGGAGCTACGCAAGAGACAATTCACCCATTCTTTAAAAAGGGTCTTTCATTATCTTCGGAACTGGGTTTAGCAGAGCCCACTATGAAACCTGTGTGGGTAGATGAACAGACGATTGCATTGGATGTTTTTCCTTTTGAAGCACCAATTACCAGTAAGTTGGTTCAAAAAATAGTTTCAAAAAAAGTTATTGCAGAAAAAGGTCTTTTAGATAGTTACGATCAAGCTGAATACGAAGAAATAACGATTAATATTCGACCAAAAGAGTAAGAGAGATTGACAACAAGAGTATAAAATAAATTCTGACGAAGTTATTGACAATTAGTTAGAGAACTTGTATAGTCTTAACGGAACAACAAATTAACTGAAACATTAAAAATTAAATAATCTTATCTGAATGATAAAAGTAGTCAAAGTGCTTTCCATTCCTTTTGTAAAGAGCAAAAGGGTGGAGTGGGCACTTTTTTCGTGCAAAAAAATAGAAGGAGTGAACGAGCTTGACATTAGAATTTGAAACAATTGCAGCCATTTCAACGCCTCCTGGTGAAGGAGCAATTGGAATAGTAAGGTTGAGTGGTGAACAAGCTATTGAAATAGCAGATCGTGTATATAGATCTGGTTCAAAAGCATTGACTGAACAACAAAGTCACACAATTCACTATGGTCACATTGAAAATCCTAAGACAAATGAAGTAATTGATGAAGTGATGGTATCGGTTATGCGTGAGCCAAAAACTTTTACTAGAGAAGATGTTGTTGAAATTAATTGTCATGGTGGTATTACATCTGTCAATCAAGTCTTGCAATGTGTTTTACAAAATGGAGCTCGCTTAGCAGAACCCGGTGAATTTACTAAACGGGCTTTCTTAAATGGACGAATTGATTTGTCTCAAGCAGAAGCAGTAATGGATTTGATACGTGCTAAAACAGATAGAGCTATGCATGTTGCGTTGAAGCAATTAGATGGGAACTTATCTCATTTGATTCGTAACTTACGTGTAGAAATATTAGATACCTTAGCTCAAGTAGAAGTAAATATTGATTATCCTGAATACGATGATGTTGAAGAAATGACGTCAAAATTATTGATTGAAAAAGCTAAAATAGTTAAAGCATCCATTCAACAATTATTGGAAACCGCTAGTCAAGGAAAGATTTTAAGAGAAGGATTGGCAACAGCAATTATTGGGCGGCCAAATGTTGGTAAATCTAGCTTATTAAATTATCTGTTAGATGAAGAGAAAGCTATTGTTACCGATATTGCCGGTACAACCCGAGATGTGATTGAAGAATATATCAGTGTTAGAGGCGTTCCGTTAAAACTTGTAGACACAGCAGGTATTCGTGAAACAGAAGATATTATTGAACGAATTGGTGTAGAACGAAGCCGCCAAGCCTTAAGTGATGCAGATCTAGTTTTATTAGTCTTTAATCAAAGTGAACCTTTAACAATAGAAGATAAAGCTTTAATTGAAGCAACGAATCACCATAATCGTATTGTTATTTTAAATAAAATCGATTTACCAAATAAATTAGATTTAAATGAATTAGAACAGTTAGTAGAACCAGAAAGTATTGTGAAAACCTCTATTTTATCTAAATCTGGTGTAGATGTTTTAGAAAAGAAAATAGCAGACCTCTTCTTTACAGGCCAAACAGGTGAGCGAGACGCTACTTATGTCTCTAATGTGCGTCATATCGCTTTATTAAACGATGCAGAAGCTGCATTAGATGAGGTTATCAGCGGAGTAGAAATGGGCATGCCAGTTGATTTGATTCAAATAGATATGACACGTTGTTGGGATCTATTAGGTGAAATCACAGGAGATAGCGTCCAAGATGAACTCCTAACTCAATTATTCAGCCAATTTTGTCTAGGAAAATAAGGATGCGGAGTGTCTCGTTTATCCTCGACAAGAAAACAGGAAAAATTCGTAGGGTTTTTTTCCCCCGAAGAAGTTTTATCTTTTTCTCGAGAGGATGAGACACGCAGCTCAACTAAAAGTCACTCAACTCAATGAATAAAACAAAAAATAAATTCGACATAAATAAACAAAGAGAAAGATACGAAAGAAAGGACTGTTTAAATGAATCATTACGAAGCTGGAGATTTTGATGTCATCGTTGTTGGTGCAGGTCATGCTGGATCAGAAGCAGCATTAGCCGCAGCAAGAATGGGAAGCCAAACGCTTTTAATTACCATTAATCTAGATATGGTTGCTTTTATGCCATGTAACCCATCAATCGGAGGTCCTGCTAAAGGAGTAGTAGTTCGAGAAATCGACGCTCTTGGCGGTGAAATGGGACGTAATATCGATAAAACGTATATCCAAATGAGAATGCTAAATACGGGTAAAGGACCCGCAGTTAGAGCTTTACGCGCTCAAGCGGATAAATTTATGTATGCAAATGAAATGAAAAAAACTATTGAAGAAACTAAAAACCTTGTTTTAAGACAAGGAATTGCTGAAGAATTGATTATTGAAGATGGTATTTGTAAAGGAATCATTACAAATACTGGTGCTATTTATCGTTCTAAGGCTGTTATTTTAACTGCAGGTACATCTTCACGTGGCCAAATCATTATCGGCGAACTGAAATATTCTTCTGGTCCAAACAATTCACAACCGTCTATTAAACTATCAGAAAGTTTATTAGAAAATGGATTTGAATTAAATCGTTTTAAAACTGGGACTCCTCCTAGAGTTAAATCCTCAACGATTGATTATAGCGTTACTGAAGAACAACCTGGGGATGAAAAACCAAATCATTTTAGTTACGAAACACCAAACAGTGCTTATTTAAAAGATCAATTATCATGCTGGTTAACGTACACGAATGAATCAACTCATCAAAAAATCCAAGACAACTTGCATCGTGCACCGATGTTTACCGGGATTGTTGAAGGAGTAGGCGCTCGTTACTGCCCATCAATTGAAGATAAAGTTGTCCGTTTTAGTGACAAACCAAGACATCAATTGTTTCTAGAACCTGAAGGACGCGACACAGAAGAAGTCTATGTCCAAGGTTTATCAACATCACTTCCAGAAGATGTTCAACAAGAGATTCTGCACTCCATTGAAGGATTAGAGAATGCTGAAATGATGCGTACAGGTTACGCAATTGAATATGATGTGGTTACGCCGCATCAATTGCGTCCCTCTTTAGAAACAAAAGTAGTTGAAAATCTATTCACTGCTGGACAAATGAATGGAACTTCTGGTTATGAAGAAGCTGCTGGACAAGGAATTATGGCTGGTATCAATGCAGCACTTAAAGTTCAAGGAAAAGAACCCTTTGTTATGAAACGTAGTGAAGGATATATCGGAGTTATGATTGATGATTTAGTGACTAAAGGAACGAATGAACCTTATCGTTTATTGACGTCTCGTGCAGAGTACCGGTTGCTTTTACGTCATGATAATGCAGATTTTAGATTAACTGAAATAGGGCATCAAATTGGATTGATTTCACAAGAACGTTACAATACATTCTTAGTGAAAAAAGCTCAGCTTGAAGGAGAACTAGAACGTTTAGGCTCTATTCGTTTGAAACCAACTACTGAGATTCAAACTTATTTAACTGAAAAAAATCAAGCGCCTTTGAAAGATGGTATTTTAGCTAAAGACTTCCTACGTCGTCCGGAAGTGTCTTACCAAGACCTTTTAGCATTTGTTCCTCGTGATTATGAACTGCCAATAGCTGTAGAAGAGCAAGTAGAAATTCAAGTGAAATACGAAGGATACATCGCTAAAGCTTCTCAAAAAGTGGATAAATTAAAACGTATGGAAAATAAACGTATACCGGAAAATATTGATTATGCTGCTATCAATGGTATCGCTACAGAGGCAAAGGAAAAGCTGATTAAAATTCAGCCTGAAACAATTGCCCAAGCTAGCCGTATTAGTGGTGTGAATCCAGCAGATATTTCGATTTTAATGGTTTATGTAGAACAAGGGAAAATAGCTAAAGTTTAATTTTTTAAGTAGCTATAAAAATGAAAAATAGCCTTACAATTAAGCAACATCTTAATTGTAAGGCTATTTTTGTATATATAATTAGTCGTGTTTTTCTATTAGTATTTCCTGGGAAATATAAATTCATAAAAATTGTTTTTGTAAATCTATATTTACGGAATGAATTATTTGAGGTATATTTATTAAAGATTGGTGTAGAAGTAAATAAAGGTTCCTTAGCTCAGTTGGGAGAGCACTACCTCGACAAGGTAGGGGTCGCTGGTTCGAGCCCAGTAGGGACCATCAAAAAAAGAGAGGAAAATCTGTAAAGGATTTTCCTCTCTTTTTACTTTTCATTGAGATGCAAATTTAGTAGTATCCATCAGATTATTCTACTACTAAAGCCATATCTCCTTTACGTAACCAACTAGCTTTTTCTAATACTTTATTCACTACTATAGTAATCGCGATAGGGACTAAACATGCAGTAATGATATAAATAGCAAAAGATCCGCTTCCTTGAGACACAAAAATGTTTAATGGAGCAATCAAAGAACAAAAACCTAATCCTCCTAAAGCACTCGGAGCTGTAAATCCTAGAGCAACAGTTGAAATAGGCGCAGCTACTGCAGCAGCAAGAGTGGGACCAATCAAAATTCGAGGGTTTTTAACAATATTTGGCAATTGTACTTTTGGCGTACAAACAAATTGGGCTAAGAATCCACCAAGGTTATTTTGACGCATAGAGACAAATGAAAAACCAATATACATACTAGTTGTTCCCACCAGCATAGCTGCACTTGAAACCGGATCAAGATTTAATGCGATAGCAATGGCAGCTGAAGAAGCTGGAGACATCAACACTAAGCCACCGACAACTGAAATAACAGCTGCACCAATAACCGGAGAATCAGCAACTGAAGCAGAGATAAAAGCACTAACGATATTTAAGAATGGAGCGATAACAAGATTTAAGTAATAACCAGCTATACCACCAGCTAAGACTGCAGTAATAGGAATAGCCATCATGTCTAATGGAGTTTTCCCTGAAATACGTTTTCCAACAAAAGTAGCGATCGTTGCGGCAAATAGACAGCCAATCGGTTCACCAGTGGCAATAGTGATCATGCCATCCGCGGTCGTTTGAATAGCTCCAGCACCGATTGCTCCAGCAGCCATAGCACTAAAGATCGTAAGAGTATTTCCCCCCAACATAACTGCAATACCAGCACCAATTGCAGGAGCCATCAACATTTTAACAGCTGTTCCGATAATAACTAAAATAGTAAGGCCAGTCATGTTTCCGATTGTTTCTAATAGTAGACCGATCCCAATCGTTACAAAAATAGCATTTGCGATCCCTGATGAAGCTTTATACATTCGATCTAATAGATAAGTTTTCATTTTTCCAGCCTCCAATAGTTTAGTTTTAATAGTCGTCTAACATTTTTTCTCTTTCAAAACAATCAAACAAAAAAGACAAGCCTTTGTATACAGGCTTGCCTCATCTAACCGATGATTGAGCCCGAGTACGCAAACGAGGACTCAACTAAATGAATAGTTCGAATCCTTTGCTAAATTAATAAGTTAATAATGACTAAAGAACCGTTCAATTGAAAACGAGTGTTGAATGAGTTAAAAGTTGTAGTTTTCATATTGAACATCTCCTTTTTATAAATTGTTTTCTGACTATTTCCAATATTCTAACAACCTTACGCGAGGATGTCAACGAATTTTATCATTTGTTTCTAATTTATTTTAACGTATTCTCATTTAATGTTTATTTTTTTAAAAGTTTATCTATTTAAGGAGCTTAAAAAGTGCGGTAAAGCATTGCACTTCTAGCCAATTTGTTATACAGTTAAAAAGATGGATTTGTGAAACATAAAAGTGTTTCACGATAGTAAAAAGGAGTTGAGTTAATGAATCCTGAAGAGTTTAAAAAAGCCCTTGAAGATAAGGGAATGACGGTTACTGAGAAGCAAATGGAACAATTTGATCAATACCTTAAACTACTACAAGAATGGAATGAAAAAATTAATTTAACTGCAATCACGCAAAAAGAAGAAGTGTATTTAAAACACTTTTATGATTCTATTACAGCTGGTTTGTATGTGGATTTTAAGAATGGGGTCCAAAGCCTATGCGATGTAGGTGCAGGTGCCGGGTTTCCAAGCATCCCCCTAAAGATTATGTTTCCTCAATTAGAAGTCACAATAGTAGATTCATTAAATAAAAGAATTCAATTTTTAACTTTATTAGCAGAAACACTAGGATTAGAAGGGGTTCACTTCTACCATGATCGAGCAGAAACATTTGGACAAAATAAACAATTTCGTGAATCATTTGATTTTGTAACAGCTAGAGCAGTAGCTCGTATGAGCGTGTTAGCTGAACTGTGCTTACCTTTAACTAAAAAAGGCGGATTATTTATTGCGCTTAAAGCAAGCAATACAAAAGAAGAAATGGACGAAGGACAAAAAGCCATTGCTACACTAGGCGGGAAATTTCGTGAAGAATTTGTATTTGAACTTCCACATGAAGCTGGAGAACGTCACATTGTATTAATTGACAAAAAGAAAGAAACACCTAAAAAGTATCCTAGAAAACCGGGAACACCAAATAAGAATCCACTATAGTAGAAACCGATAACTATCAGAGCGTTTCTATTCGGATTCAACTACTCAATAAGAACGTTTTTTGATACAATAGAATCAAAGGACTTAGAGGACTGAGGGAGAGAAAAAGAATGGCGTTGTCTGATTTATTTGGTTCAGGAAAAGCTAAAAAGAAAACTGAGAATGAAGAGGATACTCTGTTAGAGGAATTAAAAAACCAAAAACGAGTTCAACAGATTGCTGTTGAAAAGATTGTTCCTAATCGTTTTCAGCCAAGAAAAGTATTTGATGAAGAAAAATTAGATGAATTAGCTCGTACGATTCACATTCATGGTTTGATTCAACCCATTATTCTTAGGAAATATGAAGAAGACAAGTATGAAATCATTGCAGGAGAAAGACGTTTTCGCGCAATGCAAAAATTGACATGGACAGAAGTACCTGCAATTGTCCAAGAAATGTCAGATAATGAAACGGCTTCTGTAGCGTTGATTGAAAATTTGCAAAGGGAAGAATTGACTGCTATTGAAGAAGCTGAGGCTTATCAGGGGTTAATGGCTTTAAATGAATTGACGCAAGAAGCACTAGCGCAACGCATTGGTAAAAGCCAATCGTTCATAGCAAATAAATTGAGGTTGCTAAGACTAGCGGAGCCTTTAAAAGAAGCATTACTTAATAGAAAAATAACTGAGCGACATGGGCGCAGTATGTTAGCTTTATCGCATGAGGAACAAATTGCCCTATTAAGTAGTATTGTTGAAAAAAAATTAACGGTTAAAGAAACAGAACGTTTAGTAAAACAACAGTTGGCTGAGAAGAACAAGTCTCAAGAACAGCCTAAAAAACGTATCAGAAAAATCTCGAAAGATCTTCGTTTAGCTTTAAATACCATTAACAAGTCAGTTGATTTGATTAAGGAAACCGGTATGCCTTTAGAAGCAAAAGAAGAAGATCTAGGAGATGTTTACCGAATCACAATTGAAATCAAGAAAGATAAATAAATAAAGAGCGATAAATGAAACATTCATTTTGAACAAATGCGTAGGAGAAAAAATACGCATAGTGTAATTTTTCTCCTATTTTTTGTATGTTGTCGGTAAATGGACGTCAAGAAAATTAGTACAGGATACTAAAGACAGATGGAGGAAAAAGGATGGCACGAATTATATCAGTCGCAAATCAAAAAGGCGGAGTTGGGAAAACAACTACGACAGTCAACTTAGGTGCTTGTTTAGCTTATTTTGGAAAGAAAATTTTATTGGTTGATATTGATGCACAAGGAAATGCAACAAGTGGTTTAGGTGTACGAAAGTCAGATGTTGAAAAAGATATTTACGATATTCTAGTCAACGAAACACTAGTTAAGGAAGTAGTTCTGCCTTCTTCAAGAGAAAACTTATGGGTCGTTCCAGCTACTATCCAATTAGCGGGTGCAGAAATTGAATTAACTTCGCAAATGGCTAGAGAGTCTAGATTGAAACAAGCTTTAGAAAAAGTAAGAGATGACTATGATTATATTTTGATCGACTGCCCGCCATCATTAGGTCATTTGACCATTAATGCTTTTACTGCAAGTGACTCTATTTTGATTCCAGTTCAATGTGAGTATTACGCTTTAGAAGGATTGAGCCAATTGCTGAATACCGTTCGATTGGTTCAAAAACACTTTAATCCTGAATTGAAAATTGAAGGTGTCTTACTTACAATGTTAGATGCACGTACAAATTTAGGTTATGAAGTAGTCGATGAAGTAAAAAAATACTTCCGTGAAAGAGTTTATAAGACGATCATTCCACGGAATATTCGATTATCTGAAGCGCCAAGTCATGGATTGTCTATTATTGATTACGATGCACGTTCTAGAGGAGCAGAGGTTTATCTTGAATTAGCAAAGGAAGTGCTGGCAAATGGCTAACAAAAATAGCAAAGGGTTAGGAAGAGGAATCGACGCTCTTTTTGGAGACTATGCTGAATTGTCTAATATCGATGCTGCAAATGAACAAGTTCAACAAATACCATTAACGGATATCAGACCTAATCCTTACCAACCGAGAAAAACATTTGATGAAACGGCTTTAAATGAGCTAGCAGAATCTATTAGAATATCGGGAGTTTTTCAACCTATTATTCTTCGTGAGTCAAAAATCAAAGGATATGAGATTATAGCTGGAGAACGCCGTTTCAGAGCATCTAAATTGGCCGGAAAAGAAACGATCCCCGCTATTATTCGTGAATTTGATGAAGAGAAGATGATGGAAGTTGCTGTTTTAGAAAATCTCCAACGAGAAGATCTAACATCATTAGAAGAAGCAGAAGCTTACGAAATGATGATGAAAAAATTGAAATTAACGCAAGAAGAAGTGGCTACACGTTTAGGAAAAAGTCGCCCTTATATTGCGAACTATTTACGTTTGTTAGGTTTACCAGATGCTGTCAAAGAAATGCTTCAAAATGAGGATATCTCAATGGGGCAAGCAAGAACTTTGTTAGGATTGAAAGAAAAAAAACAAATTTCTAAATTAGCTAAACGAGTAGTCAGAGAACACTTAACAGTTCGTCAGTTGGAACAATTAGTGACTAAGATGAATCAACCTAAGGAAGAAGCAGAACAGCTTACAAAAAATAACAAAAAACCTTATTATATTCGTGAGAGTGAAGAACGGTTAATGGATAAATTTGGAACAAGTGTGTCTATTAACGAAAAGAATCAAAAAGGGAAAATTGAAATTGAATATCTTTCTACAGAAGATTTAACGCGCATCTTAGATATTCTTGAGATTCAATTTGATGATGAATAACGCTTAGGGAGAATGATGATGGAAAAAAATTATGCTTTGAATGATATTGTTGAAATGAAGAAACCTCATCCTTGTGGGGAAAATCGTTGGCAAATCATTAGAATGGGTATGGATATTCGAGTTAAGTGTACAAAATGTGGCCATATGGTCATGATGCCAAGAAGAGATTTTGAAAAGAAAATGAAAAAAGTTTTAGAGATAGCAGAAAAATAATTAAAAAAGAAACTATTAAAAAGGAAGAGTGAATTTAATCATGCCATTAACAGCCGGAATCGTAGGTTTACCTAATGTAGGTAAATCAACATTATTTAACGCCATTACAAAAGCAGGAGCAGAAGCTGCTAACTATCCATTTGCAACCATTGATCCAAATGTAGGAGTTGTAGAAGTTCCTGATTACCGTTTAACTCGTTTAACAGAATTAGTTTCTCCAAAGAAGACCGTTCCAACGACTTTTGAATTTACAGATATTGCTGGAATTGTAAAAGGAGCAAGTAAAGGTGAAGGTCTTGGAAACAAGTTTTTGGCTAATATTCGCCAAGTAGATGCAATTTGTCATGTTGTGCGTTGTTTTGAAGATGACAATATTATTCACGTTGAAGGAAAAGTTGACCCAATCTCAGATATCGAAACCATCAATTTAGAATTGGTTTTGGCTGATTTAGAGTCAGTTGAAAAACGCTATACTCGTGTATCAAAAGTTGCACGTACAAAAGATAAAGAAGCTGTTGCAGAATTAGCTGTATTGGATAAAATCAAACCCGTTTTAGAAGCTGGAAAATCAGCTCGTTCAATCGAATTTACAGAAGACGAAGAAAAAACCGTGAAAAGTTTATTCTTGCTAACAACAAAACCTGTTTTGTATGTAGCAAATGTTTCTGAAGACCAAGTTGCAGATACTGAAAATGATGAACTTGTCAATCAAGTACGTAAATTTGCCGCAGAAGAAAATGCAGAAGTAAATGTTATTTGTGCAAGAATTGAAGAAGAAATTGCAGAACTTGAAGATGAAGAAAAAGAACTATTTTTGGAAGAATTAGGAATTGAAGAATCAGGTTTAGATAAGTTGATTCGTTCAGCATACAATCTTTTAGGATTAGGCACTTACTTTACAGCAGGTGTTCAAGAAGTTCGTGCATGGACCTTTAAAAAAGGAATGAAAGCTCCACAAACGGCTGGAATCATCCATAGTGATTTCGAACGTGGATTTATTCGGGCAGAAACGATTTCTTATGAAGATTTTGATAAATATGAAAGCGAACATGCTGCAAAAGAAGCAGGTCGTATGCGCTCTGAAGGTAAAGAGTATGTGGTTAAAGATGGGGATATCATGTTATTTAGATTTAATGTGTAACTATCATCAATGACTAAATAAGTTTAAATCAAGGATTTGAAAGGGGCATTTCACCTGTGGAAGAAACACAAGGAAGCATAATTAAAACAAAAAAAGAAGAAAACAGTGAGTTGTTTAAAAAATTAACAAAAAGAAATGAACAATACATGATGAGTTTAAATAAAGCTCTAGTGGAAAGAAATGTATCTGAAGCTAAAAAAGAAGAAGTGTTTAATGATATGCTTCACAATCTAGTGGAGCGTCAAAAATCAGGAGAAACAGCTCGTCAATTGTATGGAACGGTTACTGAATGTGCGAATCAGTTAGTGGCTAAACCTGAGCCTTCTCAAGAAGGACCATCTGAGAATTGGAAAATCGCTTTAGACGGTGGATTAATGATCGGTGGATTGTTCTCTCTTATCACGGGGCTTTCTGGTCTATTCAACAACGTAGAAGGTTCATCAACGCTAGGCATCATCACAACTTTATTGAACTTTATCGTTGGGGGATTAGTTATTCTATGGATCTCTAAAAATATGCCGGACAGAAAAAATCCTAAAAAAGGCGGCATGTTCCGTTACATCCTGATTTCAACGATTGGAATGCTATCTTTAATGGTAGTGATGACTGGATCTATGATGGTTGTTCCATCATTTATTAATATTCCACTAAATGCTGTTGGCAATATAATAGTGGGTATTTTAGCCTTTGTCGCGAAATACTTTGCAAAACGTAAATTAAATATTCGAGGCGGATTATTCTAAAGAATTTAAAGCAACTAAATGAGAAGAACTTTCAATAGACTACAACTGATGTTGTTAATTGAAGGTTCTCTCATTTTTTTTTCATAAAAAACGCTTTAAGTGACAAAATAGTAAGGAAATAAAGATATAAAGAGTTAATTTAGCCCTATGCTCTTGACTAAGCAGGCTATCTCTGTTAATTTTGTAGATAAAATTATTGATCAAATCAATCGGTATAAAAAGGGAGCGGATGGTTGTAATGTCTAATTGGGAAACAAAATTTGCAAAAAAAGGTTTTACTTTTGATGATGTATTGTTGGTACCTGCTGAAAGCCATGTTTTACCAAATGAAGTGGATTTAAGTGTTCAATTAGCTAAAAATATTAAGTTAAATGTTCCAATAATGAGTGCTAGTATGGATACCGTTACGGATTCAAGAATGGCAATTGCAATGGCTCGCCAAGGTGGATTAGGTGTTATCCATAAAAATATGACCATACAACAACAAGCAGATGAAGTGAGAAAAGTAAAACGTTCTGAAAGTGGCGTTATACTTGATCCGTTCTTTTTAACGCCTACACATTCTGTCTCAGAAGCTGAACAATTGATGAGTCGTTACCGTATTAGCGGTGTTCCTATCGTGAATAGTATGGAAGAACGTACTTTAGTTGGGATTTTAACAAACCGTGACTTGCGTTTTGTAGCAGATTACTCAATTCAAATCGATGAAGTAATGACGAAAGAAAGCTTAGTTACTGCTCCAACAGGGACATCTTTGAAAGAAGCAGAACATATTTTACAACAGCATAAAATTGAAAAATTACCGATCGTTGATCAAGATGGACGCCTAAGCGGATTGATCACGATTAAAGATATCGAAAAGATTCTTGAGTTTCCTAATGCAGCAAAAGATTCTCATGGTCGTTTGTTAGTTGCAGCAGCAGTTGGAGTTACAAATGATACATTTGACCGCGCTCAAGCTTTGATTGATTCAGGAGCTGATGCAATTGTTATAGATACAGCTCATGGACATAGTGCAGGTGTGATACGTAAGATAAAAGAAATTCGCGAAAAATTCCCTAAAGCTACATTAATTGCTGGAAACGTAGCAACAGGTGCAGCTACTCGTGCATTATATGATGTGGGTGTGGATGTAGTAAAAGTAGGAATTGGTCCAGGATCAATTTGTACAACACGTGTCGTTGCTGGTGTCGGTGTACCTCAGATCACGGCTATCTATGATGCAGCAGAAATAGCACGTGAATACGGTCGTTCTATCATTGCAGATGGTGGGATCAAGTATTCAGGAGATATCGTAAAAGCATTAGCAGCTGGAGGCCATGCTGTTATGCTAGGAAGTATGTTAGCTGGAACAGATGAATCTCCAGGAGAATTCGAAATTTTCCAAGGCCGCCGTTTTAAAACTTATCGTGGAATGGGAAGTTTAGCTGCTATGGAAAAAGGTTCAAGCGATCGTTACTTCCAAGGTACTGTAAATGAAGCAAACAAACTAGTTCCAGAAGGTATTGAAGGTCGTGTTGCTTATAAAGGTGCAGTATCAGATATCGTCTTCCAAATGCTTGGCGGATTGCGCTCAGGTATGGGATATGTTGGAGCAGCAAACCTAGAACAACTACGTGAAGAAACGCAATTTGTTCAAATGAGTGGTGCAGGATTACGTGAGTCTCACCCGCATGATGTACAAATTACAAATGAAGCACCAAACTATTCTGTTCAATAAAATAAAAAGAAGCTCAATAAAGGTCACAATGATCTTTATTGAGCTTCTTTTTAACAAATTCTTTATTATTTTCTGATATGATAAGTAAAATCGAAAAAATACGTCTAAATGAGGGAAATAAAATGAAAATTTTAGTAGTGGATGACGATAAAGAAATTGTTGAACTCTTAAGTATCTATATTCAAAATGAAGGATATGAAGTAGAAAAAGCTTATAATGGAAAAGAAGCATTAACAAAAATCAAAACGATTAAAAATATTGATTTAATGGTACTAGATGTCATGATGCCTAATATGGATGGAAACCAAGTTTTGAAAGAAGTCCGTAAAGAATTGCAACTGCCCATCCTTATGCTAAGTGCTAAAACGACAGATATCGATAAAATAAAAGGTTTAGTGACAGGTGCAGATGATTATGTGGCTAAACCGTTTAATCCGCTAGAAGTGATGGCTAGAATCAAATCTTTATTACGTCGAAGCAATTATACGACTAATATGGAAGAACCTAATAAACTTGAGGTTGGACCATTGCTGATTGAAAAAGAATCCCATGAAGTTCGAACAATCAATGGTGAGTTTATTCAATTGACAGCTTTAGAATTTGGTATTTTATATTTGTTAGCCAGTCATCCGAATCGTGTATTTAGTGCAGATGAAATATTTGAACGAGTATGGCAACAAGAAAGTCTTGTTTCAGCTAAAACAGTGATGGTTCATGTGAGTCATTTAAGAGATAAGATCGAAGAGGCAACAGGCGGAGAAAAAGTGATCCAAACCGTTTGGGGAGTAGGATACAAAATAGGCGAACGATAATACTGTATAGAAACAATGAAAATAGGAGTTGACTGGTCAGTTGAAATTGACAAGAAAAGAAAAAAGCAAGTTGGTCATTGAAGGTTTTATTACCATTGTATTGATCTTGATCTTGTACTACGCGGCTTTTGTTATTTTTAATCGTATGCTTATGGATGCTCCTGCAATGATTCGAGAATATTGGATTTTTGGGGATGCAATCATTAGCATTCGCGGAAATCAAATTATTTCAGTCACACCATTTTTTATAATTTTTTTAACCATTATAGCTATAGCTACTATCTATTGGAGATTGAAAAGACGCTACAAGCAAATGCAGTTGAACCATATCATTAGTGAATTACACTATATTGCAGAAGGTCATTATGAACATCGGATCACTACTGTTTTTGGTGATGATATGGAAAAAGTAGTAGATAGTATCCATGTTTTGGTAGATAGTACAGTGCAAGCGATGGAAGAAGAACGACGAATCGAGCAGTCTAAAGATGAGTTGATCACGAATGTAAGTCACGATATCAGAACACCGTTAACGTCTATTATTGGTTATCTAGGACTGATTGAAGAAAGGCGTTACCAAAATGAAGAAGAATTACTGAAATACACGCATACGGCGTATACTAAAGCTAAGCAGATGAAAGTTTTGGTAGAAGATCTATTTGAATATACAAAAGTAAGGCAAACAACGACGCCTTTAAATTTAACCCAATTTGATATGGTCCAACTATTAGAGCAGTTAGTAGCCGATTTTGAACTAGAAGCTGAAAAAAGACATATGGAAATAGAAGTTATCACTTCTTATGAGACTGTCCAGATGGAAGCTGATACTGAAAAGTTAGTTCGTGTGTTCAATAACTTGCTTTCAAATGCTTTAAAATATGGGAAAGGCGGTAAAAAAGTGTACATTGAGGTTCAAAAAACTGGAAAAGAAGCCATTATTTCAGTTAATAATGATGGAGCACCAATTCCGGAAAAATCCTTGAATCAATTATTTGACCGCTTCTACCGTGTAGAAGAATCGCGTTCACAAGAAACAGGCGGCACAGGCTTGGGATTAGCCATTGCCCAAAGTATTGTAGCTCTTCATGGTGGGTATATTTATGCCTCTTCTGATGAGCGCTTAACGCGTTTTGTCATGCACTTGCCTTTAAAGCAATTAGCTGTAGAACAACTAATGAAATAGGTGGCTTTAACTAGATGTTTAATAAAACAACCGTCTTGTATTAGTTTTAAACAAAAGAGGGTTGTTTTTTTTGCTTTATTTCGCTAACATAGAAAAAGTGTGTAGTAATCGACTACTTAATAACTTTAAAAAATTAAATTAAATTTAAACTGACTGAGGAGACAATAAAAAAATGAAAAACATAAAAAGAATTAGTGCTGTATTTGCTACAACGCTAGTATTAGGAACATTTTCTCCACTAAATTTTATTAGCCCAATCACTGCAGAGGCAGCAGCAATAGAACAACCTACTATAGAAGCAGCCGCGGCATTTATTATTGAACCCACAACTGGAAAAGTTTTATTGAACCAAAATGGGGACGAAAAATTAGGTATTGCTTCAATGACTAAGATGATCACTGAATATATTTTATTGGAAGCAATTGAAAATGGCGATTTAGCATGGGATGACCAAATTTCTATTAGTGAATACGCTCATAAAATTAGTCAAAATTATGAACTGTCAAATGTCCCTTTAAGGGTAGATGAAACCTATTCAGTAGAGGAACTATACCAAGCAATGGCTATTTATTCAGCAAATGGAGCGACTATTGCTTTGGCAGAACATATTGCTGGAGATGAAAAAACATTTGTTGATATGATGCGTGAAAAAGTTGAAACATGGGGCATTACAAATTACGAATTGTATAATTCGACAGGGTTATCTAATTCTGATTTGTACGGAAATATATATCCAGGCAGTACCGAAGATAGTGAAAATACAATGACAGCAAGAGAAATGGCGATAGTTGCTCAACGTTTGTTAATTGATTTCCCTGATGTGCTAAAAACATCTAGTATTAGCGAGCAAAAATTTAGAGAAGGTACATCTGATGAAATTAAGATGACCAACTTTAACTGGATGTTGCCAGGTCTAATTTTCGAACGCGAAAATGTTGACGGATTAAAAACCGGAACGACTGATTTTGCTGGGGCTTCAATGACCGGAACAGCTGAAGAAGAAGGCATGCGTATTATTACAATCGTAATGAATGCAACGAACGGACAAGAAGACGAGAGCAAACGGTTTGTTGAGACAGACAAAATGATGGACTGGGCTTTTGAAAACTGGGAAATGGTTCCAGCTTTTGAAGAAA
This sequence comes from Carnobacterium inhibens subsp. inhibens DSM 13024, assembly GCF_000746825.1. NCBI lineage: Bacteria > Bacillati > Bacillota > Bacilli > Lactobacillales > Carnobacteriaceae > Carnobacterium > Carnobacterium inhibens. The sequence continues at coordinate 1,712,354 of NZ_JQIV01000006.1, read as the reverse complement.
ACCAAGTAATTGAAAACATAGATCCGGTAGCTGTAGACGATGGAAAAGAAGATATGATTGAGTTAGCTGTGAAATCAGATGTATCTCTTCTAGTTCCTAAAAATACAGACATCAAAAATACTTCTGTAACTATTCAATTGCAAAAAGATTTATTAAATGAATCAGATCATTTAACAGCACCAATTGAAAAAGGAACTGAAGTAGGAACGGCACAAGTCATCAGTGAAGGTGACGAGCTAGGGTATGTTAATGGAGAAGAAGGCGAAGAAGTTACCGTTGTAGCTGCCTCAACTATAGAAAAAGCGAATGTATTTGTTTTAGGTGGACGCTGGGTGAAAGATTTCATAAGCAACTTATTTTAATCGCAGCTTGATACTTGCGACATATACGATTGTTCAAGGTACAAAACTAAACACTTTATGTTACGAAAGGCTGGATGAACCAGCCTTTTTTTTATTGACTTAAAGGAACGGATTGGGTAGAATGTAAGCATATTAACTGAATGAACACGAACGTTAGTAATGCGAGATAGTAAATTGTATTAAATACCCAAAGAGAGTCAGTGGTTGGTGAAAACTGATGGTTTAATCTTTTGAATCCATCGCATGAAGTAAGCAATGAACTCACTACTTGTGATAAAATTGTTTCGGATCCAGACCGTTATCTGATGTAAAGTGTAGAAGATTCTAAGGCAATCTTCTAAAGTTGGGTGGTACCGCGAACGTTGAGGCCATTTCGTCCCATATTATAGGGATGGAATGGCTTTTTTTGTCCAATTTAATAAAAAATAGAGTCAGAAAGGATGATAAAAATGTTAGACATTAAACAGTTAAGAACAGATTTTGATGTTATTGCTAAAAAATTAGAAACACGTGGGGTTAATGGCGAGGTATTAGAAGACTTCATTAGTTTGGATAAAGAAAGACGTTCATTAATTGTAACAACAGAAGAATTAAAGAGTTACCGTAACGAAGTATCTGGTGCGATTGCAACATTGAAACGAAATAAAGAAAATGCAGACGAAAAAATAAAAGAAATGCGTGAAGTTGGAGAAAAGATAAAAGCTTTAGACGAACAATTAGCACAAATTGATGAAAAAATTGAAACAATCGCAACTGGATTGCCTAATTTACCACACGAATCTGTTCCAGTAGGGGCGGATGAAGCAGACAATGTTGAAGTTCGTAAATGGGGTAAACCTGTTGAAATGGACTTCGAAGCTAAAGCTCACTGGGAGATTGCAGAAGAGTTGGATATTTTAGATTTTGAACGAGGAGCAAAAGTATCTGGAAGTCGTTTTGTTTACTATAAAGGATTAGGGGCAAGATTAGAACGTGCAGTATACAACTTTATGTTGAACTTGCATACAGAAGAACACGGCTATACTGAAATGATGACACCTTATTTAGTTAATAGCGATTCAATGTTTGGTACAGGACAATTTCCGAAGTTTAAAGAAGATGTTTTCCAAATTGAAGGAACCGATTTAACATTGATACCAACAGCTGAAGTTCCCTTAACAAACTATTACCGCAATGAAATTTTAAAAGAAGAACAATTACCTGTCTACTTTACGGCCCTAAGTCCTTCATTCAGATCAGAAGCCGGAAGTGCAGGAAGAGATACGCGAGGTTTGATCCGTTTGCACCAATTCAACAAAGTTGAGATGGTTAAATTCAGCAAACCAGAAACGTCTTATGATGAATTAGAAAAAATGACAAACAATGCTGAAGCAGTATTGCAAAAATTAGATTTGCCTTATCGTGTTTTGGCATTATGTACCGGTGATATGGGCTTCTCAGCAGCAAAAACGTATGATTTGGAAGTATGGATTCCTGCTCAAGAAACATATCGTGAAATCAGCTCTTGTTCAAATACTGAAGCATTTCAAGCAAGAAGAGCAAAAATCCGTTACCGTAATGAAGAAAGTGGCAAATTAGAATACGTTCATACCTTGAATGGTTCTGGATTAGCGGTTGGAAGAACAATAGCAGCTATTTTAGAAAATTGCCAACAAGCGGATGGATCTGTAAAAATACCGGATGTATTAATACCTTATATGGGTGGCGTAACAGAGATTCGTAAACAAAATTAAAAAGACGCAAACAGATTAATGTTAACTATTAAGTTTGAGTGCTATACTTTAATAAGTAAGAAAATAAGGGGGAATCGATAGTGAGTGAACAAAAATTTGAAAAAGCAACATTTGCCGGAGGTTGTTTTTGGTGCATGGTAAAACCTTTTGAAACACAGCCAGGTATCGAATCGGTCGTTTCAGGTTATACAGGAGGTCACACGGTTAACCCAACTTATGAAGAAGTATGCACTGAAACAACAGGCCATACAGAAGCTGTTCAGATTACGTTTGATCCTGAAAAATTTAGCTATAAAGATTTAGTAGAAGTTTACTGGCAACAAACAGATCCAACCGATGCCGGAGGACAGTTTGCTGATAGAGGTTCATCGTATCGTCCTGTGATTTTCTATCATAGTGAAGAGCAAAGACAAATAGCAGAAGCTTCTAAAGAAGCATTACAAAATAGTGGTCGGTTTAAACAACCCGTGGTAACGGAAATTCAACCTGCAGAACCTTTTTATCCAGCAGAAGAATATCACCAAGGGTTCTATAAAAAGAATGCTGCTCATTATGCAAGGTACAGGCAAGGATCTGGAAGAGCAGGCTTTATTGAATCAAATTGGGCAAATAACTAAATAATAATTAAAAAAAAGAGATTCTCCACAGTAATAATGGAGAATCTCTTTTTTTAAAAATATAAAATATAGGCTTTTATTCATAAAAAAACAATATACTGCATAATGATTATTTAACTAAAGGTTAGGTTTTTGAAATAAAGTTCGGTTTTTTTAAGGTTAAACATGATTTTGTACCTTTTTTAAAAAAAATGTTCAGTTTTGAAAAAATGTTTATTTTATTTATCAAAAATGATTGACGAAACGCCAAAACCTTGGTATATTTATATACGTCGCTGAGACAGGTTGAAACAAACCGACACAGCGAAAAAGAAAATTTAAAAAGTTGTTGACAAGCGATATCGAACGTGATATTATTAGTAAGTTGTCACAAACGAAACATTCAACTTTAGACCTTTGAAAACTAAACAAAGTAAGACGAACCAAATGTGAGGGTGACTCAGCAGTGCTGAGTCAACAGTAACAAATATAGTGAATAATTATTCGCTAGCAATCAATAATGAGCTTCAAGCATCATTTTATATGAGAGTTTGATCCTGGCTCAGGACGAACGCTGGCGGCATGCCTAATACATGCAAGTCGAACGCTTTTGTTTCACCGGGTGCTTGCACCCACCGAGACAAAAGAGTGGCGGACGGGTGAGTAACACGTGGGTAACCTGCCCATAAGAGGGGGATAACATCCGGAAACGGATGCTAATACCGCATATTTCCAATTGTCTCCTGACAGATGGAAAAAAGGTGGCTTCGGCTACCGCTTATGGATGGACCCGCGGCGTATTAGCTAGTTGGTGAGGTAATGGCTCACCAAGGCGATGATACGTAGCCGACCTGAGAGGGTGATCGGCCACACTGGGACTGAGACACGGCCCAGACTCCTACGGGAGGCAGCAGTAGGGAATCTTCCGCAATGGACGAAAGTCTGACGGAGCAATGCCGCGTGAGTGAAGAAGGTTTTCGGATCGTAAAACTCTGTTGTTAGAGAAGAACAAGGATGAGAGTAACTGCTCATCCCCTGACGGTATCTAACCAGAAAGCCACGGCTAACTACGTGCCAGCAGCCGCGGTAATACGTAGGTGGCAAGCGTTGTCCGGATTTATTGGGCGTAAAGCGAGCGCAGGCGGTTCTTTAAGTCTGATGTGAAAGCCCCCGGCTCAACCGGGGAGGGTCATTGGAAACTGGAGAACTTGAGTGCAGAAGAGGAGAGTGGAATTCCACGTGTAGCGGTGAAATGCGTAGATATGTGGAGGAACACCAGTGGCGAAGGCGACTCTCTGGTCTGTAACTGACGCTGAGGCTCGAAAGCGTGGGGAGCAAACAGGATTAGATACCCTGGTAGTCCACGCCGTAAACGATGAGTGCTAAGTGTTGGAGGGTTTCCGCCCTTCAGTGCTGCAGCTAACGCATTAAGCACTCCGCCTGGGGAGTACGACCGCAAGGTTGAAACTCAAAGGAATTGACGGGGACCCGCACAAGCGGTGGAGCATGTGGTTTAATTCGAAGCAACGCGAAGAACCTTACCAGGTCTTGACATCCTTTGACCACTCTAGAGATAGAGCTTTCCCTTCGGGGACAAAGTGACAGGTGGTGCATGGTTGTCGTCAGCTCGTGTCGTGAGATGTTGGGTTAAGTCCCGCAACGAGCGCAACCCCTATTATTAGTTGCCAGCATTCAGTTGGGCACTCTAGTGAGACTGCCGGTGATAAACCGGAGGAAGGTGGGGATGACGTCAAATCATCATGCCCCTTATGACCTGGGCTACACACGTGCTACAATGGATGGTACAACGAGTCGCAAGGTCGCGAGGCCAAGCTAATCTCTTAAAGCCATTCTCAGTTCGGATTGCAGGCTGCAACTCGCCTGCATGAAGCCGGAATCGCTAGTAATCGCGGATCAGCACGCCGCGGTGAATACGTTCCCGGGTCTTGTACACACCGCCCGTCACACCACGAGAGTTTGTAACACCCGAAGTCGGTGAGGTAACCCTTTTGGGAGCCAGCCGCCTAAGGTGGGACAGATAATTGGGGTGAAGTCGTAACAAGGTAGCCGTATCGGAAGGTGCGGCTGGATCACCTCCTTTCTAAGGAATATAACGGAAACCCACACATTCGTACTTACTTTGTTTAGTTTTGAGAGGTCTAATCTTCTCAATAAATAGATGTTGTTCTTTGAAAACTGGATAAAGTTAAAAATTGTAATTCAAGTAAGAAACCAGAAACACACCGAAAAGTTTTAAAAATGAGTTTTTTTAAGGTTCTCATCGTAAGATGAGTATTGAACATTAACGATTAACCATAGGTTAAGTTAATAAGGGCGCACGGTGAATGCCTTGGCACTAGGAGCCGATGAAGGACGGGACTAACGCCGATATGCTTTGGGGAGCTGTAAGTAAGCTTTGATCCAAAGATTTCCGAATGGGGGAACCCAGCATCTTTGATAGGATGTTACTGCTAACTGAATACATAGGTTAGTAGAGGTAGACGCAGAGAACTGAAACATCTAAGTACCTGCAGGAAGAGAAAGAAAAATCGATTCCCTGAGTAGCGGCGAGCGAAACGGGAATAGCCCAAACCAGAAAGCTTGCTTTCTGGGGTTGTAGGACTGAACACATAGAGTCATAAATGGATTTGGTAGGAGAAGCGACCTGGAAAGGTCTGCCGAAGAAGGTAAAAGCCCTGTATCCGAAACCACATCCACTCTGATCAGTATCCTGAGTACGGCGGAACACGAGAAATTCCGTCGGAATCCGGGAGGACCATCTCCCAAGGCTAAATACTCCCTAGTGACCGATAGTGAACCAGTACCGTGAGGGAAAGGTGAAAAGAACCTCGGAAGAGGAGTGAAATAGCCCCTGAAACCGTGTGCCTACAAATAGTTAAAGCCCGTTAATGGGTGATAGCGTGCCTTTTGTAGAATGAACCGGCGAGTTACGATCCCATGCGAGGTTAAGTTGATGAGACGGAGCCGTAGCGAAAGCGAGTCTGAATAGGGCGAATGAGTATGTGGTCGTAGACCCGAAACCAAGTGATCTACCCATGTCCAGGTTGAAGGTGCGGTAATACGCACTGGAGGACCGAACCCACGTATGTTGAAAAATGCGGGGATGAGGTGTGGGTAGCGGAGAAATTCCAATCGAACTTGGAGATAGCTGGTTCTCTCCGAAATAGCTTTAGGGCTAGCCTCGGAATTAGAATCATGGAGGTAGAGCAACTGTTTGGACTAGGGGCCCTTCTCGGGTTACCGAATTCAGATAAACTCCGAATGCCATTGATTTATATCCGGGAGTCAGACTGCGAGTGATAAGATCCGTAGTCGAAAGGGAAACAGCCCAGACCACCAGCTAAGGTCCCAAAGTTTATGTTAAGTGGAAAAGGATGTGGAGTTGCTTAGACAACTAGGATGTTGGCTCAGAAGCAGCCATCATTTAAAGAGTGCGTAATAGCTCACTAGTCGAGTGACCCTGCGCCGAAAATTTACCGGGGCTAAACATAACACCGAAGCTGTGGATAGAACCATTGGTTCTATGGTAGGAGAGCGTTCTAAGGGCGTTGAAGCTAGATCGTGAGGACTAGTGGAGCGCTTAGAAGTGAGAATGCCGGTATGAGTAGCGAAAGACGGGTGAGAATCCCGTCCACCGAATGACTAAGGTTTCCTGGGGAAGGCTCGTCCTCCCAGGGTTAGTCGGGACCTAAGTCGAGGCCGAATGGCGTAGACGATGGACAACAGGTTGAGATTCCTGTACCAGTTTGTTTTGTTTGAACAATGGAGGGACACAGTAGGCTAAGGAATACGCGCTGTTGGATATGCGCGTCCAAGCAACAAGTTTTGAAGTGAGTCAAATGCTTGCTTCTTTAAGAACAAGTTGTGATGGGGAGGGAAATTAAGTACCGAAGTTCCCGATGTCACACTGTCAAGAAAAGCTTCTAGTTAGAAACAAACTGCCCGTACCGCAAACCGACACAGGTAGTCGAGGAGAGAATCCTAAGGTGTGCGAGAGAACTCTCGTTAAGGAACTCGGCAAAATGACCCCGTAACTTCGGGAGAAGGGGTGCTGACCAATTGGTCAGCCGCAGTGAATAGGCCCAGGCGACTGTTTATCAAAAACACAGGTCTCTGCAAAATCGTAAGATGACGTATAGGGGCTGACGCCTGCCCGGTGCTGGAAGGTTAAGAGGATGGGTTAGCTCTCGGGCGAAGCTCAGAATTGAAGCCCCAGTAAACGGCGGCCGTAACTATAACGGTCCTAAGGTAGCGAAATTCCTTGTCGGGTAAGTTCCGACCCGCACGAAAGGCGTAACGATCTGGGCACTGTCTCAACGAGAGACTCGGTGAAATTATAGTACCTGTGAAGATGCAGGTTACCCGCGACAGGACGGAAAGACCCCATGGAGCTTTACTGCAGTTTGATATTGAGTGTTTGTACAGCTTGTACAGGATAGGTAGGAGCCATTGAAGCCAGGACGCCAGTCTTGGTGGAGGCGTTGGTGGGATACTACCCTTGCTGTATGACCACTCTAACCCACAGCCCTTATCGGGCTGGGAGACAGTGTCTGACGGGCAGTTTGACTGGGGCGGTCGCCTCCTAAAGTGTAACGGAGGCGCCCAAAGGTTCCCTCAGAATGGTTGGAAATCATTCGCAGAGTGTAAAGGCATAAGGGAGCTTGACTGCGAGACCTACAAGTCGAGCAGGGACGAAAGTCGGGCTTAGTGATCCGGTGGTTCCGCATGGAAGGGCCATCGCTCAACGGATAAAAGCTACCCTGGGGATAACAGGCTTATCTCCCCCAAGAGTCCACATCGACGGGGAGGTTTGGCACCTCGATGTCGGCTCATCGCATCCTGGGGCTGTAGTCGGTCCCAAGGGTTGGGCTGTTCGCCCATTAAAGCGGTACGCGAGCTGGGTTCAGAACGTCGTGAGACAGTTCGGTCCCTATCCGTCGCGGGCGTAGGAAATTTGAGAGGAGCTGTCCTTAGTACGAGAGGACCGGGATGGACACACCTCTGGTGTACCAGTTGTTCTGCCAAGGGCATTGCTGGGTAGCTATGTGTGGACGGGATAAACGCTGAAAGCATCTAAGCGTGAAGCCCCCCTCAAGATGAGATTTCCCATCACGTAAGTGAGTAAGACCCCTGAGAGATGATCAGGTTGATAGGTTGGAAGTGGAAGTCTAGCGATAGATGGAGCGGACCAATACTAATCGGTCGAGGACTTAACCAAAGAATAAACGGTGTACGACGGTTTCTAAACGAAGAACAAACTTTTAACTTATCCAGTTTTGAGAGAACAACGTTCTCTAGATTGAAATTTGTGTGGTGGCGATGGCAAGAAGGTCACACCTGTTCCCATGCCGAACACAGCAGTTAAGCTTCTTAGCGCCGATGGTAGTGAAGGGTTTCCCTTTGTGAGAGTAGGACGCTGCCACGCAAACAAAAAGACATCATCTTCGGATGGTGTCTTTTTTTGTGTTCGAATAAGAATGTTAAATAGAATATCATAGATAAAATAATAACCAAGCCTTTCAAGAGATCTAGAATTGTGTCACGTGAAACAATTCAAAAATAAGTTGATAAAATAAAGAGCTGAAACGGTTCAAATTTTTATCTAAATATTCCAATGGTTATGCGTATTAGATAGACTTAACAATTTTTCTTCAAATGGTAAGTAAATAGAAATTAAGTCTAAGAAAAATAAAATGATTAAATAGTATTAATGGGTAAGGTTGTATTCTTAAGTATAAAAATACACTCCGAAAGTTCGAACTTTTGGAGTGTACCTCACTATATCTATTAGATAAGATAAGTAGATTTAAATTACTTAATTACTTCTTGAGTTTCTGGATCAAAGAAGTGACATTTGTTTAAGTTGAAGGATAGGTCAATAAATTCTCCAGGTTCATGGAAATCTCTAGCATCAACTTTTGAAATAAATTCAGTACCATCAACTTTAGTATAAAGCATAGTTTCAGCTCCAAGTAATTCTGATACCACTACTTCAGCATGAACGATACTATCAGGATTAGCATCTAAAACAATTTGTTCGCTATGAATATCTTCTGGACGAATACCGAAAATCAATTTCTTACCATCATAACCTTTAGATATAAGATTTTTTGCATTTCTTTCATCAACTTTGATAGACAATCCTTGACCATTAGAAATAATATTATTATTTAAAGTAACATCAAAGAAATTCATTGCTGGAGAACCAATAAATCCTGCAACAAAGACATTAACTGGTGTATTGTAAACTTCTTTAGGAGTACCGATTTGTTGAACAAATCCATCTTTCATGATAACAATACGGTCTGCCATAGTCATCGCTTCTGTTTGGTCATGAGTAACATAGATAGTAGTTGTATCTAGACGACGGTGCAGTTTTGCAATCTCTGCACGCATAGCTACACGTAACTTAGCATCTAAATTTGATAAAGGTTCGTCCATTAAGAATACTTTGGCATCACGAACGATAGCACGTCCTAATGCAACACGTTGACGTTGTCCACCAGATAATGCAGCAGGTTTACGTTTTAAGTAATCAGTTAAACCTAAAATCTCAGCAGCTTCTTCAACACGTTGTTTAATTTCTTCTTTTTTGTATTTACGTAATTTTAAACCAAAAGCCATATTATCGTATACAGTCATATGAGGGTATAAGGCATAGTTTTGGAAAACCATCGCAATATCGCGGTCTTTTGGAGCAACATCATTGACTAATTTGTCTCCAATGTATAATTCGCCTTCTGAAATGTCTTCAAGTCCAGCAACCATACGTAATGTAGTTGATTTCCCACAACCAGAGGGACCAACAAATACAATAAACTCTTTATCTTTAATATCTAAATTAAAGTCTGTTACAGAAAGAAAATCATTATTTTCATATTTTTTATTAATATTTTTTAGTGCGATTTCTACCATTTTTTTCACTTATCCTCTCTTAAATAGCTAAGTTATTATAAAACAATCATAATGTAAACGCTGTTTTAACGAAAGGGGAATCTGCACAAAACTTTTTGTAAATAGTTGTGCATGTTGCACATACAAAGAAAAATTGAGGAAAGAGGAGTAGAATATTCAATAGTAAATCGCTAGTTGAATCATTTTTTGTTATAATCAAAGAGTTAATGAATAGTATGCGAAATGAGGAAATTTAAAGATATGGAAAAGAAACGCGGATTTGAAATAGTAACAGCTTATAAAACAAAAGGTATAAACTTACCAGTAAGAGCAACCAATCATGCAGCAGGCTATGATTTTGAAGCTGCTGAAGATACGATCGTACCTTCAATTTGGAAAGTTTTGTTTAAAGGTATGACTCGAGAAATAAAACAAAAAGAAAATGAAGCTTCACTTTTAGAACAAAATAAAAAATATTTAAAACCCACACTTGTACCAACAGGCATCAAAGCGTATATGGGAGAAGATGAATACTTGCAATTAGCAAATCGTTCAAGTAATCCAATCAAACACCAATTGGTTTTACCGAATGGGGTAGGGATTATTGATTCAGATTACTACAACAATGAAAACAACGAAGGTCACATATATTTTCAATTTATTCATTTTGGTTTAACAGACCATGTAGTGAAGAAAGGTGACCGAATTGGCCAAGGAATTTTTATACCATTCTTGAAAGCAGATGTGGATAAAGAAAGCGGAAAAGTCCGTTCTGGTGGTTTCGGTTCTTCTGGAAGATAAAATTCATGTTATTCCTTACTCTACCGTTCAATTCATTAGTTGAAATCCGGATTGGAACTAAATTGAAGAATGACAGAAATTTAATTTTGATTTTTTAGTGAACTTAGTTTGAATTAACTGGCTTTTAATGCTTTCAACGCCTATTCTAATCGCTTTTATGTTAAAATAAAACTAAATCGTTTTTTAAAACTCTGAAGGTGAGGCTGAATAGGTGGCAAAAAAGAAAACAACAAAGTTTGTCTGCCAAGCATGTGGTTATGAATCACCTAAATGGATGGGTCGTTGTCCAAATTGCGGCAGTTGGAACCAAATGGAAGAAGAAATCGTTGCAGATAAAAATGATCGTAGAAGTCGTGTCAGTATGACAGGTAAAACGGCTAAGGCTGAAGCAATTCAAGACATAAATGTATCTAAAGTTCCCAGAGTCAAAACAGAATTAAAAGAGTTGAATCGTGTTTTAGGCGGTGGAGTAGTTCCAGGCTCATTAGTTTTGATCGGAGGAGATCCTGGTATCGGAAAATCAACTCTCTTACTGCAAGTTTCCGCTCAACTGAATCTAGCAGGTGGAAAAGTGTTATACGTAAGTGGTGAAGAGAGCGCTAGCCAGATTAAAATGCGGGCGAATCGATTGGGTGTTAAAGGTGCTGACTTTTATATTTATCCAGAAACGGATATGGGTGCTATAAGACAAACAATTGAAGATTTGAAACCTGATTATGTTATTATTGATTCTATTCAAACTATGAATCAACCAGATATCACTGGAGTAGTAGGAAGTGTTTCTCAAGTTAGAGAAAGCACAGCTGATTTAATGAAAATTGCAAAAACGAATAATATTGCTATTTTTATAGTGGGACATGTTACAAAAGAAGGGGCTATCGCTGGTCCACGTATGTTGGAACATATGGTAGACACCGTATTGTATTTTGAAGGAGAAAGGCATCATACTTTCCGTATTTTAAGAGCTGTTAAAAACCGATTTGGCTCTACCAATGAGATTGGGATCTTTGAAATGCGTGAAGGTGGGTTAGTTGAAGTGTTAAACCCTTCAGAAATGTTTCTAGAGGAACGGTTATCTGGAGCTACAGGATCTGCTGTAGTGGCTTCAATGGAAGGATCGCGACCAATTTTAGCTGAAATCCAGTCGTTGATCACACCGACTGCTTTTGGGAATGCTAAGCGAACAGCAAGTGGCTTAGATCATAATCGTGTATCGTTGATTATGGCGGTGTTGGAAAAAAGAGCAGGATTGTTGTTGCAAAACCAAGATGCCTATTTAAAATCAGCAGGTGGCGTAAAATTAGATGAACCTGCGATCGACTTAGCGATCGCCATCAGTGTCGCTTCTAGTTACCAAGAAAAAGAAACAAAAGAAACCGACTGTTTTATCGGAGAAATCGGCTTGACCGGAGAAATCAGACGTGTGAGCCGAATTGAACAAAGGGTAAATGAAGCGACTAAACTAGGGTTTAAACGCATCATGATTCCGAAAAATAATATTGGCGGATGGGAATTCCCTAGTAATGTAGATATTATTGGAGTGACAACTATTTCTGAAGCAATAAAGAAAGCTTTTTCTTAAATAAAGCAAAATAAAATGAGAAAGTTCCTGTTCTTTTTGTAGAACAGGAGCCCCATTTATAAAGGAGGAATACTTTTGGTAAAAAAAATTATAACCGGTATATTCATATTGATCGGTGGAAGTATTGGAGCAAGTTTGATGCCGATTGCCTGGGATATGGCAGGGGTTGAAAATCTTTACATCAACAATGTAGTCACAAATATTCTGATTGGTGCTATTATATTTTTATTTATTTCTTTTTTATCAGTGACATACATTGAACAAGCCTTTAAAAAAATCGAAACTTTTTTAAGTCAACAAAGTGTGACCTATTTATTATTTGGGAGTTTAGGAACGATCATAGGATTGGTGCTGGCTTGGCTAATTAGTGTGGTCCTAATTGGTATGAATATTCGAGTTATTAGTGATGTAATACCTTTTATACTTGTTATTGGTTTTGCTTACTTAGGGTTTCGTGTTGGAACAACACGTAGAGACGAGTGGCGTAAGCTTTTTCAACCGAAGGTAAAAAAGAATACGGAAGATGAAGATGGAAAAGTTTTAGAGCGTAGAGCAGATGAGACTTTTCGTAAATATAAAATATTAGATACAAGCGTTATTATTGATGGAAGAATCTATGATATTGCAAAAACAGGTTTTCTTGAAGGAACGATTTTGATTCCTAATTTTGTTTTACAAGAATTGCAGTACATTGCAGATTCCTCTGATAGTTTAAAACGAGTACGTGGACGTAGAGGATTAGATATCTTGAATGCATTGCAAAAAGAAAATGACATGCAAGTTGAAATGTACGACGGAGACTTTGAAGACATTACAGAAGTAGACAGCAAATTAATTAAACTAGCTAAATTATTAGACGGTGTTGTGGTAACAAATGACTACAACTTAAACAAAGTGAGTGAGTTCCAAAATGTACCGGTATTAAACATAAACGAATTGGCTAATGCTGTGAAGCCAGTCGTTATTCCAGGCGAAAACATGACGGTCATGATCGTTAAAGCTGGAACAGAACGCAGTCAAGGAGTAGCATACTTAGATGACGGAACCATGATCGTTGTTGAAGAAGGACAACACTTTATGAATAAAACAATTGAAGTTGTCGTAACCAGTGCGCTTCAAACAGCTGCTGGACGTATGATTTTTGCAAAACCGGTTCATTCTCAAAAAGGCATTAAAGATAGAGAGTAGGAAGTGATGCGATGAATAAGGACTATGAGCTGATTTTATTGGCAGCTGGTCATGGGAGACGCATGAGATCTTCTAAGAATAAAATTTTATTGCCTTTACTAGATAAGCCGTTGATTGAATACCCATTGAATATTTTTTTAAAAGATGAGTATTGCAGCCACATCATTTTAGTTGTAAAAGAAGATGAAGTTGAATTGATCAATGATTTATTGCGACAAGAGCAGATGTTCAGTGGAAAAAAAATCACCATAGCAATAGGCGGAACGGAACGACAGCATAGCGTCTACAATGGATTGAAAAAATTGAATAATAAAATATCGGGTATCGTAATGATCCATGATGGTGCAAGGCCTTTTATTGAACTGGAAGCTGTTCATCGATTGTACAAAGAAGTTCAAAAGATGGGGGCTGCTATTTTAGGAGTACCTGCTAAAGATACGATTAAAGCTGTTTACCCAAACCAGACTGTCAAGGTGACTTTGCCCAGAAGTGAATTATGGCAGATACAGACTCCCCAAGCGTTTAAAAGCTCCATAGTTCTGCAAGCTCATGAAAAAGCTAAAGAAGATCATTTTTTAGGCACAGATGATGCTTCATTAGTAGAACGAATAGAAAAAGAAATAGTAGTAATAGAAGGGTCCTATGATAATATAAAGATAACGACTCCTGAAGATATGGTAACTGGAAAAGCTATTTTGCTCCATAGAAAACAGCAAAAGAAGTAAAGGGAGGTTAGCTTATGATTCGCGTAGGACAAGGTTATGATGTTCATCAATTGGTAAGGGATAGAAGCTTAATCATTGGTGGAGTAACAATTCCTTATGAATATGGATTGTTGGGTCATTCTGATGCTGACGTGTTGCTTCATGCTATTATTGATGCCTTATTAGGGGCTGCTGGCAAAGGAGATATAGGCTATCATTTTCCGGATACAGATGAACAATTTAAAAATGTCGATTCAAGAGAGTTATTACGTAAGGTATGGCGTTTGTTAAAACAAGAAGGTTATACGATTGGAAATATTGATGCAACTGTTTTAGCTGAAAGGCCGAAATTAGCTCCTTATTTAGCTGAAATGAAAGAAAACATAGCTTATGATTGTCAAACTAGTATCCAGCATGTTAACGTAAAGGCGACAACTTCAGAAACAATGGGTTTTATTGGTCGAAAAGAAGGCCTTGCAGCTATGGCTGTTTGTTTATTAGAGAAACAAGATAGAACCCCTTCGCCTATTTAATAAGAATAAGTGAGCTTAGAGTTAACCTAATAGAGAATAAAAAAACTATAAGAAAAGAGGAAATAAATTATGACAAAAAAAATTCGTGTACGTTATGCGCCAAGCCCAACAGGATATCTACATATAGGAAACGCGCGTACAGCGTTATTTAACTATTTATACGCACGACACAATGGTGGAGACTTCATTATCCGTATTGAAGATACAGACCAAAAACGAAATATTGAAGGCGGAGAAACTAGCCAATTAGAAAACTTGAAATGGTTAGGGATGGATTGGGATGAAAGCCCTAATAATCCTGGAGACTTTGGTCCGTATCGTCAATCTGAACGTAGAGAGATCTATGATCCATTAGTAGAACAATTATTATTAAGCAATCGTGCGTACAAATGTTACTGTTCTGAAGAAGAGTTAGAAGAAGAACGTGAAGCCCAAAGAGCTAGAGGAGAAATGCCTCATTACGGTGGTAAATGTGCTCATTTAACAGCTAAAGAAAAACAAGAAAAAGAAGCAGCTGGAATTGAACCAGTTATTCGTTTCCGTGTGGTTAAAGAAAACACGTATAGTTTTGAAGACATCGTGAAAGGCCCTATCTCATTTGAAGCAGAAAGTATAGGAGGAGACTTTGTTATCGTGAAACGCGATGGCATGCCAACATACAATTTTGCTGTTGCCGTAGATGACCATTTTATGGAAATTACTCATGTTTTACGTGGAGATGACCATATTGCCAATACGCCAAAACAATTAATGATCTATGAAGCTTTTGGTTGGGAAGCTCCTCAATTTGGACACATGACATTGATCATCAATAGTGAAACAGGTAAAAAATTAAGCAAACGTGATGGAAACATCTTACAATTTATCGAACAATACCGTGAACTAGGCTATTTACCTGAAGCAATGTTTAACTTTATCTCATTATTGGGATGGTCACCGGTTGGAGAAGAAGAAATCTTTGATCATGATACATTCGTAGAAATGTTTGATCCTAACCGTTTAAGCAAATCTCCAGCTGCATTTGACGCTAAAAAATTGGAATGGATCAACAACCAATACATGAAACAAGCTGATTTAGAAACCGTAACAAAATTAGCTTTGCCGCATTTAATCAAAGCTGGATATGTTGAAGAAGATGCATCTCCAGAGAAAAAAGAATGGGTTCAAAAAGTAGTTGGATTATACCATGAACAAATGAGTTATGGTGCAGAGATCGTTGAATTATCAAGTTTATTCTTTAGTGAAGAACCAGCGATAGACAGCGTAGCAAAAGAAGTTTTAGAAGGCGAAACAGTATCAGAAGTATTAACGGCCTTTTCTAAACAATTAGAAGAAATTCAACCTTTTGATGCAGATGAAATCAAAAAAGCAATCAAAGCTGTTCAAAAAGAAACAGGAATTAAAGGGAAAAATCTCTTTATGCCGATTCGTGTAGCTGTTACAGGGCAATCACACGGACCAGAAATCGGACCAACCATTGAACTTCTTGGCCGAGAAAAAGCGCAAGCTCATTTACAAGCTGCATTAGCAAAACTATAGAATTAAGAAGTAGAGCACAAAAATTTTAGTCAAAAAATGCTGAGTTAAATAATAGTAAAGACGATGACGAGAAAGAGTAACCCTATCAACATCCAAAGAGAGTCTGTGCTGGTGGAAGCAGATGGTGGTGATCGGGTGAAGTGCATCTCTGAGTTAGAGAGTTGAATAAAGTAGACTCTTATCGGTTAACACCCGTTAGCGTGTCAAAGGTCGTTTGTTCTATTCAGTAGGAAGAAGACGATAAAGAAAAGTGGAACCACGCAGTAGCGTCTTTTATATATAAGACGCTACTTTTTTTGTAAAGTAAATTAATTGCAGAAAGAAACCAATAAGGTGGAATAATCTATGAGGAGATTAAGAGAAGACATTCAAACAATCAAAAAGAATGATCCCTCAGTAAAAAGTACAATTGAAATTCTATTAACGTATCCTAGTTTTTACGCGATTTTATTTCATCGATGGGCCCATTTTTTATACCAACGTAACGGCTTTTTGATCAGTCGTGTCTTAGCTAATTTTTCTCGCTTTTTAACCGGCATTGAAATCCATCCTGGAGCAGTATTAGGCAGAAGAGTGTTCATTGATCATGGTATGGGTGTTGTCATTGGAGAAACAGCTGAAGTGGGTGATGAAGTTGTTATTTTTCATGGTGTGACATTAGGTGGAACTGGGAAAGATAAAGGAAAACGTCATCCTACGATTGGAAACAATGTTTTATTGTCAGCCCATGTACAAGTTTTGGGTCCTATTAGGATTGGAGATAATTCAAAAATTGGCGCATCAGCAGTAGTTTTAGAAGAGATACCGGCTAATTCAACTGCAGTTGGGATTCCTGCTAAAGTAGTCAAATTAAATGGAGAAAAACTTTCCCATTAAAAATCTGTCTTTAAATAGAAAAGGAGAGCAGCTATGCTAAAAATCTATAATACATTAACGAGAAAAAAAGAAGAGTTTGTTCCAATAGAAGAAGGCAAAGTATCAATGTATGTTTGTGGACCAACAGTTTATAATTATATTCATATTGGTAATGCTCGCAGTACAGTTGCTTTTGATACCGTTAGAAGATATTTGGAGTACCGAGGCTATGATGTAGCATATGTGTCCAATTTTACAGATGTAGACGATAAAATTATTCGTACAGCAAAAGAAATGAATCTAACAGCTCCAGAAATAGCGGATAAGTTTATTGCAGCTTATCATGAAGATACCCATGCATTAGGAGTAGAAGAAGCAACACATTATCCTCGTGTAATGGAAAATATGTCTGAAATCATTGATTTTATAGCAGTATTGATAAAAAAAGGGTATGCTTATGAAGCAGAAGGTGATGTTTACTACCGCACTAGAAAATTTAAAGAGTATGGAAAATTAAGTGATATCTCAATCGATGACCTAGAAGTTGGAGCAAGCAATCGTTTAAATGACCAAGAAAATAATAAAAAAGAAGATCCGCTAGACTTTGCTTTATGGAAATCGGCTAAAGCAGATGAAATTTCTTGGGAATCTCCTTGGGGAGCAGGGCGTCCAGGCTGGCATATTGAATGTTCTGTAATGGCCACAAAATATTTAGGCGATACAATCGATATTCATGCCGGCGGACAAGACTTAGCCTTCCCACATCATGAAAATGAAATTGCCCAAAGCGAAGCTAAAACAGGTCATCCCTTTGCACATTATTGGATGCATAATGGATTTGTAACGATGGATAATGAAAAAATGAGTAAATCACTTGGCAATTTTGTATTGGTTCACGATATGATCAAACAAATAGATCCCCAAATTTTACGTTTCTTTATGGCAACGACTCAATACCGCAGACCCATTAGTTACAATGATACGACCATTGAAGAAGCTAAAGCTAATTTAACGAAAGTAAGAATGGCTTATGACAACGTCAACTACCGTTTAAAAGATGCAGCTGCAACAAGCGAAGATGATGAAAAAATGCTAAAACAGATCAAATCATTTAAAGCAGATTTTATTAAAGAAATGGACGATGATTTTAATTCTGCTAATGGCATTACAGTCGTTTACGAAATGGCAAAAGCTATGAATATTTATAGCGAACGTGCGTTTGTTTCTAAAGCTGTTCTAGAAGCTATGTTGGATCAGTATCAGGAATTAATTCAAGTATTTGGTATCACTTTTGGGGAAACTGAATTGTTAGATGAAACCATTGAACAATTGATTGAAGAAAGAAATACAGCACGTGCGATGAAAAATTTCCAACGTAGTGATGAGATTAGAGATCAGTTGAAAGAAGAAGGCATTATTTTAGACGATACACCGCAAGGAACAAGATGGAGAAGAGGATAATAAAGATATGACGGAAAAAAACTGGGCATTATTAAATGGGCTAGCATTAGCTTATGTAGGAGATGCCATATACGAAATCTATATTCGCGATTATTTAGTAGGACAAGGATACACAAAGCCAAGTCAATTGCATAAAACAGCGACACATTTTGTATCAGCCAAAGCACAAAGTTTCTTGATGCATGAAATGCTAGCAGTAGAAGGCTTTTTAACGGAAGAAGAAGTAACGATGTACAAACGTGGCCGAAACTCTAAAAGTTATACTTCAGCCAAAAATGCAGATATCACGACTTATCGTGTAGCTACTGGATTTGAATCACTGATGGGATACTTACATTTAGCAAAACAAACCGAGCGTATGGAAGAATTGATCCGTTGGTGTATTAAGAAAGTGGAGGATACAAAAGATGACAAGAGATAATAAAAATTTTGGTAAACGCAACAGCCAGCCTAAAAAGCCGTCTTTTTCAAAAAAACCAGCCCGACAAGCTGTTAAACCAGTTAAAGATGAAGTAGAAGAGCAAGAAACAGATCGTGATTTAGTTGCAGGACGCTTGCCAGCTATTGAAGTATTGAAATCTGAACGTGATATTAATAAAATTTTTCTACAAGAAGGTTTAAGCGGAGCTAAGATGGAAGAAATCCAAAATTTAGCTAAAAAACGCAGTGTTCAAATTTCGTTTGTGCCCAAAACTAAATTGGATCAGTTAGTAGATGGAATGAATCACCAAGGTGTAGTTGTAGCAGCTTCTGCTTTCCAATATGCGACAATTGATGATCTATTCGCAGTAGCAGCTCAAAAAAATGAAGATCCGTTTTTCATTCTTTTAGACGGAGTTGAAGATCCGCATAATTTAGGTTCCATTATGAGAACAGCTGATGCTATCGGAGCACATGGTATCATTATTCCAAAAAGACGTGCTGTAGGATTGACAGCTACGGTAGCCAAAGCTTCTACTGGAGCAATCGAACATGTTCCTGTTGCACGAGTAACGAACCTGGTTCAAGCAATTAAAGAATTAAAAGAACGCGGATTGTGGTTGTATGGAACAGACATGGAAGGTCAAGATTACCGTCAATGGGAAACAACATTGCCAATTGGACTAGTAATGGGCAACGAAGGAAAAGGGATTTCTCGTTTAGTAAAAGAACAAATGGATGGCATGATTACCATACCGATGACTGGTCATGTTCAAAGTCTGAACGCAAGTGTAGCGGCAAGCTTATTAATGTATGAAGTCTATCGTGGAAGAAATAAAATCTAGCTAATGGAATAAAGGAAAGGGGGTCAAATGCTATGAAAAAAGAATTATTGATCGTTGATGGATACAATATTATTGGAGCATGGCCACACTTGGTGAAATTAAAAAATCAAGATAAGATGGAAGATGCTCGAGATGCGTTGTTACATGAACTTTCTAATTACCAAAAGTATACAGGTATAGAAATTCGCGTAGTATTTGACGCTCAATTTGTTCCTGGAATTCAACAGTCGTATCAAAAATATCAATTATCAGTTATTTTCACAAAAGAAGGAGAAACTGCGGATAGTTATATTGAACGGATTGTTGGAATAGAGAGTACCTTGATTATGCAAGTGACCGTTGCAACAAGTGATCTGGCGGAACAATGGGTCGTTTTTCAAAAAGGAGCTTTACGAAAATCAGCTAATGAACTTTTTAGTGACGTTAAACGTGTAAAAAAAGCAATAGAGGCTGACGCAAAAGCTTACCACTTACAGGATTATAGAAGAAACTCACCTTGGACTCACCATCAAATGGACAGATTAGAAAAATTAAGAGATGATCTAACGAAGTACTAAAGTGACTGTTTGTTATTTTGAGAGTTTTCGAGAATGGTAGACAATTGAAATAACTCGCGTTAGGTATCTAATCTTACTAATTTAGCCATTAAAGGAGGAAAAGGTTTGGCAGATGAAGAAGAGACACTCTCTCTTATGAGCGATGAAGAACTGATTCGCAAAATCAAACATGGAGATGGGTATCCGTTCAAAATTTTATTTGAGCGTTATCATCCTCTAGTAATCAAATTAACAAAAGAGTACTATCTTAAAAGTTATGAATCAGAAGATCTTTGGCAAGAAGCACGGATGGTCTTTCATAAAACGATACAAACATACGATTCAGATAAAGGACATACATTTGGAAATTTCTATAAATTAAATTTCAAACACCATATCTTCAGTTTGATTCGAAAAGATATGGCAAAGAAAAGAAGAATTGAAAAAATTGTTGAGTCATTAGATAGTATGCTAGAAAAGGGAATGAGTCCTCAATACATAACGAACGCAAAAGAAGGACTATCCGCACTGGATATTTTACAAGTTAAAGAAAAATTAGAGGGCTATCACCATGCATTGTCTAAGTTAGAGCAGCAGGTCTTTTCTCTTTATCTTAATAATAAAGAAATAGACGAGATTGCTGAACAACTGAATTGTGATAGTTTGCAAATAAAAAATGCGTTAGACCGGTGCAAACGTAAAATGAAGCAAACGTTAGATTCTTAACGATTCTATCTAGTTAGTTGTACTTATAGTAGTTTTAAGTAAATAAAAATGAAAGCGGATTCTTTATCTGCTTTAATTCTTAAAAGTAGAAATAGTCTACCATTCTCGTAAGGTTTTAAAATAAAAAGACAAGAATTAGGCTTTAGCCTGTTCTTGTCTTTTTATTTGAATTAGGTGTTTATTTACGATCCGCTAAATATTACGGTTTAATAGTGACTCCGTTACGTCGCGAATAATTTCTTTTTCTGGAGTATTTGGTAATTGATCAATACGTTTTAAAGCCTTTTCTGTGTACTTATGGGCTAAACGTTCAGCTTCCTTTAATCCGCCTAAATCAATCACTAATTGTCGCACTTTCTTTGTGTCCTCGTTGGTCATCTGATCTTTTTTATTAAGCAAGTCTTTAAAAGCAGCATTATTTTTCCGCATAGCATAAATGAGAGGCGAAGAATAAACACCTTGTTTAACATCCTCTAGCACGGGTTTTCCAAATGTATCAGCTGTCTGGGAGTAATCTAAAATATCATCTTTAATTTGAAAAGCCATACCAATATGACTTCCGATATAATAGCAATGTCTAGCAAATCTTTCGTCTTGTCCACTTTCCAAGGCGCCTGAGTAACAAGCTAAAGCAAATAATTGAGCTGTTTTACCAGAGATCTGAGTTAAATAATTTCGAATGGTTATTTTTTTATTGTATCTAAGATGCATTTGATCAATTTCACCCATTAGGATGCGTTCCATCCCTTTAGTGTTGATTTGCATTTGTTTCATAGAATTAGAATAATCTGTTATCAGTTTGAATGACACGGTAAAGAGATAATCACCAGCATATACAGCTACATCTTTGCCGTATTTTGATTGAATGGTTTTTTGACCACGTCGTTTAGGTGAATCATCAATGACATCATCATGGATCAACGTAGCCATATGCAATACTTCAATAGCAGCAGAAAAAGCCCGTGCCCGGCTAGGATCATGATCATCCCCGAATGAGGAAAACAATAGGGTATAAGCTGGCCGAATCAATTTACCTCCTGTATGCATCATATCGACTATAGCGTTCTCGATAGGCTTATTTCTAAGATGGATTTTTGAATCCATCAATTCGATCGTTTGTATCAATTCAGAGTGCAGTTCAGGGTAGGCTTCCCACATAGGATGGATCTGCATGTGTATTCCCCTTTCGTTTCATAAAGTTATGGCGGTAGTATTTAAGAATTTGCATAAGTAGTTTTACGACTACTTTTTTTACTATGGTGTTGAGTATGACTTTGGAAATCTTTTAATGTTCTTACATGAGTCATTAGATAATTAGCAGCAATACCAATAGCAATACCAGACAAAATACCCATGAAGGATAAAATAGGCAAGTAAAGCATAACGGTCCACGTTTGAGCGATCCAACTAGCAACTGCTAATTGGCCAACATTATGCAAGATACCACCTGTAGCACTTATTCCGATAATGCTGACACGTTTTGGCCCCAACATTTTTACGATTAGCATGCCAACATAACTCAATAGAGCTCCGGCACAACTGTACATAAAAGTAGACAAGGTGCCTCCGAGGAGAGTAGTCATAATGAGTCTCATCCAGACTACTGTAAAACTGTCTTTTAAAGGTAACGTAAATATAGCCACAATTGTAATAAGGTTAGCAATTCCAAGTTTTGCACCTGGAGCAAAGGCAAAGGGAAAAGGAATGCTTCTTTCAACTAAACTTAAAATAACAGCTTGAGCTGCCAATAATGCAATATATACAAGTTTTTGGTTTCTATTCATATACACCAGCCCTTATTTAATAAACTCAATGAATTAAGTTATCGCTTGTTTTGATCATTCAGTAAAAATAACAAGAGACAAAGAAGAAAAAATACTGAATTCTTCTTTCTATCTTAACATTTTTTTCTCTTTCATACATGAAGTTTAGTGCCCTTTAAGCCATAAGAAAATGAGTGGAGGTAGAGAGACCTACCTTCACTCACCCATTTATACTATAGTAAACTTAAATTTTTATTTATATAAAGACCTTGGTGTACCATACCACCATTTACCGGCAACTTTTTGAATCCATGGAATCACGTAGTAGTCTAAACCAAACGCACGACCAGAACCATTCATCAAAGCGATAGCTGCGAAGACAAACCAAATGTTGACCCAGTAGAACATACCAGATAAAGCAAAGCTGACAACTAAAGCAACAGTAGCAGCACTAGCTAACCAAGTGAATAAGCCGGCAATTAAAGCCAAACCAATAGCAATTTCCACACAAGTCATGAACTTTTGGAAAATTAGAGCTACTTCAGGAGTAGGAATCATAAATTCCATAATACTGTTAAACCAGCCAGGAGCATGAGATAAAACCATCATGGGTTCTTCACCGTATACGTAGCTCAGACCAAAGATAGGTTTTGCAACTTCCGTAACTTCGTCCACTACTTCTGAAGCTCCACTAGTTACGTCTTGCAACCAAGAGAACGGTAAAGCTACATTATCGCCAAACCAGCTTTGAGAACCAAATAAACCAAAGGCTTTTTTGACCCCTTCAAAACACCACATACTACCGTAAAAGACTCTTAAAGGAACACTCCATAAGACATTTCCGTACCGAGAAAGATGACCGCGGAAAATATTTCTTTGGTTTTTGATGTGGAAGAATTCATGGAATATATATTGTACCATGTAGTAGCCAGAACGAATATCAAGGAAGTATTTCAAATTCACAATGTGTTTCATTAACATAGCGAAGAATCCGCTAAGGTGGAATTTATCCATCAAATAAGCAACACCATATTTCGAACCGATAGAAACCATTGTTCCTTGGTAATTTGATTCGAATTTGTGTTTTTCTTTACCTTCAATGGCTGCAATCACGTTAACAGCAGCAGTGTGTCCAGTTTGTTCAGCAGCTTGTACGATTTGAGGAGTTGGTTTACCTTCTTCTTCTTCGTAGTAGACAAGATCACCAATAACATAAACATCTTTTAGATCTTTTGCTTCCATAAATTCATTAGCAACTAGGCGTCCTGCGCGTGCTTGTTCCATTCCAAATTCTGCTGTATCTGTGTTCGCTTTAACACCAGCAGTCCAGACTAATGTTTTCGTAGCAATTTCTTCTCCAGATTTTAATAGAACAGAATCTGAACCAACGCTAACAATTGGAGCATCTTTCATAATCTTGATGCCTTTTTTCGTCATGAATTTTTCAGCTTTATCGGCATCTTGACGAGGAAGTGTGTTTAAGATAGTAGGAGCAGCTTCAACAACGATCAATTCGATCTCAGAAGCGTCAAATTTGTATTCTTTAGCTAAAACATCTTTCCAATCTAATAATTCTCCGACCATTTCGATACCCGTAAATCCAGAACCACAAATCACAAAACGCATCATAGCTGCACGTTTCTCAGCATCGTGTTCAATTGCTGCAGCAGCAACAGTAGTTTCAATGTGATGACGTAAACGAACAGCGTCTTCTAATGACCAAAGAGTGAAGCCGTGTTCTTTAACTCCAGGTGTTCCAAAGTCATTTGGTTCTCCACCCATACCTAAAACTAAATAATCATAGTTGTAAGATCCGTTTTCAGTTACAACAACCTTTTTATCGTGGTCAACAGCAGTAACGGTATCTGTTACCAAGTTAACATTTTTTTTGCGAGCGAATAAACGTTGTAAATCATATTGAATAGCTTCAGGCTCAACACGTCCCCCAGCCACTTCGTGCAATTCGGTCATATAAGTAAGGTAAGAGTGACGATCGATTAACGTGATCGTTACATCTTTATTTTTCTTAAGTTTCTTTGCTAATTGTTTCGTAGCAGCAACTCCTGCAAAACCAGCACCAACAACAACTACATTTGTTTGAGTCATTTTTTCTAGCTCCTTTTTAAAAACTTTTTTTTAAATAGAATAATAATTGCAAGTTTCATCAAGTTAGTTAAAAGTTTCACAACAATCTGATGAATTTATTATACAAAATAAAAATGAATATGTCTACATTTTAAAAGATTCTTTTGAAAAAAGGTATACAGAACTGGGTATATACAGTTTGAAAAAGAAAGTATTCGTTAAAATATATACAAAACAGTGTTGAAAAAAGGATTAAATCAAGGAAAATGATAATGCAAAAAAGCACAAACGGTTGTCACATTATCGACAAATTCCAGTTTTCATCAAGAAACAAAGGGTATTTTAAAGAAAATAGAAATTTCGAGATTGTAAAAAGAGAGTTTGTGATGTAAAAAATAATTTATATTGAAGAAAAATTCCACTATTAAAAAAGACTTAGAAAGATATACCACCATTAAATGTTTATAAATAAGCATATTTGGGTTGCGTGGCTGTTGGTAACGTGTTGTCTCAGTGTATATTATAAGAATATCATGTGAAAATATAGACAATATATGTGTAAGTCGTTATACTGATAGTAGATGATCAGCCAAATGAAATAGCCGGGTTGTTCTTTCGTTAGGAAGATCAGACTATAAAAATAGGGTGGGTATATATTATGGAATTTAAAAAAGGTTTGAAAATGGCATCAGTTGTTTTTGCTTCAACATTTGTATTGGCAGCATGTGGGTCAGATGATTCAACTACTGAAGAGAGTTCTGCTGTAGAAAGTTCAGCAGTTGTTGAATCAGAAAAGACAAGCTCTGAGTCAATGAGCTCAACTGAAGCAGTAGCGTTACAAGATGGTTCATACTTATTAGAAGAAAAAAATCTTGATGACAATGGTTGGCGTGTTGTTTTTAATATGACTGTTAAAGACGGACAAATTACAGAATCAAACTATGACTATGTTAATGATGCTGGAGAATTAAAATCAGAAAGCGAAGAATACCAAAAAGCAATGAAAGAAAAAGTTGGAACTGGCCCTGCAGAGTACATTCCTGAATACAACCAAGCTTTAGTAGATGCACAAGATCCTTCAGCTGTTGAAGTTGTGTCGGGCGCAACTCATTCTCATGAATTGTTTGTTGAATATGCACAACAACTCGTTGATGCAGCAGCGGAAGGTAAAACAGATAAGATTGAAATAGATAACTAATCCCTTTGAAATTGTTTTTTGCTAGGGCTATTCCTTTAGCAAATATTGAAAAGGTTAAGGTAAAATGACATAATATAGAGGTCTTAGATTAATTTCTAAGGCCTGTTTATTTTTAATGGAATTTGGATAAAAATTGATAACAAACAAGGGGTCTTTTTGATGAGAAAAAAATGGGCAGGCAAGATAATGGTTTCGTTAATTGCTGGACTTTTCTTGCTTGCAGGTTGCGGAAAAGAAACGAGCACAAAAGAGCGGTCGTTAGCTAAGGAACCGTTTGAAAGAACTGAATTTTTAATGGGTACGGTAGTGAAGGTAACGATTTATAATCAAGACAAACAAGAAGCGTTAGATTCAGCTTTTGAACGGATCGAAGAACTTGCAGGCTTGATTACCGTTGATGAAGCCAGCGGAGATTCAGAAGTTGAAAAAATCAATAGCCAAGCTGGTATAAAACCAGTCGAGGTATCTGATGATTTATATTACTTGTTGCAAGCAGCCTTTGACTACAGCGATACTACTGCTGGGAGTTTTGATATGACAATTGGGCCAATTACTGAATTGTGGCACATTGGTTTTGATGACGCTAGGAAGCCGGAGCAATCTGAAATTGATAAAGCTTTAGCTTTAGTTGATTATACAAAAGTTCAGTTTGATGATGAAGCCCAAACAGTTTACCTTCCAGAAAAAGACATGCGAGTCGATTTAGGGGCAATCGCTAAAGGTTTTATTACAGATGAAGTAGTGGAAGTGTTAGAGGAACATGAAGTAGATACAGCTATTATTGATCTAGGTGGTAACGTTTATGTATTAGGAGATAGTGCAAGAGGTGAAGGTGTGGCTTGGAATGTTGGAATCCAAGATCCGTTTGAAACGCGAGGAACGATTTTAGGTTCTTTAGCTTTAAGCGACCGTTCAATTGTTACTTCCGGAATCTATGAACGATTTCTTGAAGTGGATGGAGAAACTTACCATCATTTGATGAATCCTGAAACAGGGTATCCTTTTAATAATGAACTAGCTGGAGTAAGTGTAGTCACAGAGAAGTCTATTGATGGAGATGGATTGTCAACATCACTTTTCTCTAAAGGATTGGTAGAAGGGTTAGAATATGTTAATACCTTAGAAAACGTTGACGCAATATTTGTTACTAAAGATAAAGAAGTTTATTTATCTGATGGTTTAAAAGATACCTTTAAATTGACGAATGATGATTTCACATTGAAAAATTAGCGAAGAGGGATAAGCGATGTCGATAAATACATTTTTGAAATTAGTGGAGATCCAAACGAAGTTAGCGAGCCTTTTTCCTTTTCTGCTAGGAACATTGTTTGCAACTTATTATTTTGATTCTTTTAGTCCAATCAATACACTTCTTTTCTTTTTGAGTATGATTATTTTTGATATGACAACAACAGCCATCAATAATTTGATGGATTACCAGAAAGCTAAAGACGAAGGGTACAAAGATGAAGTAAATATTATCGGACAAGAAAAACTATCAGAGAAATTAGTTGTTCGCCTAATCGTGGCTATGCTGGTTATCGCGTTTCTTTTAGGAATTATACTTGTATTTAGAACAAATATTATTTTATTACTGATCGGAGCTGTTTGCTTTTTTATTGGGATTTTTTATACTTTTGGACCAGTCCCAATTTCAAGAATGCCGTTAGGAGAACCTATTTCTGGGCTAACAATGGGATTTGGGATCTTTTTTATTGCAGCCTTCGTAAATGTTGAGCCAGGAACCTTATTAAGCTTAGCGTTTGAAGGAACACGATTTATAGTAGAAGGAGATATGGTGCTCATCTTGTCGTTGTTCCTTGTTTCTCTGCCTGCTGTATTTTTAATTGCAAATATTATGCTGGCAAATAATACGTGTGATTTGGAACAAGATATTTTAAATCACCGTTATACACTGCCTTTCTATATTGGTAAAAAAAGAGCCGTTCAATTGTTTAATGGGCTGGTTTACTCAAGTTATGCTGTCGTTGTGATAGCAATTATTTTAGGTTTGTTGCATCCTATATTATTACTTCTAGTAGTAACGATCTTGCCTATGCGAAAAAATCTAGCTGTTTATAACGCGAAACAAGTAAAATCAGAAACTTTTGTGATTGCTATAAAAAATATTGTTTTATTTTGTAGTAGCGAAGTTGTGTTGTTAGCTATAAGCTTATTGTTTCGATAAGATCAAAAACAGCAATTGACATGTTTCACGAGTGATGGTAAATTTAGTAAGATGTCATTCGTCCGTCCGTTTAGGAGAAAGAATAGGTGAAAAAATGAGTGGTAAAAAAACATCTCTAGCTTGTTCTGTTTGTGGATCTAGAAATTACTCTAAAAAAGTGAATGAAGGAAATCGCACAGAACGCTTAGAAGTAAAAAAATTCTGTAAATATTGCAATCAACATACATTGCATCGTGAAACAAAATAAAAAGAAGTCTCAATGCCAATTTGGAGGGAATAAAAAATGAAGAAAATAAAAAACTTTTTTGGTAATGTACGCCAAGAAATTAAATCAGTCACATGGCCTACTGGTAAAGAACTTAGAAAATATACATTGACTGTTTTTGTCGTCTGTCTATTATTTGTTCTTTTCTTTGCAGTTGTTGATTTCGGTATAGATGCAATCTTAGACTTGGTTCTATAAAAGGTGTTAAACAGAAACCACTAGCGTGAAAGAACACATGGTGGTATAATAAGTTCAACAATAAATGCACAAAACCTTCTTTAAAAGTAAATGAAGGTTTTTTTGTATGTCATAAAAAGTAGTCAACTAGCCAATAACAAAAAACAAACATCAATAATAAAATGAATAGGAGTGATACAGGTGGAAGAAATAGAAAGTGCAAAACAGTGGTATGTCTTACACACATATTCCGGATATGAGAACAAAGTAAAACAAAACATCGAGTCTAGAGCTAACAGTATGGGTATGGGGGATTATATTTTTCGAGTAGTTATCCCTGAAGAAGAAGAAAAAGAAGTGAAAAACGGTAAAGAAAAAACAAATATGAAAAAAACATTTCCTGGATACGTTCTAGTTGAAATGATCATGTCTGATGATTCTTGGTACGTTGTTCGTAACACTCCAGGTGTAACAGGGTTTGTTGGCTCACATGGAGCAGGTAGCAAGCCGGCACCTCTTTTAAACTCAGAGATCGAAGTTATTCTACGCCGTATCGGTATGAGTGCTCGTCATCAAGAAATCAACTTTGAAGTTGGCGAAACCGTTACAATCATTGAAGGTGCATTTAGCGGCCTTACAGGTAAAATTACTGAGATTGAATTGGAAAAAGCAAAACTTAAAGTTAACGTTGAGATGTTTGGTCGTGAAACAAGTACAGAACTAGACTTTGAACAAGCAGATAAACTGTAAACAAAGATTTGTTTTAATAGTATTGAAAGAAGTGGGGCAAGCTGTTCCCACTTTTTTTGTGTAGTTGGATTATAGGGTACTAAGACTTGAATCTTCTGGTAACTGCGGTACTGTTATCCTCTTGTTTACAACCGATGATGCATTGAGAAGCATCAATAAAAGTCACAAGCCTGTGGTATACTAAATTCAAGATGAACTAAGTAGGTGAATAATGAATGAAAGAACTTATTTTAATATTGGCAGCTATTGTAAATGAAATTCATGACACCCTTAATCAGCTGTTCGGTATGAATATGTCTGATAAAGATCTGCATTTCTGGGTGATGGGCATTATAGGGATTGTTTTCTTTATAGGGGTCTATATCCTATTCAAAATTGTTGGAAAATGGAAATTTAGTACAACGATTCTTTCTTTTATTTATACTTTTACGATGATGACGGTATTGGTTTTTGCTATTGAAATTCAACAAGCCATTACGAATAGGGGTAATATGGAATTTGCTGATGCTGCAGTAGGGTTGTGGGGATTTATTGTGTTTTTTGCTGTCTATGCTGTTATTGTAGGTGTGATTTACACCATATATTCTCGTATTAGAAAGAAAAAAATGAAGAAGGTTTCTAAAAAATCAGTAGAAGAACAAGCGTTGATGCCAGAGAAACAGATAAAAGAACCAATAAAAGAAACAGCGGTTTATCGCTCTCAAGCCAAAAAATCGAATAAGTTTAAAAAGTAGTTGCAAAATTGAATTTCAGATGGTATAGTATCTTGGTACGTTTTACGTATGCGTCAAATGTGGGAGGGGAAATATTAACCCCATTAACCACATCACGGACTCAATCAAGGAGGTATGTCTCGTGGCTAAGAAAGTTGTTAAATTAGTTAAATTACAAATTCCTGCAGGAAAAGCAACTCCAGCTCCACCGGTAGGTCCAGCTTTAGGGCAAGCACAAATCAACATTATGGGGTTCTGTAAAGAATTCAACGCTCGTACTGCTGATCAAAACGGAATAATCATTCCCGTTGTAATTTCTGTATATGAAGATCGTTCATTTACATTTGTTACAAAAACACCACCTGCTGCTGTTTTACTTAAAAAAGCTGCTGGTGTTGAATCTGGTTCTGGTGAACCAAACACTAAAAAAGTTGCAAAAGTAACTCGCGACCAAGTTAGAGAAATTGCAGAATCAAAAATGGCTGACTTAAACGCTGCAGATGTTGATGCTGCTATGTTAATGATCGAAGGTACTGCACGAAGCATGGGATTCACTGTAGAAGGTTAATTCTATATTCCGCTTCTCAGTATCCCTTATAGATAACTTTATAAGGATTAAGTGGGAGGTAAAACCGTTATAACCACAATCAAGGAGGAAAAAATTATGGCTAAAAAAAGTAAACAATATTTAGCAGCGGCTGAAAAAGTTGATGTTTTAAAAGCTTATTCATTAGAAGAAGCTGTAGCATTAGTTAAAGAAGTTGACTACGCTAAATTTGATGCAACTGTAGAAGTTGCTTATAGACTTGGCGTTGACCCTAAGAAAGCTGATCAACAAATTCGTGGAGCAGTTGTTCTTCCAAATGGAACAGGGAAAACTCAAAAAGTATTAGTATTCGCTAAAGGTGAAAAAGCTAAAGAAGCTGAAGCTGCTGGTGCAGACTACGTAGGAGAAGCTGAATTAGTTCAAAAAATCAATGGCGGATGGTTTGATTTCGACGTTGTTGTAGCAACTCCAGACATGATGGCTGAAGTTGGACGTCTTGGACGTGTTTTAGGACCTAAAGGCTTAATGCCAAACCCTAAAACAGGTACTGTTACAATGGACGTTGCTAAAGCAATCAACGAAATTAAAGCAGGTAAAGTGACTTACCGTGTTGACAAAGCAGGAAATGTTCATGCTCCAATCGGTAAAGTATCATTTGACAATGCTAAATTAGTTGAAAACTTCAAAACTATTAACGAAACAATGCTAAGAGTTAAACCTTCAACTGCAAAAGGCGAATACATCAAAAACATTACAGTAACAACTACTTTTGGACCTGGTGTTAAAGTTGATGCAGGATCGTTTTAATAAATAATTATTAATAGTCTTGACCTGGGCGATATAAATTGTTAAAATCGTCTAGGTTGAGAAATATTACCGAAGACAGTAGGTGGCGAGTGCCTTAATTTCCTACCGAGGATGAATATGTGAGAACATACGATTATCCCTCTATGTCTAAGGTGACATAGAGTTTTTTGCATTTATAGGACTTTAAGTTCATAAAAACAAGAAATTCTAGCCAATCGATCAGGAGGTGAAAAATTTATGAGTCAAGCAGCTATCGCAAAAAAACAAGATTTAGTTGATTTAGCATCAACTAAATTTAAAGAAGCAGCTTCAGTAGTTGTAGTAGACTACCGTGGATTAACTGTTGAAGAAGTGACTAATTTACGTAAACAATTACGTGATGCAGGAATTCAAATGAAAGTTATCAAAAATTCTGTTTTGAGCCGTGCAGCACAAGCAGCAGGTTTAGAAGGAATGGACGATGTTTTCAAAGGACCTACAGCCGTTGCATTTAGTAACGATGACGTTGTAGCACCTGCAAAAATTATCGCTGAATTTGCTAAAGAAGCTTCAGCTTTAGAAATCAAAGGTGGCGTAATTGAAGGACGTGTTTCTTCAGCCGCTGAAATGAATTCTCTTGCAACTATGCCAGACCGCGACGGTCTATTGTCAATGTTGTTATCTGTACTTCAAGCACCAGTTCGCAATACTGCACTTGCTATCAAAGCAGTTGCAGAATCAAAAGAAGAAGTAGCTTAATCAAACAATCTCTTTTTGAAAGAAAAGTAAGTTAAACCAAAAAAAACTAACCAATAATGGAGGAAACCAACAATGGCATTAAACATTGAACAAATCGTTGCTGACTTGAAAGAATCAACGATTTTAGAATTAAACGACTTAGTAAAAGCAATCGAAGAAGAATTTGGCGTAACTGCAGCAGCTCCTGTAGCAGCAGCAGGTGCTGGTGAATCATCAGCAGCTGAACAAACTGAATTTACAGTAGAATTAACTTCTGCTGGAGACTCAAAAATTAAAGTTATCAAAGCTGTACGTGAAGCTACAGGCCTTGGCTTGAAAGAAGCTAAAGGATTAGTTGATGGAGCACCAGCAGCAATCAAAGAAAACGTTTCTAAAGAAGAAGCTGAAACTTTGAAAGAAGCTTTAGAAGCAGCTGGAGCATCTGTAGAAGTTAAATAATTTTAACCCTACTAATGCTTTTAAGAAAGAGGCTGGGACAAAAGGTCTCTCAAAAAAATACACTCCCAAAACTATGAACTATTTTGTTCAGTAGTGGGAGTGTATTTTTCTATATCTCTATCAAAACAAACGAAAGTGGGACTACTTTTTTCACAAAAGTAGTTTTGTCCCAGCCTCTTTTTATCTTTAGTGAGTTTTTTTGAAAGACAATTAAATGGATAGAACGTTAAAGTGAAACCAGATAAAGGAGGAACGAGCATGTCAGATCATTATTTTACTAATAGACCTCAAACGGCCAGTGAAACTTCTGCTTGGACGTATACTTTACGAGGGAAAGAATTTAAATTTGTAACAGATACAGGCGTTTTTTCTAAAAAGACAGTTGATTTTGGTTCGCGTTTGCTGATTGAAACCCTTGATTTTTCTGAAATGGTTCCCGGTAATCTGTTAGATATTGGTTGTGGGTATGGTCCGATAGGGTTATCTTTAGCTAAAGAAGATGCGGAACGAAAAGTAGAGATGGTCGATGTAAACGAAAGAGCTTTAGGGTTAGCGAAGCAAAATGCATCTAATAACCGGTTGGCAAATGTATTGATCCATACATCTGATATTTATGAATCAGTAGAAGGTAAGGACTTTGCGGCTATTGTTAGTAATCCTCCTATACGGGCAGGTAAACAAGTGGTTCATGGAGTTTTGACCGGAGCTTACGATTTGCTTAAACATGGGGGTACGTTAACTGTGGTCATCCAAAAAAAACAGGGAGCGCCAAGTGCAAAAGCTAAAATGGAAGAAACGTTCAGAAATGCAGAAGTCATCGCTAAAGACAAAGGCTATTGGATCATTCAAAGTGTAAAACAAGAGGATTAATAATTTTTGTTGACTTATAAGTAAATTTAGTGTAAAATAATCTAATGCATATAGTGTGTCTTAAAGAAGAAAAATTTGTTCTGAAATATTGTCCAGAGCAGATTTAAAGAAGAAAACAAAAGGAAATGGATTTTTATTTTAAAAGTTCACGAATCTTTTGGTTTTTTTTTGCCAAAAAATAGGTAGATATTCAGTTTGTTATGCATCTTTAATAAAAGTAACACAAATGAAACATGTTGATTTACCTAGAACGACCACACTAAAAACAGTTTGAGGGGTGAACAGGTTGGCAGGCCATTTAGTAAATTACGGTAAGCACCGTACACGTAGAAGTTTTTCACGTATCCATGAGGTTTTAGAACTTCCAAATTTAATTGAAATTCAAACTGATTCTTACCAATGGTTCTTAGATGAAGGGTTACGTGAAATGTTTAAAGACATTTCTCCAATTGATGACTTTGCTGGGAATTTATCACTAGAATTTGTCGATTATCAATTGCAAGAACCTAAATATACCGTTGAAGAAGCTCGCTCACATGACGCAAATTATTCAGCTCCTATCTATGTTAAATTACGTTTGATCAACAAAGAAAGCGGAGAAGTTAAAGAACAAGAAGTCTTCTTTGGAGATTTCCCGCTAATGACTGAAATGGGTACATTTGTTATCAACGGAGCGGAACGAGTAATTGTTTCTCAATTGGTTCGTTCTCCAGGAGTTTATTTCCACGGAAAATTAGACAAAAATGGAAAAGAAGGATTTGGTTCAACGCTTATTCCAAACCGTGGAGCATGGCTTGAATTTGAAACTGACGCAAAAGACCTTTCTTATGTTCGTATTGACCGTACACGTAAAATACCATTGACTGTATTGGTTCGTGCATTAGGATTTGGTTCGGATGATCAAATTTTTGAAATCTTTGGAGACAACGAAAGTCTTCGTTTAACAATGGAAAAAGATTTACACAAAAATGCAAGTGACTCTCGTACAGAAGAAGCCTTAAAAGATGTTTATGAACGTCTTCGTCCAGGTGAGCCTAAAACAGCAGATAGCTCAAGAAGTTTGTTAACAGCTCGTTTCTTTGATCCAAAACGTTACGACTTAGCTAACGTTGGTCGTTACAAAGTAAATAAAAAATTAAACTTGTCTACTCGTTTATTCAACCAAACATTGGCTGAAACGTTAGTAGATCCTGAAACAGGTGAGATTATTGCTGAATCAGGTACGTTCTTAGACCGTGATCAAATCGATAAGTTAACACCGTATTTGAATGCTGGTATCAATAGCGTAACTTATTACCCTTCAGACGACAGTGTCGTTCCAGAACCTGTAGAATTACAAGTTGTAAAAGTCTTTTCTCAAAAAGACTCTGAACGTGTTGTAAACATGATTGGAAATAAAATTATTGCTGATGAAACTAAAAATGCTACACCAGCTGATATCTTAGCTTCAATGAGTTACTTCTTTAACTTACAAGAAGGCATCGGAAACGTAGACGATATTGACCACTTAGGAAACCGTCGTATTCGTTCTGTTGGTGAATTGTTGCAAAACCAATTCCGTATTGGGTTGTCTCGTATGGAACGTGTGGTTCGTGAACGTATGTCTATCCAAGATATGGCTACAGTAACACCACAACAATTGATCAATATTCGTCCAGTTGTAGCATCAATCAAAGAATTCTTTGGTTCGTCTCAATTGTCTCAATTCATGGACCAAACAAACCCATTAGGTGAGTTGACTCATAAACGTCGTTTATCTGCATTAGGACCCGGTGGTTTAACAAGAGACCGTGCTGGATATGAAGTTCGTGACGTGCATTACTCCCATTATGGCCGTATGTGTCCGATCGAAACTCCAGAAGGTCCAAACATTGGACTGATCAACAGTCTATCAAGTTACGCTAAAGTAAATAAATTTGGTTTCATTGAAACACCTTACCGTCGTGTTAACCGCGAAACAGGTGTTGTTACGGATCAAATCGATTACTTAACAGCTGATGAAGAAGATAACTATGTTGTTGCACAAGCAAATGCTCCATTAAATGAAGATGGCACATTTACAAATGATATTGTACTTGCTCGTTACGTGGAAGAAAACTTAGAAGTCCCTATCAGTCGTGTTGACTATATGGATGTTTCTCCTAAACAAGTAGTTGCAGTAGCGACAGCTTGTATTCCTTTCTTAGAAAATGATGACAGTAACCGTGCCCTTATGGGAGCCAACATGCAACGTCAAGCTGTTCCATTGATCCATCCTCAAGCTCCGCTTGTAGGAACAGGTATGGAACACGTAGCTGCTCGAGATTCAGGAGCTGCATTGATCTGTAAAAATGACGGTGTCGTTGAATACGTAGATGCAAATGAAATCCGCGTACGTCAAGATAACGGTGCTTTAAATAAATATGCTGTAACAAAATTCCGTCGTTCAAACTCAGGTACTTGTTACAACCAACGCCCAATCGTTGAAAAAGGCGATCGCGTTGAAAAAGGCGAGATATTAGCAGATGGTTCTTCTATGGAACAAGGCGAAATGGCTTTAGGACAAAACCCATTAGTAGCCTTCATGACATGGGAAGGGTATAACTATGAAGATGCTATTATCATGAGCGAACGTTTAGTTAAAGATGATGTATACACTTCTATTCATATTGAAGAATTCGAATCAGAAGCACGTGATACAAAACTTGGGCCTGAAGAAATCACTCGTGAACTTCCAAACGTCGGAGATGACGCTTTGAAAGATTTAGATGAAATGGGTATTATCCGTATCGGTGCTGAAGTAAAAGATGGCGACTTGTTAGTTGGTAAAGTAACTCCTAAAGGGGTAACCGAATTATCAGCTGAAGAACGTCTATTGCATGCGATCTTTGGTGAAAAAGCTCGTGAAGTTAGAGATACATCTCTTCGTGTGCCACATGGTGGCGGCGGAACAGTTCATGATGTTAAAATCTTTACTCGTGAAGCTGGGGATGAATTATCACCAGGCGTAAATATGCTTGTTCGTGTCTATATCGTTCAAAAACGTAAAATCAACGAAGGGGATAAAATGGCCGGACGTCATGGTAACAAAGGGGTTGTCTCTTTGATCATGCCGGAAGAAGATATGCCATTTATGCCTGACGGAACTCCAGTAGACATCATGTTGAACCCATTAGGGGTACCATCACGTATGAATATTGGACAAGTACTAGAATTGCACATTGGTATGGCTGCTCGTCAATTGGGTATTCATATTGCAACTCCAGTATTTGATGGAGCTTCAGATGAAGACGTATGGGATACTGTTAAAGAAGCTGGAATGGCTGCTGATGCGAAAACCGTATTATACGATGGACGTACAGGAGAACCTTTCGATAACCGTATTTCTGTTGGAGTTATGTACATGATCAAATTGGCGCATATGGTCGATGATAAATTACATGCTCGTTCAACAGGACCTTACTCATTAGTTACACAACAACCGTTGGGTGGTAAAGCTCAATTTGGTGGACAACGTTTTGGTGAAATGGAAGTTTGGGCACTTGAAGCATATGGGGCAGCTTATACGCTACAAGAAATCTTAACTTACAAATCGGATGATGTTGTTGGTCGTGTGAAAACTTATGAAGCAATTGTTAAAGGTGAAAAAATTCCAAAACCAGGTGTTCCAGAATCATTCCGCGTGTTAGTAAAAGAATTACAATCATTAGGTTTAGACATGAAAGTGTTGAATGAAGATGATGAGTTGATTGAATTACGTGACATGGATGATGACGATGATATCGTGAACCCTGATGCATTAAACAAATATGCTGAAGAACAAGAAAAAATCCGTGCTGAAGCAGCTGAACAAGAACGACTAAAAGAAGATTAAACCAGGTATCTCGATTGGCCTCTGAATTAGAACTAATAAATGGGCCTTTCGAGCATCCTTTAAAACGAATCAACGTACAAAGTAGTTTATTGAACCAAAGATAGATACCACTATCTATAAATAAAACAATAGAGCAGGTAGGGCAGCTCAACAAAAATAAAGGGAGGTTAGCCCCTTGATAGACGTTAATAATTTTGAAAGCATGCAAATTGGTTTAGCTTCTCCAGATAAAATCCGTAGTTGGTCATATGGTGAAGTAAAAAAACCAGAAACCATTAACTACCGTACCTTAAAACCTGAACGTGATGGTTTATTCTGCGAACGTATTTTTGGACCTTCTAAAGACTGGGAATGTGCTTGTGGAAAATACAAACGTATCCGCTATAAAGGAATTGTTTGTGACCGTTGTGGAGTAGAAGTTACTCGCTCTAAAGTACGTCGTGAACGTATGGGTCATATTGAATTAGCAGCACCAGTTTCTCATATTTGGTACTTCAAAGGTATTCCAAGTCGTATGGGTCTTGTATTAGATATGAGTCCACGTGCGCTGGAAGAAATCATTTACTTTGCTTCTTATGTGGTTATCGAACCAGGTAGCACACCGTTAGAAAAGAAACAATTATTAACAGAAAGAGAGTACCGTGAAAAACGTGAACAATACGGCAATGAGTTCCAAGCTGAAATGGGAGCAGAAGCGGTTAAACAACTCTTGAATGATGTTAAATTGGATCAAGAAGTAGAAGAACTAAAAGAAATTTTAAAAACAACTACTGGTCAAAAACGTACACGTGCTATTCGTCGTTTAGACATTTTAGAAGCATTCCGTAATTCTGGCAACCAACCTTCATGGATGGTAATGGATGTTATTCCTATTATTCCGCCAGAAATTCGTCCAATGGTTCAATTAGAAGGTGGACGTTTCGCTACAAGTGATTTAAATGACTTGTACCGTCGTGTGATCAACCGTAATAACCGTTTGAAACGTTTATTAGACTTAAATGCACCAAACATTATTGTGCAAAATGAAAAACGTATGTTGCAAGAAGCAGTAGATGCTTTGATCGATAATGGTCGTCGCGGACGTCCAGTAACTGGACCAGGTAACCGTCCATTGAAATCATTGTCTCATATGCTTAAAGGGAAACAAGGGCGTTTCCGTCAAAACTTGCTAGGTAAACGTGTTGACTATTCAGGTCGTTCAGTTATCGTTGTTGGACCGTTCTTGAAAATGTATCAATGTGGACTGCCAAAACAAATGGCGATTGAATTGTTCAAACCTTTTGTAATGAAAGAGTTGGTTGCACGCGATATCGCAAGCAACATCAAAAACGCTAAACGTAAAATTGATCGCCAAGATGATTCAATCTGGCCAATTTTAGAAGAAGTTATTCGTGAACATCCAGTTCTATTGAACCGAGCACCTACTTTGCATAGATTAGGGATCCAAGCATTTGAACCTGTTCTTGTAGAAGGTAAAGCTATCCGTCTTCACCCATTAGTATGTGAAGCTTATAATGCCGATTTCGATGGTGACCAAATGGCTGTCCATGTACCTTTAAGTGATGAAGCACAAGCTGAAGCACGTATGTTGATGCTAGCTGCCCAAAACATTTTAAATCCAAAAGATGGTAAACCAGTTGTTACACCTTCTCAAGATATGGTCTTAGGTAACTACTACCTAACTATGGAAGAAGAAGGACGCGAAGGTGAAGGAATGCAATTTAGTAGTTTAAATGAAGCAATGCTTGCTTACCAAAGCGGCTATGTACATTTACACTCTAGAATCGCAATCAAACCATCTGATATTCCAAACAAACCATTTACTCAAGGGCAAAAAGATAAATTGATGATTACCACTGTTGGTAAACTGATCTTTAACGATATTATGCCGAATGAATTCCCGTATTTGAATGAACCAACACAAAGCAATTTGGAAGTTCAAACACCTGATAGTTATTTTGTTGATGCTGGTATTGATGTTCTTGAACACATTCAAGCTCAAGAATTGATTAAACCATTCAAGAAGAAAAACCTTGGAAACATCATTGCTGAAGTATTCAAACGATTCAAAATCACTGAAACGTCTAAAATGCTAGACAGAATGAAAGACCTAGGATACAAATACTCAACAAAAGCTGGTATTACAGTTGGTATCGCCGATATCGTAGTATTAGAAGAAAAACAAGAAATTTTAGATAACGCTCATGAACAAGTTGAAAAAGTAACGAAACAATTCCGTCGTGGTTTAATCACGGATGAAGAACGTTATGAACGTGTTATTGATATCTGGAACAAAACAAAAGATCACATTCAAATCCGCCTAATGGAAAGTTTGAATGACCTTAACCCAATCTTCATGATGAGTGACTCTGGTGCCCGTGGTAACATTTCCAACTTTACTCAGCTTGCTGGTATGCGTGGATTGATGGCTGCACCGAATGGCCAAATCATGGAATTACCGGTAACATCTAACTTCCGTGAAGGTTTGTCAGTTTTAGAGATGTTTATCTCTACCCATGGAGCTCGTAAAGGGATGACCGATACAGCCTTGAAAACAGCTGACTCAGGTTACTTGACTCGTCGTTTAGTTGACGTTGCACAAGATGTTATCATTCGTGAAACAGACTGTGGTTCTGATCGTGGATTAGTGATTCATGCAATTAAAGAAGGAAACGAAGTTATTGAACCACTTGAAGAACGTTTATTAGGACGTTACACTCGTAAAACAGTCTTTAACCCTGAAGATGGAACAGTTATTATTGGTGAAAACCAAATCATTACTGAAGACATTGCTAGAGAAATCGTAGCTGTTGGGATTGAAGAAGTAACGATCCGTTCCGTATTTACATGTAATACTAAACATGGTGTATGTAAACATTGTTATGGACGTAACTTAGCAACAGGCTCTGAAGTTGAAGTTGGGGAAGCAGTTGGAACAATTGCCGCTCAATCAATCGGAGAACCAGGTACTCAATTAACAATGCGTACGTTCCATACCGGTGGGGTTGCCGGAGACGATATTACTCAAGGGCTTCCTCGTATCCAAGAAATTTTTGAAGCACGTCACCCTAAAGGTCAAGCTGTGATTACTGAAGTTACTGGGGAAATTATCTCAATCGATGAAAATCCAGCAGCTCGTACAAAAGAAGTTACCATTAAGGGAGAAACAGATACACGTTCTTATCAAGTTCCATATACAGCACGTATGAAAGTAGCTGAAGGAGATATCATCCACCGTGGTGAAGCATTAGACCAAGGTTCAATTGATCCTAAAGAACTATTGCGTGTTCGTGATGTACTTGCTGTTGAAAACTACTTGTTACGCGAAGTACAAAAGGTATACCGTATGCAAGGGGTAGAAATCGGCGACAAACATATCGAAGTTATGGTACGTCAAATGTTGCGTAAAGTACGTGTAATGGACCCAGGTGAAACAGATATCTTACCAGGTACACTAATTGATATTCATGACTACACAGATAAAAACTTTGATACATTGGTATCTGGCGGAATTCCTGCAACAGCTCGTCCTGTATTGCTTGGAATTACAAAAGCTTCCCTTGAAACAAACAGCTTCTTATCTGCCGCATCATTCCAAGAAACAACGCGTGTCTTAACAGATGCTGCTATTCGCGGAAAACGCGATCCTCTATTAGGATTGAAA
The DNA here is from genome assembly GCF_000746825.1 of Carnobacterium inhibens subsp. inhibens DSM 13024. Classification (NCBI taxonomy): domain Bacteria; kingdom Bacillati; phylum Bacillota; class Bacilli; order Lactobacillales; family Carnobacteriaceae; genus Carnobacterium; species Carnobacterium inhibens. Next base: position 1,671,502 of record NZ_JQIV01000006.1, on the reverse strand, counting down.
GAAAATGTTATCATTGGTAAAGTAATTCCAGCTGGTACTGGGATGGCTAAATACCGTAAGATGGAACCTAAAGGTGTTGGCGTTGTAAGCGAGAATGTTTACAGTATCAATGACCAAGTGGAACCTAAATAATATGGAAAGAACTCCTCGTTAGGCGAGGGTTCTTTTTTTTGTATCTAAAAACGAAAAGAGCAAATAATTTAGAAATTTAAAAATGATATGTTAAGGTGGAAGAGGAAAAAGAAAACAGACACCAAAATTTGAAGGAGTGATTTTAGTGGTAAAAACACGAGAAAAATTACCAAAAATTCAAACAGGACTTTACATCAACGGTCAATGGGTAGAAGGATCACTAGAAAAAAAGGCTGTCCATAATCCAGCGACTAAAGAAGAGTTGATTAAAGTCTCTCAAGGTGGAGAAGAAGAAACACAGCATGCCATCCAAGCAGCTAAAGAAGCTTTTCCTAAATGGTCAGGTATGGAATTAGCTGAACGAGTCAAATTGATCCATGCTATTGCAGATAAAATTGAAGAAAAAACAGAACAATTGGCATTAATTATGACATTAGAACAAGGGAAACCATTAAAAGAATCAAGGGCAGAAATCCTTACTGATAGTCAAAACTTACATTGGAGTGCGGAAGAAGCAAGACGTATTTATGGAGAAACGATCCCTGCTCCTAATAATCATAAATACGAAGTGAAGAAACAACCCGTCGGAGTAGTTGGAGCAATCACTCCTTGGAACTTTCCTTCTAATATGATCGTTCGGAAAATTGCTCCGGCTATCGCAGCAGGCTGTACGGTGATTTTAAAACCTGCAAGCAGTACACCCTTGTCAGCAATTGCGATTTTTGAGATCTTCCATGAAGTGGGACTTCCGGCTGGAGTCGCCAATCTTATTGTGGGACCATCAAGTAAAATTGGGAAGACGTTAACAGACAGCAACGATGTTCGAAAATTAACATTTACAGGCTCTACTGAAGTTGGAAAAATGTTGTATGAACAATCTGCCCAAACAATGAAAAAGATTTCTTTTGAATTAGGTGGGCATGCTCCATTTATCGTATTTGAAGATGCAGATATTGAAGATGCGGTTGAAACGCTTGTGGCGATGAAATTTAGAAATAATGGACAAGCTTGTACTTCACCTAATCGTATTTTTGTCAGCAAAGCTATCAAACAAGAATTTGTTGAACAGTTGTCAGCGGCTGTTGAAAAAGTAACGGTTGGAAATGGCCTAGACGATGTAATGGCAGGACCGCTAATTAATGGCGAAGCCGTTGAAACGGTCCAAGCACAAGTAGATGATGCGAAAGCTAAAGGGGCTAAGGTGCTCGCTGGCGGAGGTCCTTTAACTGAAGGAGATTATGCTAACGGATATTTTTATGCACCCACTATTTTAGATGCCGTCACTACAGAGATGGATATCTTTTATGAAGAAACGTTTGGTCCAGTCATTCCATTAATTGATTTCGAAGAGGAAGACGAAGTCATTAAAATGGCAAATGATACACATTTCGGTTTAGCATCTTATTTCTTTACAAAAGATCTAAGACGCGCTGAAGTAGTTAGTGATGCATTAGAGTACGGCCTTGTAGGCATCAATAATACAGCTATTTCTACTTCTGAAGCACCATTTGGCGGCGTAAAACACTCAGGTGTTGGACGTGAGAACGGCAGTTACGGAATAGAAGAGTATCTAGAAATTAAATTTGTTCATACAAAATATCCTGAATAGTACAAGGAAATGAGGAGCTTGGAAACCAAGCTTCTCATTTTTTTAGGTAGTGTATGTAAGAAGTCACACGGTTATAATCTATTAAGAAAGAAATAACCACCAATCGGAAAGGATTTCTTGCAAGAAATAAGCAGAAAAGGTACCGAAAAAGATAAAAGGAGCAAATGGTATGTGATGCTTAGAAGTGATTTTCTTGCTGAGTACTAAAGGTAAATGAATCAGTAATGCCGAAAAACATGCGATCATAATTGCCGTCAAGGTTAAAGGATATCCAAGAAGCAAGCCGATAATACCTAATAACTTAACATCGCCACCGCCTATAGGATAGAATTGATAAAGTAGATAAAAGAAGATGAAAAATCCCAATCCGCATAGCAAATAGGTATAAAATTGCTGAGAATGAAGAAAGAATTGCCCTGCAATTACCCATAATAAGAAAAGATTCATTAAGTAATTAGGTAAAAGTTGGTAGTAAATGTCTGAAATAGTAAATACCAGACTAAAAGAAGCTAATCCTATAAGGAACAATCCTTCAATTGGATTTAAATAATAAGTATAAAAGATAAAAAGGAACATAAACCCCATTAATGATTCTGTTAATAGATGAAGGATAGAAATGGGTTGGTGACAATTGCGGCAGCGCCCTTTTTGAAAAAGATAAGAAACTACAGGCAGCAACTCAAAAAAATGAAGTGTTTGGTGACAATTTGGGCAGTAAGAACGTGGCAAAACAATGGATTGATGAATAGGAACTCTTAATCCAACCACCATCAAAAATGAACCTAGACAACAGCCTGTAAGCCAAATCAACAATATAAATACACTAGTTAGCAACTTCATTCACCTCATAAAAACGACTTACTAATAAATATCTGCTATTTAGTCCAGAATGCTTTAAAAAATTAAAGAGATGGAGTATACTAGTAAAAGTGCAAAAGTATAAAAGACTTTTAGCATTTTTTTCAACGCAACTTGTTGACAATAATATTAGACCATGTTATGATTCAAAAGGTGCTTTTGTACGCAGATTCCTGTCTATCAGTCGTGCTGACTGGTACATTGGCCTTAAAACTATACTGAACGGTTGGTTGCAATTTTGCAGCACTTATTTTTTTGCTGAAAAAAGAACCGCCTGGATGTGTGGACTAGAATAATAACATAGGGAAGGAGGAAACAATCGATGCCTACTATTAATCAATTAGTACGTAAACCTCGTAAATCAAAAATAGAAAAATCTGAATCTCCAGCTTTAAACAGAGGTTACAACAGTAAAAGAAAAAAACAAACAACAGTAAACTCACCTCAAAAACGTGGTGTTTGTACTCGTGTGGGAACTATGACTCCTAAAAAACCTAACTCAGCGTTACGTAAATATGCACGTGTTCGTTTGTCTAACTTAATTGAAGTAACTGCTTATATCCCAGGTGAAGGTCACAACTTGCAAGAACATAGTGTGGTTCTTTTACGTGGAGGACGAGTGAAGGATCTACCCGGAGTTCGTTACCACATCGTTCGTGGAGCGCTTGATACTGCCGGTGTTGCAGATCGTAAACAAAGCCGTTCTAAATACGGTACTAAAAAACCTAAATAAGCTTAGCGCTTAATTAAAACAAAAAAATTAGTCTAAAAGATAACTATTATCGAAAGGAGGAATTTGGATGCCTCGTAAAGGTCCTATTACTAAACGTGATGTTTTACCTGATCCACTTTATAATTCTAAACTTGTTACTCGTTTGATCAACCGTATTATGGTTGACGGAAAACGTGGGAAAGCTGCTACAATTCTTTATAATGCATTTGACATGATTAAAGAACAAACTGGCAACGAACCTATTGAAGTATTTGAACAAGCAATGAAAAATATCATGCCTGTTCTTGAAGTTAAAGCTCGCCGTGTTGGGGGTTCTAACTACCAAGTTCCGATCGAAGTTCGTCCAGAACGTCGCACGGCTCTTGCTCTTCGTTGGTTAGTAAGCTACTCTCGTTTACGCGGAGAAGATACTATGGAACAACGTCTTGCTAAAGAAATCATGGATGCTGCTAACAATACTGGAGCAGCAGTTAAAAAACGTGAAGACACTCATAAAATGGCTGAAGCGAATAAAGCTTTCGCTCATTACCGTTGGTAAGATTTTTTCTAGAGGAGGCTTTGGTGCACATGTGCAACTTAGCCTTTAAAGGAAGAATTGAAGTTTCTTAGTTCAAATTAAATTAAGAGAGGTGTTATTGCAAGATGGCAGAAAGAGAATTTTCTCTACACAATACCCGTAATATTGGAATCATGGCTCATATTGATGCTGGTAAAACAACAACAACTGAACGTGTTCTGTATTATACTGGTAAAATCCATAAAATTGGTGAAACCCATGAGGGTGCTTCACAAATGGACTGGATGGAACAAGAACAAGAACGTGGTATTACAATTACATCAGCTGCAACAACAGCTGCTTGGAATAATCACCGTGTAAACATTATCGATACTCCTGGTCACGTTGACTTCACTGTTGAAGTTGAACGTTCTCTACGTGTATTAGATGGTGCTGTTGCTTTACTTGATGCACAATCAGGTGTTGAGCCTCAAACTGAAACGGTTTGGCGTCAAGCAACAACTTACGGTGTGCCCCGTATTGTATTCGTAAACAAAATGGACAAAACTGGTGCAGATTTCTTATACTCTGTAGGTACTATTCATGATCGTTTACAAGCAAACGCTCATCCGATTCAATTGCCAATTGGTGCTGAAGATAACTTCACAGGTATCATTGACTTGATCAAGATGAAAGCTGAAATGTATACAAATGACTTAGGAACAGATATCCGTGAGGAAGACATTCCTGAAGAATACGTAGAATTAGCAGAAGAATGGCGTACAAAATTAGTTGAAGCAGTAGCAGATACAGATGAAGCTTTGATGGAGAAATATCTTGAAGGTGAAGAAATTTCTGAAGCTGAATTGAAAAAAGCTATCCGTACTGCAACAGTTAACGTTGAATTCTACCCAGTTCTATGTGGTTCAGCATTTAAAAACAAAGGTGTTCAATTAATGCTTGATGCAGTCGTTGACTACCTACCGTCACCACTTGATGTACCTGCAATCCAAGGAATCTTACCAGATTCTGAAGAAACTGTAGAACGTCATGCTGATGACAACGAACCATTCTCAGCATTGGCATTTAAAGTTATGACTGACCCGTATGTAGGTCGTTTAACTTTCTTCCGTGTTTATTCTGGTACGTTACAAGCTGGATCTTATGTCCAAAACTCTACTAAAGGTAAACGTGAACGTGTAGGACGTATCTTACAAATGCATGCGAACTCTCGTAGCGAAATTCCTGAAGTATTTGCTGGAGATATTGCAGCAGCTGTTGGATTGAAAAATACAACTACTGGTGATACTTTGTGTGATGAAAAAGTACAAGTGATCTTAGAATCAATGGACTTTCCAGAACCAGTTATCCAAGTAGCTATTGAACCAAAATCAAAAGCTGACCAAGATAAAATGGGTGTTGCGTTACAAAAACTTGCTGAAGAAGATCCAACTTTCCGTGCTGAAACTGACCACGAAACTGGCGAAACAATTATCGCTGGTATGGGTGAGTTGCACTTGGACATCATTGTTGATCGTATGAGACGTGAATTCAATGTTGAAGCTAGTGTTGGTGCTCCACAAGTTTCTTATCGTGAAACATTCCGTGGTTCTACTCAAGCCGAAGGTAAATTCGTTCGTCAATCAGGTGGTAAAGGTCAATACGGTCACGTATGGATCGAATTCTCTCCTAATGAAGAAGGAAAAGGTTTTGATTTTGAAGATGCAATCGTTGGTGGTACTGTTCCTCGTGAATATATCCCAGCAGTTAAAGCTGGTTTGGAAGCTTCATTAGACAACGGAGTTCTTGCTGGATATCCATTAGTTGATATTAAAGCAAAACTTTATGATGGTTCATACCATGATGTCGATTCAAATGAAACTGCCTTTAAAGTTGCTGCTTCAATGGCATTGAAAAATGCTGCTAAAAAAGCAAATCCAGTTATCTTAGAGCCTATGATGGGTGTTGAAATTACAATTCCTGAAGATTATTTAGGAGACGTAATGGGACACATCTCAGCTCGTCGTGGACGTATCGAAGGTTCTGAAGCTCGTGGAAATACTACTATCGTTAAAGGTATGATTCCATTGGCTGAAATGTTCGGTTATGCAACTGCATTACGTTCAGCAACACAAGGTCGCGGTACCTTCTCAATGACATTTGATCATTATGAAGATGTTCCAAAATCTATCTCTGAAGAAATTATCAAGAAAAATGGCGGATCAGCTGACTAATCTTAGTTTGTTGTCCGATCGTTAAGTATTGATTTTCTAACAGATAATCGTTATAATTTTTACAAATGATGAGGATGGAGCAAAATGCTCTATTCTTATCAATAAAAAAAGAACTCACTATGAGGAGGATATTAATAAAATGGCAAAAGAAAAATACGATCGCTCAAAAACGCACGTTAACATTGGTACTATTGGACACGTTGACCATGGTAAAACAACATTAACTGCTGCAATCACTACTGTATTAGCTAAAAGAGGTTTCAAAAGTACTGCAACTGACTACGCTTCAATCGATGGAGCTCCTGAAGAACGCGAACGTGGAATCACGATCAACACTTCTCACGTTGAATACGAAACTGAAACTCGTCACTACGCTCACGTAGACTGCCCAGGCCATGCTGACTATGTTAAAAACATGATCACTGGTGCTGCACAAATGGATGGAGCTATCTTAGTAGTATCTGCTGCTGATGGTCCAATGCCACAAACTCGTGAACACATTCTATTGTCTCGCCAAGTTGGTGTTCCATACATCGTTGTTTTCTTAAACAAAGTTGACCAAGTTGATGATGAAGAATTACTAGAATTAGTTGAAATGGAAGTTCGTGATTTATTATCTGAATATGACTTCCCAGGAGACGACACTCCAGTTATCGCTGGTTCTGCTCTTAAAGCTCTTGAAGGCGTTGAAGAATTCGAAGATAAAATCATGGAATTGATGGATGCTGTAGATTCTTACATTCCAACTCCAGAACGTGATACTGACAAACCATTCATGATGCCAGTTGAGGATGTATTCTCAATTACTGGACGTGGAACAGTTGCTACAGGACGTGTAGAAACTGGACAAATTAAAGTCGGTGAAGAAGTAGAAATCATCGGAATTCATGAAGCTACTACTAAATCAACTGTTACTGGTGTTGAAATGTTCCGTAAATTGTTAGACTTTGCTCAAGCAGGGGACAACATTGGTGCATTATTACGTGGGGTTGCTCGTGAAGACATCCAACGTGGACAAGTTTTAGCTAAACCAGGTTCAATTACTCCACATACAAAATTCTCAGGTGAAGTTTATATCTTATCTAAAGAAGAAGGTGGACGTCATACTCCATTCTTCGCTAACTACCGCCCACAATTTTACTTCCGTACTACTGACGTAACTGGTGTTGTTGAGTTACCAGAAGGTACTGAAATGGTTATGCCAGGAGACAACGTTACAATTAACGTTGAATTGATCGCACCTATCGCTATCGATGCAGGTACTAAATTCACTATCCGTGAAGGTGGACGTACTGTTGGAGCCGGCGTTGTTGCTTCAATCGAAGCTTAATCAACTCTTAAAATAAAACGTTAAAAATTGACTCTATCTGGTATAGAGCGTGATCATCCGAGAAAAAAACCCTGTCATTGCGACAGGGTTTTTTTATTTGGTCTTTTTGTTAAATAGCGTACTTTATAAATAATTGCCCCCACAAAGAAGGACTTAAAACAAAGGTTAACGTAAAAGTGAAATGATCTCTTTCGTGAATAAATCGAAAACACCTTAAGAAGAAATGTTTTGGCTATTTGATAAATAGTATGATGTGATGAATTAAAAGTTCTTTAAAAAAGGTTTTAAATTTCTATAGATATGTATCTATTAATAAAGAAAGATTGCTTCATATATATAGTATAATAGGTACGAATAGTAGAACAGTCAAAACGAACTAGGAGTTGTAAATATGGATTCAAAACTAATTATTTTACGAGGCAACTCTGGAAGTGGCAAAACAACAACTGCTTTAAAGCTGCAAGAAATGTTAGGAGAAGCTACTTTAGTTGTGTCTCAAGATGTGGTTAGGCGGGACATGCTTAAAGTCAACGACAGGGAAGGAAATCTATCTATAGCATTGATCAAACAAATTGCTGAGTTTGGGTTAGGGAAATGTCCTTTTATAATTGTAGAGGGAATTTTGATCAATAAAAGATATAAAAATATGTTGTTAGATTTAATCAATACTTTTGAACAAAACGTTTATACTTACTATTTTGACGTACCTTTTGAAGAAACGCTCAACAGACATAAAAAAAGAGGAAAAGTAAACGAATTCGGAGAAAGTGAAATGCGAAGTTGGTGGAATGAAAAAGATTATTTAGGAGTTCCAAATGAAAAAATTATTACGAAAGACACTTTGCAAGAAGAAGTTGTGAGGAATATATTGAATGATATAGGAGTAGAAAAAACTAGGCTACACTTTAATGAATAATCCTACTTTAGAAAATGTTACTCTGTGCTATATAAAAAAGAAAAGTTTGAATAGCAATAGCGATAGGAATTATAAAAGTAAACAGAAATTATTTACATAAAAGTAAGAAACTTCTCATAATTTTATCATTGTTGTGTTACACTAAATAGCACTAGTGATAAGGAGTGATGGAATGACAAAGACAGTAGATATAGAATGGAATAACTTAGGTTTTAGCTACATAAAAACCGATTACCGTTATATTTCTTATTGGAAAGATGGACAATGGGATGATGGAACTTTATCAGAAGATAATAAAGTTCATATCAGTGAAGGATCAACAGCCTTACACTATGGACAAACTGTTTTTGAAGGAATGAAAGCTTACCGAACAAAAGATGGGTCAATCAATCTTTTTCGGCCAGATCAAAACGCTGAACGGATGCAACGCAGCTGCAGACGTCTAATGATGCCTGCTGTACCGACAGATGTATTTATTGAAGCCGTTAAAAAAGTAGTAAAAGCAAATGAACACTATATTCCGCCATATGGTACAGGAGGATCTTTATATCTTCGTCCGTATATGATCGGTGTTGGAGATAATATTGGTGTAAAACCAGCTGAAGAGTATTTATTCTCTATTTTTTGTATGCCAGTAGGAGCTTACTTTAAAGGCGGATTGACCCCAACGAACTTTATTGTTTCGGATTATGATAGAGCTGCTGGTAATGGAACGGGAGCAGCGAAAGTTGGAGGAAATTATGGTGGTAGTTTACTTCCAGGAGTAGAAGCCCATAAACGTAATTTTAGTGATGCCATTTATTTAGATCCAACAACCCATACTAAAATAGAAGAAGTAGGATCAGCGAATTTCTTTGGCATCACGAAAGACAATAAATTTGTGACACCAGTTTCACCATCTATCTTACCAAGTATCACAAAATATTCTTTGCTTTACCTTGCAAAAGAACGTTTGGGACTTGAAGTGGTGGAAGGCGACGTCTTTATTGAACAGTTGGATGAATTTGAAGAAGCGGGAGCATGCGGAACGGCAGCCGTGATTTCGCCTATTGGAGGAATCCAATACAAAGATGATTTCCATGTCTTCTATAGTGAAACAGAAACGGGACCAGTAACTAAAAAGTTATATGAGGAATTGACGGGCATTCAGTATGGTGATGTAGAAGCGCCTGAAGGATGGATCGAAAAAGTTTAGGAGCAATATAGTTATAGAAGAATCAAGAAATAAAAGAAATAAAAATAGTCAAACAAATAAATAGACAAACAATATAAAATAAGCTAAGATGGGAAACGTTGATGTATTCCTAACTTAGCTTTTTTAAGTTATTAGATAAAAAATAAATCGAAAATAGTTTTAGCAGGAATAAATTAATTCAATAAACAATTAAAAAAAGCTTGATTAATAAAGTCATTTTTTATATAATTGAAAAGGTGCTGATTTCATAAGTGAAATCGTACTGGGGTATTCGAAAGAAACCCAACGGCTATGAAACGAGAGGTCGCGACACACCCGGCCGCTTTGTCACGGCGCGTGTGACGGAAATTTTCGTGGAGCAATGTCTAATTTATAAAAATAGGCGAAGGAGGGAAAATAATGGCAAAACAAAAGATTCGTATCCGCTTAAAAGCATATGAACATCGTATCTTAGATCAATCAGCGGAAAAAATTGTAGAAACAGCAAAAAGAACTGGTGCTAGTGTATCTGGTCCAATTCCATTGCCAACAGAAAGAACTCTTTACACTGTGATTCGTGCGACTCACAAATATAAAGATTCTCGTGAACAATTTGAAATGCTTACACACAAACGTGTGATTGATATTGTTAATCCAACATCTAAAACTGTTGATGCTTTAACAAAATTAGATCTACCATCTGGCGTAGATATCGAAATCAAGCTTTAATTTTTAATTAAAAAAAATAATATAATGGAGGTGTACTCATGACCAAAGGAATCTTAGGAAAAAAAGTAGGAATGACACAAGTCTTCACTGAATCTGGTGAATTAATTCCAGTAACTGTAATCGAAGCAACTCCAAACGTTGTTTTACAAGTTAAAACAGTCGAAACGGATGGTTACGAAGCAGTTCAATTGGGTTACCAAGAACAACGTGAAGTATTGTCAAATAAACCTGCAATGGGTCATGTAGCAAAAGCAAATGCTACTCCTAAGCGCTTCATCCGTGAATTTGACGATGTTGAGCTTGGAGAATACGAAGTAGGACAAGAAGTGAAAGTTGATACTTTCAAAGCTGGAGACATCGTTAATGTAACGGGGACTACCAAAGGTAAAGGATTCCAAGGTGTTATTAAACGCCACGGACAAAGTCGTGGACCAATGTCCCACGGATCCCGTCACCACCGTCGTCCAGGGTCAATGGGTCCTGTAGATCCTAACCGTGTATTCAAACGCAAATTATTACCAGGTCGTATGGGCGGAAATCGCGTAACTATCAAAAACCTTGAAGTTGTTCGCGTTGACGTTGAAAAAAATGTACTTCTTATCAAAGGGAATGTACCTGGGTCTAAAAAATCCTTAATCCAAATTAAATCAGCTTTTCAACAAGCTAAATAAAAATTAAGAGAGGAGGAACAAAGGAATGCCAAACGTAGCCTTATATAAACAAGATGGTACTCAAAATGGTGAAGTTACATTAAACGACGCTATTTTCGGTATCGAACCAAACGAAAATGTTGTATTTGATGCAATCATCATGCAACGTGCTTCATTAAGACAAGGAAATCACTCAGTAAAAAACCGCAGTGCAGTACGCGGTGGTGGACGTAAACCGTGGGCTCAAAAAGGAACTGGTCGTGCTCGTCAAGGGTCAATCAGATCTCCACAATGGCGCGGTGGTGGAATCGTCTTCGGACCAACTCCACGTTCATACAGCTACAAACTTCCTAAAAAAGTTCGTCGCTTAGCAATCAAATCTGTTCTTTCTACTAAAGTAATAAGCGGAGATTTAATTGTTGTTGACGCATTGAACTTTGATGCACCAAAAACTAAAGAATTTGCACAAGTGTTAAAAAATCTAAATGTTGATTCTAAAGCGTTTATCGTAGTAGAAAACGACAATGATTTCGCAACATTATCTGCTCGTAACCTTCCAGGAGTTAAAGTTGTAGCTTTTGATAATGTTACTGTGTTAGATGTTGTAGCGCATGAAAAATTGATTTTGACACAAACTGCTCTAACTAAGCTAGAGGAGGTTCTTCAATAATGGATGTACGTGACGTAATCTTGCGCCCGGTTATCACTGAAGCAGCAATGGCTGCTCAAGATAACAAAAAATACACTTTCGAAGTGGATGTACGCGCAAATAAAACTCAAGTAAAACAAGCGATTGAAGAAATTTTTGACGTAAAAGTTTCTAATGTTAACATCATGAACGTACGTGGAAAATTAAAACGTATGGGTAAACATGCTGGATACACTAAAAAACGTCGTAAAGCAATCGTAACTTTAACAACTGAATCAAAAGAAATTGAATTGTTCGAAGCTTAATTAAAGCTTTGAAAATAAACATCGGGAGGGAAAACACGTGGGTATTAAAAAGTACAAACCTACCACAAACGGCCGTCGTAATATGACTGGTTCTGATTTCGCAGAAATCACTTCAACAACGCCTGAAAAGACATTGTTAGAACCAAACAAAAGAAAAGCCGGTCGTAACAATGCTGGTAAAATCATGGTACGTCACCGTGGTGGCGGACATAAACGTAATTACCGCGTAATCGACTTTAAACGTAATAAAGACGGTATCGTTGGAATTATCAAAACTGTTGAATACGATCCAAATCGTTCAGCAAACATTGCATTAGTACAATACACTGATGGTGTTAAAACATACATCATCGCACCTAAAGGAATTCAAGTAGGACAACAAATCATTTCAGGAGAAACAGTTGATATCAAGACAGGTAATGCTCTTCTATTAGAAAACATTCCTGCTGGTACTGTAATCCACAACATCGAAATGAAACCAGGTAAAGGTGGACAATTAGTTCGTTCAGCTGGAACTAGCGCGCAAGTGTTAGGTAAAGAAGGCAAATACGTAATGATCCGCTTAAACTCAGGTGAAGTTCGTTTGATTTTAGGAACTTGTCGTGCAACAATCGGTTCAGTTGGTAATGAACAACATGAATTGATTAACATTGGTAAAGCCGGACGTTCTCGTTGGTTAGGCAAACGCCCAACTGTTCGTGGATCTGTAATGAACCCTAACGATCACCCACACGGTGGTGGTGAAGGTAAAGCTCCAATCGGACATGCTGGTCCAATGACTCCATGGGGTAAACCTGCTCTTGGATTGAAAACACGTAATAAAAAAGCTCAATCTAATAAATTTATCACACGTCGTCGTAAAACAAAATAAATCTAGGATAGTTGGTTTTTCCAACTTTCCTAAAGAATGGAAGGAGGTTCACCCATGGGTCGTAGTCTTAAAAAAGGACCTTTTGTCGATGAACACTTAATGAAAAAAATGAATGCAATGGCTGAAAGCGAAAAGAAATCTGTCGTTAAAACTTGGTCTCGTCGTTCAACAATTTTCCCGAGTTTCATTGGTTACACAATCGCAGTCTATGATGGACGCAAGCATGTACCAGTTTATATTCAAGAAGACATGGTCGGACACAAATTAGGTGAATTTGCACCAACAAGAACATACCGCGGTCACACTGCGGATGATAAAAAAACTAAACGTTAATTTTGAGAGGAGGATAACTCGATATGGCAGAACAAATTACAGAAGCTAAAGCAACTGCTAAAACTGTTCGTATTGCAGCTCGTAAAGTTCGTTTAGTTGTCGATCTTATTAGAGGGAAAAGCATCGGAGAAGCAATTTCAATTTTGAAATTCACTCCACGTGGTGCTTCACCAGCAATCGAAAAAGTTTTGATGTCAGCAATTGCTAATGCAGAACATAACTACGATTTAGACGTAGAAAACTTGGTAGTAAGCGAAGCTTATGTTAACGAAGGACCAACGATGAAACGTTTCCGTCCACGTGCAAAAGGATCAGCTGCACCAATCTTGAAACGCACAAGCCACATTACAATAGTGGTATCTGAAAAGAAGGAGGGATAATCTGTGGGTCAAAAAATTAATCCAACAGGCTTACGTGTAGGTATCATCCGCGATTGGGATTCTAAATGGTATGCAGAAAAAGATTTCGCAAACTATTTACACGAAGATATCGCTATCCGCGAATATATTGCTAAAAAATTAAGTGAAGCTTCTGTTTCTAAAGTAGAAATTGAACGCGCTGCTAACCGTGTTAACGTTTCAGTTCATACTGCTAAACCAGGAATGGTTATTGGTAAAGGTGGGTCTGAAGTTGACGCATTACGTAAAAAATTAAATGAATTAACAGGCAAAAGAGTTCACATCAACATCGTGGAAATCAAACGCCCTGATCTAGATGCTAAATTAGTCGGCGAAGGAATTGCTCGTCAACTAGAAAGCCGTGTTGCTTTCCGTCGTGCTCAAAAACAAGCTATCCAACGCACAATGCGTGCTGGAGCTAAAGGTATTAAAACAATGGTTTCTGGCCGTTTAAATGGTGCAGATATCGCTCGTAGCGAAACACATTCAGAAGGAACTGTTCCTCTTCATACATTGCGTGCCGATATCGACTACGCATGGGAAGAAGCAGCTACAACTTACGGTAAACTAGGCGTAAAAGTTTGGATCTATCGTGGAGAAGTTCTTCCTGCAAAAAAGAACATTGAGAAAGGAGGGAAATAATCATGTTAGTACCTAAACGTGTAAAATTCCGTCGTGAATTTAGAGGTAAAATGCGCGGTGAAGCTAAAGGTGGGAAAGAAGTAACTTTTGGTGAATGGGGTTTACAAGCCGTAGAATCAAAATGGATCACAAACCGTCAAATTGAAGCAGCTCGTATTGCAATGACACGTTACATGAAACGTGGTGGGAAAGTATGGATTAAAATCTTCCCTCATAAATCATATACGTCTAAAGCAATTGGAGTTCGTATGGGTTCTGGTAAAGGAGCACCCGAAGGTTGGGTTGCACCAGTAAAACGTGGCAAAATCATGTTTGAAGTTGATGGAGTTTCAGAAGAAGTAGCTCGTGAAGCACTTCGTTTAGCTTCTCATAAACTACCTGTTAAAACTAAGATTGTAAAACGTAAAGAAATTGGTGGTGAATCGAATGAAAGCTAATGAACTTAAAGAGTTAACCACTGCTGAAATGGTTGAAAAAGAAAAAGCATTTAAAGAAGAGTTATTCAATCTAAGATTCCAGTTAGCTACTGGCCAACTAGAAAATACTGCTCGCTTAAGTGAAGTTCGCAAATCGATTGCACGCATTAAAACTGCGTTACGTCAAGCTGAATTACAAAAATAGTTGATTGGCAAAGGAGGTCACCAAACAATGAGTGAAGAACGTAATCAACGTAAAGTCTACCAAGGCCGAGTTGTTTCAGACAAAATGGATAAAACGATTGTTGTCGTAATCGAAACACAAAAGAAACACAGCCGTTATGGTAAACGTATTAAATACTCTAAAAAATATAAAGCACATGATGAAAACAATGTTGCCAAAATTGGCGATATCGTAAAAATTATGGAAACTCGTCCATTATCATCTACAAAACATTTCCGTTTAGTAGAAGTTGTTGAAGAATCTGTTACTATTTAAGGTTTACAACAAATAACTTAGTTTCCAAATCTGGAAGGAGGATACCACAGTGATCCAAACAGAAAGTCGTTTGAGAGTTGCAGATAACTCAGGAGCTCGTGAAGTCTTAACTATTAAAGTATTAGGCGGATCTGGCCGTAAAACTGCTAACATTGGTGATGTAATTGTTTGTACTGTAAAACAAGCAACACCAGGTGGCGTTGTCAAAAAAGGTGAAGTCGTTCGTGCAGTTATCGTTCGTACTAAATCAGGAGCTCGCCGTTCAGATGGTTCATACATTAAATTTGATGAAAATGCATGTGTAATTATCCGTGACGATAAGAGTCCACGTGGAACTCGTATCTTTGGACCAGTTGCTCGCGAATTGCGTGACAACAACTTCATGAAGATCGTTTCACTTGCTCCAGAAGTTCTTTAATAATCAACCATCCACAAAGGAGGTGCGTGAAAGACATGTACATTAAAACAGGTGATAAAGTAAAAGTTATTACTGGCAAAGACAAAGGAACTGAAGCTGTTGTATTAAAAGCTTTTCCTAAAAAAGATCGTGTAATCGTAGAAGGCGTTAATGTTATGAAAAAACATCAAAAACCTAACTCAGCGAATCCACAAGGTGGAATCATTGAAATGGAAGCCCCTATACACGTTTCAAATGTTATGCTAATAGACGCTTCAACTGGCGAACCAACTCGTGTTGGCTTTAAAGTAGAAGATGGTAAGAAAGTACGTATTTCTAAAAAAACCGGTGAAGTTTTAGATAAATAATAGATAAGGAAGGAGGTATGAACTTCATGAACCGCCTTAAAGAAAAATATATCCAAGAAGTAACACCCTCAATGGTAGAAAAATTTGGTTACAAATCAATTATGCAAACTCCTAAAGTAGATAAAATCGTTATCAACATGGGTGTGGGTGATGCTGTATCAAATGCTAAAAATTTAGATAAAGCTGTTGACGAATTAACAGTGATTTCTGGTCAAAAACCATTAATTACTAAAGCTAAAAAATCAATTGCTGGCTTCCGTTTACGTGAAGGTATGCCAATTGGTACTAAAGTTACATTACGTGGAGACAGAATGTACGATTTCTTAGATAAATTGGTTTCTGTTTCACTTCCTCGTGTACGTGACTTCCATGGTATAAGCAACAAGTCATTTGACGGACGTGGAAACTACACTTTAGGAGTTAAAGAACAATTAATCTTCCCAGAAGTTGACTACGATAAAGTAGACAAAGTCCGCGGAATGGATATTGTTATTGTAACTACTGCAAACACAGATGAAGAATCTCGTGAACTTTTGACACAACTTGGAATGCCATTCCAAAAATAAGAATAGGAGGCGAACTACGTGGCTAAAAAATCACAAATTGCTAAAAACAAACGCCCTGCTAAATTCTCAACTCAAGCATACACTCGTTGTGAACGCTGTGGACGTCCACACTCAGTTTACCGCAAATTTAAACTTTGCCGTATTTGCGTCCGTGAACTTGCCTATAAAGGACAAATTCCTGGCATGAAAAAAGCAAGCTGGTAATACGATACTCGCATAAAGGAGGCTAAATTCAATGGTCATGACAGATCCAATTGCAGATTTTCTAACTCGTGTACGTAACGCTAACCAAGCACGTCACGAACAATTAGAAGCACCTGCATCAAAAATTAAAAAAGACATTGCTAACATTTTGAAACGTGAAGGTTTCATTAAAGATGTTGAATACATGGAAGATGACAAACAAGGCGTTATCCGCGTTTTCTTAAAATACGGAAAAAACAACGAACGTGTTATCACAGGATTGAAACGTATCTCTAAACCAGGTTTGCGTGTTTACGCTAAAGCTGGCGAAGTACCTAAAGTTCTTAACGGACTTGGTATTGCGATCGTATCAACTTCTGAAGGTGTCATCACAGATAAAGAAGCAAGAGCAAAAAATATCGGTGGCGAAATAATCGCTTACGTTTGGTAATAAGTAAGAATAATCAAGGAGGTGCATTGCTGTGAGCCGTATAGGTAATAAAACAATCACTATCCCTGAAGGCGTAACGGTTACTCGTAATGAGGACATCGTTACTGTTAAAGGGCCAAAAGGTGAATTGAGTCGTTCTTTCAGCCCAGTTATCACAATGAATGTAGAAGGCAACGAAATTAACTTTTCTCGTCCAAACGACTTGAAAACAAATCGTGCACTACATGGCACAATGCGTGCTAATTTAAACAACATGATTGTTGGTGTAACTGTTGGTTTTGAAAAAACATTAGAATTAGTTGGTGTTGGGTACCGTGCTCAATTACAAGGTGAAAAACTTGTATTGAACGTTGGATACTCTCATCCTGTAGAATTTGTTCCAGAAGATGGAATTAACGTTGAAGTTCCTGCAAACACTAAAGTAGTTGTTAAAGGAATGAACAAAGAGAAAGTTGGCGCTTTAGCTGCTAACATTCGTAGCGTACGTCCACCTGAACCTTATAAAGGTAAAGGAATTCGTTATTCTGACGAAGTTGTACGTCGTAAAGAAGGTAAAACAGGTAAATAATAGCCTGGCTGCCTAATTTTCAACCATAAAATTAAAGAGGTGACAATTGTGATTACAAAACCAGACAAAAACAAACTACGTCTGAAAAGACATGGTCGTGTACGTTCTAAAATTTCTGGTACTGCAGAGTGCCCACGCTTAAACGTGTTCCGTTCTAATAAAAACATCTACGCTCAAGTAATTGATGACGTAGCGGGTGTAACGCTAGCAAGTGCATCTTCATTAGACAAAGAAGTTTCAGGAGAAACAAAAGTAGCACAAGCTTCAGCTGTTGGTTCAGCTATCGCTAAAAGTGCTGTAGAAAAAGGTATCAAACAAGTAGTCTTTGACCGTGGTGGATACCTTTACCATGGCCGTGTGCAAGCTTTAGCTGAAGCTGCTCGCGAAAATGGACTAGAATTTTAAAAAAAGGAGGAATACCACACATGGTTTACATCGATCCAACACATTTGGAATTAGAAGATCGTGTCGTTTCAATCAATCGCGTAACTAAAGTTGTTAAAGGTGGACGTCGTCTACGTTTTGCTGCTATCGTTGTTGTCGGAGATAAAAACGGACACGTAGGTTTCGGTACTGGTAAAGCTCAAGAAGTACCAGAAGCTATCCGCAAAGCAATTGAAGATGCTAAGAAGAATCTTATTGAAGTACCTATGGTAGATACTACGATTCCTCACGAAGTTATTGGTCGCTACAGCGGCGGTAACATCTTAATCAAACCTGCTGTTGCCGGTTCTGGGGTTTCTGCTGGTGGTCCAGTACGTGCCATCTTGGAATTAGCTGGAGTTGCTGACGTAACAAGTAAATCTTTAGGTTCAAGTACACCAATCAATATGATTCGTGCTACTGTTGAAGGTTTATTACAGTTGAAACGCGTTGAAGATGTTGCAAAACTTCGCGGTAAAACTGTAGAAGAAATTATAGGATAAGGAGGACATTAAGAAATGGCTAATTTAGAAATTACTTTAAAACGTAGCGTTATCGGACGTCCTCAAAACCAAAAAGATACAGTTAAAGCTCTTGGATTAAGAAAAATCAACAGCACTGTAGTGAAGCCTGCTAATGAAGCAATCACTGGTATGGTTAACACAATCTCACATTTAGTGGACGTTAAAGAAGTATAGTAACAAGTAAGTAGACTTTTAATTGAAGGAGGTGCCTAATCTATATGAAACTTCATGAATTACAACCCGCAGAAGGATCTCGTAAAGTGCGTAACCGCGTTGGACGTGGGACTTCATCAGGTAACGGTAAAACATCAGGTCGAGGCCAAAAAGGACAAAACTCACGTTCAGGTGGTGGCGTACGTTTAGGATTTGAAGGTGGTCAAACACCATTATTCCGTCGTGTACCAAAACGTGGATTTACAAACATCAACCGCAAAGAATTCGCTATTGTAAATCTTGATACTTTAAACCGTTTCGAAGATGGTACAGTAGTAACACCAGCATTGTTGGTGGAAACAAAAGTCATCAAATCTGAAAAATCAGGGATTAAAGTTTTGGGTAATGGTCAAGTTGAACGTAAACTTACTGTTCAAGCAAGCAAATTCTCCCAAGCAGCTAAAGAAGCAATTGAAGCTGCTGGCGGTTCAGTTGAGGTGATCTAATGATCAAACTGCTTATAGAATCCTTTAAAGCAAAGGACATTCGAAGTAGAATTATCTTCACTTTAGGTATTTTAATCGTGTTTAGACTAGGAACTCATATAACGGTTCCTGGTGTTAATGCGGCAGCTTTACAAGAACTATCCTCAAATAGTTCTTTGTTTAGTTTATTGAATACTATCGGTGGGGGAGCATTAGACAGATTTTCTATTTTTGCACTCGGTGTTTCTCCTTATATCACTGCCTCAATTGTTGTTCAACTGTTGCAAATGGACATTATTCCTAAGTTTGCTGAATGGGCAAAACAAGGTGAAGTAGGCCGCAGAAAATTAAACCAAGTTACAAGATACTTAACAATTGGGTTGGCATTTGTTCAAGCAATTGGTATCTCTTATGGGTTTAATGCTGGCACGAACCAAGGATTGATTATCAATCCAGGAACGACTACTTATCTTATGATTGCCGTCATGTTTACTGCCGGAACTATGTTAGTTATGTGGCTAGGGGAACAAATTACAGTTAAGGGATTTGGAAACGGGACTTCAATGATTATCTTCTCAGGTATCATTGCTCGTGTACCTTCTGATTTAAGTGATTTTTACAATTCACAAATACGAAATGCTGGAGATGAAATGGCGCAAGCTCTTCTCTTCGCACTTCTAATTGCGATTGCTTTCGTAGCAATTGTTGTAACAGTCGTCTACGTCGAAAATGCAAAAAGAAAAATTCCTGTTCAATACTCAAAACGTTCAGCTGGCTCAAACCAGGACACTCACTTGCCTTTGAAAGTAAACTCAGCTGGTGTTATTCCAGTTATCTTCGCAAGTTCATTTATTATGACACCACAAACAGTCTTAGGATTCTTTAGTGCTACGAATGCAGATGCACAATGGTTTATCATTTTAAATAAGATCTTTAACTTGCAAGAACCGATTGGAGCAGTATTATATACTGTTTTAATTGTAGTCTTTACGTATTTCTACGCATTCATCCAAGTGAATCCGGAAAAAGTTGCTGAAAACTTACAAAAACAAGGCGGATATATTCCTAGTGTGCGTCCAGGAAAACCAACACAAGACTTTATCTCAGCAACGCTAACGCGTTTGAGTACAGTCGGAGCTGTTTATCTTGGAGTTATCGCAATACTTCCAATACTTGCGTCAAACGTTTGGAACTTACCTCAATCTGTTTCTCTAGGTGGAACCAGCCTACTTATCGTAGTTGGTGTAGCTCTAGAACTTATGAGACAACTTGAAGGCCAAATGTCTAAAAAAAGTTACCAAGGCTTTATACAATAAGAAGAAAGTGTTGAGGATTATCCTCGGCACTCATTCTTACATTTAAGGAGGAAAATATTTTGAATCTCATTTTAATGGGTCTTCCTGGTGCAGGAAAAGGAACGCAAGCTGAACAAATTGTTGACACATATCATGTGCCGCATATTTCTACAGGGGATATGTTCCGAGCTGCTATCAAAAATGAAACTGCCTTAGGATTAGAAGCTAAGTCTTATATGGATAAAGGCGATTTAGTACCTGACGAAGTAACCAACGGGATTGTAAAAGAACGTTTAGCTGAAGCAGATACTGAAGATGGGTTCTTATTAGATGGTTTTCCTAGAACGCTTAACCAAGCGCATGCTTTGGAAGAAATCTTAAAAGACCTAAACAAAAAATTAGATGCTGTTGTTTACATCAGTGTTAACAAAGATATCTTAATGCAACGTTTAACTGGACGGATTATCTGTCGTTCATGTGGTGCAACGTATCATAAAATCAATAAACCACCAGTGGTTGAAGGTACTTGTGATCGATGTGGCGGACATGAATTCTATCAAAGAGAAGACGATAAACCAGAAACTGTTGAAAATCGTATTAGTGTTAACCTAGAGTTAACCGAACCTCTATTAGACTTTTATAAAGAACGTAATGTGTTACACACCGTAAATGGTGAAGATGATGTTAAAGACGTTTTCAAAAATGTCCAAAACATACTTGTAAACACTAAGTAAATGAACAGAGCAACAATGACTTCATTATATTCTTGATATAAGTCACTGCCAGCAAGATCACTGTTGAAATTGATTAAACAGTATTCGAGCAAGGCTACTTGTCACTATATTTAATTTGTGGTACAATATTCGAGGTGTTGTCTTTTCAATGCTGAACTATTGTGTTATTATAAGAAGATTAAAAAAATAGAAGGTGAGGGCTAAGTGCGCTCACTGTTTATCGCGTGCAAATGCGAAACAATTTTAAGGAGGTACTAGGCGTGGCGAAAGACGATGTCATTGAAATTGAAGGAACAGTCGTTGAAACTTTGCCGAATGCAATGTTTAAAGTCGAACTTGAAAATGGCCATGTTGTATTGGCTCACGTTTCAGGTAAAATCCGAATGCACTACATTAGAATCCTACCAGGAGACAAAGTAACAGTTGAGTTGTCACCGTATGATTTATCACGTGGTCGCATAACTTATCGCTTTAAATAATTGTACTCCGTCAATAAAATAGGAGGTATAGTTCATGAAAGTAAGACCATCAGTAAAGAAAATTTGTGACAAATGCAAAGTTATCCGTCGTAAAGGACGTGTTATGGTGATTTGCGAAAACCCTAAACACAAACAACGCCAAGGATAATCATTTAAAAAAACAGGAGGTGTAATTGTTAATGGCTCGTATTGCAGGTGTAGATATTCCGCGTGACAAACGCGTAGTAATTTCTCTAACTTATATATATGGAATCGGTAAAAACACAGCTCAAAAAGTCTTAAACGAAGCTGGCGTATCTGAAGAAATTCGTGTACGTGACTTGTCAAATGATCAATTAGACGCTATTCGTTCTACAATTGATAAATTAAAAGTTGAAGGTGACCTTCGTCGTGAAGTAAGCCAAGACATCAAACGATTGATTGAAATCGGATCATACCGAGGCATACGTCATCGCCGTGGTTTACCAGTTCGTGGACAAAACACGAAAAACAACGCGCGTACTCGTAAAGGCCCAGCTAAATCAATTGCCGGCAGAAAAAAATAAAACATTAGTAAGGAGGTAACCTCATGGCAAAAAAAGTTACACGTAAACGTCGTGTTAAAAAGAATGTAGAAAGCGGAGTTGCACATATTCGTTCTACTTTTAACAACACAATCGTAATGATTACAGATGTACATGGAAATGCGATTTCATGGTCTTCAGCAGGATCTTTAGGATTCCGCGGATCAAAAAAATCTACTCCATTTGCAGCTCAAATGGCAGCTGAAGCAGCCGCTAAAGTAAGTATGGAAAACGGAATGAAAACTGTAGAAGTTGCAGTTAAAGGTCCAGGTTCTGGTCGTGAAGCAGCAATTCGTTCTTTACAAGCTACTGGATTAGAAGTTACAGCAATTCGTGACGTAACTCCAATTCCTCATAATGGATGCCGCCCTCCAAAACGCCGTCGTGTTTAATTGAGAGCCGCTTCACTATGTAGGTAGCACTCAATAACATGAACTTAACGTTTTGAAAGGGGTATAGATAGAATGATCGAAATTGAGAAACCAAGAATTGAAACGATTGAGATCAGCGATGATGCCAAGTTTGGTAAATTCGTTGTAGAACCACTTGAACGCGGTTATGGTACAACGTTAGGTAATTCACTACGTCGTATTTTGTTGTCTTCTCTTCCAGGAGCAGCAGTAACTACTATTCAAATTGATGGTGTATTACATGAATTTTCAACTGTCGATGGTGTTGTTGAGGATGTAACATCAATCATTTTAAATATTAAAAAACTTGCTCTCAAGTTATATTCTGGTGAAGACAAAACGATTGAAATTGACGTAAAAGGTCCAGCAGTCGTAACAGCAGCTGATATCATTTATGATAGCGATGTTGAAATCTTAAATCCTGACTTGTACATTTGTACAGTTGCAGAAGGCGCACGCTTCCACGTACGCATGACAGCAAAATCAGGACGCGGATATGTACGTGCTGAACATAATAAACAAGACGATATGCCAATTGGTGTATTGCCAGTCGATTCAATTTACACCCCGGTTAGTCGTGTGAACTATCAAGTTGAAAATACTCGAGTGGGTCAAAAAAATATTTCTGACAAATTAACACTTGATGTTTGGGCAGATGGTTCGATTAGTCCAGAAGAGGCTGTGAGTTTAGCAGCTAAAATTCTTACAGAACATTTAAACGTCTTTGTAAATCTAACTGATGAAGCTCGTAAAGCTGAAATCATGGTAGAAAAAGAAGAAACTCATAAAGAGAAAATGCTCGAAATGACAATTGAAGAGCTTGATTTGTCTGTCCGTTCATACAACTGTTTGAAACGTGCTGGAATCAATTCTGTTCAAGAGTTAACAGATAAAACTGAAGCTGAAATGATTAAAGTACGTAATCTAGGACGTAAATCACTTGAAGAAGTGAAATTTAAGTTAGCTGAATTAGACTTAAACTTACGCCAAGATGACTAGTACTGTAACAAGGGAGGAAATGTACAATGGGTTACCGTAAATTAGGACGTACAAGTTCACAACGTAAAGCAATGCTACGCGACTTAACTTCTGATTTGATCATCAACGAACGCATCGTAACGACTGAAGCTCGCGCTAAAGAAGTCCGTAAAACGACTGAAAAAATGATTACTTTAGGCAAAAAAGGCGATTTACACGCACGCCGTCAAGCTGCTGAATTCGTACGTAATGAAGTCGCTTCTGTTAAAGAAGAAGGCGAAGATATCGTTGTTCAATCAGTTTTACAAAAATTGTTTAGTGATGTTGCTCCACGTTACGCTGAGCGTCAAGGTGGATACACACGTATCATGAAAACTCAACCACGTCGCGGCGATGCTGCACCAATGGTTATTATTGAATTAGTTTAATTTTCATTCACTACTAGAATGACGAGTTGCCGCGTTTATTCTAGAACAGGTTCAAAATTAAATTTGTTTCACTTTTTAGATGTATGCAAAGAGTGTTATGATGATGGGATCAATGAAAATTGGTTTCCAAGTCTAGCTCGAAACTTCTCCTGACTTGAGATTGCTCATTCAGGAGAGGTAAATTCATCAAAAGAAAGTGATTTTTTTTGTCTTAAGAAAGGAAACAAGTAGGTGGGGGTGTCCATATATTTGTTTCCTTTTTTAATATAAAAAATTGGTTGGATTGTAAAAACTAGAGGTTATTACTTGTAAAACGTTGAAAACATCTGAAAGATTAGCATAGAATGAAGTATTAAATACTAAAGTAATGTCTATTTCACAAAATTGAGCAATAAAATGGATGTTGACGTAAAAGTAGAACAACAAAAGTGTTTCACTCTTTCATGGAAACAAGAAATTAGCGATGCGAATAGGTTTTTAATGTACTTAAGTTTATTAAAATGAAAAAGAATGTAAAGTTCTTTTAAAATATGTCAAGACACCTCCGAAAATAGGTCAAGAAATGCTATACTATGAAGTAGTTTATTAAGAACGAATAAAAATAAGTTGGAAATCATCGAATTGCAATGAAACTTCTTTTTTGATAGTCTTAACTAAATTTGGTTTAAAAAAAGCTGGAAAAGAAACCACTCTTTTTCAGGATATAGAACGTGAGGAATGTTCAATGGATAAAATCATAACATTAAAAGAAATTTCTTATCAATATCATGAAACTGATGAAAGACAGGCATTAAATAATGTTTCTCTCTCAATTGAAGAGGGTGAATGGATCGCAATTATTGGCCATAACGGTTCAGGTAAATCAACTCTAGCTAAAACCATTAATGGATTGATAGCTCCCAGCCAAGGAGAAGTGACAGTTGGTGGTCTTGTATTAAGTGAGGAAAATATTTGGGACATCCGTGAAATGGTTGGAATGGTGTTTCAAAATCCAGACAATCAATTTGTAGGATCAACCGTTCAAGATGATGTGGCTTTTGGTCTAGAAAATCAAGGGATTCCTAGAGATGATATGATCGAACGTGTTAAGAGTGCAATCACGCGCGTTAAAATGGAAGACTTTATGGAAAAAGAACCGGCTCGGTTATCTGGAGGTCAAAAACAAAGGGTAGCTATTGCAGGAGTTGTAGCTTTACGTCCGCAGATCATTATTCTAGATGAAGCGACCAGTATGCTGGATCCGCAAGGTCGACAAGAAGTGCTGGCGACCGTTAAAGAAATCAAAGAAAAAGCGAATCTAACGGTTATTTCGATTACGCATGATATTGATGAAGCAGCAAATGCTAATCGCATCCTAGTGATGAAAAATGGCGAACTGGTACAAGAAGGATCACCGGAAGAGATATTCTCGTATGGAGACCAATTAATTGAAATGGGACTTGATCTGCCTTTTGCTGAAAAGCTGAAAAGCGACTTACGCGATCGCGGCATTGATGTTCCAGCTGAGTACTTGACTGAAGAAGGGATGGTGGACTGGTTATGGACATTAC
This sequence comes from Carnobacterium inhibens subsp. inhibens DSM 13024, assembly GCF_000746825.1. Classification (NCBI taxonomy): domain Bacteria; kingdom Bacillati; phylum Bacillota; class Bacilli; order Lactobacillales; family Carnobacteriaceae; genus Carnobacterium; species Carnobacterium inhibens. Next base: position 1,645,973 of record NZ_JQIV01000006.1, on the reverse strand, counting down.
TTTCGAAAAAGTAGGCTATACCTATCAAAAAGGCACACCTTTCCAAAACCGGGCACTCTATGACATTGACTTACATATTAAAGAAGGTAGCTTTACTGCTTTAGTAGGTCACACAGGCAGCGGGAAATCGACTGTGCTGCAACATTTAAATGCATTAATGAAACCTAGTGAAGGTACAGTAACCATTGGAGACCGGATCATTACCGCACAAACAGATAATAAAAACTTGAAAAGTATTCGTAAAAAAGTAGGAATCGTCTTTCAATTTCCTGAATCCCAGTTATTTGAAGAAACAGTCGCAAAAGATATTGCTTTTGGACCTAAAAATTTCGGAGCTACTGAAGAAGAAGGACTTGAACTAGCTAAGCGTATGCTTCCAATCGTGGGCTTAGACGAGTCGTATTTAGAACGCTCACCGTTTGACCTATCTGGTGGTCAAATGCGACGTGTGGCTATTGCTGGCGTTCTAGCGATGGAACCTGAAGTATTGGTCTTAGATGAACCAACTGCAGGTCTGGATCCTCAAGGGAGAAAAGAAATGATGGACATGTTTTACCGCTTGTACCGCACACAAGGGATCACGATCATCTTGGTAACTCACCAAATGGACGATGTAGCGAATTATGCCGATCATATGGTGGTACTTGAAAAAGGAACTGTCATCAAAGAAGGCGCGCCTCAAGCAGTATTTAAAGACGCTGAGTGGCTTGAATCGAAGCAGTTAGGTGTTCCTTCTGCTGTTTCATTTGGAAGCCTCTTGAGCCAAAAAACAGGCCTTTTCTTAAATGAACTGCCACTAACAACAGGGGACTTAGCTGATGAGATTGCGAAAGCATTGAAACTGCAGTTAGTTGCAACAGAAGAAGGTGATGCCCAATGATGGATAAATTGATTTTTGGTCGTTACATTCCTGGAACCTCGTGGATTCACAAATTAGATCCGCGTGCGAAACTGTTAGGAACCATTATTTTTATCGGAATTATTTTCTTAGCGAACAATTGGCAAACGTATCTGCTCTTATTGGTCTTTGCTTTAGGTGCTATTCACTTGTCCAATATTAAACTCAGCTTTTTCATTAATGGAGTTAAACCGTTGATTTGGCTGATTCTGTTTACAGTTGTCTTGCAAGTCCTCTTTACGGGAGGCAGTACGATCTACTTTGATTGGGGCCCGATTATCGTCTCACAAGAAGGTTTGATTAACGGAGTCTTCATTTTTTGTCGATTTGTGTTGATCATTTTTATGTCGACCTTACTGACTTTGACAACGATGCCTTTATCGCTGACTGATGCCATCGAGTATTTATTGCGTCCGTTGAAAGTCATTAAAGTCCCTGTTTATGAAATTGCCTTGATGCTGTCGATCGCGTTGCGTTTTGTGCCAACGTTGATGGATGAAACGGAAAAAATCATGAATGCTCAACGAGCTCGTGGAGTTGACTTTGGCGAAGGAAATATCTTCCAACAGATGAAAGCCATCGTACCGATCTTGATCCCCTTATTTGTCAGCTCATTTAACCGCGCTGAGGAATTGGCTACGGCTATGGAAGCCAGAGGGTACAAAGGCGGCGAAGGAAGAACAAAATACCGCAAACTGGATTGGGTATCACGGGATACAGTAGCTATGCTGGTGTATGCTCTATTGACAGTCGGATTAGTTGTATTTAGAAATTGATGCACCAGGAAAAGAACCTTTCTGCTTGGTTGTGAAAGGTTCTTTTGCTTTTAACGAAATGAGAACAGGTTATTTTTAAAGGAGTCGAACAAATGGAACCACTACGCTATAAATTGATTGTTCAATACGACGGTACGCATTTTGCTGGATTTCAGATTCAGCCTCATGATCGTACCGTACAAGGCGAAATCCAACGAGCGTTAAAAATTATGACTAAAGGAAAAGAAGTGATCATCCATGGATCTGGACGAACAGATTCTGGCGTCCATGCAAAAGGACAGGTCATTCACTTTGACTACCCAATCGAAATCCCAGTCAAAAATATGCAGCGAGCATTGAACAGCTTGACCACTGATGAGATTTTTGTTCAGGAAGTCTCGCTTGTCGATGCTGATTTTCATGCCCGGTACAATACTAGTGGAAAGAAGTACCAATACCGAGTCGATTTAAACGCGATTCCGGATCCATTCAAACGGTTGTATACGTTGCACCATCCTTACCCAATTGATATGAAAAAATTAAAAGATGCGTTGAAAGACTTAGAAGGTGAACACGACTTTTCCAGTTTCTGTGCCAGCAACAGTGGCAGAGAAGACAAAGTGCGCACAGTATATGAAGCCAGTGTCTATGAAGACACATTTAATAATGAATTGGTTTTTACTTTTAGAGGAAACGGCTTTTTGTATAATATGGTTCGTATATTTGTAGGTACTTTGCTGCAAATTGCTAATGGCTTACGACCGGCAGATGAAATCCAACGACTGCTGGAAGTTAAAGATCGCAATCAGGCTGGTCCTACGGCTAAACCACAAGGATTGTATTTGATGGAAGTCTATTACGACTCTTCGAAAGCTAAAAAAGGCACAGATTATCAAGAAGACAGCGTACTAGGAGAGCAGGTGCAAGATGAGTTGGATCATTCGATTAAGTAAATTAAGTGATTACCCCGAACTAATGGCGATTGAAAATCAAATCTGGCATTCAGGCAATACGCCTAGTGTAACGACTTATGAAACAGTGGAAGACTATCAAAAGCATTTTGCTGTGGGATCACACTTAGTAGCCGAAGACAAAGAAACGCAAGAAATAGCAGGGCTCTTAGGCTTTCAAAAGCCTTCTCAGCTACCGGCTCACCAGAAGATCTGGAGCATTGATGTAGGTGTTCACCCATCTGCCCAAGGCAAAGGCGTTGGAACAGCTTTACTAGCAGCTATCAAGCCTTTAGCAGCTGAAAGAGGTATTCATAAACTCAGCTTGCGCGTATTAGCTACTAATCCGAATGCCCTTAAGCTCTATCAAAAGAGTGGATTTGAAATAGAAGGTCACTTAAAGGATGAATTTTGGATCGACGGTCACTTTGTCGATGATTTATTTATGGCTTATTTTATTCAGGAAAATAAGTAAAATAAAAAAGAATTCTTTCTTAGAAAAAATTTGACAAAAGTCAAAATTAAAGGTAGAATATTAAATGGTATTGTTTGCCACCACGATGAGCCCCGGAAACTTATTGTGCATTCAAACAAACAGATAAGAATATGGAGGAATAAAACGTGCGTACAACTTATATGGCAAAACCAAATGAAGTAGAACGTAAATGGTATGTGGTAGACGCAACTGATATCCCTATGGGACGTATGTCAAGTGTAGTCGCAGCTATTTTACGTGGTAAAAATAAACCAACTTACACACCAAATGTTGATACAGGTGACTTCGTTATCGTAATCAACGCTGACAAAGTGAAATTAACTGGTAAAAAAGCAACTGACAAAATCTATTCTCGTAACATCGATGGTAACCCAGGTGGATTGAAACAAATCTCTGCTGGTGACTTACGTGCTAAAGATTCTCGTAAATTAATCGAATTATCTGTCAAAGGTATGCTTCCTAAAAACACTTTAGGTCGCGCTCAAGGCATGAAATTACATGTTTACGGTGGAGCAGAACACAATCACCAAGCGCAACAACCTGAAGTATTAGACATCACAAACTTAATTTAAGGAGGGAATATCTATGGCACAAACACAATATATCGCAACAGGAAGACGTAAAAATTCAACTGCTCGCGTACGCTTAGTACCAGGTACTGGTAAAATCATCATGAACAAAAAAGATATCACTGAATACATTCCATTCCCGTATTTACACGAAGTTGTTAAACAACCTTTAGCTCTTACAGAAACTTTAGGTAGCTACGACGTACATGTAAACGTAAATGGTGGAGGATTCACTGGTCAATCAGGAGCAGCCCGTCATGGTATCGCTCGTGCATTGCTAGAAGTTGATCCAGACTTCCGTGGCCCATTAAAAGCTGCAGGTCTATTAACTCGTGACCCACGTATGGTTGAACGTAAGAAACCAGGTTTGAAAAAAGCGCGTAAAGCTTCTCAATTCTCAAAACGTTAATTTACTTTATATATATATCAAAAAGGAACTGCTTATATGGCAGTTCCTTTTTTATGCATAAAAATCTGATAATTTAATAACTCTCTGAGAACATGATAATTTCAATGTCGTTTGCCTTTCGCCCATTGGGGTTTAGAGTGATATAATAACCTTAGATAGATGTTCTACTAAAGTAATGACTTGTGCTGTGTCTACCTTAATTTTGTTTTGGATAAACTCAAACGTAAAACCTGAAATTTATTCGCTTTATCGATAAAGGGGTATAAAACAATGTTTTCCCTGAGTTTTAGTCTTTTACCACTTGACTGTTTTCGTAACTGACCCAGTCACTGTAGCCTCCTAGGTACAACCTTGGCTCCAATCCAGCTTCTTCCATAAACAACATATTTACTGTCCCGGTTATCCCAGATCCGCAGTGAACGATAATATCCTCATATTCTTCCAGAGATTTAAACTTTTCGTTTATATTGTTGTTGTCTATTATAGTACCTTCATCAACTAAATCCATCCAAGGATAGTTTAAAGCACTGGGGATGTGTCCAGGCAATTTATCTAATGGTTCCACTTGACCAGAATACCGTTCATAAGCTCTGGAATCGATTATTACTGTTTGTTCTAAGTCAACAGCAGCCTTTACTTCAGAGTGTTCTGCGATCATAGATTCATTTAAATTCAAATTTAAATCCCCAGAAGCTTGCGGCTCTGGAAAAACTATAGTAAGTTCTAACCCATTATCGACCCAATGTTTTATACCGCCTTCTAATAAAAACACCTTATCTTTACCAGCGTATCTTAACAACCACCATAATCTGCCTGCCATCGCCAGATCCCCGTTATCATAAATGATTACTGTAGAAGAGTCAGAAATACCCAGCTGCTTCATTTCCGTAATAAATACTTCCATATCTGGTAAAGGATGCCGACCGCCATGCTTGCTGACTTTTCCAGTCATTGTATCTTCTAAAGAGACGAACTGAGCTCTTTTTAGATGTCCTTTTTTATATTGATTATATCCGGCTTTTGGATCATTTAATTCTGCGCGAGCATCAAGTAAGATTAAGTTATCATTTGAATAATTTTCTAACAACCATGTTTGTGTAACGAAATTTTTCATAAAATCCTCCTGAATGAACAAATTTATTTAGAAAAATAAGAATAATAGATATGCTAAGATATTTTAATGATTAAGACCATAGAGAAAAGATGTTTAGAGAGTGTAAAATATTTTGTTACTTCATGTTTTATTATGTATGATTCAATGAAGATTGTAAAATTACATATTAGATCCTGAATAATTCATAGTTTTACTAATATTGTTTCTAAACATTGATTTAATAGTATTTAAAGCAACTTACTTCATCACCTATTAGGTGATGAAAAAAGAACCACTTTCTGATATGGTTAATTCACCACAAACAACCATAGAAAGGGGTTCTCTCAGTGGTTACCTTACAAGAAAATGCAGTGAAATTCAACAATAACTTAATCGTTTCTCATGATGGTGCTCGTTTATCAAGTGATTCTGGTTTGATTTTAATTGATGAACTAATGGATGCTTTCCAATTTACCCAGCTCTCTAAAAAGATTGTTCGATTTAACGACAGCCGTAAATATTGGACGCATACGAATCACAAGCTTTTAAAACAGTTAGTGCTGCAAATTGTAGCCGGTTATAGCACCGACTCTGCTGCAAATATTCTACAGCATGATCCGGTATTACAGACGTTATCAACTGATGAGCCGTTGGCTTCTCAATCATCCATTTCTCGATTCTATGATCGTGTAGTGGTCGAAACAATTCTGACGCTTCAAGTACTCAACCAGGATTTAATTGACAAAGCCCGTTTGGTTCGTAACCATACAAACATGATTATCGATTTAGACTCTACCCATTCGGATACCTTCGGTCATCAAGAAGAAACTGCTTACAACGCACATTATGGAACGAATGGCTACCATCCTTTAGTGGCATTTGACGGCTTGACTGGCGACTTTTTAAAAGCCAAGCTTCGATCAGGAAATCAATACACTACCAACGGGGTCAAAGAATTTCTTGAACCGTTATTGGCACATTATAACCAAACGATTCCAACCACTGATATTCTCGTTCGTGGAGACAGTGGTTTCGCGACACCGGATGTTTATGATTTATGCGACTTATACGAAAATCAGTATGTCATTCGGCTAAAGGCCAATAGGAATTTATATCGTTTAGCGGAAGAGTTTGTGTTCTATGATAATCATCATCCTTGGGATGAAAAAGAAGTCTATTATCATTCGGTTTCCTACCAAGCAGCTTATTGGTTCAAACCGCGTCGAGTGTGTATTCGTTCAACTCGAGAAGTAGGCGAACTCCTTTTTAAGCATTCCTTTATTGTCACGAATTTCTCAGAAAACATCTCAGCTAAAAGAGTGTTTGAAACCTACAATAAACGCGGTACCATGGAAAACTACATTAAAGAAGCCAAGAACAGCTTCTTCTTTGATAATACAGATAGTCCCAGATTCATTGAAAACGAGGCCCGCATGATGATTAGCCTGTTGGCGTACAATCTGGTTAACTTTTTACGCACCTTGTGTTTTGAGCCAAAATCGAAAGGACTCCAAGTGGACACAATCCGTTTCCGTCTATTCAAAGTGGCTGGAAAACTAGTCAGCACTGCAAGACAAATGTATTTAAAACTATCGATTTCTCATGTTTATCAGCGAGAGTTTTATGCCGTATTCAGGAAAATCCAAAGGATTCGGCAGTACATTTAAAGAACCTGATTTTTAAAAAGTTTAAATGGCCCAGGAAGAAGTGCGCCTAAAATTTGAGTTCAAAAAGTGAAAAGTCTCAAAATAATTAAGTAGACCGAAAAAAATAAATAATTAGGATAGAAAATGGAAAACGATAAAGAAAATATAACAGTATTGATAAAACAGCCTCTGAAATTAGAGGTATGAATTATTCAGGTATATTAAATATATCCTAAACTTTTAGGTTATATTTGAATCTTTAAGGAAATTAGGCAACAGATTCTTACAGAACTGCAACGCCACTTTTTTTTATTGAAAAAATTTGACTGAAATATTGACCTTTACGCTGCGTTATGCTGTACAATAAAAAGTGAATTTAATTGATACAAAGGAGCTGTTTAGAATGGTTGATAACAATACGATCATGAAAAACGGAAGATGCATTGAATGTGGTGCAAGAGAAACAGATGGCTTTTCCTGCTATGAAATGTTTCAATTTCCATTGATTTGGGAACACAATGACCCTGAATTGTATGACTTACACTTTTGGCTTGTCGCTAGTTATATGATTCAACACCCCTCTAACTATACAAAGAATGCATATAAACTTATGGTGGAATTATTTATTGATGCATATGATAATCAGTGGTCAACCGACTATATCCTTCGTAAAAATCGGCAGTTGGTTTCAAAAATAGATAAAATAACCAACCCTTTACCGAATATCGAAAGGAAACGCCAATATAGAAATTGGCCGATGACAATCGAAGGTATATACTTAGGCGGAGAAGAAAATGCAATAAATAATATCAAGGAATGGAGAAAGCACGTTCGAATCGATTTACAAAATAATGGTGTTTTTAAACCCTGAATAATTCATAATTTTTCTAAAAACGTTAATTAACGTTGTGATTATAGTACTTGTAATAAATTGCTTCATCACCCGTTAGGTGATGAAAAAAGAACCCCTTTCTGATATGGTTAATTCACGACAAACAACCAATAGAAAGGGGTCCTCTCAATGGTTACTTTACAAGAAACTACAGTAAAATTCAATAATAATTTATATGTCTCTCATACAGGTGGTCGTTTATCGAGTGATTCTGGTTTGGCACTGGTCGACGAATTCATGGATGCTTTTCATTTTACAGAGCATTCTAAAGACTTCGTTTCGTTTAAAGAAGACCGCCGCTACTGGCAACATGATAATCATAAAATCCTGAAACAATTACTTTTTCAGCTTATCGCTGGCTATAAAGCTGATATATCAGCAAATATCTTACAGCATGATCCAGTATTACAGACTCTTTCGACTGATGGTGTATGGGCTTCCCAGCCCTCTATCTCTCGATTTTTCGATCGATTTACTGAACAAACAATTGAAGATTTACAAACACTTAACCAAGTATTGATTGATCAAGCACGACTTATTCGTAATGATACCGATATGATAATCGATTTGGATTCTACACATTCAGATACCTTCGGTAGCCAAGAACAGACAGATTATAATGCCCATTATAGAACGAACGGTTATCATCCATTAGTCGCTTTTGATGGATTAACTGGTGACTTTTTAAAAGCTAAACTTCGTTCAGGAAACCAATATACTTCCAATGGAGTAAATACATTTCTTAAGCCACTCTTAGATCATTATCACCAAGCAATTCCTACGACAGATATCTTAGTCCGTGGAGATAGTGGTTTCGCAACACCTGAAATCTATGAATTATGTGAAGCCTCCGGTTGTGACTATGTGATTCGTTTAAAGAGCAATCGAAATTTAACTCGTCTAGCTGAAGAACTTGTCTACTACGATGATAATCATCCTTGGGATGAGAAAGAAACTTATTATCATTCTGTTTCATATCAAGCCGGCTCTTGGACTATACCTCGTCGAGTATGTATTCGTTCAACTCGAGAAGCTGGAGAGTTACTCTTTAACCATACTTTTATTATTACCAGTTTCTCGGAAAACATCATACCAAAGAGAGTTTTTGAAACGTATAATAAGCGAGGCACTATGGAAAATTACATCAAAGAAGCCAAAAACAGCTTCTATTTTGACAAGACGGATAGTCCACGGTTCATCGAAAATCACGCGCGTATGATAATCAGTGTAATAGCTTATAATATTATCAATTTTATGCGTACAATCTGTTTTGAAAAGAATTGGAAAAATCTTCAAGTAAATACCATTCGTCTTCGTTTATTCAAAGTAGCCGGAAAGCTAGTCAGCACTGCGAGACGGATCTATTTAAGACTTTCTAGTTCGCATGTTTATCAAGCAGAATTTTACGCCGTCTTGAGGCGAATCCAACGGATTCGATGTTATATTTAATAGATTTCATTTTTTAAAAAATATCCAGTGCCCAGGGATTCGTATGCCCAAAAATAAGTGTATAGCCCCTAAAAATCGAATCTCGATAAAAATGTTTTGTAAAATCCCAAAAAACATATAATTTTTAGAACCAATTCAAAATTACGACAAAAAATGTATTTTTAATCAAAAAATTTAGAAGTATGAATTATTCAGGTTAGATATTAAAAAAATAATTTAACAAATCAAGTAAACTAAAGTAACCTTTGTAATGACGCTTAAATATTTAAAGAATCCATCGTTTTTATTCCTTTCTTTGGTATAATAATTAAGATGATTTTTTATGGGAAGAGATGAGGTACATAGAGTCAACTCGTAAAAGAAAAAGTATGTCGAAAAGAATATACAGGCTTACAGCAGAAAAGCCTGTGTATTTCTTTTTGTGCATTGCAGTAAACAGTTACACGGGGTGGTAAGTTGTAAGAGAGTAAAGAAAAATATTCGTTATTAAGACAATCATTTAGTTGAAAAAGAAAAGAGGACATAGAATTGAACGAAAAAGAATACGATAAGAACAGCATCAAAAAAATCAAAGGATTAATCATTGGTATTCTAGTAATTATCTTATTGGTAGGCGGATTTTTAGTGTTTTTTGAAAAAATAGAAAATGGTTATGTAGGTGTTCGTTATTCAATGAATGGCGGAGTGAAAGATCAAACTTTAAGTCAAGGGGTTAAATTTGTAGGTCTGGATAAAGTAACCCAGTATCCTATTCGATTACAAACGGTTAAAGCAGAAAAATTAAATTTAGCAACAGAAGATGGAAAAGCTACACATGTATCTATTACATATGCCTATAAAGTAGATTCAAAAAAAGTTTCTGATGTATTTAAAGAATTTGGTAGTATTAATGTAGAAGACATTGAAGCCAATTGGTTAAAAGCACAATTGCTTAAATCTTCTCGTGCTGTAGTAGCCAGATATAGTTTATTGGATGTAACGGGATCGAAATCAACAGAAGTTCAGCAATCCATTTTAGAAGATTTCACTAAAGCAGTTGAACCAAAAGGATTTCTGGTAGAAGATGTTGCTTTTGGGGTACCAGATGTAGATGCTGAAACACAAAAATCAATTGATGAGATCATCAAAGCTGGTCAAGAAAAAGAAAAAGCTCTCTTAGAAGCTGATACAGCAAAAACAAAAGCGGATAGCTTAGCCTATCAAAAAGTAAAAGCAGCAGAAGCAGAGGCTGAAGCAAATAAAAAATTATCAGAATCCATTTCAGAAGAATTGATCAAGTTAAAAGAAGTAGAAGCACGTTTAGAACATGGTTGGGTTGAAGTACAAACAGGTGAAGCAATTGTTGATACTAATAAGTAGGTGATAAAATGATTTTCTTCTTAGGTAAACTTATTTTTATAACGATATTAGTAACTTTAGTAGTTTGTTTAGCACGTTGGCTGTTTAAAGCAGAGAATAAAAATGAAGATGATGATTTCAATTTTTAAGCATCTTCTTTAAACTATATTATTGAACATTTTAAGAAAGAGATTCTTGTGGTTACAAGAGTCTCTTTTCTGTTGCTTATCTTAAATTCCATTCTAATATAAATTACTGACATTTATTGGACAAATTATCTGCTCAATAAACAAAAATTTGTTTGTTACTTCACGATTTATCCTGTATTATTTAATGATGAATGTAAAACCAGATATTGTGATAGTGGGCAAAGGATATAGAAAAAATAATGGATTTAAGAAATAGTGTTGTCTTGAGAATGGATTAATCATTCTAAGAACTCACTAAGATAGAGAAAGAATCATCCCATTAAAGTAGTTATTATTCCTCTTATCTCACTGGAAGTATTTAGTGTTACACTAACAAGGTGGTGTGATAAGTGAATTCAAAAGAGAAAATGTTAGAGATCATTAAAAAGAAACAAGCAGGTGGCGGAAAGTCGAAACAAACCAACACACCAAAAAATGATCTTAAAAACATGCGAAAAGGTCCAAAGATATTTAATAAGTAAACCATGGTATATCAAAAAAGAGCAGCAGCTGAAATCAGCTGCTGCTTTTTTTGATACATCGAATTCTAAATTAAAATAGTTAAAAGATCAATTCAATACTTATACGATGACCTTCATTCCCAACATCACTCCTGTCCAGCTTCTAAATATCGATACAGGGTTACATCAATTGGTTCTAAAAACTTCAAAAACATCTCTACAACTTTTTTCTTTTTACCATTTTGAAGTGGTTTTTCTAACTCTATAATAGATTCTTTTACTGGTTTTACTTCTCCTAAATAATAAAATTCTGTTCCTTCGTTATCCGATTTCTTAGCAAAGACGCGTATATGCCATTTCTCAGCCTCCATTAATTTCTGCACTTCAGGAGAGGACATTGTTCTTGGAGATTTCGTGAACCACTTCATTGTGGAATAATCGATCAACTCATCTTCATAAGCCATTTGTGCTCCTGTGAAGTTTTCGCCTTTTTTCAGCGTTACGAAAATAACAAATTCGTCTTTGCTTGATGTATAGCCACCAACGTTCTGGTCTACCATTTGTTTGTCCCAATTTAACAAACGCAAAACTTCTTTTCGTTTGTATTTTTGGTAACGCGTTAAAAGTTCTGACGTAGAATAAGCTTTAGATTTAAGCAGCCCTGTTGCAAGAATATCCGACATCATATACGCAAAGTATTCATTTATTAATGCTTCTTTATACAAAGGAGACAAAAATACATTATTTTCTGCTCGTTCGATAAAAGCTTGTTTCTTATAAGTAGCTGCCATAGAACCAGTATAAAAGGACAAATCTAATGTATTCAGTACAGAATTTATCGTTTCTTCGTCTGCTAAAATCCCGTTCTCTATAAATAGCTGTTGGATTCCTTTTAAAGATAGACTATTTTCAGGTTCACTCATCATTTTTTCTAGCAATACTAATTCTTGTTTTCTTTTTCCTGGTAACCATTCTCTTGAAGCAATCATTAAGAATCGGTTTTCTAATTCAGAAAGTGTTCCTTCGCTTTGTTTTATACTGACTAGGAAATCGTAATAGCTTAATTTTTTATTGGCAACTAGCAAAGGATCAATCGTGTGTTGTTCTTCAAAATCTTTTAAGTAGGGCACCCGGCCAAGGCGATTATAAAGCAATTGGAATGATTTTCTTAATTCACTCATGCTATCCATAGAAGCTTGATTAATTGAAGAGAAAATTTGCTGTTTTGCAATTTTTTCAAAATTAATAGAAGAAATGCCTGAAATAAAGTTCGTGTCAAAAGTATCTTTGCGTAAATTATTTTTATCCCTAGAGACATCGCCGGATAAAGCCATTGGAATCATATAATTGTTTTTATAATTTCCGATAAAATCAATTACGGTAACGAATTCTTTTGAAGGATCTTTTCTTAATCCACGGCCTAATTGTTGCACAAAAATGATATTCGATTGGGTATTTCGAAGCATGACCACTTGATTAATTTTGGGAATATCAATTCCTTCATTAAAGATATCTACTGTAAAGATGTATTCAATATCGCCATTTTCTAACCGTTCAACTTGTTTTTCTCGCTCCTCAAGTGAATGCTCTCCTGTTAGATAAGTACTAGGATGTCCTTTTTGTTGGAATAGGGTAGACAATGTTTTAGCTTCCTCTTTACGACTACAAAAAACTAACCCTTTAGGAATGTTACCAGAACAACCATAATACTGGAGCTTTTCTAGTAAATACGTGACACGTTCTTCTTCAACCAAAATCTTCAAATTTGTTGATTCAGAAATCAATTCTCCGTCTTTTACATAATCGGTCACTCCAAAATAATGAAAGGGGGAAAGCATATTTTCTTCTAGAGCTTCTTGAAGGCGGATCTCATAAGCAATATTGTAATCAAATAACTCGAAAATATTAAATCCATCAGTTCGTTCAGGAGTAGCTGTCATACCTAGTAAAAAATCGGGCTTAAAATAATCGATTACGCGATGATAGGAAGAAGCACCAGCTTTATGCACTTCATCAATTAAAACGTAATCGAAGTGATCTTTAGCAAATTGATGCATAACCGCATCTTTTGAAATCGTTTGAATCGTAGCAAATAAATAAGTTGCTGTTATTTCTTTCTTATTTCCCGATAGAATTCCATAATCATCCTTTTGTTCTCCAAGAATTTCTTGAAAAACACTTTTGGCTTTGTTAAGAATTTGTTCTCTATGAACGATAAATAAAACGCGTTTAGGTTTAGCTTGTAAAACATCAAAAGCTGATAAATACGTTTTTCCAGTTCCTGTAGCAGAAATGACCAATCCTTTTTGGGCTCCAGTTTTCCGTAATTCTTTTAGATTGAATAGAGCTGCTTTTTGCATATTATTAGGATCAGGCTTAGTCACGATGTAAGGAGCGGGCTCATCAATAAGAGCTGGATCTTGGATTGTGCTGACTTCTTTGTAGTACGTCATTGGTTGATAAGTCTTTTTATAATCATGAACCCATTCTGAAGTTAATACTTGGGCCGCTTGCCATTCTTGCTCCATATGTAATTGGATGTCTTGAATCATCTGCCCATGGTCATAGGAAGTTAAACGGACATTCCACTCGTAGTTCGTCTTTAAAGCACTCATGGTTAAGTTGGAACTTCCGATGATAAAAGAATGATACCCTGATTGTTTAAATAGATATCCTTTGGAATGAAACCCTTGTTTTTCTGAAATGCGCACTTCTACATTAGGAAACTTTATTAAGTCTTCAAAGACAGCGGGCTGATTAAAGGCTAAATAAGTTGAAGTTAAAATTTTTCCTTTAATTCCTCGAGTATGTAAGTCAGCTAATTGTGTTTTTAGCGCTGCTAGTCCACCTTGAGTTAAAAAAGCCACTGAAAAAAAGAATTCTTTACAAGTATCCAATTCATTTTGCAACACATTTAGCATATACCGCTTTTTTTCCGTATCATTGATGATCATTTGAGGGTCATATAAAGAACCTTCAATTTTTTGGTCTATAAAAGCTTTTTTTAAAGAACGCTCTAACATATCTGTCATCGTATTGTTTCCATATCCATTAATTTCTCAACGGCTGGTATATCCGCTGGTGCCCATTCTAGTGTAGTCAATTCTTTAGGTGCTAGCCATTCTATAGCGATATGCTCCGTTAATTGTGGTGTGCCTTTTTTTAAAAAACAAATGAAGGTAGTTAAAGTTACCAAGCCAAAGTCATATTGATAACTCGTTTCTTCAAATTTTTCAGATTGCACTTCCACCTCAATCATCAACTCTTCTTGTAGCTCACGAATTAGAGCTTCTTGCGGTGTTTCTCCAGTTTCTATTTTCCCACCAGGAAATTCCCATAAGTAAGCTAACGATTTACCTTTGCCTCGTTGCGCACATAAAATTTTTCCGTTTTCTATTAAAATGGCGCCAACGACATTAATTTTCTTCAATAGATTCACTTCTTTCTTTACTGGTAGTAGTTTTACTTTATCATAGCACTCCTAGTCGTAAGTATGAAGTTAATTAGCAATCATAAATCTTCTCTACCTCGTTAAAGTCTAACTCGTGATGAAGAAAACTTTATATTTCCGTTAAATCAAAAAAATTGAAAGGCTACTAAAAATATCTACGCTTTGAATATGACTTTCATACAGTTAACCATTTTATAATTTGGAATTAAACTTGTAAATTAACACTAGAATAAATAACGCATACAATTTGTGCAAGAATTATCACAAATTGTATGCGTCACATTAAAAAAGGATACGTATAAAGAACTTAAATTAATAAACTTCAGAAAGCACTTAACCAATAGGGTGAACCCAAAATCGACACGTACAAGATATTAATTTTATTACATTTATGGTATGGATTATAAGTGTCGATTTAATAACTCAAGAATGAGGGATAAAATGAAAGTTGGTTATGCACGCATGTCCACAATGGATCAAAATTTAGGCCAACAACTAGAAGTATTAGAAAATGTAGTGGCGGATGAAAGTCATTTTTAAAAAATATCTGGGAAAAACAAAACAAATTGTGAAGAATTTTAAAAAGCTCTCTTATTTCTGCGTGAAAGAGATATACTAGTAGTAGAGTTATTAGATCGCTTGTGAAGAAACTATGATCATATCATTCAAATTGTTCAACAACTGGATTAAAAAAAGATTGGCTTAATGATTTTAAACTTACCCATCTTAAATCAAGAACTGAGTAATCCAAGTTTACAAAAATTAATTCGCAATATGAGTGTCCAATTGCTACCTTGGACGGTTGATAATGAACGAAAAGAAAGTAAACGAAAACAGCGGCAAGGAATCGAAATTGCAAAGAAAAAAGGATATTATAAAGGCCGTCCTTTATAATACTCTGCAGACGCAAAGAATCCTAAAGATCAAATGACCTATCAGATTATTGTAAGTAAGTTGCAGCATGAAGAACCTGTGAAGAAGGTTACTGATGATACAGGCTTGACAAGAGATACAGTATACCGTATTCGGAAAGAGATTGAGCCTTTATGATAGAGCTCGCTGTATGAAAATTATTATGCTTAGCTATTTCAATTTAAAAAATTATAATAAATAAACTTATAAAAGGAGACTACATAATGAAAGCTTCAGAAATTAATTTTTTGAAATTTTTACAAGGGACTAAGCAATTTATTATCCCTATATATCAACGTAAGTATAGTTGGAATCTTCAGCAATGTCAGCAGCTGTGGGATGATCTGGAAAGCGCAGCAAGTAATTCAAAAATAAAAGGACACTTTATGGGATCGATTGTATACATAGAGAAAGGCCTATATCAGATTTCAGCAGTGCCCAAGTTGCTTGTAATTGACGGTCAGCAACGGCTAACGACTCTCACATTGCTATTGCTTGCCTTCCGTCAAATGATCGATGAGCGTAAAGAAAGTGTAGATATTACTAGTAAAAAAATCCGTAATTATTATCTTGTAAATAATGAAGAAGAGGGC
Organism: Carnobacterium inhibens subsp. inhibens DSM 13024; assembly: GCF_000746825.1. Lineage (NCBI taxonomy): Bacteria > Bacillati > Bacillota > Bacilli > Lactobacillales > Carnobacteriaceae > Carnobacterium > Carnobacterium inhibens. The sequence goes on along the minus strand of NZ_JQIV01000006.1, from coordinate 1,629,873 downwards.
GATCTTTACCATAAACTGGTTCTATCCCAGAGCGATAGAGAATCTTTAGTTAATCTAGTAGATCATATTGACATTCAAAAAGATAGTTCACCTAAGGTTTTAAATAATTATGAGTTTTTCTTAAATAAAATTCGCAACAGCGACCTTAGTTTGAATGAACTCTATCAAGGTCTACAAAAATTTATTATTGTAGATATATCCTTAGATCGTGACAATGATAATCCCCAATTGATATTTGAAAGTTTGAACTCAACTGGATTGGATCTTTCTCAAGCAGATTTAATTCGAAACTATATTCTTATGCGGTTAGAGCCTCAGGAACAGACTCGGTTATATCAAAAATATTGGCATCCAATGGAGAAGAGCTTTGGAAATCTGAATGAGTCTACCTTATTCGACCGATTTATGCGGGATTATCTGACACTCAAAACAGGGTATATACCGCGGATAAAGGAAGTATACAAGGACTTTAAAAGATATTTAGATGATTATTCACAAATGGGTATTGAGCATGTCCTGGAAGATATAGTTCAATACTCCAAATATTTTGTATATTTAACCTTTAACCAGGAACCTGACCAAAAAATTAATGAGGCATTGAAAGATATTAATGAATTAAATGTGGAGGTCTCTTACCCTTTCTTAATGGGTGTTTATGATGACTTTTCTCGAAACAAACTTTCCAGAGAGGATTTTGTTTCAGTCTTACGCATCGTGGAATCCTATATTTTCCGCAGAACGGTAGTAGGTATACCTACTAATTCTTTGAATAAAACATTTGCTTCTTTAAAAAATGAAATTATAGCAGAAAATTATTTAGAGAGTTTAGAAATCGCTTTTGTGATGAAAGGGACTTACCAACGTATGCCAAACAATGAAGAATTTAAAATGTCCCTTATGATTAAGGATGTCTATAATTATCGAAACCGCAATTACCTATTAAGAAAACTAGAAAACTTTAAGCGGAAAGAAGTAGTGAATATAGAAACTTTCACAATTGAACATATTATGCCTCAGAACGAGAATCTTTCAATAGAGTGGCAGCAGAATATTGGGTCTGATTGGAAAGAAGTTCAGGAAAAATACTTACACACAGTAGGGAATCTTACCTTAACTGCTTACAATTCTGAATTGAGTGACCGTCCCTTTAAGGAAAAGCGAGATTTGGAAGGAGGATTTGCGGATAGTCCACTCCGATTAAATAGGGAGTTAGGCAAGTTGGACACTTGGAATGAAAGTTTCATTCAGGAACGAGCTAGAAATTTGACTGAAAAATCCTTGCTTGTTTGGGGTTTTCCTGATTTACCTCCAGAAATATTAGAAAAATACAAAGAACAGAAACCAAATAAGATAAAAAAAGAGTACTCAATCACTGATTTTCCTAACTTATCTGAGGGAACTATCCTTGAGCTGTTCCAAAAACTCAGAAAATGGATCTTAAATTTAGATAGCTCCGTTACAGAGAAATTTTTTAAAAAACATATTGCTTATACAACAACTACAAATTTTGTTGATATTGTACCTCAGAAAAGAAGGCTTAGAATTAATTTAAATATACAATTTGAAAAAATTAGTGACCCTAGAGGAATGTGTAAGGATGTAACAAATATGAGACGTTGGGGACATGGGTACGTAGAAGTGGGTCTTTCAGATCGAAAAGATTTAGACTATATTATGATTTTAATAAAGCAGTCCTTTGAGATGCATAGAGAAGACGACGAATACTAAACTGTGTTTTTGGTAGATTATCAGTAATGGCTAGGGCACAACCCAGAGGGCTAAAGATATATCTTTTGGAGTCGTTCATAACTTCAAGTACAACATAGTTAAATGAAGAATAAGTACAGTCTATTCGCAAAATTTACATGCTCTATAATGATTAACTATAAAGGAGGGATTGTCATGAAAAAGTTGTTCAAAAAAAGAAAGATCACTGGTAAAACGGTACGTCCGAAAAAAGAAGAAATAGAAGATCAGGTTGAAAGAGAAATTTCAGATATTGATTTGAAGCAAAGCGAAAATGAATTTGAATCATTCTTCTCAGAGGTATTAAAAGGATTACCTAAAAAAACTTCAACCATCGTACTTAATGCTTATGATAAATCAAGAGAGCAAGCGGAAAAAACTCTAGCTAAAAGTAAAAATCAATTTGATAGTATTTTTGAGGAATTTTTGGAAGGCGTAGATGAAGAAACGCGTAAAAAATGTCATACGACCATTCATGCTGCGTCTTTAACAGCAGCCATTATCGGCTGTTCACCTATTCCTTTTTCAGATGCTTTCTTGCTGGTGCCAGTTCAATTAACAATGATGGCTCGGTTGCATAAGATATTTGGGCAATCATGGTCTGAAAGTTTAGGTAAGAGCCTATCTAAGGAATTAGTAATTGTTGGCTTAGGTAGAAGTGCAGTTGGCAATATACTGAAATTTATTCCGGCTGTTGGGACTGTTGCGGGTGCTACAATTAATGCGACTGTTGCTAGTGCAATCACAGAATCTTTAGGTTGGGTAACCGTAAAAATGTTAAATGAAGGGGAAGATATTTTCGAACAAGCTATGTCATTTAAAGGACAGTTTCAAGGACTGTTTAAATCACTTCAAAATTCTAATAAATCAGTGAATAAAAAATAGATTTCATAGTAGATAATTTCTCCAAGAGACAAAGTTACGTCCACTTTGTCTCTTATTTTTTGGTTTTTAAACGCATTATGATATCCCTGGAAATAGACCATATAATATAACCTGTCTTCCCGTCTGCCTACCATTCAAATTTTTCATAGAGTCAGATAATCTTATAATTTCAGATAGCATTTTGGAAATTTCAACAAGAACGGAAAAAATCACGGAATCTCTTCTTATATAAAACTTTGATCCGAAAGGTGTATCTTTAATAGTCAGCTCACAATTGTTTTAATAAAACGCAGTCAAAACTTAACAGTTATGAGTCATCATCTACTGAAGACTTTTGGTCTACCATCATTGGTGCTCTTTCTACGTTTATTACTTTAGGTATTTCATATACTTTTTTTGGATTGGTTAAGAAATCCAACTATGCGTATTGAACCATTTAAACAAGCTTTTCAAATATTCACAAAAAAATACTTTTTAGGTACATTTTTTATCTATATTATTACCGGTTTTTTTGTCTCATTATGGACACTTCTTCTTATCGTACCAGGAATTATAAAAACAATATTTTATTCTCAAGCCTATTTTATTTATAAAGATCATAAAACATTAACTGAAAATGGAAAAGTATCTTCTCTCGATTGCATAACAGAAAGTAGAAAAATGATGAATGGGCATAAGTGGGATTACTTTGTATTACAATTAAGTTTTATTGGCTGGGGGATTTTAAGTGTTTTATCTCTAGGAATCGGATTCCTATGGTTAAATCCATATGTAAATGTTACATACGCAGCTTTTTATAACAATCTGACTGAAAATAGTCGTTTTGACGAGTCATTAGATGACTTTTAATCTAATTAAGTTATGTATAAATAGCTAGACTGAAAAAAGGAGTAGTTCTAAATCGTTCATTATCAATAAATGAGTTTATTGAAGGGACAATCAATGCAGAACTATATTAGAGTATGATTACCACTTAAGGTGTTGACAATTGCGCTATATTAGCAAAAATAGTTTAACTTTAATAGACTATAAAGAAAGTACCACAGCAACTAAACTCACGTGTGACTATAATTAAGGAGTGATATTTTATGGGCAAATCAAAATGGTATTCCGGAGGAAATGAACGAGCAAAACAAGCAGCAAATATTATTACTGATTTATTAGATGATTTAAAAACAAACTTAGCTAACGAGTCGCTACAAAATGTATTAGAGAATTATTTTGAAGAGTTAGAACAAAAGGGCGCTTCTATTCCTATGATTTTAAGTCGTATGAACTTAGATATTTCTAAAGCAATCAGAAATGATGGAGTTACTTTATCAGACTATCAATCTAAAAAACTAAAAGAATTGACTTCCATATCCAATATTAGATATGGCTATTAACAATGTACAAAAATAGATAACTTCAATTATCCCTAATTAAATTAATGTATAAGGTCACAGTAGTTATAGTGACCTTATTTTATTTAGTCAATATAGAAATATCAATTAAATTATATAGCCAGTCGTTCCTTTAATTTAACTAATGCTTTTTATAAATATTAACTACATGAAATTAGATAGAATGATGTATTGATAATTAAAAGAGGTTGAATGTAAATGATTAGTTGCTATATGTAAACCAATGAGTTCGTTACTTTCTAATTTTTAAATGAGATAATAAGTCTAATGCATTGAGATAATAAAAAGGAGATTTTTTATGAGATATTTTACTGAAAACAAAAATGATTTTGAAGGATACAGGAAAAATATAGAAACGTTAGAAGTTAGATTGAATCACGAAACGTATAGCTTTATGTTGGATAATTCTTTTCATGATAGCCTTCTCAATAAATTGACAGTCTTGAATCATTACAACAATGAAGAACCTTATGATTCCAAAATAAGTCCAGTTTTTGTAAGTGCTCAGTTAACTTATTGGAATGATGAAAAATATGAATTGTTCTGGGAAGATGTAAGTGTGCATTCTGTTGATTTCGATATTACTAGAAATAAAATGGTTGAAACAGGACTAATTTTATATGGACATGGTCTTGATCAGTGGTCTCATGATGAATTATTGTTAATAGAAAATGGTGATTTAAGACATGAAATTTTTTTGTTTTCGCAAACAACTATTATAATTGAATGTAAAAAATTTTCTATTAAACAGATTGATTAATTATTTACTAGTACAATACATGAAATTACATAAAGTAAGGTAGACTAAAAAGTAGCTTATGATTATTATCGTTATAACAAAAAACAAACAAAAAATGAAAAATAAGATTGGAATTAATAAAATCCACATATAAATACATTAAAATAGGCTGCAAGTATCCTTGTAGCCTGAAATACATTAATTTAGATAGAGTAGAGTATTTATTATAGAGTTTGTTAAGGAGTCTACTTAATGAGTAATAAATTAAATAAACTAAAGATAAGAATCAAAACTAATTATACAAATAGAAAATGGACTATCTGGCCACTAATTATTATTGCCATATTTAGACTAATATGGAGCTATTTTTAAAATACTCTCATAATGATTTTTTTTCTTCAAGGACAGACTAAGTAATTCAATAACAAATACACTATTTGATATAAATTCATGTATTGATAGCTATTTTTTGTTAAAGTAAATTAATCTACGTAAAATGAAAAAACATGTTTTTGGGAACTACTTAATTCCCAAAATAACATTTAAGAGGTGTATATGATGAATCAAGAAGAAGCCAAGGAGATTACAGCAAAAGGTAGTTTATCTTTTGCTCAGTATATGAAATTTATTCTATATCGTCAGAGAAAAACTTTTTCCATTGTAAGTATAGTTAGTTTACCAATGTTTATAGTTCTTTATAATGGCTTAGATATTATAAATGTCCATTATTTATCAATTTTTGATTATATACTAGTCCTATTGAGCTCATTAATTTATGTTCTTTTGATACTGTTAGGCATGTTCTTTAAATTTTTTAGAGAGTATAAAAATGATCCATTAATAAGACAAGAAATTACTTATATCTTAACTAGTAATAGTATTCGCCAAGTAACTCAAAAAGTAACGGCAACTTACTACTGGAACGATTTCATAACGATTAAAGAACAGAAGGATCTCTTTTTATTGTATCTTTCTAAAACTAGAGCAATGGTAATACCTAAAACTTTCTTTAAAAACACTGAAGATATTAGACAATTTAAACAATTTGTAAAAGATAATAAAAAATAATCTTTAATAATACACCTGAATTATTCATACTTTTTATAAAGTCCTAAATTTTATCATTCTCTGCTTCGTTTTATGCTCAATGACTCTTTCTCTCAAAAATATTCTTCTAAAGGGTTTAATTTATTTTTGCTAACTGATTAAATTCAAGGAAGACCTCATTTTGGGCGCACTCATCCTATCGGATGGTTAACGAATTTTTTAAATGGCGCAATAAACGCAACTAACACTGCAGTACTTGAATGTTTTGTAGAATCCGATAAAATAGCTTTTGGTAAACATGGTAACTACTTAATTTCAAGTAGTGTCTTCTTCCGGAATGAACCATCTTTCCAGCAATTTTAAAGAGAAATAAGCGAATAGTAGAAACCTGATACCCTTTCGTTTCATTGGTAAAACACAATGTCCGCATGAAATTTACGATATTGTAAGCCAATAGGCTTACGATCATACGAGCATGATTTTCTATAAAACGTGGGCTATCTGTTTTGTCAAAGTAAAAGCCGTTTTTTGCTTCCTTAATGTAATTTTCCATCGTTCCTCTTTTTGAATACGTTTGGAAAACCATTTCTGGAGAGATGTCTTTTGAGAAATTGGTAATGATGAATTCATGTCTAAAAAGCAATTCACTAGCTTCTCTGGTTGATTTTATGCAAATCCTTCTGGATTTGACCCACGACTTTGCTTGATAAGTGGCGTTATAGTAATGAACTTCTTTCTTACCCCAATCGTGATGCTCCTTAATGGTAACGAATTGCTCAGCGATTCTGTACAGATTACGATTGGATTTTAAACGGATAGTATACAAACTATCGTACTCTTCACAAAGTTCATACAAATCGGGCATTGCGAAACCACTATCTGCACGTACCATAATAGTGCTTACTGGTGTCACAGAGTGATAATGCTCAAATAAAGGACGAGTAAATGCTGCGACGCCTTTTGAAGTGTAGACATTTCCAGAACGAAGTTCTGCTTTAAGAAAGTCACCAGTAAGACCATCAAAGGCAACTAGCGGATGATAACCGGTTGTCTGGTAATGCGCATTATAATCGGTCATTTCTTGATTTCCAAAGGTATCACTGTGGGTAGAATCTAAATCGAAAATCATTTCATTCGAATTTCGAATCGTACATGCTTTATCAATCAAAATCTGGTTAACCTTTTGAAGCTGAACGATATTTTCTGTGGACATCCGATCCCAGAAGCGAGAAATAGAAGCCTGTGAAGCCAACCGCTTTTTGTTTAAAACAGCTTGAAATATAGGATCAGTTGCTAATATATTGGCTGAAGAATCTGTAGGATAGCCCGCAATCAACTGCAAGATAATTTGTTCCAGAATAGATTCATTTTCATGAACATGATACAGTCGGTCATCTTGAATCTGGATGTTTTTACGTAAGATTTGGCTAAACTCAAATTTGTCCATGAATTCTTTTGCTAATATTAAGCCGGAATCTGAGGACAGATTTCCACCAGAATGAGATACTGTAACATTTGAATTGAAAAATAGACGATTTTCGTGTAAAGTTGCCATTGAAAGAACCCCTTTCTTTGGTTAGGTTTAGTCGCTTTAACCATATCAGATTGGGGTTCTTTTTGTACACCCAAAGGGTGCGAATGAACGAAATAAAATAGACTATTATAACAAGATTTTTGAAGCGTTTTTGAAAAACTATGAATTATTCAGGATACACTATTTTCTATAGAATCGTGTATCTAGAAATTTGTATTAACACGGTTCTTTAATTTTTTTATATTTAATCAAAGTAGAACAACTCTTCAAATTTTTTATCTAAAGCGATACATAATATCAATGCTAATTTTGCTGTAGGAACAAACACACATCTCTCTATTGAACCAATCGTATTTCTAGAAACACCGATCATATCTGCGAGTTGTTGTTGAGAAATCCCTAATTCTCTACGGGTGTCCTTTAAATGATTTTTCAGTACTAAATCTGTCTCTTCTGAATAATTGTTATCTTGTTTACTCATATTGTTTCGATCACATACCAAACTAAGAACGCAATTCCAATAAAACCAGCAACAATACCATATACCAAGGTATCTTTTTCTTTCGTTTGCTTATAACGATTAAAGCTATGAAAAGATAAAAAAGATAATGGGATTGCACCAGTATCTCCAAACGGCAAATCCATATATATTTTATAGATAGTTATAAGCATGATTAACATAGCCATAGCAAAGAAACCTATCTCATCACTCATATTATTTATATGGTCGTTACCTTCATCGCTCTTTTCATTTCGGTAACTGTTTAATATCTTTTCTTTTTTCATAATTATCCTCCTTTCATAATGACAAGTTTGTTTGTCTTAATAAAGAATAGCGCAGACAAACAAACTTGTCAATTCTGTTCTTTATTTGAACAATCCTTTTATACGTGAAATTAGATAGATTCATATATCGAGAATAGTAAAAAACACCAAACGAGTGTAAAGATATCTTTACACTCGTTTGGTGTTTTGTTATTATATATGTAAAGATATCTTTACTTAAATTAGGAGGTTCAATTAATGAATGTGATTAACCATATACGAGATATCCGTCAAAAGAAAGGAATAACTCAAATGAAAATGGCTGAGGATCTACAAGTCACACGTCAAACTATAAATGCAATTGAAAAGAATAAGTATAATCCTAGTTTAGAGTTAGCACTAAAATTAATAGCATATTTTGATATGCCAATCGATGAAATATTTATTTTAGAGGAGGATAATAAATGAGCGTAAACGACAGAGAAGTAAATGTGCAAAAATTAACAAAATGGGTGCCATATTTTATTATTAGTTGTACATTCGTAGGTGCAGTTTTCGGTTCATTTCTTGTTTACTATTTTCAAGGTGAGTTCCCATATGAAGTTCTTGTTGCTGGTCTAATAGCAGCTCTCTTTTTGACACTAATTCAAGTAATTAAACAAAAACATAAGAAAGATACTGTTCCTGAGACAGACGAGCGTATTGTTAAAAATATTTTCCGGTTTTTTGCATACATGTCACATGGTTTTTTAAGTATTTTGTTTATTGCTCTAGGAGTTTTTACACTTTTAGGTAATGAGTCCATTTCAATTTTTTATTTATGGATTCTTTTCTTCTCTTATATCTGGATCGTAGGAATAGGAGCTCTTATTATTAAAAGAAAATAATATGGTTTAAACGAATAGTTAATTCTTATTGATACATGAAATTACATAAAATAATGTATCGAGAATCTTGGTTTACTGATGTTTTCCTTTTATTAAATAATAGTGATTTTTTAACTACTATTAGAAAATTTACCCAATCGAACAAAGTAGAACTATAAATTTAGTCTTCTACTTTGTTTTCAATGGAGTCTGCTTGATCCGTTAGATGATCGACATATAAGTTTAATAAACGTGTACCTTCAACCTTATTTACAGTTAAACGATAATCGCCATACTCAATGGTAGCTTGCTCATTTGGACGTGGAATATTTCCATGTTGTGTAATAAAATACCCAGCAATTGAATCCACATCATTTGCTTGAATCGTTGTTTTAAAATATTCGTTGAATTTTGATAATTGAGTCGATCCGGATACTAAATAGCGGTTATCCGTTAACTTTTCGATTAAGTTATAGGTTTCATCGTATTCATCGTCTATATCTCCAACGATTTCTTCAAGTAAGTCTTCCAAGGTAACAATGCCTACAACACCACCATATTCATCACTCAAAATGGCCATTTGATTATGTGTTCGCTTCAAATTGTACAACAAATCATCCATGAAGATCGTTTCAGGAACATAGAGTGCTTCATTTAAGATGGTTTTTAAATCAATTTCATCTAAACTTGTTTCTCTAGAAGCTTTTAATAAACTTTTTACGTGTAAAATACCGATAATAGCATCTTTTTCAGCCTCATAGACTGGGACACGTGAATGGTTACAATTTAATAATAAAGGAATATTTAGTTCATTCCCGTCTTCATAATCGATCATAAAAACATCCGTACGAGGAACCATGATCTCTCTAGCCATTTTAGTATCCATTGATAAAACTCCGCGTAGCATTGAAAACTCCGTCAGGTCAATTGCACCTTCCTTTTGGCTATTCACTAAATAGGCACGAAATTCATCACGAGTCATTTTTTCTTCACTTTCAGTGAAATCAATGGGTGTTATCTTTTTAAGTAAACTAGTGGAAAAAGATAACAAGGCTACAAAGGGTTTTGTCACTTTTTGAACAATAAGAATTGTTCCAGCTGTGAAACCAGCTACGGATTCTGCTCGTTGCAAAGCCACTTGTTTCGGGTAAAGTTCACCAAAGACCAGTGTAAAATACGATAAAATAAGCGTAACTAGAATTGTAGCAATCTGTTGTCCACCCGGAACGTTACTAAGAAGTGGTTCCAAACGTGTAGCAAAACTGGTAGCGGCAGAGGCACTAGCAAAAAATCCTGCTAAAGTTATAGCAACTTGAATAGTGGCTAAAAAATTATCTGAGTGAGCTAATAACTTGAGAATATTTAATGCTTTTTTATCACCAGTGGCAGCTTTCTCTTTTACTTTGTTTTGATCTAAAGATACAAATGCGATTATGACCGAAAGAAGACAAAGGCGTACCTATACCAAAGAATTTAAAAACAAAGTGATAGATGAAGCTCTGAGAACGTTTGGTATTTTTCGATTTTTAAGTATGAAGGGCTGTCCCTATGACAATGCTGTAGCGGAAGCTACCTTTAAAGTAATTAAAACAGAATTCATTTATCAAAAACAGTTTGCGAGTCTTGATCATTTGACAGTAGAACTAAGTGATTATATCCATTGGTTCAATAAATTTAGGATTCACGGAACCCTCGGATACAAAAGTCCGTTGGACTTCCGATTGCAGACCATATAAATTTTGTACAGTTTAGTGTAGACAATCCATCAGTTGAAAGAAAAAAGTAAATATTATGCACGCAATCAGTACTAATTAACTTGTTTTTAAATATCACCGACTGTAAAATTAAGCTAGACAACTTAAAATCCATTCGACAAGCAAAAGTTGTCTAGTCTACTTAGATAACATAAAAACATAAGGTGGTAATTATTATCAAACTATTAATAGTAGATGATGAAAAAGATATTAGAAATTTAATTAAGTTATATTTATCGAATGAAAATTATGAGTTTGTAGAAGCAGAAAATGGGTTAGATGCTTTATCATTAATCAGTAGCGATATTGATTTAGTCTTACTTGATGTTATGATGCCAAAAATGGATGGGATTCAAACTTGTTTAAACATTAGAGATAACTTCAATATGCCAATATTATTTTTAACAGCTAAAATTGAAGATACGGATAAATTGACAGGTTTTTTATCTGGTGCTGATGACTATATATCGAAACCGTTTAACCCTATTGATCTAGTTGCTAGAGTTAAAGCAAATATAAGAAGGTACAAAAATTATTCAATTAGTCAATCAGAAACAACAAGTAAAATTTTACTAAATGAAATTACAGTAGATTTATCTTCACATGTTGTTTGCAAAAATAATGATGTAATCAATCTCACTAAAACAGAGTTTTATATTTTAAAGTTACTTATTGAGAATAGAGGTAAAGTCTATAGTTTAGAACAAATATACAATACTGTTTGGAAATCTGAATCTGTTTTAAACTCAGAGAGTACAGTGTCTGTACATATCAGAAATCTTAGAGAAAAGTTAGAAGACGATCTCTCTCATCCAAAATATATTAAGACAGTCTGGGGAGTTGGATATCGTGTGGACTAAAAAAATACGGAAAACTATTTATTTTTCAGTATTAACTAGGATGTTAATGGCTGCTATCATTAGTATATTATTTTTTCAGGCATGCTTAATTTTTTCTGATTTTTTAGTATTAAGACAAAAAACAATGATGTTGGAAAAACAAAAAATACAAGTAGAACAATTTGTTATGACTATTCAGAAAAAGGTTAAAAAGGAAGGATTAACACTAGCACAAGCAGTTGAAAAAAATTGGACTATTGAAAATAATGACTTTTATGTTTATATCACGAATGAATCCTCAATGTTTTTAACTGGATACCAAGATGATAAAAACATTCTAAACGACTCTTTTATACAGGAACTAGAGTTTTCTGATGTAAATGGGTCACTGGTAATAACTCCTCTGAAAGGCGATATGGAAGCAAGTGTTTATTATTTCATTTCTGGAATTCTATCAATTTTTTTATTTTTTTTTCTCTTACTCATTCTGCTGACAAAAGTTTTTTCATACATTAAAACTATTACTGATGGAGTGGAGATAATTTCGAAAGAAAGTTTAAGATACAAAATACCGGTCAAAGGAGAAAATGAGCTTTCAAAATTAGCCTTTTCTATAAATGAAATGGGTGAAAGTCTTTATCTGAAAAATAAATTAGAAAAATCCATTGAAATACAACAACGTACACTTATCACTAACTTATCTCATGATTTAAGAACGCCGTTGACATCAATGATTGGTTATATTGGACTAATCAAACAAAATACAGATGAGAAGGATAAAAATTACGAATATGCTAAAATTGTGCAAAAAAGTAGCTTGAGATTGGAAAATTTAATAGATAATTTGTTCATGTATTCAAAGTTAATTAGCAATGATATTAATATGAAGTTGGTAACAGTGGATATTAATATTTTTCTTACCCAGATTATAGAGCTTCAAAGAATAAATATCTCTTTTAAACCGGCAAAGAATAAAATCTTTTTAAAAATAGATATTGATAAATTTCAAAGAATTATGGATAATCTTTTTGAAAATATTCGAAAATACGGAATATCTGATGATATAGCTTTAATTCAGGTTATCGAAAATAGTGAAGATGTTGACATTATAGTAAGTAACAAAACGAAAGAAGAGTTAACTGATAAGATAGAATTACTAACAAATAGACTTTATGTTGGTAACGTAGAGAGAAAAAATGGATCATCAGGACTTGGATTATCTATTGTATCAGAGCTGACAAAGCATATGAACGGCCGTATAAGTATTGAATTCAAAAACCACTATTTCATACTGAAACTCACTTTCCCACAAAATTATAAATAAAGAAAGATACCCAATATGATTTTTAAATCGTATCGGGTATCTTTCTTTCAACTTTCTTTTATCTTTCTTCTATAATTCTTTTCTTAAAACTAAATTAACCTTTTATTTTGATTGATATAATTAATTTAATCTAAGAATTGAGGAAGGGGCTAGAAAAAAGAAATGGTAAAAAAATTAAATTTTATTCTTTTAGCTGTGCTTATATTTATTTCAATATATCTTATCTTTAATGGATATATGATAGGCGCATTTGCAAGTAAGGAAAATTTTGAAGTATATATTAAACAATATGGATTATTAGCTCCTCTTATCTTTATACTTTTCCAAATAGTTCAGGTTTTGGTACCACTAATACCTAGTTTTATTGGTTATGCAGGTGGTGTTGCATTGTTTGGTATGTGGGAAGGCTTTTTCTATAATTATATTGGCATTACTTTGGGATCAATTTTAGCTTTCCTTTTAGCAAGAAGGTTGGGTCGTAATTTCGTTACGTCTGTGGTTGATGAAACTTCTTATAGCAAATATTTGAATTGGATTAATAAAAAAAAATCATTTCCCATTGCGTTATTTATAGTCATACTTCTCCCTTTTGCACCGGATGACATTTTGTGTTATTTATCTGGACTTACAAAGATTTCTTTTCGTAAATTCACATGGATTATTATCTTTGCAAAGCCATGGTGCATTTTAGGCTATTGTCTTATTTTTAGTGGAATTATTTAGGAGGTTTTATTTATGATAGGATTTTATAATTATACAGTTGTCTTAACTTATTTTAGTTTGTATATCTCTATTATTGGAATTATTTTTTCTATCACTGGTAATATAGGTTTAGGCTTGATTTGTTTAATCATTTCTGGGGTATGCGATATGTTTGATGGTAAAATTGCTTCTACCAGAGAAAGAACCCATGAGGAAAAAAGGTTTGGCATACAAATTGATTCCTTATCTGATTTAGTCTGCTTTGCTGTCCTTCCCGCAATTATATGCTATGAATTGGGTACAAAAGGAATAACTACTTATTTTGCAGTGACAATTTATATTTTAGCAGGTCTCATTCGTCTTGCGTACTTCAATGTTATTGAGGAATTAAGCCAAAGTGAAGAATATGATAATAAGACGTATATAGGACTTCCTATTACGACTATTGCGGGTATTTTACCCCTTATTTATTGTTTAAATGTAGACAACTTTAAATTTGTTTACCCTTTTCTACTGTCTTTAATGTCTATTGCTTTTTTACTCCCATTTAAATTAAAAAAACCTAAGTCAAAAATAATGTATACAATGGCCTCAATTCTTTGTTTTGAATTTTTATTTTTGTTAAAACAGGTGATTTTATGACAGAATTAGTAAACAATAAACGTAGTCTTAGCCAAGTTACTTTATTTTTATACCAGACGCCACTAGGTAGACTGTTATTAAAAGGTTTAATTTCTGTTCCAGTTAGTAATTATGCTGGAATATTTTTGAACAGTCCCTATTCAAAGTGGTTAATTAAAGGATTTATAAATAATAATAAAATTAATATGAAAGAATTTATTAAAAAAGATTATACTTCGTTCAATGATTTTTTTACAAGAGAGATAAACCTAAAATTTCGAACCATTGATAGGAGTCCTTTTCATTTAATCAGTCCTTGTGACGGAAGGTTAAGCATATACAAGATTGATAAGAATAGTACATTAAATATTAAATCATCTACCTATACATTAGATGAATTAGTACAAAATGAAAGTATTGCAGAGGAATACAATAATGGATATTGCCTTGTTTTTCGATTAGAAGCATCTGATTATCACCGTTATCACTTTATAGATGATGGAAATCAAGAAGAAAATATAGTTATAAATGGTGTTCTTCATAGCGTACAACCAATAGCTATACATAAATATCCTGTTTTTAAACAAAATAGTCGTTCCTATACAATAATGCAAACGAGTCATTTTGGTAAAGTCATACAGATGGAAGTTGGAGCGTTACTAGTAGGTAAAATTAGAAATTATTATCAAAAAAAAAGATTTTTGCGTGGCAGTGAAAAAGGTCACTTTGAATTTGGAGGTTCTACAATTATTCTTTTATTCAAGGATCAGTGTATTCAGTTAAATGATGACATAATACTTAATTCCTGTAATGATTTAGAAACTGTTGTTAAAATGGGAGAACATATTGGATCAAAATTATTTAAATAAGTAATCAAAACGATTAAATTTCTGCTTGTTAAGAATTATTATATCCAAATATGAAAGAGAAGACGAAAAAGTATCTCTGAAATTGAAATGAAAAATCTTATACAGAAATAATTTTAAGAAAGTTAGCCACTTATTTTAGCAGCTTGGATTATCTACACTAAACTGTACAAAATTTATATGGTCTGCAATCGGAAGTCCAACGGACTTTTGTATCCGAGGGTTCCGTGAATCCTAAATTTATTGAACCAATGGATATAATCACTTAGTTCTACTGTCAAATGATCAAGACTCACAAACTGTTTTTGATAAATGAATTCTGTTTTAATTACTTTAAAGGTAGCTTCCGCTACAGCATTGTCATAGGAACAGTCCTTCATACTTAAAAATCGACAAATACCAAACGTTCTCAGAGCTTCATCTATCACTTTGTTTTTAAATTCTTTGGTGTAGGTACGCCTTTGTCTTCTTTCAGTCATAGTAGATTCTCCTTTTTTACTCTTCATTCGAATTTTACAAGACCTTAATTTTATTGTCCAACTAAGTGTAGTGTAGCCTATCCAACTAAAGCAGAATATAAGGTATAATTACATAGACTAAAATGAATAGATTAAATACACGTAGAAAGGAGTATGAAGATGAGAATTCTACTTGCGACGGATTTGTACACTCCAGCGATTAACGGAGTCGTTACGTCAACCGTTTCATTAAAAAATTCCTTAGAGAAAATTGGACACGATGTACGTGTATTAACACTTTCTGAAGACGAATATATTGATATCGAAGAAGATATTTATAGCGTTTCTTCCTTTAACATCAATAAAATTTATCCAGGTGCTCGCATTAAGTTTTTTAAAGATCGAGCTGTTTTAAGAGAAATTATAGACTGGAGTCCGGAAATTATTCACACACAAAGTGAATTTAGTACGTTTCGCATGGCAAAATATATTGCCCATTATCTTTCGATTCCGATTGTACATACATATCACACAATATACGAAGACTACACACACTATTTTTCTCCCAACAAAACAACGGGTCGAAAAGTAGTCTCGCTCTTATCTAGAAAGTTGCTAAGCGATGTTGAGTACGTAATAGCGCCAACAAACAAAGTTAAATGCATGCTGGATGGCTATGAAGTTAGGCAACCGATTAAAGTTATTCCCACTGGGATTCAGTTAGATCGATTTACTAAAAGATTAGAGTCGAGAAAAAGAAGCCAAATGCGTGAGTATCTGGATATTCCAAAAGATGCCTTCTTACTCATTTCATTAGGTCGTTTAGGAAAAGAAAAAAACGTAGAAGAATTACTTCTTTTCTTCTCGTTATTGAAAATTGAGGCTCATTTATTAATTGTTGGTGACGGGCCAAACCGATATCGTTTGAAGGAATATGCAAAAGAATTAAAAGTGGATCATAAAGTTACCTTTACCGGGATGATAGATCCACTTGAAGTACCGCTATATTATCAGACTGCAGATTTGTTTGTTAGTGCGTCAACAAGTGAAACACAAGGACTGACGTATATTGAAGCTTTCGCGAGTGGAATCCCAGCTTTATGTCGTGCAGATGAATCCATTGAAAATGTCATTATTGATGGGAAAATGGGTTATCAATATCACTCGTTTAAAGAATTTGAATCTTGTCTGTACGCTTTAATCCATAGTAAAGAACTGTATCATAAAATGGTGGGTGAAGCAGAAGAATTTGCTTTTAAATATTATTCTTCTGAATCTTTCGGAGAGCACGTGAACGAAATTTATATAAAAGCAATCGACTCTTACCAGTTAAAACACGCTATTCATTACAATCATTAAAAATAAATGTTGAACAAAATAACCATTGAGGAGGCACAATCAATGAAAAAAGAGCATTTTAACAAATCTCTGAAATCAATGGTTAACTCATTCTTAATTAAATACAAAAAAAAAATTCGATTTGGGTTGCATATTTTAAACATTGTGGGTATTCTTGGAACGATTTACGGATTTTATTGGAGCTACCAACAGCAAATTTTCACTTCTGAAATCGCTCTACGAAATCTTTTGAATTCGATGGGTGCGTTGGCTCCGTATGGGTTTATGGGGATTCAAATTGTTCAGACCGTTATCCCTATTATACCTGGTGCTTTGACCATACCCATGGGGACGATGATTTTTGGTGCGGGATATGGATTCTTTTTAAATTTCGTAAGCATCATGATTGGGTCAGTACTTAATTTTGCGATTGCTCGAAAACTAGGTCGCCCATTCGTGGAGTTGTTGGCTGGAGATAAAAAAATTAATAAATATATCCGTTGGTTAGATGACCCTCATCGATTTGATCGATTATTTACTTTTGGGATGTTCTTTCCATTATCACCCGCTGATTTCTTATGTTACTTAGCCGGACTTTCGAGTATATCGTTTCGAAAATATTTCGTTATTTTAGCTCTCGGAAAACCGATTACCTTGCTTATTTATTCGTATGGTATGACTAAAGTATTAAATGTTATTTTTCAAGTATTAGGATAGTAAAGGGGAATGAAATGCAGATTTATTTATGCAATGATTTACAAGAATACATTAAACAAAGTGGTGTTGGTCGTGCGATTGAACACCAACAAATGGCGTTAACTGAGGAGAATATTTTCTATACATTAACAGGTGAAGAGCCCTACGATATTATCCATATCAACACTATTTTTCCACAGTCTTATCTGAAAGCAAAGAAAGCAAAAAGAGCTGGAAAACCTGTTGTCTTTCATGCGCATTCGACTATTGAAGATTTTCGGAACTCCTATTTTTTTGCGAATGCTCTTGCATCACTATTCGGATGGTGGATTAAGAAATGTTATGCATCAGCAGACCTAGTGCTAACTCCATCTGCTTACTCAAAATCTTTAATCGAAGGTTACGGGATTGATGTACCGATTGAAGTCATTTCAAACGGAATTGATCTGTCGTATTGGCGTAGTACCGATGAAGAAACACTCCTTTTTAGAAAGAAGTATGGGATCGCTCCAGATGAAAAATTAATTCTGTCTGTTGGTTTACAAATCAAGCGCAAAGGAATTTTAGATTTTGTTGAAATGGCAAAACGTTTACCTGACTATCAATTTATTTGGTTCGGTCATACGGGCAAAAATTTATTGCCAAAAGAAGTTGTCGAGGCCATTGAAACTGAGTTGTCCAATCTTCAATTTCCTGGTTATATTGAACGCGATGAACTTCGTGTAGCTTACCAAGCCTGTGATTTATATGTATTCCTGACCCATGAAGAAACAGAGGGAATCGTCTTATTGGAAGCCTTAGCGAGTAAAACAAATACGCTCGTGCGGGATATTCCTGTCTTTACCCCCTCTTACACACATGAGGAAACTATTTATAAAGGACGTTCAATCGATCATTTTGTTGAGCTTGGTCAAGCAATCATCGAAGGTGAAGTACCTTCATTAGTGGACGCAGGTTATGGTAAAGTCTCTGAAAAAAGTATTCAAAATGTTGGCAAGCAGCTCAAAAATTTCTATCAGCAATTAATGCCTGTAAACTTGGTTCCATAGAGTAGAAGCGTCGCTAGTCTGATGGATGAAATAATTTATTAAATCTCTCCTATTGTTGATTTTAAATGATAGGAGAGATTTTTGTATTATACTGGAAGTACGAGCTCAAAATTTTCTAAAATAAAGTAGTTTTTACTATGGAATTTTGATTGATGCAGATGCTTGTCCGGATATTTTGAGAACTGAGGAGTGGCTATTTAGAGTGTACCCAAAATAGATATAGAGGTTACATTGTTTTATCGTTCTTTCTTATTTAGGCTGCTTAATTCCAAAAATAACAGTTAAGAGGTGCTTGCTATGATTCAAGAAGACAATAATGAAATTATAGCCAAAGGAAAATTAATGTTCTCCCAATATATTAAGCATAACTTTTATCATCAGAGAACGTATTTAGCTATTTGTAGTGTAATTGGCTTTTTGTATTTCAATTTTCATTCTCTCCGCAGTTTTTTCAGGTGAACGGGTAACGTCAGTTTGACCAGCATTTGGACCTAAGATACCTAGTCTCCCAGCGTTACTTACTGCTGCAACAAATTCAGCATTCGTAATCCAAGCCATTGGTCCCTGTATAATCGGTTTTTCTATATTTAATATTTCAGCTATTCTATTAGTCATTATGATCTCCTCCTGAAGTCCTTTGTAACTTAAAATATAAAAATAACTTTTTTTACTTGATACATCTAATTTTTAAACTTGGTGATAAGAAAAAAATAGTCATCCACAATTTATTTGTAAAAGTCTAATAAGCAATGAGGGTGTAAAATCTCTTATTTTATTTAAAGAGGTATACATATATGAATACCTTTTTAAATAAAAGTATTAGTAGTCGAGCATTCCGTATTGGTAAGGAACTCCCATATTTTCACGAAGTGTTTTTCCTTCGTAATCCTTATGGTATAAGCCACGTTCCTGTAAAATAGGTACAACTAGTTTTACAAAATCTGCAATTCCTTCATTAGCAACATCTGGAACAATAGAAAAACCATCACTTGCTCCAGCTAAAAACCATTCTTCTAAAAAGTCGGCAACTTGAACGGGTGTACCAGCAACCACTGGATGATAGTTGATTACACCATGAGCGAGAACATCGCGAATGGATAGACCTTTTTTCAATAATTCTAAGGCTTTTTCAGAACGAGGATCTCTAGGATTAGCATGAGCTCTTTGCAATAGCTTATCTTCTAAAGGTTGATCAATATCAATCGAGTCTACTGACATTGGTACACCAACCATAATACCAAGATAGCTTACTCTGTTTGGTATCTCCTTAGGGTCAAAACTCATAAGTTTTCTGCGTCTTTCTAAAGCTTCTTCTTCAGTTGAACCTAAAGAAAACATAAAACCTGTAAGCATCTTGATATCGTCTGGGTTTCTACCAAAACGACTTGCACTTTGGCGAATGGCAGCTCTGTGTTCACGTGCTGACTCTATGTCGTAAGGATTAGCATAGACTCCTGAAGCATAGCGTCCAGCCAATTCCAAACCTTCAATTCCACCACCTGCTTGGAAGATTACAGGTTGACCTTGTTCAGAAGGAGGAATGGGTAGAGGACCTTGCGAAGCATAATACTCCCCTTGAAGATTAATGGGTTGTATGTTGTCCATATTGGCAAATTCTCCATCTTCCGTATCTAAAGTTAAGGCATCTTTTTCCCAACTTCCCCATAGTGCTTGGACAATTTGAATACTCTCATGGGCCTTAGCATATCTTATTTCGCGGCTATCCACACGACTACCAAAGTTAGCTGCTGCTTCAGGAGCAGAGGTTGTTACTGCATTCCAACCCACACGTCCTTTACTGATAACATCTAATGCTTTGAATTGACGCGCTATGTTATATGGATAGTTAAATGTTGTTGACATTGTAGCTACTAGACCAATATGTTCAGTTTCTCTAGCTACGGCCATTAACGATAACATTGGGTCCATAGGGTACATAGGAGAATGAGGACCTAAATCATTGCTTAATGCTGGCGTATCAGCAATGAAAATCATATGGAATTTCCCTTTTTCTGCTAACTTTGCCCCTTCTACGTAACTATCAATATTAATATAACTAGTTGGGTCGGCACCAGGCATTCTCCATGAAGTGAATTCACCACCATATCCAGCAACCATTTGTAGTGCTAATTGCATTTCTTTTCTATTTTCCATCTTTATCTTCCTCCTAGTTTTTTAAGTTATCAAAAGTATTGATAACTTAATTTCTTAGCATTATTCAATAGGAATAGGGACTAATCTTAAATTATTGGGTGGTTAATACTTAGGTTGCTAACTATTAAATTGAATTAATCTTAGATTATAAATGTATTTCTGATTAAGCATGAAACCCTAATGGTATTGATCCGACTGTTCTGCGATGATAAAGTAGGGGACTTTTTTCTTTCACTTGCATATTTTTCACTGAACCAATAAAAATAGTATGATCTCCTGCCTCTATGGTTTGAAATGTTTCACATTCAAAGACAGCAAAAGCCCCTTCAATAATTGGCAATTGATTAGCTGAAAATGACCAGTTTATCTCACTAAAACGATCTAAATCTTTTTTTGAAAAAATTCGTACAAGTTCATTTTGATCTTCTGCCAATAAATGGACTACAAACTTTCCAGTTTCTTTAAATGTATGGATTGACGAAGATTTATGATCGATAGACCAGAGCACCAGAAGGGGATCCATAGATAGGGAAGTAAATGAGTTGATTGTTAATCCAACTGGATGTCCTTCATTGTCTACCGTCGTAACAATAGCTACTCCTGTCGGATAATTGCCTAGAGCTGCTTTAAATAAGTGTTCATCTGCTTTATTTAACATCTGTGAAGTCTCCTTTAATTATGCAGTTTATTTTTTTAGCTGTATAAATTAATTAATCCTATTGAATTGCATTTGGAATAAGTTGAATACAATTCCAATTCAATTGATATATTACTAAACGCTGCTACCCTAAGAGTAATAAAATTATGATTTAGTATACTTGTTCTTAGGGTAAGGAAGACCTAAGTTTCCTCGTAGCGTATCTGATTCATATTCTGTACGGAAAATGCCTCTATCCTGTAAAATTGGAACGACTAAATCAGCGAAATCTTCTAAAGCTGTTGGATGCTCTTGTTGAACCAACAACATATCCATGGAACCTGCTTCATACCATTCCTGAATTTGATCGGCGACTTTCTCGGCCGAGCCGAAAAATAAAGGTTTTGGAATTCTATACTGAGGGATTAAACTTTCCATTTCCCGGAATTTTTCTTCGGCTTCTTTTTCAGTTCTGCCAACAAGCACTTGCTGTGAAACCGCAACAATAAAGTCCTCAGGAGATCGTCCTTCTAATGCTACCTTTTTTTTAATTTTTGTCACAATTTCTTTTAAATTATCAACTGATTGAGCAAAGGTAAAGACTCCATCCGTATACTTCGCAGCATTATTCATAAAATTATCAGACATACCCGCCGTGAAGAGTACCGGTCTACCTTGGACTGAACGACTAAGATTCAATGGACCATCTACCGAAAAATAATTCCCTCTATAGTTTATAGGATGCATTTTTTGTGGATTTAAATAGATTCCATTTGCTTTATCTCGTATAAAAGCATCATCTTCATATGAATCCCATAAACCTAAGAGAATCTCCATAAATTCTTTTTGCATCGGGTACTGATCTGCTTTTGTTAGATGCCCTCTGCTATAGTTCATCATTCCACCCGGATTTGAGGTAATCGCATTTAGGGAGGCGCGGCCTTTGCTGATTTTGTCGAGGGATAATATCTGTCTCGCAGCAGAAAATGGATCTCCGTACGACGCAGCAATGGTTGCTGAAAGGCCAATATTCTTAGTAACCATACTAAGCGCTGACATGATGCTGACTCCTTCAAACATGCTCAAGTAATGTGGTATGTTTCCCGGCCCAACATGGCTGACATCGATTAAAAACAAAGTATCGAATTTCGCCTTTTCTGCAATTTTTGCTTGTTTTACATAGTAATCGATATTTTCACTCGCATCAGCAGGCATGTCAGGGTGTCGCCACCCCATATGGTTATAGCCCACACCTTCAATAATAGCGCCCATTTTTAACATTTTTCTATTATCCATTCTTTTCACCTTCTCTCTATCGAAATAAAATATTATGATTATCTTAAATTTTAAGTATTTATTTTCTTATGTTGAATGTAAGAATTTTTCTGCAAGCAAATTATAGGCTTTTAAACGCCCTTCTTGTTCCCCATAAAAATCAACAATCATAATTACATCAACTAAAGTCTCTTTTGCTAGTGCTCTTAATTTTTGTGCGACTGTCTGTATGCTTCCAATGATAAAACGTTGTTTATTGTTGTTATATGCAGCTAATTCTGCATTGGTATATTTATGCTCTGATGTTTCTTCTGGCGATACAACAGCAAGGTTGCTAGACCCTGTAGCCATTCTTGCCCATAGTAATTCCATTGGGCCTGCTAAATATTTTGCTTCTTCCTCTGATTCTGCTGTAATAACCGGTATCGATAAAATTCCTTTTGGTTCTTTCATGTATTTAGACGGTTCGAATTTTTTCATGATATGAACGAAGAACTGGAACGGCTAATTCTGGCGATAAGTGTGCTGCAAAAACAAATCCAAGTCCTTTTTCAATTGCGTACTGTAGTCCACCTTGGCTTGAACCCAACATATAAAAATCAGAAATTAATGGAAAATCACCAGGTACTTTGATATGACGGTAAGGATGGTCCTCAGGAAAATTGCGTGAAAAGAAGGATAGTAAACTATCTAATTTCAAGGAGAAATCTTCCGACGAAACTTGTAAAGCTCTTGCAGTTAGAGTGTCTGTTCCTGAAGCTCTTCCTATACCAAGATCAATTCTTCCGGGGTGAAGTGCTGATTTGATTCGTTGTATTATGATGTTCAGTGAACCAATATCTATAAAAACCAAGTTTATCTGCAAGTTTTACAACTTCTGTAGTATTAGCGAGGCTTTCAATAGGGTTTGAACCCTTATAGATATGGACGAAGTCTAACAGTGATAGTTTTAATTCATTTTTATCTTTTAACATCATAAATAAAATCTCGTTTGGTATTAATATACGAGACAAAATACTTAGCAAGCTAAGTATTTTGCTAAACTTACTCGTAACGTAAAGAGTTTTTTCTTTTCACGAATATATTTAGCTTGCTAAGTATATTCGTGAAAAGAAACTAATACAAGTTACTTTCCATTTGCTTCAAAAGTCGTCTTAATAGCAGACGTTCTTCTGGTAAAGTTGATTTAAGCAACTTATCTTGTTGCTTCGTCCATCTTTCATTAATAGGTTCTTTCAGCTCTTTTCCTTCTTCGGTTAGGAAAATCCGCATAACTCTTGAATCCTTTTGGTCACGTTCTCGGTAGATGAAGCCATTTTCCTCTAGTGATTTAACCATATTCGTTACAGTAGGTGGTTCACAATTTAAGTGGGTGCATAGCTGCATTTGTGTAATTCCATCCCCTGACCATAAGCGATGAAGTAATTTATCTTGACCAACATATAAATTAATTTCTCTTAGGCTTTCACTATAATCGCGACGCATACGGAATGAGACTCTATCTAATAGCTCACGAATTTGACACTCAAGACTGTCTTCCATGTAGCACCTCCAAATATATTTAGCTTGCTAATCATATAACGAAAAAATTAAAGTGTCAACAGCATGCTATAAACTAAAACCTTATTCACTTGACTAGCTTATGAGTTATAGATTTCTCTATTTAAGTTTACGATGTCTGAGTGAGTGAAATCAGGTGAAAAGTTTTCCATTACTTTATCTCTTAACAAGGGTGCTTTTTCTTTATCTGCTTTTTTTAAGGCGTCTATTAACTCGTCTTTTGTTAATTCTGTGCAGTAAGCAGGGTTTCCAGGTTGTTGTCTCCATGACTCACTTAAAGAGCCACTATCTACTGAATCAAAACCTAAATCATTTACTAAGCCCATGACTAGTTGTTTTTGTAAGTGGTCATCACCTGAAACTGTCATTGCGATACGTCCACTAGTACCTTCTGGGGTTCCTTTATTTTCCAAAGTGTAAGCTAATTGATTGCTGATAGCTTTAATGACAGGTCTACCTAATTGTTTTGAAACCCAAAGACTTTCGACCATTCCATTCTCGATATCTTCAATTTTACTGTCTCTGAATGGATAGTAATTTGACGTATCTACAACAATTACGTCTTTATCAACTTGATCGATAATGGTGCGAATGCTTGGCATTACATGAGAAGGGAGAGAAATAATAAGAGTATCACTATTTTTTATGACATCTTCTACAATCACAGGTGTTCCTGAGATTTCTTTCCCTGCCATATTATCTAATCCACGGGTGTCTGCGATTTTGACATCATGCCCTTTATTCACCAATTTTTTAGCAATAGTTGTCCCTATTGGTCCTGCACCGATTATTCCAATTTTCATTAGTGTTCCTCCTAAAATAAATTTTCTTCGCTTACGATCTAATAACATCTATAAAATAGTTCAATTACTCAACCATAAAATTATCTACACACTTTTTTGAGTGTAAATCAATGTTATGAAGAGGTAGTTGCTTATTTTAATCACAAATACTATACTAAACGCATTACTCTAAAAGTAGAAGTAGGCAATAAAAAAAGACGTAGTACAATTTTTTGTACTAAAGAGAAGAAATGGAATGTTAGTATGGCTAGAATATGTAAGGACGGATTTGAAAAAGAATTTATTAATGAACATAGAGATGTTTATGGCATTGCGTATACACAAAATATCCTTTCTGGACGTTGGAAGTATATTATTCTTTGGTTTTTAAAGACTAAAGAACGACGTTACAGTGAAATCAAAGCTTTTTTATGGGATATATCACAAGGATCCCTTACAAAACAATTGCGAGAATTAGAAGCAGATGGATTAATTAACCGAGAAGTTTTCCCAGAAGTACCTCCACGCGTGGAATATTCATTAACCACAAAAGGACGTGAATTTATTCCAGTGATTGATGTTATGGAAAATTTCGGAAAAAAATATGGTGAGAAATCTCAGTGAAGAAAAAAATGTACATTATTATAAAAAATAGGTATGACACTGATTTATTAAAAGTTAAATTTACTATATACTTATCTATGCGACGGTCATGTATATTGATTTTCAGATGAAGCTTCAGAAAGATAAAAAAAATTTTATACAAGTTTAGTGATGGTAAGATAAGACATATAATGAAAATGAGGTGATAAAATGGCTACAATGAAAGATGTTGCAAATTTGGCAGGAGTTGGAGTAGGTACAGTATCTAGGTATGTAAATAATCCGGATTCTTTAAAAGAAAGTACGAAAGTAAAAGTTGAGTATGCAATTAAAGAGCTGGATTATCAGCCTAATGAGTATGCTAGAGGATTAAAATTAAATAAAACAAATTCAGTCGCTTTGATCATACCTTCAATTTGGCATCCCTTTTTCTCAGAGTTTGCTTATTATGTAGAGAGAACATTGGAAAATTATGGATACAAACTGCTTTTGTGTAATTCAGAAAATAACTATAAGAAAGAATTGGAATATATTAAGATGGTTCAGCAAAATAAAGTGGATGGTATTATCGGTATTACGTATAGTGATATTGATAAATATGTTAAGTCTAACATGCCATTTGTAAGTATTGACCGTCATTTTAAAGAAGATGTCACATATGTCACATCAGACAATGCACAAGCTGGAAAATTAGCAGCAACACAGTTAATAAAAAATGGATGCAAATCTTTAGCTTATATTGGGGGCATTCCTGTTTATGAATCTGAGATTACAAAACGTGCTAGTTCTTTTCTAAAAGAAGCAAAAGAACAAAAAATCAACTATTCAAGTTTAGAAATTCCTGAACCAATTGACCGTTTAGAAGAAAAAATCGAAGAATTTATACTAGCTCATCCAGATATTGATGGCATTTTTACAATCAACGATTATATGGGGTTAGATGTAAAACAGTGTTTAGAAAATCTAGGTAAAAAAGTGCCAGATGATATTCAAATTATAGGTTGTGACGGTATTAAATTATCAAAAGATAGACAAGTTATTATGTCTACAATAAAACAACCTGTTGAAGAAATGGCTGTACAGTCAGTGCAATCGCTTTTAAAAACAATCAATCATTTACCTGTAGAAAAAAGAATTGTTCTTCCAGTAACATACATACAAGGAGACACAACAAAAATAAAAGATTGACAGATAGCGCTTACTATGTTAATTTAATAGGTGTTAAAACTAAATTTTTGTTTTTTAAAAAATATTGGAAACGTTTCAATAAATTGTAAATGTTTCTGATATTATTTTTCATCAAATTGGAAACGTTTCAAAAAAGGGGGAAGTATAATGGAAAATGCAATTTTGAAAGCTGGAAAAAAGGAGAGAGTAAATAAAAAATGGCAATATATAAAAAATAATAAACTTCTATATGTGCTGTTAATGCCTGGGTTATTATTAACACTTATTTTTAAATATTTTCCAATGTATGGAGTATTACTTGCTTTTAAAGACTATAATCCGTTAAAAGGTATTTTAGCTAGTCCGTGGGTGGGTTTTGATCATTTTATTTCTTTTTTTAACTCACCAAACTTTAGTGTTTTGCTTGAAAATACATTGAAATTAAGTTTTTATGGTTTAATACTTGGTTTTTTTCCGCCAATTATATTAGCGCTTTCTTTAAACCAGATTATGAGCAAAAAGTGGAAAAAAAGAATTCAATTAATCTTATATGCTCCAAATTTTATTTCAGTTGTAGTTATCGTAGGGATTATATTTATATTGTTTAGCGCCAACGGGCCAATTAATATTATTTTTAATAGTATTACGGGAGAAAATATAAAATTTTTGCAAAATCCGGATTTCTTTAGACCATTGTATGTTTTCTCAGGCGTATGGCAAGCAATGGGATGGTCTTCAATTCTTTATACTTCTGCCTTAGCAAATGTTGATACTGATTTATTGGATGCAGCTGGAATAGATGGAGCAAATATTTTCCAGAAAATTTGGCATGTTGATATTCCAACTATCAAACCAGTAATGGTAATCAATTTTATTCTTGCAGCAGGGGGAATAATGAGTGTGGGATACGAAAAAGCCTACCTTATGCAAACGTCCTTAAATTTACCAACATCAGAGATAATTTCGACCTATGTATATAAAGTTGGTTTGCAACAAGGTAATTATGGATATTCAACAGCTGTTGGACTTTTTAATTCCTTAATAAATATTATTTTATTGATTGGTGCAAATACAGTTGTTAAAAAATTAAATGATGGAAAAGGATTATAGGAGGCGAGATCGATGTTAAATTATACAGAATTCGATAAACGAATGTTGATTGTTAATCGAATTATCATAGGTTTTTTAGTTGTAATTACTTTATTACCATTAATTTACGTGTTGGTAGCATCATTCATGGATCCAACAACATTGTTAAATAAAGGTATAAGTTTTAATCCAAAAGATTGGACGTTAACGGGTTATGAAAGAGTATTTGCAGATGGCTCTATTTTAAGAGGATTTTTAAATTCAATTTTTTACTCAGTTACCTTTAGTGTTTTGACCGTTTTTATTACCATGATTACAGCATATCCGCTCTCTAAAGCAAACTTAGTTGGAAAAGGACCAATTATGACTTTTTTGATTATTACAATGTTTTTTGGTGGTGGTTTAGTACCAACTTACTTGTTACTAAAAAATATGAATATGATCAATACGGTTTGGGCATTAATTATTCCTGGAGCAGTGAATGTATTTAATATCATTCTGGCAAAAACTTATTTTCAAGGTATTCCAAAAGAATTATCTGAAGCAGCAGTAATGGATGGTGCAAATGAGTTTCACATTCTTTTTAAAATTATGTTACCAATAGCAAAACCCATTATTTTCGTCCTATTTTTATACGCTTTTGTGGGTCAATGGAACTCCTATTTTGAAGCTATGATTTATTTACAAGATCCTAAACTAGAACCTCTACAAATGGTATTACGTAAAATATTAATTCAAAATGAACCTTCGCAAAATATGGTAGGCGCCCAAACAGAAATGGCTGCCATCAAAGAAATAGCCGAACTAATTAAGTATGCAACTATTGTTATTTCAAGTTTACCGTTACTTATTATGTATCCGTTTTTCCAAAAATATTTTGATAAAGGTACATTGGTAGGATCTGTAAAAGGATAAAAAAAGATAATGGAGGAATAAAAAATGCGTAAGAAAAAAGCGAGGAATTTATTACTACTATCAGGATTAACAATCATGTTACTAAGTGCATGTGGTTCAACAGATGAAGCTTTTACGGAAGATTATGAACTATCAAATGTTACTTTCCCATTAAAAGAAGAGGTTTCGTTAAAATTTTTAACACAAAGTTCGCCATTAGCACCAGCAGATCCTAATGACAAGTTGGTATTCCAAAGACTTGAAGAAAAGACGGGCGTTCACATCGATTGGACAAACTACCAATCAGATTTTGCAGAAAAAAGGAATTTAGATATTGCAAGTGGATCCTTACCAGATGGCATTTTTAATGCCGCTGCTAGTGATTATGATCTTTTATCTTGGGCAAAAAATGGAATTGTTATTCCTGTAAATGATTTAGTTGATCAGTATATGCCAAATTTAAAGAAAATTTATGAAGAAAACCCAGAGTATAAAGCTCTTGCAACAGCTCCAGATGGAAATATGTACTCCTTTCCTTGGATTGAAGAATTAGGAAGCGATAAAGAATCGATTCATACTGTAAATGATATGGCATGGATCAATGTGGACTGGTTAAACAATCTAGGATTAGAAATGCCACAAACAACGGATGAACTGATAACTGTTTTAGAAGCTTTTAAAACTCAGGATCCAAATGGTAATGGAGAAGCAGATGAAATTCCATTATCTTTTATTGATAATGGGGGCAACGAGGATATGAAATTACTATTTTCTGCTTTTGGTATCGGGGACAATGATGACCACCTTGTAGTGGGAAATGATGGTAAGGTTGACTTTACAGCAGACAATCCAGAATATAAAGAAGCCATTCATTACTTTAATGATATGTACCAAAAAGGTTTAATTGATACAGAAGCTTTTGAGCATGACTGGAATGGATATATTGCCAAAGGAAAAGAAGCACGTTATGGTGTTTACTTTACTTGGGATAAGGCAAATGTTACAGGAGATAATGATACTTACGATTTATTACCAGTACTATCAGGACCAACCGGAGAAAAACATATAACAAGAACTAATGGGATGGGTTTTAGTCGTGACCGTTTTGTTATCACAAGTGAAAATAAAAATCTTGAGTTAACGGCAAAGTGGATAGATGCTATGTATGAACCGTCTCAATCCGTTCAAAATAACTGGGGAACTTATGGAGCAGAAGATAGCCAGAATATTTTTGAATTAGACGAGGAAACAAACATGTTGAAACATTTACCATTAACTGGAACTTCTCCGGGAGAATTAAGACAAAAAACAGAAGCTTCAGGTCCGTTGGCAATTTTAAACGATTATTATGGAACCGTCACGACCATGCCAGAGGATGCAAGATGGCGATTAGAAATACTAAAAGAAAACTTTGTACCTTATGTTACGAATGATTTTATTTATCCAAGAGTATTTCTAACGCTTGAAAATGCAGATCGTATAGCAAAAATTGACGCAGACATGCTACCATATCTGAATCGAAAACGAGCAGAATGGATTATAAATGGAAATATTGATACAGAATGGGAAGATTATTTGAAAGAATTAGAAAGTTTTGGCTTATCAGAATGGTTAGAAATTAAACAAGAAGGTTACGATACTTTTAAAGAATAAGAGGGGAAATAAATGACAATGAACAATTACACACTTTTGAAGGCAAATTCCTTTATAGAAGAGAATAAAGATAAGGTCGTACAAGATTACCGTCTAAATTATCATTTCGCAGCACCTACAGGATGGATAAATGATCCTAATGGATTTGTTTTTTATAAAGGCGAATATCATTTATTCTATCAATTTCATCCATATAATTCGGAATGGGGTCCCATGCACTGGGGACACGCAAAAAGTAAAGACATGATAAATTGGGAACATCTTCCGGTTGCTCTAGCACCTGATACACCTGCAGATGCAGGTGGGTGCTTTTCAGGAAGTGCCATTGAGAAAGATGGAAATCTTTATCTTATGTATACAGGTATCATGCATGTAGAAACGGAAAATAAGACACAACAAGTACAATGTATAGCCGTATCAAAAGATGGAATAAATTTTGAAAAATTAAAGCAAAATCCTATTATTGATACATCTTCCTTACCGATAAATGCAGTCCAAGAAGATTTCAGAGATCCAAAAGTGTTTGAAAGGAACGGTATTTATTATAGCGTGATTGTATCAAAGACAAAACAAGAAACAGGGCAAGTTTTATTGTACAAATCGCTTGATTTGATCAACTGGGAATTTAAATCAATCCTACTTGAAGGCCAAGAGGAACATGGTGTTATGTGGGAATGCCCTGATTTATTTGAATTAAATGGGCATGATGTTCTAATCCTTTCTCCTATCCAAATGCCTAGAAAGGGTCATGATTTCCACAATACAAGTTCCTCCATAGTGATGGTTGGAAGAGTAGATTGGAACACTGGTAAATTTGTAAAATCAACTTTACAAGAAATAGATCATGGTCTTGATTTTTATGCTCCCCAGACATTACAAGATGCTAACGGAAACCGTATCATGATAGCATGGATGCAGATGTGGGGAAGAACGCAGCCAACACATGTTGAAAGACATGGTTGGGCTGGTGCTATGACACTTCCACGAGTATTAGAAATCAAAAATGAACAGTTAATTCAAAAGGCAATCAACGAAATTAATCATTATCAAACAGTTGAAAAAGAATATCATGATATATATTTAGAGAATGAAACAAAAACAGTCGATTCCTTTTCGGAACCGAGTCTGCGTATTCAATTACAGGCTAATTTAGAGAACGCTAAAACTTTTTTTATTGAATTACCCAAAAATGAAGATGAAAAAGCTGTTTTACTTTTTCAAGTAGAAGAAGGTGTAATGGAGTTAAGTAGAGAATATATAGGATCGCCTATTTTAGGTTCTGAAGATTCTACTTTGGTAAAAAGAACCGTAAGTATTCCACTTATCGATAATCAACTTCAATTGGATATTTTTATTGATAAATCTTCAATAGAAGTATTTATCAACGGCGGACGTGAGGTTATGTCCATGACTATTTTCCCACTAAAAGCAGTCCATGAATATGCTATTGGCGTGAATGGAAAAGTGACGATCAAGGAATTACAGCACTCGTCAATTCATGTTGGTGAGTAGGGCATTCAAAATACTAAAGGAGGATTATCATTGAATTATGGAGGTATTGAAGCGGGAGGCACAAAA
The DNA here is from genome assembly GCF_000746825.1 of Carnobacterium inhibens subsp. inhibens DSM 13024. NCBI lineage: Bacteria > Bacillati > Bacillota > Bacilli > Lactobacillales > Carnobacteriaceae > Carnobacterium > Carnobacterium inhibens. The sequence goes on along the minus strand of NZ_JQIV01000006.1, from coordinate 1,597,849 downwards.
TTTATTTGTGCTGTTTCGGACGAAAGTTTAGAAATAATTGCAAAAAAAAGTATAGAAACAACAAATCCCAAAGATACACTAAAGAAAGTTTTTGATTTTTTTGAACCATATAAATTAGCTGCTCTTGGAATTGGTTCTTTTGGCCCGATTGAGATAAATAAAAATTCTGAACTATATGGTAGTCTCACTTCAACGCCAAAAAAAGGCTGGGAAAATTTCAAGCTTTTACCGGCAATAAAAAAAGAAATAGACGTTCCTATTCAGTTGACAACAGATGTAAATGCAGCTGCATACGGTGAATGGAAGCATGGTAGCGCAAAGGGATTAGAAAGTTGTATCTATCTAACGATTGGCACTGGAATTGGTGCTGGAGCAATCGTCAACGGAGAAATCCTTTCAGGATTTGGTCACCCTGAGATGGGACATATTGGGATAAAAAAACATAAAAAAGATAAGTTCAATGGTAATTGTCCGTACCATAGCGATTGCTTTGAAGGTATGGCATCAGGTCCAGCTATTGAAAAGAGATATGGGGAAAAAGGCTACGAATTAGCTGATAAAAAAGAGGTTTGGCAAATTGAAGCTGATTATATAGCGCAAGCTCTGATTAATTACAGTCTAATACTAAGACCAGAGCGTATTATTTTAGGTGGAGGAGTAATGAAACAGAAGCAACTCTTTCCTTTAATTAAAAATCGTTTTAGAGAACTTATGAACGATTATCTCTCTGTGCCAGATTTAGATACCTATATCGTTCCGCCAATTTTAGAAGATAATGCAGGTATCGTGGGATGTCTTCAGTTAGCATTGGAATGCAAATAAGAGATAGTGATAATTTAAATAAGAAAGGGATTAATAAATGGGGATTTTAATAACTGCTTTTATAAAAAACATACCAATGAAAAATACTATTTAATCAAAAATAATAATTTTACATCTGTTTATGTATTTTTTATTAACTTAGAATTATATGTAGTTTAGGTTAAATGCTCAAATTTATAGTTCAATTTCTAAAGAATCACTTTATAATTATTGATAATGCATTTAGTACAAAATTATTTTTATCAAGTAAATTGCTTCATCTAATTTACTATTAATGAAAAAAACTCCCATTTATGAACTATGTAGTGACCCCCAAATGTTAGACCAAAAATCTAACGTTTGGAGGTCAGTTTACTACATATAAGTAGGAGTTTTTTTAATTTCTTTATCAATTTTTCATGGTAGTTCACCATGGCATATCTCAGTGATTTAAATACTATTTATAACAAAGTAATAACGAGAATTATATGAATAAATAACATAGAGTGATTGATGTCTATACATACCTAATCAGTTAAACCTTCAACTGTACAATACATTTTCCAATAAGAGGAGGCTGCTTAATTAATTTCCCATTGAATTGCTGTTACAGTGGCATGTCCTTTAGTATAGAATTGTATTTGATTGTGATCTACTTGTGAGTAAAGACGAGATGTAAAAACTTCTAAACCATCATTCACAAATATTTCTACGGAAGATTCATCCATGAATAATTGAATATCTAGTTCTTCTTCAGAAAAATCGCATTTTCTTATACTGCCAAATTCAGCAGTGGCTGTTTCACCGGATTGACTTCGATCAAAAACTAATTTTTTTGCTATTCGATCATAATAAAAATTGGTTACTTCCTTTTCTCCCATACGGAAACTTAAACCTACAGATGATCCGCTTAAGTTTGAAAAGGTTACTTGGAGTTCGTAAGTTCTAGCAGAAAAATTTTCAGCAATGACTGCTTCGTTTTCTAGTTCCATTTCTACGGTATTTTTCTTCCCACGTAATAAAGAAAGTTCAGATACGGGTTTCTGATGAAGTTTTCCATTTTGTATACTAATTTCACGCGGAATTGTCAAACAATGAGCCCATCCAAATTCATCGGTCGCACAATCCACACCTGGAAGACCTAACCACCCAACTAACAATTGACGTCCATTTGGATCAGTCATTGTTTGAGGTGCATAAAAATCAAAACCTCTATCTAATTCTTTAAAGTTCTCTGTCACATGAAAAATTCCTGTAGCAAAATCAAGTGGATTTCCTAATAAATAACCAGATTGATAAATATTTTGATAGTTATCTCCCTCCTCTGTCATTCCTTGAGGTGAAAATAAGAGAACTCCTTGATGATCCAACTCAAAATAGTCTGGACATTCCCACATAAATCCTTGGTTTTCTGAAGTAATATTTCCTTTTAATTCTATCGCTCGTTGATACGTCCATTTTTCTAAATCATCTGAAACATAATAAGCAATTGCTCCTTCATGACTATCTGTTTCTGCTCCAATAATGCAGTAATAGCGACCATTTTGTTCAATAATTTTGGGATCTCTGAAGTTATCCGTATAGCCTTCAGGCGAGCCTGTAATCAGCGGATTTTGAGATTTCTTAATGTAATTGTCGTTCCCCATCACTGCATGACATTGATAAGGAATTCGCGTCCAATTTTCCGTTCGAGTATTGCCTGTATAGAACAAATGCAACTGATCATTTTTCACAAATCCTGTACCTGAGAAAACACCATGACTATCATATTTAGTATCCGGCTCCAATGCAATACCATGATCTTCCCAATCAACCAAATTATTAGAAACCATATGATACCAGTACTTCACACCATGAACTGGGCCTAAAGGGAACCACTGATAAAATAAGTGATACTGACCGTTATAGTAACTAAATCCGTTTGGATCATTTAGTAATCCTGTTTTAGGTTGAATATGAAAAATTTGTCGATAAGGTCCCTCGTTAACTTTTTTTACCAATTCTGTCATATAAGTACTAGAGACATCCTCAATTCTTTTATAACGTTCTTCTTTTGTCCATTCCATTTGTATTATCCCTCGCAATTTTCTTTTTAGACTATTTTTTTTATTTTGCTAGTCTTTGCAAATAATATGGTAACAATAAATGTTACGACAAAAGCTATTCCTAAAGAAATTAAATATTGAATCATTGATTGCGGACGAATAACGATCACACCTGGTAAACCAGCAGGTCCTTGTGATAAGGATAAGACGTTCATCCATGTAGCGTAAGCTGATCCTATTGCTGATCCAATTAGGGCTGCAATAAATGGATATTTAAGCTTCAAATTGACACCAAAAACAGCTGGCTCAGTAATGCCTAATAAAGCTGATACTCCTGCTGCTGAAGCAATGGAATTCATTTTAATATCTTTTTTAAATAGGTAAAATACTGCTAATGCAGCAGCTCCTTGTGCCACGTTAGAAGCAGCTACAACTGCAAAAGTTGGTGAACCTCCAAGTGTTTCAATATTAGCCAATATCTGCATCTCAGAAGTAACCAAACTATGGTGCATACCTGTAATAACAAGTAATGGATAAACAACACCATAAATGGCTCCTCCTATAGGTCCTAACTCAAAAAACAACCACATTACGCCATTAGTCATCCAATCTCCGATTACTCTCATGACAGGACCAATAGCTATAAAAGTAAAACTAGCTGTAAATAAAACTGCAATTAGTGGAGTAACAATATTATCTAGCATCATTGGAATAAATTTCCGTAATATTTTTTCTGTCTTAGCTAAAACAAAAGCCGCTCCAATTACAGGTAAAACGGTTCCTTGATAGCCTACTTTAGCGATTTCAAGACCAAAAATATTCCATACTGGTAATGTGTTATCCAGTAAAGCTTGACCATAGTCATAACCGTTTAATAAGTCTGGATGAATCATTATCGCTCCAATGACAGCACCTAAAACAGGGGTTGCACCAAAAGTCTGAGCCGCAAAAAATCCAATTAGAACTGGGAGAAATACAAATGCAGTATTAGAGAATACATTAACCATTTCTGCTAAATCTGAGAATTGAGGATAGGCCTCGATTACTGTCTGATTAGAAATAAATAAACCTTTAGCTGTTAATAAATTATTTAGTCCCATTAATAACCCTGCAGCTACTAAAGCTGGTAAAATTGGGACAAACACATCTGCTAACGCTTTCAAAATACGTTGAATTAGATTCATTTTTGTTGCAGCTAAATCTTTTAATTCATCTTTGCCTATTTCGGATAAATTAGTCTGCGTTAAAAACTCTTGATAAACTTTATTGACCAATCCAGTTCCTAAAATAATTTGAAATTGACCACCATTATTAAAAGAACCTTTGACACCCTCAACTTCAGAGATACTATCTGTGGCTATCAGACTATCATCTTTCAAAACTATTCGTAATCTAGTTGAACAATGGGCGGCTGAAACAATATTTTCTACTCCACCAACTCCATGAATAATATCTGTTGTTATCTTTTTAATATCTAACATACTCACTGTACACCTCCATATTTTTTAAAAATGAAACGTTTCATTTTTAATATAAACAAAAAAAATCTAGTTGTCAAACCTTTTTGAAAGGATTGGCAAACCGATTTTTTTAAGTACATAATCAATTTAATCTTTAGTTGTTGTACCAGATTGATAAGTTATTGGTAAAATTGTTTTTAGAGGAACTTCTTTTTTTTCAATAATGTTGAATAAACAGTGCACTGTTTCAGTTGCAATTGCTGGAACTGACTGGCGAATGCTGGAAAGGTATATTGGAGTATTATTAGATTGCTTACTTCCATCAAATCCAATAACTTGGATATCTTCTGGGACTCTCTTACCATTTTGGTGAAGTAAAGCGATAACTTCCATAGCTTGTTCATCTGTTACCACGAATATTCCATCGATTCCTTTATTCACTATTTGTTCCTGAATAAATAGGGGTAGTTGTTCCCTAAACTCTTGATGGTGTCCTTCGTAATAAAATTTTTCCCAATCAAGTTTGTTAGATTGACAGTAATCTTGAAATCCACGATAACGATCTCTTGTCGAGTTTTCATAAATTGAACCATAACCAATGAACGCTAATTTATTTGACCCAGCTTGCTGTAATTTCTCAGCTGCTAATTTACCTCCAGCAAAATTATCACTCATAATTGTTGGTATTTTTTCAGAAAAGTAACGGTCAATACTGACAACTGGTATTTCATTAGAAATATAGGCATCTACGTTACTATAAGATAATGTAATCAAGCCATCGATTTTATTTTGACGAGCCATCGAGATATAGGCAATCTCATTTTCATAGTTATTTATAGTGTTACACAAAACTAATTTAGTTTGATAATTTCTCAATTCTGTTTCAATATAAAAGGCCAATTCACTAAAGAAAGGATTCCAAATAGTCGGTATCATTAAGGCAATGGTATGGGTTCTGTTTGTTCTTAGTCCAGTAGCATATATATTTTTTTCATATTTTAACTCTTTAATGGCTTCTTCAATTGCTATTGTTGTTTTTTCCTTTAACTTGCCACCGTTTAAATATTTTGAAACACTTCCTACTGATACTTTTGCTAACCTTGCAACATCTTTAATAGAAGCCATTTTTTCTCCTTCTCACTAACTTTATACAATTAACAATACCATTATTATTTAGAATGCTCAAATTAAATTATACATAGGGATAATCTATTCATTTGAAAAAATAGCATATGTTTTTTATCGTATATTGTCTAAGCAACTCCAGCAATAAAATAACTTTTAAAGAAAATAAACAAAATACCTTAAGAGAAGCAGTGAGAGCGGATGGGAATTTTTAAATACATAAATAAGAAAAATGAAAGGCAATTAAATACTTGACATATTTCGATTACAATTGTAAACTTTAGATATCAAGAAAGATTACATGTGTAAACGAAAAAAAGGGGGAAAGAATATGTTGGCAATTAGTTCAATAAAAATAACAGATGCAGAATGGGAAATTATGCGTGTGGCTTGGGCAAATGAATCGGTTACCAGTAAAGAAATCACGGCCATTCTCGAAAATAAAAAGCAGTGGAAAGCAGCTACTATCAAAACATTGATCGGTCGTTTAGTCGATAAAGGGGCCTTGCAGACTATAAAAGAAGGAAATAAATTTATTTATTCTGCTGCGGTTACTGAAGAAGAAAGTATGGATTCTTATACTGATGATATCTTTTCTCGAGTTTGTAATAAACAATCGGGTCAAGTTATCAGTAAGATGATAGCTGAAGCTACTCTAAGCAAAACAGATATTGCTCTACTAAAAAAACTATTAGAACAAAAAGAAAACACAGCATTGGATGAGGTACCATGTGAATGCGCACCGGGACAATGCGAATGCCACTTGTACCACTAATACGATTAGAAAAGAGGATAATATGGAAAATAAAATTTTTAGCATAGAAGGTATGACGTGCGCCTCATGTGCGCAAACGGTTGAAAAAGCTACGAGTAAGTTACCGGGTGTAAAAGAAGCAACTGTTAATTTGGCTACTGAGAAAATGACAGTCCAATTTGATGAATCATCTTTGACAGAAGCAGATATTCAAAAAGCTGTGACAGATGCTGGGTATACAGCGAAATCAAATACGCTTAAAAAAACGTTTGATATAGAGGGAATGACTTGTTCTTCTTGTGCACAAACCATTGAGAAGGCAACGAAAAAACTTGCAGGAGTGAACAACGCAGCTGTTAATCTAGCAACTGAAAAAATGATAGTCCAGTATGATCCAACCGTATTGAATGTATCCGATATAACAAAAGCCGTAACCGAAGCTGGGTATGAAGCTCATGAGGAAGTCGGCTCTGCAGCAGCAGTCGATTCGGACCGCGAAAAGAAACAACAGCATATTAAAGATGTCTGGCGCAGATTCATAATGTCTGCTATTTTCACCATTCCATTACTATACATTGCTATGGGACATATGGTAGGTCTGCCCCTACCGGAAGTTATCGATCCAATGATGCATCCTGTAACTTTTTCACTAACGCAATTAGTTTTAACGTTACCGGTTATGTATTATGGTCGCAGCTTCTTTGCAATCGGGTTCAAGACTTTAGTTAAAGGACATCCAAATATGGATTCTCTTGTTGCACTCGGTACCAGCGCAGCATTTGTTTACAGCCTATATGGAACCTATATGATTTATGTTGGTAATACCAGTTTCGCAATGGCTCTTTATTATGAATCAGCAGCGGTTATTCTAACACTGATTACATTAGGGAAATATTTCGAAGCTGTTTCAAAAGGCAAGACATCTGAAGCCATCAAAAAGCTAATGGGTCTGACACCAAAAACAGCTCGTGTATTACGAAGCAATCAAGAATTAGAAATAGCGATTGATGAAGTACAGGTTAGCGATATCGTTGTTGTTCGCCCCGGTGAAAAACTACCGGTTGATGGAACCATACTGGAGGGAAACACTTCAATCGATGAATCGATGTTAACCGGTGAAAGTATGCCGGTGGAAAAGAAACCAAACGACAACGTTATTGGCGCAAGCATGAATAAAAACGGAAGTTTCCAATACAAAGCAACAAAAGTTGGGAAAGATACTGCTTTATCTCAAATCATTAAATTGGTTGAAGATGCTCAAGGTTCAAAAGCTCCGATTGCAAAATTAGCTGACCAAATTTCCGGCGTCTTTGTTCCAATTGTAATCGGACTTGCGATTTTATCTGGTTTAGCTTGGTTCTTCTTAGGACAAGAGTCATGGATTTTTGCTTTAACGATTACGATTTCGGTGCTTGTTATCGCTTGTCCATGTGCACTTGGTTTAGCAACACCTACAGCCATCATGGTTGGAACGGGTAAAGGAGCCGAAAATGGTGTTTTGATTAAAAGTGGTGGAGCATTGGAAACCACTCATAAGATTGAAACAATCGTTTTTGATAAAACAGGAACCATTACAGAAGGTAAACCAAAAGTAACCGATATCGTGACTACAAAGGGTCTTTCTGAAGAAGCTCTATTGATTCTAGGCGCTTCTGCCGAAAAAGGTTCTGAGCATCCATTGGGTGAAGCCATTGTGAATGAGGCAAAAGAAAGAAATCTAGAATTCGTTAAAACCGATTCATTTAAGGCTATTCCTGGACTAGGAATTGAAGTAACCATTGACGGTCAAAATTTATTGCTTGGCAATAAGAAATTAATGGATGAAAGCCGCATTTCATTAGAAGATTTAGCTGCGATTTCAGATAAATTATCTGGGCAAGGTAAAACCCCAATGTATATTGCAAAAGATGGGGAAATTGCTGGTATTATCGCAGTTGCCGATACGGTTAAAAAGAATAGTTTAAAAGCTATTGAACAATTGCACAAAATGGGCATAGAAGTCGCTATGATTACAGGTGATAACAAACGGACGGCCGAAGCGATTGCTAAACAAGTTGGCATTGATCGTGTATTGAGTGAAGTATTGCCAGAAGATAAAGCGAATGAAGTGAAGAAACTACAATCTGAAGGGAAAAATGTTGCCATGGTCGGGGACGGTATCAATGACGCACCAGCATTGGCACAAGCTGATATTGGTATCGCGATTGGTTCCGGAACAGATGTCGCAATAGAATCAGCTGATATCGTGTTGATGAGAAGTGATTTGATGGACGTTTCAACAGCAGTTGAATTAAGTAAAGCCACAATCAAAAACATCAAGGAAAACCTATTCTGGGCATTTGCTTATAATATATTAGGTATTCCGGTAGCAATGGGTCTATTGCATATTTTTGGCGGTCCATTATTAAATCCAATGATAGCTGCTGCAGCCATGAGTTTTAGCTCTGTGTCAGTACTCATAAACGCATTACGCTTGAAACGATTTAAAGCATCTTCCGTTAAATAACTAAATAGCTGAAGAAAATAGTACTAAAGAAGAAATTGAAAAATAAAAGAAAAGAGGAATTTATTATGAAAAAAGAAGTCGTTGTAGAAGGTATGAAATGTGGAGGTTGTGCGAACACGGTACGAGAAAAATTTGAAGCGATTGAAGGAGTAAAGTCAGTTGCAATTGATTTGGAAAACAAAAAAGCGGTGATTGAAAGCCAATCCATTATTGATAACGAAACACTCGTCTCTGTACTTTCTGATACAAAATATGCTGTAGTCGATTGATTTTATGCTAAGATAAATAATTTTTAAATAGTCTGTTTTTCAAATCTCATTTTTTAACTCTAAACAGTAACATAAAGAAGAAAAATGGGGTTTATCTTTTTTAGGATCAATATGAAGGAGGAAGAAAATATGGGTAGTAAGAAAAAGTATACGAGTAATAATGAGAGTAAACATTCTTCTCCTAAACAAAAGAATCATGAACAGATGGATCACAGTAAAATGGGTCATGACCATCATATTCATGAAGAAAGTGGAGAACATGTTCCCCATGCTTATCGCGATGAACAAGTACACCCAGAACACCAGATGAATCACAATCATCACGAGGGACATGGCGGACATGGGGGTCATGGGGGTCATGAACATCATCATCATGGAAATTTTAAAGAACTATTCTTGAAATCTCTGCCACTGGGAATCATTGTGATGTTATTGTCTCCAATGATGGGTGTTACCTTGCCTTTTCAGTTTTCGTTTTCTTATTCAGACATCCTTGTTGCTGTACTGGCAACAATCTTAATGATCTATGGGGGCAAACCTTTTTATATGGGGGCTATTGATGAGTTTAAACAAAAAGCACCAGGAATGATGGCCCTCGTAACACTTGGGATAGGAGTCTCTTATTTTTACAGTATCTATGCAGTTGCTACCAGATATGTTACTGGTGAACACGTAATGGACTTTTTCTTTGAGTTCGCTTCATTGATTTTGATTATGTTGCTTGGACACTGGATCGAAATGAAAGCAGTTGGCGAAGCTGGAGACGCACAGAAAGCTCTTGCTGAATTAATGCCGAAAGATGCAGATGTTGTTTTAGAAGATGATTCTGTCGAATCTCGTCCGGTATCCCATTTGCAAGTGGGAGACGTGATACGTGTTCAGGCTGGAGAAAACATTCCAGCAGATGGTATGATTCAAAGAGGACAGTCACGAGTAAATGAAGCCCTGCTAACGGGTGAGTCAAAACCAATCGAAAAAAATGTTGGAGACCAAGTAATTGGCGGATCAACAAATAATGAAGGTGTTTTATATATTGAGGTACAAGAAACGGGTGATAAATCATTCATATCTCAAGTACAAACGTTAATTAGTCAAGCGCAAGACCAACCTTCTCGAGCTGAAAACCTTGCCAATAAAGTAGCAAGCTGGTTGTTTTATATAGCTATAGCTGCAGCTCTAATTGCTTTTATTACCTGGTTGTTTCTAACGGATGTAGAAACAGCAGTGATCTTTACAGTAACCACTTTGGTGATTGCTTGTCCACATGCTTTAGGATTAGCTATTCCTCTTGTCGTTGCGCGAAGTACTAGTTTAGGTGCAAGCCGAGGATTATTGGTCAAAGATCGTGAAGCATTAGAATTGGCAACAAAAGCTGATGTGATGATTTTAGATAAGACCGGGACATTGACGACTGGGGAATTTAAGGTATTAAATGCGGAATCGTTAAGCAAAGATTATCATACAGATGAAATTCTTGCTTTAATGGCCGGAATTGAAGGTGGGTCTAGTCATCCAATTGCTCAATCTATTGTAGATTTTGCTGGAAAAAAAGGAATTAAATCGATTAACTTTGATTCTATTGAAGTTGTATCTGGTGCTGGAGTTGAAGGTGAATCAAATGGTCACCGCTACAAATTAATCAGTCAAAAGGCATTTGGAAAGAAAGTTGATTTTGATATTCCAAAAGGAGCAACAGTCAGTTTTTTAGTTGAGGATGAAGAAGCCATTGGTGCGGTTGCTTTAGGGGATGAATTAAAACCAGCCAGTATAGAACTTATGAACGTGCTAAAATCTAATGGTATCAAGCCGATTATGGCTACCGGTGATAATGAAAAAGCCGCTCAAGGTATTGCTGAAGAATTAGGAATTGACTATAAAGCAAATCAATCTCCGCAAGATAAATATGATTTAGTTGAATCATTAAAAAATGAAGGCAAAACAGTCATTATGGTAGGTGACGGAGTAAACGATGCACCTTCCCTTGCTCTAGCTGATGTTGGCGTAGCTATAGGTGCTGGCACACAAGTAGCTCTTGATTCAGCAGATGTCATTTTAACGCAGTCCGATCCCGGAGATATTGAATCCTTTATCGAATTAGCTAATAAAACAACTAGTAAGATGAAACAAAACTTAATTTGGGGAGCTGGCTATAACTTTATTGCTATACCTATAGCAGCAGGTATCTTAGCACCTATTGGAATTACGTTGGCACCGGCTGTCGGAGCTGTGCTAATGTCGATCTCAACAGTTATTGTAGCCATTAACGCAATGACGTTAAGATTGAAAAGAAACTAAAGAAAAAGACTTCTTGATTTAAGAAGTCTTTTTTCTTACCTTTTTCCATTGTTTATGTGAAAGAAAACACCCCATAACAAACAAAATTTCGCTAGGAGTTCCTTTATTTCTTCTACAAGTACAACAGCCGTACTTCATTAGATAAGTTCTTTTTGTACAACTTGTCAATTTCTCTTCACATAAAAAACCTCTTTCTGATCAGGTTGAATAACTAGAAGTAACCTAATCAAAAAGAAGTCGTTATTACAAAGTGTGAATTTATTATTAGATATTTGAAGTATTCATAATTAATTTTCTGTATTGGTCTTGATTGATTTATTGTATCATTATAATAAAGCAAACTATAGATGGTAAGTAATTTTAACGGGAGGTTTTTTCTAATGCGCAAGTTATACATTATTCGACATGGTCAAACATTATTTAATGAAAGAAAGTTAGCTCAGGGATGGTGTGATTCTCCCTTAACTGAAAGAGGGATTAACCAAGCAAAACATGTCAAATCACATTTACAAGATCAAAATATTCAATTTGATGAAGTTTACTCTTCAACATCTGAACGTTGTTGTGATACTACTGAACTACTAACCAATCTCCCATACACTCGTAAGAAAGGTCTTAAGGAATGGAATTTTGGAATATTAGAAGGAGAACCAGAAGATTTACAACGTTCAAGGAAACCATGGTCTGGAACAGTAGAGTTTAGTCATGGTGATTATTTTAAACGTTTTGATGGAGAGTCAGATGTAGAAGCTCAAAGTCGTTTTAACGATACTATTCATGAAATCCTAGATGAAGGACATGAAAACACTCTGTGTGTCGCACACGGTGGAGTTATGTGGCTGTATTTTTTGAAACGGAACCATCCAAATGACCTAAAAGGAGAAACTTTTGGGAATTGCTGCATCTTAGAATATGATGTTAAGGATAATAATGAAGTGAAATTTGCTCGATTAATTAATCCGGCACAAAACGTTTAGAGAACTTGAAAAGTTGGTGAGTAGACTAGGATATTATTTGTTGGAGTACTTACTTTAAAATATCGATTAGAATATAAAAATGATCTTGACTTTAAAAGGAAATCATTTTTACTTATCTTAGATTGTATTGCTTAAATACATAAACGTATTTAAAATCGTGAATCATGGGAAAAAGTAATGCATGAGTACCATAAAGAAAAAATGGCAAATAAAATTTAGTGATTTGAAGGAGTTTTTTGATGGTTTATGTAGATTATCATGTGCATAGTGATTACAGTGACGACTCTTGGTATTTAATGGAAGATGTTGTAAAAGATGCTATTCAATTGGGATTAAAAGAGATTTGTTTTACAGATCATGTTGATTATGGGGTTAAATCCGATTGGAAACCAGAGGAAGAATTTCAAGTAGGTAAGAATAAAAATGTTAAAAATGTTCATTATGATTTATATTTTGCAGAGCTAGATAAACTTGCTAAGAAATATAAAAAAGAGATAGACATAAAAAGAGGATTGGAGTTTGGTATGCAAGTCCATACGATTCCTCAGTTTGAAGAACTTTACCAGTCCCAAGATTTTGATTTCATTTTATTATCGATACACCAAATTGAGAACAAAGAATTTTGGACAGGAGAATTTCAAAAAGGACACACTCATAAAGAAAGTTATGATAGATACTACGATGAAATGTATCAATTGGTCACTACTTATAAAAATTATAGTGTGTTGGCGCATATGGACTTAGTGAGACGTTATTTAGATAAAGAAGTCGATAGGTTTGAGTACAATAAAGATAAAATAAAAGAAATATTAAAAGTAGTTATAGCAAATAATAAAGGAATAGAAGTAAATACGTCCTCTAGTCGTTATGAGATTAACGGATTGACACCTTCCATAGAGATCCTAAAACTATATCACGAACTTGGCGGTAAAATTATTACGATTGGCAGTGATAGTCATAAACCAGAACATCTAGGTTTTAATATTAGAGAAGCTAAAAAAATATTAAAAGATATCGGCTATACTCAATTTTGTACTTTTGATAAAATGGAACCTATTTTTCATCAGTTATAAAAAAACTTTTGTGCATTCCTAGAGAACTCCACAAATACCTCAGAGTATACTACTATAAGGCGAAGAGTCAGTAAAATAAGAAAGCACTATACTATTTGGATAAAAGATACAGAAAGGTGATACGTTTATGAAGAAAGAGTTGATACTTTATGAAAATTTTGAAAATGAGAGTTTAGGTAATTTGTTAAGGTGGCGTTGTGAGCCTAGAAAATGGTTTTTAGACACTAGTTCTTCTCAGCTTGTTTTAGAAACGGATGAAAAAACAGATTATTGGCAAAAAACACATTATGGTTTTCAAGCAGATAATGGACATTTTCTTTATACAAAAACAAGTAAAAATTTTAGAATGACAACAAAAGTAACGATTACACCGAAGAATAGGTACGATCAAGCAGGACTGATGATACGAATTTCTGAGAATACATGGATTAAGACCTCTTTGGAATTTATACCAGATGGTTTAAGTAAGCTAGGTGTAGTTGTCACCAATCGAGGATATTCAGATTGGTCAACAAAATATGTAGACTGTGAAGATACAGTACAATTATACTATCAACTATCTAGAATTGATCAAAATTGTTATGTTAATTATTCATGGGATGGGAAAGAATGGTTTCAAATTAGAATTGCCCATCTAGACATTCCCGATGGATCACCTATACTAGCAGGTGTTTATGCATCTAGTCCTCAAGACAAGGGGCAAGAAGTTCGCTTTGACTTTCTTTCAATAGAAGAATTGGATAATGATCCAAGAGCAGCTTATCTATAACACTGTTAATTCTATTTACTTTTTAATAGACGCCGATTGTAGAATTAAGCTAGACAAATAAAAAAGCCATTCGTGGTACACTCAAAATGTAATTCCGACTAAAGAAGACATAGGAGTGATCACGAATGACCTACACCCATCTTACCACGGATGAATTGGTGATGATAGAGTCTTATTACCACAAAAATATCCCAGTTGCGAAAATAGCCGCTTATTTAAAACGAACGCGAACACCCATTTACAACGTCATTAACTTCTTGAAAGCAGGGCATACGGCACTTGAGTACTTCCAACAGTACAAGGAAAACAAGAAGCGTTGTGGGCGTCGCAAAATCGTGCTTTCAAAGAAATAACAGGCCTATATCAAAAAGAAAGTCACTCAAGGTTGGACTCCTGACGTCATTATTGGTCGGGCGGAAGAGCCTGTTGCGTGTTCCGTTCGTACTCTTTACCGCCAGTTCAAAGAAAAAATCTTTGATGAAACCACACTTCCAATGAAAGGGAAAAGAAAACCAAATGGTCATAAAGAACGTCGGGGAAAACAATCTTTCAAGCGGAATATCACAGAAAGAGAAAAAGATTATCCCCAGTTTAAAGAAGAATTTGGCCATATCGAAGGCGACACCATTGTAGGTGTCCACCATAAGAGTGCTGTTATCACTTTAGTGGAATGTCTATCTAAAGTCATTATTACTTTGAAACCCAATGGACGAAAGGCCAGCGACATTGAAACAGCCATGAATTACTTGTTTCACGGTATTCCAAGAAACTTATTCCGTTCTATCACCTTTGATTGTGGAAAAGAATTTTCTAACTGGAAATCGCTATGCAACCACCACGATATCGCCATTTATTTTGCGGATCCTGGAACACCTTCACAACGCGCTTTAAACGAAAATTCTAACGGTCTCCTCCGAAAAGATGGATTACCAAAAGAAATGGATTTTAATCAAGTCGACCAATTGTTTGTTTCATCCGTTGCAGATAAGAGAAATACTATTCCCAGAAAGTCATTGAATTATCAAACACCATTGGAAGTATTTTTGAGTTACATGAGTGAAGACGTTCTGTCTAGCTTAATTTGACAAATCAGATAAATAAAAAAATTCTTTTCAATTTTTATTTATGGTATGACATAAATAAAGTAAAGTTATTCGTCTAGGTTAATCTTATTAATACTCTTTCTCACTAGTGTTGCATGCAACACTAGTGAGAAAGAGCATTAAATATACTGCAAGGCAAGACATTTGGTAATTGAAGAATAACAAGCAAAAAAATAGCAGTCAGGTCTCTTGACAAAGTATAGTTGCTATTCTTTTTTTAGGCCCTACTTTAATGAAATTTTTGTTTGGAGGGAACGACTTCATTCCTTTGATTATTTCAGTTGAATTTAATAGAGAAGCCTGGCGTCTATTAAGAATTACTTTTCTTGATGAGCGTCAATTTTTTTAACGGAAATCTATCCTATACTAAATTCAGTAAAGGAAAAGGAGGAATCAAAGGAAGCTATTTTAAACAAACCAAAATTATAGGAGGAATAGATCATGACTGAAAATAAAGCTTCTCAAGAAAGAACACCCCAAGAAAGATTTCAAGAAGAACAAGAACACAAGGAACATGTCCATCATACAAAAATTAATGCAGCGGCCATTTCGGATCATCTTTTAGGGAACATGCATACTTTACATGTGAAATTGCACCAATATCACTGGTATGTAAATGGCGCTAATTTCTTCACCCTGCATGAAAAATTTGAAGAATTGTATAATCAAAACGAAGAATGGTTCGACAAACTAGCAGAACGCTTGATTATTTCCGGTCATAAACCGGCTTCAACCACCGCTGAATTTGAAAAATATTCCATGCTTTCAGAAGATGCCATCAATAAATACGCTAAAGCAGAAGACATGGTTGAAAATATTATCGAAGATTTCAGAAGTACCCGTGAATTAACGATTCGTGCTATTCGTTTAGTACAAGATGAGGGTGACGATGCTTTAGAAGATACACTGATTGCTTTTAAAAATGACTTAGATAAAAACATTTGGATGCTGCAAGCGTTCATTGGCAAAGAGGCATTGGAAGACGACGATGCGTTTGATGAGGATGAAGATTAGGTTTTTCGTAAACATACATTTAAAAATTAAAGATTTTGGGGTTGGGACTCTTTCCAGCTCCTATTTTTTTGCCGTTAAAAAGACTTTTCTTGATGAGCGTCAATTTTTTTGAGGTAGGGGGCCTTTATACTAAATATAGGAAAGTTAAAAAAAGGACAATAAACTGATAAAGGGGAGAACGAATTGACTCAATACACCCAACCACATGCAGCAGGAGACCACTCAGCTTGTATCCGCTTAGTCCCGATATTCAATCATTTGGAGGAAAGCTCGATGGATCGCATCGCTGGAAAAGCTCACACGAATCACTATCAAAAAGGGGAGTTTCTGTTTCGCTCGCAAGAAAAAGATGATGCCTTGTATATTGTGAATCGCGGAAAAGTCCGCATCTATCGCTTGTCTGATTCTGGCAAAGAGCAACTAGTTCGTATTTTGAATCCGGGTGACTTTACGGGAGAATGGACGTTGTTCAATCCTGATGCTGTGCACGAGGAATACGCAGAAGCTACTCGAGATACGTCTGTCTGCATGATTCAACAACATGATGTACAAGAGTTTCTAAAAGAGTATCCTGCAATTTCGTTAAAGCTGCTAGGAGAGATGTCGCAGCGGTTAGAAAGCTCCGAACGTCAAACCGCACAAGTAGCCGTGGAGAGTGTCATTACCCGTTTAGTTTTGTTTTTGGCAGAAAATGTGGAACCTGAAATGGGCAACTCTCCCACCATCACCCTGCCGATGGCAAAAAAGGACATTGCTTCCTATTTAGGAACGACACCTGAGACCATCAGTCGCAAATTTGGAGAATTGGAGGACGAGGGATTGATTCAACAGCTGTCTGGGAAAAGGATCAAGATTCAGGATTTAGATGATTTATTGCTTTACAGCGAATAATCGGACACACTTTTTTCTACACGTTGGTGTTCTGTCGCTCTTCATTAACAACGGGACAGAACTCAGTGCTTTTGCTTCCATCTGTCCGTTTTTGGCTTTTTTAAGACAGAACGACCTTCATTCATTGGAAAAATAAAAGCACAAACATGATAACCCTCAAGTTTTTTTGTTTTATTTTTCTTTAAGATAGGGTTGTCGAACAAAACGTAAAAATAAGTAGGGGTGAATGTGCATTATTTTTGGGTGATAGTTGCCATCACGTTGTCAGCAGCGGGTGCATTCTTTGTCGTCCCTTTCACCAAGAACACGATTGGCGGCGAAGCAAAAACGTCTAACGTTGTTGAGGCAGATAGGTTAGCTATGGAAAAAGAAGAGGAAGTTGTAAAAGGAGCCGGCGTAATCGGACACGGAAAAGTGGCGTATTACGAAGCGAGTGACCAGGGAGCTAAAAGTGTATTCACTGTTTGGTTTCCATGGAGCTTAGCCGGAATCTTGTTCAGCATCACCATGACTAGAATGACGCGAAAAATTGAAGAAATGGAGCAAATAGAATGGAATTCGTATTAGGCGTTTTGAATCCCCATGCGGTGGAGATTGGTTCTGTTGTGATTCATTGGTATGGAGTCATTATTGCAGCGGGCATATTAGCGGCTCTCCAGTTGAGCACCAAGGAAGCAAAGAAAAAAGGACTGGAAGAGGATACCATTATCGATATGGCCTTATGGGCAATTCCGATTGGACTCCTCGGCGCTCGGCTTTATTATGTGTTATTTGAACTTGGTTATTATCTGCAAAATCCAGGACAAATCCTTGCGATTTGGAATGGCGGCATTGCGATTTATGGGGGATTGATTGCAGGAGGGGGTACGCTATATTGGTATGCAAAGAAAAAAGGTACTTCTTTGGCACTCGTTCTTGATATTTTAGCGCCCAATGTATTGTTAGCCCAGTCCATTGGTCGTTGGGGCAATTTTATGAATCAGGAAGCTCATGGTGGACCGGTTACTCGTCAATTCTTGGAAAATCTTTATTTACCTGAATTTATCATTGAACAAATGAATATCAATGGTACCTACTACCATCCGACTTTTTTATACGAGTCATTGTGGAGTTTGTTGGGCTTTGTCCTCATCGTCACTATACGGAACCGAAAACAGCTTTTGCGTCAAGGAGAAGTCGCTTTGAGTTACGTTTTGTGGTACTCAGTGGGTCGGTTCTTCATTGAAGGTATGCGAACGGACAGTTTATGGATTGGCGAGTGGATCCGCGTTTCGCAAGCCTTGTCTCTGGCCCTGTTTATTGGCGCGATTGTAGTATGGTTTATACGCAGACAAGACTATCCACCAATTTCTTATTATTCTGATGGCAATAAGGGGCAGAAAAAGGCTATTAAGATGGTGAATTGAGCAAAAAGATAAAAAGAAGTGCAAAACTTGATATGCGTCAATTTTCGTTTGCTAAAAGTGAGCTATACTACAGTTGTAAAGAGGAAAAGGCAGTGTTCATTAATCTGCTGCCGATAAAATAAAAACACATAAAGGAGATAGGAATTATGGAAAAAGCTATATTGCAATTAGAAACGTTGTCTTGTCCAAGTTGTATGCAAAAAATTGAAGGTGCCTTGAAATCAGTTAACGGTATTGATAAAGACAGCATTAAAGTATTATTCAACTCCAGCAAAGTCAAAACCAATTTTGATTCAGCTGTCACTTCGATTGAAGAGATTCAAAAAGCTATCGAAAACGTAGGCTATCCGGTCCTTAAAGCAAAAGTCAAGGCCGCTTAACAGATTAAATGAACTAGGCAATTCTGGAAGAAAAGCTATTTTTCCGGGATTGCTTTTTTGTTGCAATCCGATTCGAGGTGCTTAGAAACGATAAAAGAGAACTTTCTAAACTTGATAGCCGTCAATTTTTATTCGATAAAAAGAGGGTATCGTTATAACTGTAAAGAGGAATAAGTGTCATTGAGGCTGTTAGATCAAAAAAATAGTGAAAAGGGACACGTATTTTTTCAAAACTTGATGTCAGTCAATTAATTACTTAGGCAATTATCTTATACTGTGTTTATCAATAAAAGAGAAATTAAATTTGGAGGGAAAAAGCATGCAACAATATATATTAAGCAAGAAAAATGTTATCACCGTCATCAGTGGATTGTTAATCGCACTCGGTTTCTTCAGTCACTTTGTTTTAGAAAACGTAGGACTTTCAGAGTGGTCTTTGATCATCGCCTCTGTCTTTGGGATTACGCCAATTGCCATTCAAGCGTTTCAAGCAATGAAAGTCAAAGTCATCAGTATTGATGTCTTAGTCAGTATTGCAGCGATTGGTGCGCTTTTTATTCAAAATTATGAAGAATCGGCTATTGTCACGTTCTTATTCTTATTCGGACACTACTTGGAACAACGAACATTGAACCAAACGCGATCTGCTATCAAAGAATTGACTGAAATGGCACCCGAAAGCGCCTTGAAACAAATGGATAATGGCGAATTTGAAGAAGTAGAAGTGGATGATGTAGATGAAGGGGATATCTTGCTCGTTAAAACGGGTGCGAAAGTTCCAGTAGATGGCACAGTCCTTACGGGTGAAGGGCATATCAATGAAGCTAGCATTACAGGTGAAGCTGTTCCGGTCAACAAGCTAGCTGATGCAGAAGTTTTTGCAGGAACCATTTTAGAAAACGGAACGATTCAAATCAGAGCTGACCGAGTTGGTGAGGACACCACATTTGGAAAAATTATTGAACTCGTGGAAGAAGCACAAGATTCTAAATCCGAAGCGGAACGGTTCATTGATCGCTTTTCTAAATACTACACACCAGCTGTCTTGGTTCTGGCAATTGTTGTATGGGCGTTCAGTCAAAATATTGAGTTAGCAATCACCATCTTGGTTCTAGGTTGCCCAGGCGCATTAGTTATCGGAGTGCCTGTCTCAAACGTTGCCGGTATTGGGAATGGTGCTCGTAACGGTGTTCTTTTAAAAGGGAGTGAAGTCATTCAAGACTTCAGCAATGTGGATACAATTGTATTTGATAAGACAGGTACTTTAACTGTCGGAAACCCAACCGTTGCAGCGACTGAACTGTATGAAAAAGATTCTGCTGAAACGCTTGGCTATCTGGCCAGTGTGGAACGGGAATCAGATCATCCATTAGCAAAAGCGGTCTTAAATCAAATTGGAGAAACAAACTTTTATCCTGTTGAAGGAACTGAAGTCGTGAAAGGCGGCGGAATCGTTTCAAGTGTAGCTGGACATAGAGTGGCTGTTGGGAATGTGGCCTTGATGGAAAAAGAAAATGTCACTCTCAGCAAAAAAGTGCAAAAAGATGTCAAACGGTTTGAACAACAAGGGAACTCTCTCGTTTTGACAGCGGTCGACGGTGAATTAAAAGTACTGATGGGCATTCGCGATCAAGTCCGTCCGGGTGTGAAAGCTAATTTGCAGGAATTAAAAGACTTGGGCGTGAAAAATCTAGTCGTTCTTTCAGGAGATAACCAAGGAACCGTTGATGTGGTCGCCGGCGAACTTGGTTTGACCGAAGCTCACGGCCACATGTTGCCGGAAGACAAATCGGCTTATATCGGAAAACTTCAACAACGTGGTCAAATTGTAGCCTTTGTTGGAGATGGCGTTAACGATAGTCCGTCCTTAGCTTTAGCAGACATTGGCATCGCAATGGGAAGCGGAACGGACGTAGCGATTGAAACATCCGATGTCGTTTTAATGAACTCGAACTTCAGCAACTTGCCTCACGCATTAGGAATAGTAAAAGCCACCGCAAATAATATGAAACAAAATATCGCGATTTCAATTGGAGTAGTGTTGGTCTTGTTGACCAGCGTCTTCTTCAGCGAATGGATGAATATGTCTATCGGAATGTTGGTTCATGAAGGTAGTATCCTGGTGGTAATTTTCAATGCCATGAGATTAATGAAGTATAAGTTGAAAGGTCGAAAAGAATAAAAAGAAGTATCAGCACCTGCAGAGACAGTAAAAATATCTTAAGAATAAACTAGAAGAGGCTGGGACAATAGTCCATCCTTGAAATGACAAAAGCGGAAACTCCCAGATTTAAAATTCTGGGAGTTTCCGCTTTTTTGAGTTCTT
Organism: Carnobacterium inhibens subsp. inhibens DSM 13024; assembly: GCF_000746825.1. NCBI lineage: Bacteria > Bacillati > Bacillota > Bacilli > Lactobacillales > Carnobacteriaceae > Carnobacterium > Carnobacterium inhibens. Next base: position 1,576,655 of record NZ_JQIV01000006.1, on the reverse strand, counting down.
GAAAAAAAAATAAGAGTATAGAGTATGGTCTTTATAAAATTAATTTTCGTGTGAATGATTAAAAAATCTAATAATAAAATTTAAATTCCTATTAAGTTTTAACACATGAAATTACATAAAATAGTGTGTTAGGAATCCTAATTATACAGGATTATTTTTTTTATATTTGAACACAACAGTATTATAGAATTACTCATTATACAAATCAGAGTTCTATAGGTTTTATTAAAAAAACATAGTATTTTATCTTTTATTGTAACGTAAATTTCAAGTTAGTCACCCAGTTGAATAAAATACTTCCTCGTTTAAAGGTCACTTGTTCAATCGGCTTTCTATTAATCAATTAAAGCACTACTATTTAAGCAAAGATACATTTGATAAAATAGGTGGCTAACTTAAACTTGAAATTTACTATTACTTAATTCTGTCATATGGCGATTCACTATCTTTGATTGTGTAGTAAGTATAATAAAATCGATATTATCATTTTGTAATTGGAATCATGATATCTAGTATGTTTTTTGCCTTATAGTGTTCTATAAATGGAAATGACCAATTGATATCCTCTTCGTAATGACCAATTAATAACTGATAAGCTGGACCGATTTTTTCATATAGTTCTGGTGGATCAAATTTGAGGCGTAATCGTATATAAGTTCCTCCCTCAAATTCGAATTGATCAAATCCAAATAATTCTCCATGATCACTTTCCAGAACGAGTGTACATACCCTGTATAATTTGCTCTCTCCATAATCTAGTCCATACATTTTCCTGCCTGTTAAAGAAGGAAAGCGGGCTTCAAATGTGGGCCAAGCTTTTTTTTGATTGTCTATATCATTCGGTATTTCTATATAAAGAAAGTTCATTTTTTCGACAGTAACCTCTTGTATAATCCCCAATTCTGTATTAATGGTTTTATCCATAATTATCAGTCTCCTTTATATTGAATACATAATGTTCTAAATAGTTCATCTAGTTTAGCAATGTCCATAAGTGTATTTGCCAAGTTGGTGTATTCTTTTTTCATGCTGTCCAAGTGTGCTTGTCCAAACGAAATAGCCAATTTCTCCTTAATTTCGGCTCTAGGTAAGTCAAATTCTTTAAGGAACTCACTCATATATAAATTTCTAGCAGAAGCTAATCGAAAACTAAAATAGTGATGAATTTTTTGTTGCTGTTGATTTAAACCATTTGTTTTAATCGCATTCGCGTAATACTCTATTACTTTTGTATCTCCCTGTTCATAACGAGTTTTCATAACAATTGATACGCAATGAAAAATTTCTTTAGCAGTGGGTGTTTTAGTTCGGTATAAATTTCCCCACATTGAAAATGATCCTCTTTTATAATCAACATCTTCGGCTCTCCAAGCTTTTACAAACTCTTCAAATCTCATTTTCATATAAGGATAACCAGCAGGGTCATGTAAATAGATATAATCATTTTCTAGATTTGTTACTGAAACAAAATGATCAACTCCGCTTTGATTGATAGAATTTGGATTGTAGTTTAAGTGTCCCATATCTAAGGGACCAACAATAACTGACCCCCTTCTCAAAAACTGTTCTAATTTTTTCTTACTAAGTTCGATGGAATTTTCGTCAATATCAGTTAAGTAAAATTCTTCATAATTGAATCCAAGCATAGTTAAAGAGTTACTAATAGATAAATCGGGTAGTCCGTTGTCAAAAAAAACTAATGGGTGTTTTGTATTCTTATCAACAAAGCTTGCCCCATTACCCATTACCATTAGGGCTTCTATATACTCAGGTTGAAAATGATACCCATAAGACTTTAGCACCATAGCGACTGAGTTAGTGTAGCATAAAGGTACATCTCCAATAAATGAATTCATTTTAACACCTCCTGATTAGATTCTATCTTTCTTCACGAGTTCTTTCCCGTCATTTTCTGTACAAGAAAATTAGGATTTTACAATCTTTTTCAATGCTAGTATGATACTTACAAAAGGAAGTGTATAAAATGGATGATTTATTAGAGATTATAAACCGCATTGAAAATAATATTGACCAAGACATAAACTATACTCAACTTTGTAAAGGTTTGAGTATAAGCAGCAGTTCTTTACAGCGTGTGTTTCCAGTGCTCTTTAATATCACACTTTCTGATTATATTCGAAAAAGACGATTAACAAGAGCTGCTTTTGAACTTAAACACACACAACATAATATTTTAGAGATTGCTTTAAAATATGGATATGAAACGCCAGATGCTTTTACTGTTGCTTTTAAAAAACAACATGGGGCTACTCCGTCCGCAGTCCGTAAAGATGCTCCAATTAACCTATTTAATTCTTTAGAATTAAATTTATCAGTCGAAGGAGGGAACAATCTTCCGATAGAAATAAAGGTACTTCCTGCTTTTTATGTGGCTGGTATTTCAATAGAAACGACTATCATGAATCCCGATATTTCAATTCTTTGGAATCAGTTATCTCATTCTGACTTAATTGACGATTTAATAAATCTTAGTAGTGGAAGAAGCTTCGGAGTATGCTATGGAATCACAGATGATGGGAAAATTAAGTATATGGCTGGGTGGGAAGTTGAAAACCCAGATAAAGTTAACCATCTACCTGTTGAAGTCATTCAGGTAAAATCATCAACATTTGTTATCATCCCATGTAATGGAAAAATCCCCGATTCAATACATAAAGCGTGGAATTATATGTGGAAGAACTTCTTCCCGGAAAGTGGTTATACATATTCTGGAGACGTCGATTTAGAATTCTACCCCGAAAAAGTTACTAATTCTAATGAATATCAAATGCAGATATGGGTCCCAATAGAGAAAAATAACAATATAGCGTAAGCAAATATTTTTTTATTATTTAACAATACATGAAATGAGATAGTTTCATGTATCCAGAACCTTGTTTTAGCAGGGTTCTTTTTTTATTGAACTATATGATAATTTCATCATTTTTGAACTCTTTAATGGTTATAATAACAGTAAAAAAATAAAAAAACTGCCGATTCATTTAAAATATTGTATTATTTTTAATAAATGATATAATTTACTTATTGTAATATATATTTGTCATATCTGGAGGAATAATATGGCTAAGAATTTAAGATTAAAGGCAGCACGAGCAAAGAATGATCTATCTCAACAGCAATTAGCAAATGCTGTCAATGTTACTCGACAGACCATCAGCGCTATTGAAAGAGGAGATTACAATCCGACAATCAATTTGTGTAGAGAGATTTGTAAAAAATTGGATTTAACTTTAAACGATTTATTTTGGGAGGAATAAACATGAAACAATACGATGAATACCAGAAATTAATGCGATATAAATATGGCTATTATTCGTTTATTTATTTAATCAGTCTATTAGTACTAAATTATATCCTTGGCTTATTTTTTAATTTTCAATGGGGAGCAACCAAAGAGACAGAGATGCTGATTATAATGTTTGTAGTCGCCATCTTTTATGCGAATATAAGTGTCTATCATAATGCCTATTTTCGTAAAAAAGATGATAAAAAAATCTACTCTTGGCTACTTTTAATTGTAGGTTTGTTAGGCCTATATACAACTTATCAAACTTTTTTAGTTAGACCTGAAGAAATAATGATAAATGGAAAAATAAATGAAGGCGCTACTCAATTTTTTTCAGGAATTCTGTTTGTATCTATCCCCATTACTTACTTTATAAAAAATAAAATAGATGAAAAAAGAGAGAGAAAAGAAGGGTAAATATTCAGCAAGTAAACAATACATGAAATTGTATAAAAACGTGTATCCGGAATCCTATTCCCATAGGGTTATTTTTTTGAATCGCCCTACAATACATGATTATGTGGTATACTAAATAAAATCATGTATCTCTTTTGTGAGAGGAGAGGGCTTTTAAATGAGTTACAACGTCCAACCATTACGCACTCAACAAGAAATAAACGACTTTTTATTCTGTTTAAGACGCAATAAAAATGCAGATCGGGATGTTTTTCTATTTTTGATTGGCATTAATAGCGGTTTGCGCATGTCGGATATCGTAAAATTGAAGAAACAAGAACTGATTTCCTCCAAAAATCCCCGTATTGTCGAAAAGAAAACGGGTAAGATGCGTATTTTGTATTTGAGGAGTCTGCAGGACTTAATCCAAGACTATACAAAAGACTTAGCGCCAGAGGATTATTTGTTTCCTAGCACCAAAGGTGGTCATATAGAAGTCAATACGGTCTACCAGATGTTTCAGAAGGTCGCTAAACTATTAGGAAGAGACGATATTGGCACACACACGCTACGGAAGACGTTTGGTTACCACTATTACAAGAAAACCAAAGACGTGGCGACACTGATGGAAATATTCGGTCATAGCAGCGAGAAAATAACGAAGCGCTATATCGGAATCAATGAAGATGAAATCAGTGAGACTCTATTGAATTTTAGACTAGGTTTTTAGTACTTTTAAACTAGAAAAAGCCGACAGATTAGGTTCACTGTCGACTTTTTTTATCTTAACAAGCAAGAAAATTCATACTAATGTCATTATAAAGCTGTTTAGCTTCTTCTTGTTGTTGGATGAGATCTTGTTCCTTATCATGTGTTCCAAAAAAGACAATCTCAATGTCAGTTAGAACATTTCTAAGTAAGTCGTTCTTTCTACAATTACTTAATTTTTCTGACTGAATAATCGCTTTATAATTAGCCTGAGAATCTCCAAGTGTTCCTATCATAATAATCATTCCTTCTGGTTAATTTTCTCTTTTAAGTATAAATAAATTCAGTTATTATAGCTACCTCTTAATGAATAATTAATTTTTTTTCAATCGAATTAGATCTATTTTTTTAGGGCTTCTCTTTTAATAAATGATCAATTGAAACTTGATAATAGGTACTTAATTTAACCAGATTATCCAAATCAGGATAGCTAATGTCATTTTCCCATTTTGAAATGGATTGTCTTGAAATATGTAACTGTTCTGCTACATCATTTTGCGAATACTTTTTTTTAACTCGACTACTTTTTAGTTTTTCTCCCAATAACAATGTTATTCCTCCTTGCTTATTACTTATATCTATCATAATGAAAGTAAGGAAGTATGACTATAACGCAATGGTTTACATGGTAGCAACCATTGCGTTCTTTTCGTTTCATAAGATAAGATAGATAATTTGATTATGAACTACTAGGTTAGGAGAATGGTTATGGGAGATATCATAATGAAAAAAATAACTAAAAGAAGCTGCTATCAATTTTTGTCTCTTCTTATTTTTTGTTTAGCTATTGTTACTGTATTAAACCAAAAAATCAGCTTGGGATACGCTCTAATTATTATTGGTTATTATTTACTGAGAAAATCAGATCTAGTTGACTAAAAAAATAGAAATAGAAAGGTGATTTAATGCAACAAAAAAAATTGAAAATAATCCTAACTACACTAATAATAACTATGTTAATTTTTGCAATAATTGGAATAATAACCTTTTTACTTTAATCGAAATTTTCAGCTTCAGAAGAAAAACTAATTAAACAAAAGAGATAACTATCCCAAATAAAGGATATACATATCAGTTTATCACTACCGGTATTATAAAAATTGGAGGAATACATTTGAAAAAAATCATTTTTGCTCTAAGTTTTTTCACTATTTTTACTCTTAACAGTACAACAAAGGTACAAGCTGAAGAACTTTTAACTACCCCCGTGAACAGTGTAAGTTACGATATAGATCAAGGTGGACTACAAGAATTTGAAGTTGGAGATTCCCCTGATGAGACCTACACTATTACCATTGAAGAAGAACCTCAATATTCTATTATGGCAAGAGGTATCAAAAATAATACCTATAAAGTCACAAAAGAACGAGCTCTGCAATGGAAAGTAAGCTATAAAATAGATATAAAAGGAAACTCTATTACTAAGGCGCACTCACCTTCTATAAACAATTACATAGGAAGTGTTCGTAATTCAAGTTTGAAAGTGGATAATTCTAAACAAGCTACTTACTACATAAATATGATTATGCTAAAACTGAACAGCCCGGTGAATGTTCGTGCAACACTTCAAAATAATAAAATTAATGTAACCTATTGAATTAATCAACTAATTCTACGGTAGTGGTCCCCCAACCTAAATAATTACCTATCGTAAAGTAGAGAGCATAAGCGTTCATTATAATACAACAAACACACGCTAGATAAACAAACTTATAGAGTGTGTTTGTTTTTTTGTTTCTCTTAATAATAATAGGGGCTAGAATTAAACCAAGTGGGGGGATTAAACTTCCTATAAAAGCAAGAATTAACAGGATTAAACCTTCGTCTTTATCCGTATTTCCACGAATGAAATCTAATTTTTGAACATTTTTTTCTATTTTAACTTCATTTTCTTCAATCTTTTTTTTTAGTTCCTGATTTTCTTTTAGTAATTCGTCAATCGAAACTTCGTAATAGGTACTTAGCTTTACTAAATTATCTAAATCAGGGTAACTATTGCCATTTTCCCATTTTGAAATGGACTGTCTTGAAATATGTAAATGATCGGCTACATCTCCTTGCGAATATCCTTTATTAACTCTACTTGCCTTCAATCGTTCCCCTAAGGCCATAATTATTCCTCCTTCTGTTCTTCTTTGTTCTATCATACCGAAAGTGAACATCATTGACTATAAGCTATTAGTTGCCTTTTAGCACCTAATGGTTGCTAATTTGTAAACCATTGCGTTCTTTTCTTTTCGTAAGATTCGATAGATAATTTAAACATGAACTACTAATCTTAGATGGTAGTAACCAATGGTTGATAAGATGTATAAAATAAGGAATAATAGTTATTTAGTGAGGATATATAATATCATAAGGAACTACATGGAGGAATATCGTGAGAGATAAAAAATTACTGATCTATATTTTACCTTTACTCATACTTGGAGTTATTGGTTGTATGAACACCAAAGAAAATATGCCGAAAACTGAACAATCAGCCGATACAAAGAAAGAAAGAGATTATGGGTCTAAGGAGAATCCAGCTTCAATAGATGAAAAAATAATTGTGGATTTTGATTATTATCAATCAGATAATTCCTCAAAAATTGTTAACTCTAAAATTGAAATTAATCTCTCAAATTATATTACTGGAGAAGAAGCTTATAACCAATTATTGATTGCTTCTCCACTAAACAAGAAAGCACCAGAAGGATTCCAATGGATTATTTTCGATGCTTCTATAACCATGTTAGAAGGTTCAAACAAGCACCCTTTTAACTCATTTCCACTTATTAAGTCTATTTCTTCCAATATAGAGACTTCTCCTAGCGTACCTGCTTATGTGTTGGAAGATAAAATAAGAGATTACCCTTTATATGAGGGTGAAACTATATCAGGTAAAATTGCAGGTTATATCCCACTTAAAGAGGGCTTTACTATACAATATATAGATAATATAAATAGTGTTAAAGATGTAGTACAAAGTAAACATAATTTTAAAATTGAATTATATTTTAATGGAGTATAAAATAAACTATTACTCAAAGAATTCTATTAGAATAGGAGTTAAATCAATATGGATAATGAGAAGCTAACCGCTCCAGCGATTAATGATTTCCCTGAATATAACGAAGATACTCAAAATTACTTATGGCCAATTGTAGTAAAGTACTATGGGGAACCCGATATTGAACTTTACTGTTCAAAATCAGAGATAATAAAGGCGTTTAATTTATTAGATACATTATATGAAAATGATTCAGCTGAAACGATTACGATAGATACTCGTACCTTTGAATTGAAAAATTTAGATTCCATCCATTTTGAAGGTCGAACTTATGATTTTATTTAAAGAAATGTGTCTATTTTAATAAAAAAAACTATTTCTACTTTTAATTAAAGTAGAAATAGTTTTTTTATTTTCCTAAGGTTACTCCACCAGCTGAACTACCTGTAGATTTAGTACCCAACTGAGTGGTAACTTGACTATCTAACTTAACAGAAAAATATTTTTTTGAGCCAGTGTATGTAGAGTAAATTCCTCCACCATACTTACTCGGAGATTTATATGGAAGGACAGTAGATGAGAACCCTTTATGGCCTTTCAGTGTTGCTTTAGTAGATATTTTAAGCATTGGCATATTAGAAGTTACAATATATGTTGTATAAGCTGTAGTAGTATTCTGTTTTTTCGTAGCTCCCGTTATAGTAATGATATTCATTATAGCTCTTTGATTAAAATTACCTGCAGTATCAGGCTATTGAACTTCGGTAGATTGAAAAAATTCATTATCTTCACTGAAACCTTGACTTAAAAAGAATGATTGATCCTCTTCTGAAAGTTCTTCAAAAGGAACGCTCTCTTGCTCAATGTCTTCTTCTATTTCATCATCTTCTGTGATATCTTCTTCTACAGTTTCTTCTATGATATCTCCTTCAGTTACAATAGTTTCTGAGATATCTTCTTCGGTTGCACTATTTTCTGATGCACTAACTTTATTATTTGGAAATATAACTACTACTAAACTAAGTAACGCAATAAATAACAACATCTTTTTCTTCATAAACATTTTCTTCCTCTCGATATATAGATACTTTATTTTTAATAAAAAACTTCTTCTATCCTCCTTAATTTGTTAGCTTAATTATCTCTAATTCTACATAAAAAGTAACGCACCTATTGGTTTAAATCTAGCACCTGTTAGTTTACATATAACCCATTAACCAAAGTACTTGTAACTCTGATTAATTTAAAATTAGTAGTTTCTAAATTATAAAAGCTAGTTGTAGGCATATATTTAGCCCTATAACTAGCTTTTATTTATGCTTAAGGAAAAATAGTCAAGAAAAGTGGAATGATTATGTCGGATCGTTTAGCGTTAGCTTTAAGAATTTTAAAAGGGAATAAAGTTCTTTTTCACCTTACTGAAGAGAAAAAAGAAGTAGAAATTCTGGTAGAGAGCTATATATTTAAAGATTTGAAAGAAAATATAAGCAATGAAGAAGGTTATTATTTACTTTTAGAAACAGAATCTAATGGAGTTGTACAACATGGAGAACTCATCTAATACATTTCATGAATAGTTATTGGAAACATTGCACGAGAATGAATTAGCGTTGAATTTAAAGGACATAAAGCTAAAAAATAAGCTTCAGCGTAGTTTGCAAATTTTAAACAATCTCTTAGTTGATGATTGCTTTAGTAGCGAAGAAGGTATTTCTATTTCTAATTGGACGAATAATTCAGAAAAAGTTGAAGATAAAATAAACTCTTTATCAGAAGTAAAAAAAACTTCTGGGAGGTTGATTGATCAAATAGATTTGATTATTAAACAAACTACCGAAAGAAAAGAAGAAAAGACTGCTGATGAATGATTAAAAGAAAAAGTTAAATATCGCGTGTTTGATAAGGACCTTAATCAAGAATTAAATACAGAAAAAACAAAGAATATCATTAAACTAAACGAAAATGAAAAAAACAATAAATGTTTTTTCAAAACAATTTTATTCTGATACAAATAAAATATCTTTCCTATCGTTATGAAAACAAACGTTAATTTTGGTCGGATTATCAAAGTAACCGGATGAGAACGTTGATTTATTAACAATGTTTCTATCCGGTTATTTTCTTTTTATTTGTACTTTGTATTATAGACTATATCTTTAAATCAATTTTTAAATTTTCTAACTATACAAAGGTTACTCACCATTTTTTACAGTAATCGATTGAGATGGATTGGGGAAATTCACATTCTATTTAAGACTTTTTTCAAAAAAACTCTTTACATAACATACTGGAGGGGGTATATTATGTATACGGATGGGGGTATTAATTTGAGAAAATTGTTTATATCAAGTATTAAAGGATATCAAAAAGGAATCTCATCTTTATTTCCGCCTAGCTATCGATATTATCCTACATGTTCTGAATATACTATTGAAGCGATAGAAAAACATGGATCAGCAAAAGGAACATTAATGGGAGTATCACGTATTTTACGTTGCCATCCATTTGTCAGGGGCGGTTATGATCCTGTTCCCAATAAATTCTCACTTAAAAGGAATACAAAGTAAATTTCTATAAGAAAGGAAAAATAACTATGCCTATAAAAGTAACAGATTCAACTTTACTATCAGAGGTACAAAAAGGAATAACGCTTGTGGATTTTTGGGCGCCATGGTGTGGACCGTGTAAGATGTTAGGACCTGTTTTAGAAGAGTTGGAAGAAGAATTAGCACCAAAAGTTAAAATAGCTAAATTAAATATTGACGAAAATGAAATAATTGCTAATCAATTAGGTATTAGAAGTATTCCAACGATGGTTTTATATCAAAACGGTCAACCGCTAGAGAGAATTGTTGGTTACAAGCCTAAAGAAGTATTAAAAGACTATTTAATAAAGAAAATAGAAGATAAATAAGAATAAGGAGGAATAAAAATGTTTTTTAAAACAGTACCGTCCATCTCAACCAGCGAACTAGAGAAAAATTTAGCAGAAAAGCCAGTCATCATAGATGTACGTGAAACTCATGAATTTCAAGGAGGCCATATTCCTGGAGCTAAAAATGTCCCATTAGGCAAGATCGCTAGTTATACCCCTGTAGGTAAAACGTATGTGATTTGTCAATCAGGTATGCGCAGTAAAAAAGCTTCAAAACTTTTAATGAAACAAGGATATGATGTAGTGAATGTTCGTGGTGGTATGTCATCTTGGACTGGAACTAAAAGGGGAGGAAAATTATAATGAAAATTGTGATTATAGGAGGAGTAGCTGGTGGAATGTCAGCAGCTACTCGTTTAAGACGTTTAAACGAAAATGCAGAAATCATCGTATTGGAAAAGGGACCTTATGTATCATTTGCTAACTGTGGTCTGCCATATTATGTGGCTGGTGAAATTGAAGAACGCAGCAGTTTATTGGTACAAACGCCAGAAGCTTTGCGAGCACGTTTTGAACTAGATGTACGTCCTGATAGTGAGGCAGTATCCATAGATGCTTCTCTAAAAGAAGTAACTGTTCGAACAGCTGAAGAAGAGTATACGTTAACTTATGATAAATTGATTCTTTCTCCTGGAGCTAAAGCGTTTATCCCACCAGCTAAGGGGCTAGAAGAAGCTAAGAACATTTTTACATTGCGTTCTGTTCCGGATGTAGATGGAATTACTGCTTTCATGGACACTCACCATCCTAAAAAAGCTGTAGTCATCGGAGCTGGATTTATCGGTTTAGAGATGGCTGAAAGTTTGGTTCATCGTGGACTAGATGTTACAATTATTGAAAAAGCACCACAAGTTTTGCCACCTTTGGATGAAGAAATGGCTGCTTACATCACTAAAGAATTAAAGGCGAATGGTGTTAAATTATATACAGGATTGGCTGCTGAAGCTTTTGAAGAAGAAGGAAAAGTGGTTGTGCTTGAAAATGGGGAACGCTTAGAAAGCGATATAACATTAATGTCAGTAGGGGTTAAGCCTGAAACAACTGTGGCTTTAACTGCGGGTGTTGAAACTGGTGTACGTAGTGGTATATTAGTAGATGAGAACTATGAAACAAGTCAAAAAGATATTTACGCTGTTGGAGATGCTATCGTAGTGAAACAACAAATCAATGGGGAAGATACGATGATTGCTTTAGCTGCTCCAGCTAATCGTCAAGGCAGACAAGTTGCAGATGTTATTAGTGGATTGTCTCGAAAAAACAAAGGTAGTATTGGTACCGCAATTGTTCGTGTATTTAACCAAGTAGCAGCATCCACTGGATTAAATGAAAGACAATTAAAATCAGCAAATGAAACATTTGAAATTGTTCATATTCAAGGAAAAAGCCATGCAGGGTACTATCAAAATGCTGGTACGATTTTATTAAAAGTACTGTTTAATCCTGAAAATGGAAAAATTTATGGTGCCCAAGCTATTGGTGAAGATGGAGTAGACAAACGCATCGATATCATTGCAACGGCTATCAAAGCAGGTATGACTGTTCAAGATTTGCCGGAATTAGAATTTACTTATGCACCACCATTTGGATCCGCAAAAGATCCTGTAAATATGGCGGGGTATGCTGCTTTAAATATTATTGAAGGAATTAGCGAGTCAATTCAGTGGCATGAACTAGAAGAGAAACAAAGAGAAGGCTATTTATTGCTTGATGTACGTAATGAAGGAGAACTTGAAAAAAATGGTCGCTTAAGTGGGGCCATGAATATTCCTCTTGATCAGTTACGTGAGCGCTTGTTAGAAGTACCTAAAGAGCAACCAATTATTGTAAGTTGTCACAGTGGGTTACGTAGCTATATCGCTGAACGGATATTAAAACAAAATGGATATACGGCTAAAAATTTAGATGGAGCATTTGCTCTTTATTCAACAGTCAGATCAGAAAAGGTGGTAAAATAATGTATCATTCAATATCAATGCCAGAGTTTGAACAAAAATGGAGAAAAGAAACACTTTCATTAGTCGATGTACGAGAAATCGATGAATGGGAATCTAAACATGTAGATGGTGCTGTTCATGTACCTTTAAGTGATTTATCAAATGGAAAAGAAAAGTTAAATAAAGAACAGGATTATTATGTGATGTGCCACTCAGGAGCTCGTTCTGCAATGGCTTGTCAGCAGCTAGCAAAAGAAGGATACAAAGTAACGAATGTTATGGGCGGTATTTCTGCTTGGAGAGGAGAAGTGATTTAATGGAATACAATGTGAAAATTGTGAATCGATTAAAACGGTCTGATGGCCAACTTCATGGGGTACTAAATATGATTGAAGAAGGAAGAGATTGTGCAGCTATAGTTACTCAACTATCAGCTGTGCGTGCCAGTCTTGATCGTGCTATCAGTTTGATTGTTGCTGAAAATTTAGTGGAATGTGTGCAGGAAAGTATAGAAGAAGGAAGTACTGGAGAAGAGAGTATCCAACAAGCCATTAGTTTGTTAATGAAAAGTAGATAATAGCAGTGGCTTAAAAAAATATTTTTCAAATTTTAAATAGTTCAAAAATAGAGGATAGGTTATAAATCCGTTCTCTATTTTTGAATTTTTTTAGTTTTTCTTCATTTACATAGTCAGAAAAAACTTTTACTAATTCTTCTGTTTCTTTTGAGAGTCTAATTGAATAGACCGTTCAGCTCGATTAATTTCTTGTGGCGTAGTATCAAATCGATTCGAGTAACCTTTACTATTTGGAATTCGGTCATCATGAATGGACAAAAATTTTTGTGTTCGATAAGATATAGTTAGTCAGACTAACTATAGTGAGGTGTATTTATGAAAGAAAGTATATTGGATAGTAGGGATGTTGTTTCAAGATTTTGCCGTCTCCAGATGAATAAAAAAATGGCTATACCTATAAGAGCCAGCGAGATGGGTGCATTAATATATGTGCAAAAAAGTGAAGATAAAGTGACACCGCTTATGATAAGTACTTTCTTGGGAATAGCCAAACCTTCTGTTACTGATATGGTTAATGCCCTAATTAAAAAAACTTATTTAGTTAAAGTACCCTCTGAAATAGACAGAAGAAGTTATACAGTAGAAATTACTGGAAAAGGCCATGAACTGCTTGAATCTACAGCTAAAGAATACCTTGGAACCATGGATTTTCTTGAAGAAAAAATGGGGTATCAAAAATTTAGTTTATTTATTCAATTGCTACAAGAAGCCAATGAGCTATTAAGTGAGGAGTAAGAATGATGAAGGTATTAGTAATCGGTGCATCAGGTAATGTTGGAAGGTATGTAATAAGAGAATTAGTGAAACTTAATGAACCAGTAGTGGCTGCAGGTACCAATATTTAGAAACTAAAAGATTTATTTGGAAATCAGGTTGAACCTGTCTATTTAAAATATAGAAATTATTACATTAAAAAAAGAGGTTTAGACAAAGCTTATGTTAACGTGACAGTAGCGTTATATTTTATGACAAGAATGGGGACAGCTAAAGAAATGACTAATCATTTTTATGAATTAACTCGTAGAAAGCCTCGCACATTTGAAGAATTTTCCAAGGATAAATTGAAATACTTCTATTAACAAAATAGTTTTGATCTACCCCCTAACATAAAATGGAAAATTTTTTTACATTTTCAAAAATGAGGTTAACCAACTATTTAATAAAAAGGGGACAAACACGATGTGTACAACAATTGGATTTTCTTATCAAGATGGAATAATTTTTGGAAGGACTTTAGAAGTTAGCGTAAAACTAGATAATAAAATTCTTTATATCCCAAAAGACAATAAAGAATTTCTTAAAGTAAAAGGTAGAGAATTTTCTACAAAATATGCAACTATAGGAACTGTTTTTTTTAACATTGCTTCTTTAGGAGATGGAATTAATGAGATGGGGCTGATGGGTTCTAGTAACTTGTTTCCGGGATATGCTTCCTTTGCGAAAAAAGCTGTAGAAGGAAAAATAAATCTCATTACATCAACAGCTTTTGATTATTTGCTGAGTAGATGTAAAAATGTCGCTGAAGTAAGAGAAGAAGCTGAAAAGCTTATTTTACTGGAAAAGTATGAAGAAGGGGGACAGCAAGCAACGAACAACCACTTCTTCTTTATGGATTCTAAAGGCGGAAAAATTGTTTTAGAGCCAAAAAATGGACATTTAATTCCTTATGATAATCCTTATGGTGTTTTGACGAATGCTCCCGAGTTCCATTGGCATGAAACCAACTTGAAGAATTACTTGAATATCAGACCAGAAAATATTGAAAACAGAGACTTCAATGGTACTGTAGTTTCAAAGTTTGGGGAAGGGAGTGGAGCAGTCGGTCTTCCAGGTGATTTTACGCCTCCATCGCGTTTTGTACGTTCTGCTTTTTTTGTAGCCAGTACACCTAAAGATTTAGAACGTCAAGCTGCTATCTTACAAGGGTTTCGTATCTTATCGCAAGCCGATATCCCAACAGGAGCGGTAGTAGATCTTGAAAAAGGTCACAAAGATGAAACGTTATATACATCGATAATGGATACCCAAAAAAAAGCATACTTTATCAAGTGCCACGATAATAACACTATTCAACCATTTTATCTTGAAGACTATCAAGAAAAATCCGATATCACATTTATTGAAATTGAAAAAGAGATGTCTTTGTAGAAAAAAAGAAACTATTTAATGAAGCAAATGGAACACTGAAGTGCCAACGCTTCGTCATTCGCATTGAATTCAATGCAAACTACAAACAAACCCTATTCCGCCAGAAATATCCTGTAACTAATTTAACTAAGCTATCAACACTAAAAAGTATAGAGCCCTGATTAGCTGCTTTTTTGGAACTTCTTTGATTTAATTATAATACACGAGGCGGAATCGAACCGTCACAAAGCTCCTAGCCGTGCATTGATAAATAGTTAAATGATTATTTTGAGTCGTTTGTGATAATTGGTTCTTCAGCCACGATAGGTGTTTGAGTGAGGGTGTCATTTAAATTGCTGATTTGACGACCCACATTCTTTGTTCCAGCAAATGAACTGATTAAATTGTTGATGTCTAAGCCTGTTGCGTCTTTAAATGCTTCTTGAGAAGCGGCCAGTGTGTTTAAGGCTGTTTTGGTAATAGCTGATGCACCATTTCCGTTTCCGCTGTCGACAACTGTAATTTTGTCAATGTTACTCAATGGTTCAGCAGCAGCACGAATAATTGCAGGATAAGCTTCAATCAGTAAGGTTGCAATAGCTTCATCGCCATATTGTTTCAAAGCTTCAGCCCATGCTGTCTTGCTATCTGCTTCAGCTTTACCGATCAAACGAATACTTTCGGCTTGAGCCATACCGTTTAATTCAATTTCTTTGGCTCTCGCTTCAGATTCTGCAATAGCTTTATTTTTATCGGCTTCCGCGCGTTGCTCAACAGAGTAACGTTCAGCATCAGCTTTCTTACGGACAGTTGCGTCGTATTCGCGTTCTTGTTTAATGGTTTCTTTTTCTTGCAACTCGATTTGTTTTTCACGTTCAATAATTTGAGCGTTACCTTCTTCGATGATAACTTTTTTCTTTAATTCAGCTTTCTTTAAGTCATATGCACTTTCAGCTTCGGCTTTTGCGATATTTTGTTCTCTTCCGTATTCAGATATGCGAAGGCTTTTCACTTTTTCAGCTTCGGCAATTTCTGTTTGTCGTTGCAATTCAGATTCTTGAGAGAGTTGCTCAGCTAGTGCACGTTGAATACGTGTTTCTTTATCTGCATTTGCTGTTTTGATATCTGCATCTCGTTTCACTTCAGCAATACGTCCTTGGCCTAATGAATCTAGGTAACCGTTTCTGTCCGTTACTTCTTTTACTGTAAAAGATAAAATAACTAGTCCCATTTTAGCTAAATCACCAGATGCTTCATCTTGAACATTTTGGTTGAATTTATCACGGTTTTGATAAATATCTTCAACAGTCATGCGACCTAGAATTGAACGTAAATGTCCTTCTAAGACTTCTTTTGCTTCGCTTTCAAGTTGTTCTGTTGATTTACCAAGATATTGTTCAGCAGCTGTTGCGATGTCTTCTGATGTAGATCCAATCTTAATGATAACGGTTCCGTCAACTGCGACTGGAACACCTTCCTCGGTATACACTTCGGGTGTACGAACGTCTAATTTAGACGACAGTAGCGATAATTTATGAACGGATTGAATAATTGGCCAAACGAATGTCCCGCCTCCGCTAACGATTTTCATTTTATTGCCCGTATTGGGATCAACATAAACATTTTTATCACCTAATGCTGTACCACTGATAATTAGGGCTTCTGCAGGTGAGGCTGTACGGTAACGACTGACCAATGCGACGAGTAAAACGACTGCGATGACGATAGCGCCAATGGTTGCAAATAATGTTGAATCCATGTGTACATTCCTACTTTCTCGTATCTATTTTGATGGTGGGATTATTTTTTTGGTTTCTTATTCCATGTCGGCGTTGGTTTGCCAATGGCTTTAATGCTGTTTGTATAGGGAAGGACATAAAGAATGTTGTCGCTGACGTCCATAACCAATACATTTTCATTTTTTGGAATGTCGGTTATGCCATCAGTATTTTCGTAGATTTTAGCCATTTTATTGATTCTGGAAAAACCTGTAGAGACGATGACTTCACCTGTTCCATTGAGTGTGATCGGAATGGATACTTTTGCTTCTTTGCCTTCTAATTCGTGGATCGAGGTGATATTTGAATTTTCTGCACGACTCTTAAAGGGCAGAATAACGAGAATGTTCATGAGCATAATGACAACCATAATAGCAAAAAAGATACCCACAAACAACCAAATAGATACGGCTGCACGATTGGTCACTAGAACCCCATATGTGATGAAAAAAGCAATCATAGCTGTGACAAAGAAATCACTGATGTCGTAAAAACCGATACTGATGATATCTTTTAACGGTAATGTCAAAATGGCTAATGCTATACAGCCTGCAAAAGCAAATTGTAAGTAGAGTGGGTCTTCTAAGATAGTGGTTAACACTTCATTTTCACCTCCTTTCAGTGAGGAGTCATCGTGTGTGGCTTATCGAAGAAAAACCTTACACTCTCAACTCTTTTATTGCACTAATCAATGGCTGCACTAATCGTTTTTTCAGATAGGACAATCTCTTTTGAAGTCCTGTTGATTTTGTTTATATTTAGCGTGACTGGATAAATGGTCTACTAATGTAAATAATACCATACTGTATTTGGAGTGTGTGGAATATTTGATAGCAAAGACAAATTTTTAAACGTTTTCATTTTTTCCATTACATGAGACAATTCCTACAAATTGGTATAACTCAAAAAGACTTCGATTCCAGCTCAAGAAACTGCAGGGTTTATTATAGTTTCTTAAAACAAAACAACATACGGTACGATACCACGTGTCATTTTCACATCGTTGTCTTTTGTGATAATAAGAGCTTCGATGCCAGGAATGCTGTCGATATATTGGATGGCCGCAGTGGGACTGAACATAAACAACAGGGTGGTCCATAATTCTCCGTCAATAGATTCGTCCGAAACTATGGTTACGCTGGCCAATTCATTTTCAATCGGGTAGCCTGTTGTTGAATCAAAAATGTGGTGGTATTTTTTTCCGTCTACCTTAAGCGACCGTTCATAAATGCCAGATGTGACCACTGACTTGTCTTTCACCAATACAACTCCTACTAAATCCCCACGAACCGGTGAAGGTTTTTGAATGCCTACACGCCAATAGCCATCTTCGTATTTTGGATTTTCCCCAATCGTCAAAACATTCCCGCCCAAATCCACTAAGCCGCTTTGTACGCCTTCATTTTGAAAAAAACTTTTGAGTTTATCGGCGAAATAGCCCTTTGCTAAGGCACCTAGATCTAGTTCCATTCCCTTTTTTGTTAAGTATACGGTTCTTTTATCTGCATCCAATTTAATGTCAGTTGGATCAATCAGTTTTAATTTTTCTTCAATTTCTTTTTGTTCAGGTACATGCGCGTCCGTAAAACCAATTTTCCATAGTTTAACGAGCGGTCCGATTGTGATGTTTAGAGCAAGATTAGAAGATAAACTATATTTCTTACCGAATTGAATCAAGTCATATAAATCTGAATCGACATGAACGGGCTGTATTCCTGCTTGTTGGTTCACCATCATTAAAGCACTTTTAGAATTGTTCGCGCTGAATCGTGCTTCGTAATCTGCCAACATATGGCTAGCTTTCTCTAATAGGTTTTCTGCCTCCGGATGCACGATGGAAAGGCTAATTCGTGTTCCCATTTGGTTGATAATTTTCTGTTTAATTTTTTTCACCCACCCATCTATAAATTTAAAAATATCGTACGGTGCATATGTTTGCATTTTAACATAATCAGGAAAATATGTGATAATTTCCTATGAAAAAATAAAAAAACTTAATATAGATCAATTTTTTCAAACTTCTTTCTGTTATACTAAGGATGTAAAAATAAATTGTGAAATTAATAACAATATCAGGGAGGTTAATATGAATAATCTTAAAGCGGGAACGTACAAAGGAAGAGCAACTGGGTACCATGATTATATTACCGTGGATGTAACAGTGGATGAGGGAAAAATAGTAAAAATCGATTACTCTGAAAATGAAACACCTAATAAAGGTGGTGTAGCCGTAGCGAAAATGGTCGAAGAAATCATTAAGCGACAATCAATAGAAATCGATACAGTGTCTGGCGCGACTTATGCTTCAGAAGGTACTTTACGAGCTGTGGATTATGCGTTAGGAGTAGCACGAGGAGAACGGGCTCCAATTGACGGTGAATTTAACGAAGATACTGGGACGATTGAACACCATTTCACATCTGGAACATATAGCGGTAACGGAGATGGGTATAAAGGTGAAATCAATCTGAATGTAACAGTAAGTGAAAATAAGATTGAAAAAATCGAATACCAAGGAAAAGAAACTCCTGATATCGGGGGTAAAGCAATGGAAGAGATTATTGCAAGGATTTTACGCAGTCAATCTTCTCAAATCGACACGATCTCTGGAGCAACCTTTTCTTCACGCGGAGCACAAGAAGCATTGGACTATGCTTTAGGTATAGCTAGAGGCGAGATTGATCCAGAAGCTGAGCCAAAGCTAGAAGATTTAGAGCCTCGCATTCAATTTAGAGGAGGATCCTTGACAATTGAACAAATTGAAGCTGTTTTGAATACGCTGCCAGTTGAAATTACGTTTGTTGGGCCGGATTTGCGCTTTCAATATTTCAATGAAGATCATCATGAGTTTCACCGTTCCCAAGCGAGTTTAGGAAGCCACTTTATTGATTGCCATCCGCCTCATGTGCGCGAATTTGTTGGCAAACTAGCTGGAGAACTGGCAGATGGGACACGCAAGAGCGAAACGCATTGGTTCACACGAAAAGATGACGGTCGTAAAATTTTCATTTCTTATGTTCCTGTTTTTAATCGTAAAGGTGAGAGTATCGGGTTCATGGAATATGTCCAAAATGGAACGCCATTTATTGAGACAATTGATGAACCGAACCGCCGTGGTGAATTAAGTGATCCTGCTGAGCAAAATCCGTTTGCTCGCGAAAAATGGAGTTGAAATGACAGAGAGAAGAATTCGTTTATCGTTTAGATGAAGAAAAGGAATGATACAGATGAAACGCCATTTTTTAATTAGTGTTGGGGTTCTTTCTTTTCTTTTAGGTTCAGCAGGCGTACTTCTGCCAGTGCTGCCAACCACACCGTTTTTATTGTTATCTGGCTACTGTTTTGCACACAGCTCCAACAAGTTTAATGATTGGCTAAAAAAGACTAAAATATATCAAATATACGTATCAGATTATGCTGAAACGAAATCCATTCCTAAACATAAAAAATGGAAAATACTAATGAATAGTTATATTCTGATGGGTATTTCAATTTTTCTTGCTCCACTTCAACCAGTTAAAGTAATGCTGGTGTTGTTGACACTGGCTTTAACTGTAGTATTATTATTCGTTATTCCGAATCGTAAAGATCATCTTAAAACGAAAGAAGACCAAAAATACATACATTAAATTGCTGGAAAGGACTACCAACATGTCAAATAAATTATTCGAGAAAATGGAACTTAAATCGGGAGCGGTACTGAAAAACCGTATTATGATGGCACCAATGACTATTCAAGCAGCATACTTTGATGGCACGGTCACACAAGAAATGATTGATTATTATGCCCATCGTTCTGGAGAAGCTGGCGCAATTATTGTAGAAAGTTCATTTGTGGAAGATAAAGGACGAGGCTTTGCAGGGGCATTGGGTAACAATAAAGATTCTCAAGTGAAAGAATTGTGTAGATTGGCTAATGCGATTAAAGAAAAAGGCTCTAAATCTATTTTACAAATTTACCACGCCGGACGGATGGCAGCCCCAGAGCTCAATGGTGGAGCTGCGCCAATCTCAGCTAGTCCTGTGGCAGCATTGAGACCGGAAGCTGTTACACCGCGACAAATGATGCCAGTGGATATTGATAGGATGATTCAAAGTTTTGCAGATGCTACCAGACGCGCGATTGAAGCTGGATTTGATGGAGTTGAAATTCATGGTGCCAATACATACTTGATTCAACAATTTTTCTCTCCTCATTCTAACCGCCGTGAAGACAAATGGGGCGGCAGCCGAGAAGCACGCGCTAAATTTCCGGAAGCCGTGATGAAAGCTGTGCAAGAAGAAGTCAAGAAACAGCAAGCAGAACATTTCATTGTAGGTTATCGATTCTCTCCGGAAGAAATTGAAGAACCGGGGATTCGATTTGAAGATACAATGTACTTATTGAACCGCTTAGCTAAATTAAAGCCGGATTACTTCCATGTTTCAATGGGCAGTTGGAACCGAACATCAATCATAGATAAAGAAGACAGTCAGCCGCTATTAGAGAAGTATATCGAGCAACAATCGGAAGAGTTAGCTCAAATTGCTCTTATCGGTGTAGGGGGAATTGGTCAACGCAGCGATGCGGAAGCTGCACTTGAAGCGGGCTATGATCTAGTTGCGGTCGGGAAAGCCTTTTTGGTCGAACCGAATTGGGTTGAAAAAACAAAATCTGATGAAGAAATCAAAGACTTTGCGGATATCAACGAACAAGATCGGTTACAGATCCCTGAACCTTTATGGGACGTGATGGATTTCATGATTAAAGATGTGAAAGCAGAAGAAGAAAAATATGAATATTTGAAAGAATTGCAAAATACAAAAATTACTTTCAATCCTGGAACCTATGAAGCTTCTGTTGAAGGTCATGATGGAAGTGATATCTTAATGAAAGTAACATTCTCAGATACCAAAATTTTAGCAATAGAATTGGACAGACAAGAACAGCTAGATGCTGTTGCAACTTCTGTTTTCAAGCGGTTACCGGAGGAAATTATAACCGGGCAAACGTTGCAAGTGGATGTCATCTCAGGAGCAACGGTGACTTCAAAAAGCCTTATTGATGGAGTGGCAGATGCAGTGGAAAAAGCAAATGGGAATTCTGAAGCTTTACGTGTCCGTTCAAAAGATGCCGTTCAGTGGGAAAGCACAGTAGTGGGATAAAGATACTCATTGAGTTAACCAAAAAAGTTAAGGGATGCTGTAAGCAGACCTTAACTTTTTTCATATTCTGATAGAACTAAAAATGTGAACGCTAAAAAAATACGTATAATCTAGCAAAAGTAACTATAAAAGCCGTTTCAATGAACGTTAAAAGCTTTAATAACGAACGAAAAACGATTATATTTATTAAATGTTTGTAAAATAATGGTGGGTTATGCTATATTGAACGTGAGAAAATAGAGTGGAGGAAAATGAATGAATGCCATTGTCTCCGTTGTTATGGGAAGCACTTCGGATTGGGAAACGATGAAAGACTGCTGTGCGATTTTGGATGAATTTGATGTAGCGTATGAAAAAAAGGTGGTATCAGCCCATCGGACACCCGATTTGATGTTTAGTTTTGCGGAACAAGCAAGGGAATTGGGAATAAAAATAATCATTGCAGGAGCTGGAGGTGCAGCTCATTTACCGGGCATGATTGCAGCGAAAACCACGTTGCCAGTCATAGGCGTACCGATACAAACTCGAGCACTTAATGGAATGGATTCATTATTGTCTATTGTACAAATGCCGGCGGGTGTACCTGTTGCTACTGTGGCGATTGGAAAAGCAGGAGCTGCGAATGCAGGACTGCTTGCGGTTCAGATTCTTTCTATTGAAGATGAAAAATTGGCAAAAAAATTGGAAGTAAGACGTGATCGGCTTAAAAAAAGTGTAATAGAAAGTAGTGAAAATCTTGTATAAAACACTTAAACCAAGAGATACTATTGGAATTATTGGAGGCGGACAATTAGGAAAGATGATGGCTCAATCAGCAAAAAAGATGGGGTTTACTGTTGGAATCTTGGATCCTAATCAAAATTGTCCAGCAGCTCAAGTGTCTGATTGGAACATCTGTGCCGATTATGCAGACAAAAAAGCTTTGCGTGAGTTTGCGAGAAGAGCAACTGTCTTAACGTTTGAATTTGAGAATATTGATGCAGAAGCATTACAAGAGATGGAAGAGTTGGTAGCTATCCCGCAAGGTAGCGAAGTAGTAGCTATTACGCAAGACCGAATCAAAGAAAAACGATTTTTAGAGTCTAGTGGGGTTTCGATTGCACCCTTTGAGGTTGTGGAAACAATAGACCAACTGAATACTGCCGTTGAAAAAATTGGCTATCCTTGCGTCTTGAAAACCACACGTTTTGGATACGATGGCAAAGGGCAAGTTGTCTTGAAATCAGAAGCGGATAAAGGAG
Organism: Carnobacterium inhibens subsp. inhibens DSM 13024; assembly: GCF_000746825.1. Taxonomy (NCBI): domain Bacteria; kingdom Bacillati; phylum Bacillota; class Bacilli; order Lactobacillales; family Carnobacteriaceae; genus Carnobacterium; species Carnobacterium inhibens. The sequence goes on along the minus strand of NZ_JQIV01000006.1, from coordinate 1,553,455 downwards.
CAACAGAAGCGCTGATTGCTGCTAATAGCTGTATTCTCGAAGCTTGGGTACCTTTTTCGAAAGAATTATCGGTCATGATTGTTCGCAACCAAAAAGGAGAAACGACCATTTTTCCTGTTTCTGAGAATATCCATATCGCTAATATTTTACATGAATCCATTGTACCCGCTCGGATTTCTCCAGAAGTGAGCGAAAAAGCGGTAGAAGCCGCTCAACAGATTGCTGATGCGTTGCAATTGATTGGAACGTTAGGAATCGAATTGTTTTTGACAAAAGACGATGTCATCTTCGTCAATGAACTGGCACCTCGTCCGCATAATTCAGGACATTACACGATTGAAGCAATGTCTCTTTCGCAGTTTGATGCACATATCCGAGCGGTAGCTGGGCTGACGATGCCAAAAGCACGCTTGCTTTCGAGTGTCGTTATGGTCAATATTCTTGGGCAACATATGGAAGACAGTTTAGCGTTCCGCGATAAAAAAGCGGAGTGGTCGTTTCATTACTATGGGAAAGAAGACTTGCATACAAATAGAAAAGTCGGACACGTCACGATCTTGACAAACGATGTAGAAGAAACCTTGATAGAAATAGAGAATACCGGGATTTGGAATGAATCATACAGAAAATTAAATCTGAATTAACCTAGAAAGACTGGAGCTATTGTTCCGGTCTTTTTTCGATGAAATAAGATAGGTTTCGTTCGTTTATCATTTGAAAAAATAGTGGATATTCCATTGACAATCAAAAGTTGAGTGCTACAATTAAAACGAATGATTAAACGGTATGGTAAATTAATGTTCGTAAATAGAAAGGAAGAGATAATGGAAAGGAAAGAATTGCTCTATACTGGGAAAGCTAAAAAGATGTATGCGACAAATCAAAAAAACGTTCTTTTAGCAGAGTATTTAAACCAAGTAACTTCGTTAAATGGTGCTAAAAAAGAAAATGTTGAAGGGAAAGGAGAACTGAACAACCAAATAACGGGCTTGATATTCACGTACTTAGCTGAAAAAGGCTTTTCAAGTCATTATATCCAAGAAGTGTCAAAAACCGAACAATTAATAAGTAAAGTTGAAATGATTCCTTTAGAAGTCGTTGTCCGTAACACGTCGGCCGGCAGTTTTACAAAACGATTTGGTATGGAGGAAGGAATCGATTTGCCTTTTCCGATTCTTGAGTTTTATTACAAAAATGATAAGCTGGATGATCCATTTATCAATGACTCGCACGTTAAAATGCTAAATGTTGCGAAAGACGAAGAACTGATCGAAATAAAAAAACAAGCCTTAGAGATCAATGCTGCCTTAGTGGAAATGTTCAAAAAAATCGCTATTCGCTTAATTGATTTTAAAATTGAATTTGGAAAAACGGCGGATGGGAAAATCATCCTCGCTGATGAAATCTCTCCAGATACTTGTCGTTTGTGGGATATAAATACGAAAGAACATTTGGACAAAGATCTTTATCGCCGTGATATAGGAGATATCATTCCTGTTTACGCAGAAGTATTGAAGCGGCTGAACAACATCTGAATAAACGAATTATCCTTTCATCTAGATACAGACTAATGAAAAATCAACCACTATAAATCAAAAGAGAAAAGTGAGGCGTTTCAATCGTGTATAAGGTAACCGTTTATGTCACTTATAAAGACTCCGTTCTAGATCCGCAAGGGGAAGCAGTCAAGGGTGCGGTTCATCGCATGGGATATGAGTCAATCGAAAATATTCGTATTGGAAAATATTTTGAAATCCAAGTTTCTAAAGATGAAAAGGATATCGAGCACGTAATTGAAGAAATCTGTGACAAACTTTTAGCAAATGTAGTAATGGAAACATACCGGTATGATATTCAGGAGGTTGGAATGTAATGAAATTTGCTATCATTGTTTTTCCTGGATCCAATTGCGACTTAGACATGTATACAGCTGTAAAAGATAGTCTTGGGGAAGACGCGGAATATGTTCAGCACTATGAAAACAGCTTGCAAGGGTTCGATGCAGTATTACTCCCAGGAGGATTCTCTTACGGCGATTACTTACGTACGGGGTCTATTGCCCGATTTTCCACTATTATGGCTGAAGTGATTCGATTTGCTGAAGAGGGAAAACCTGTTTTTGGAGCGTGTAATGGATTTCAAATTTTGACAGAAGCGGGTTTATTACCGGGAGCATTACGGCGCAATGAATCACTGAAATTCATCTCTAAGCAGCAAAATCTAAAAGTAGAAAACGTACATACATCATTTACATCAGGCTACGGACATGGAGAAATCATTACTGTACCTGTCGCACACGGTGAGGGGAATTACTATTGTGATAAAGAAACGTTACAGCAATTGAAGGACAACAATCAAATTGTTTTTACGTATGCGAATGATAATCCAAACGGAAGCATCGAAAATATAGCGGGCATTATCAATAAGCAAGGAAATGTATTGGGTATGATGCCTCATCCTGAACGAGCTGTTGAAGCATTACTGGGTTCAGATGATGGATTAAAATTATTCCAGTCTATGTATAAAAATTATCAGAAGGAGCTGTGCCAATGATGGTTTTTTTGGAACCAACACCCGAACAATTAAAAGAGTTGGAAGTCTATCGTGAATGGGGGTTGACTGACGAAGAGTACGCAATCATCAGTGAAGATATCTTGCACCGTTTACCAAACTACACCGAGACGGGTCTGTTCTCTGTTATGTGGAGTGAACATTGCTCTTATAAAAACTCAAAATCGATTCTGCGGAAATTTCCTACTTCAGGGACACAAGTGTTGCAAGGACCTGGTGAAGGTGCGGGTATTGTTGACATTGGTGATGGTCAAGCGGTGGTTTTTAAGGTGGAAAGCCATAATCACCCATCTGCGGTTGAGCCATACGAAGGAGCAGCGACTGGTGTTGGAGGTATTATTCGCGATATTTTTAGTATGGGAGCTCGTCCAATCGCGATTCTTGACTCTTTGCGTTTCGGTGAGCTAGACAACGAACGCACAAAATATATTTTCGAAGAAGTTGTAGCTGGAGTTAGTGGTTACGGTAATTGTATCGGTATTCCAACGGTTGGTGGGGAAACTGTTTTTGATCCTTGTTACAAAGGCAATCCTTTGGTGAATGTCATGTGTGTCGGCTTGATCGACCAAAAAGATATTCAAAAAGGGCAAGCTAAAGGGACAGGGAACACAATCATGTATGTAGGCGCAAAAACGGGGCGTGATGGTATTCATGGAGCGACGTTTGCTTCTGTTGAATTCAAAGAGGAAGAAGAAGCGCAACGTTCTGCTGTCCAAGTAGGAGATCCGTTTATGGAAAAACTATTGATGGAAGCTTGTCTAGAATGTATTTATGATTATTCTGATGCATTGATTGGAATCCAGGATATGGGAGCGGCAGGGCTTGTTTCATCAAGTGCTGAAATGGCTTCAAAAGCGGGTAGTGGATTGATTTTAAATTTGGATGATGTCCCACAACGCGAAACACATATGACCCCTTATGAAATCATGCTTTCTGAATCGCAAGAGCGGATGTTGTTGTGTATCAAGAAAGGTGAAGAACAACGGATTATTGAGTTATTTGAAAAATATGAATTAGAGGCTGTTACTATCGGGAAAGTCACAGATGATGGGTTGTATCGTCTATTTCATGATGGAAAAGAAGTTGCTAATGTACCAGTTGATGCTTTAGCAGAGGATGCACCAGAATACCTTAAACCGATGCAAGAGCCTGAGCGCATCGCGCTATTTGCTGCAATGGCTGACTATCAGCCAACCTTTACGTCTGCTGCAGAAACACTGGTTAAGTTGTTGCAACAACCAACGCTTGCTTCAAAGAAAAACATTTACCAAACCTATGATTCGATGGTCCGTACGAGCACAGTTGTGGGACCAGGAAGTGATGCCGCCGTTATTCGCATACGTGGAACTGAAAAAGCAATCGCGATGACGACGGATTGTAATAGTCGTTACATCTATTTAAATCCTGAGATTGGTGGACAGATGGCAGTATCAGAGGCTGCTCGTAATATTGTGGCTAGTGGAGGAAGACCATTGGCTATCACAGATTGTCTGAACTACGGAAATCCTGACAAACCTGAAATTTTCTGGGAATTGAGCACTTCTGCAGATGGCATATCAGAAGCCTGTCGTTTATTGAATACCCCAGTGATCTCGGGTAATGTATCGCTCTACAATGAAATGGATGGCGAAGCTATTTATCCGACACCGTTGATTGGCATGGTCGGTCTGATCGAAGATAGCAAACACATCACAACCCAAGCATTCAAAAATGCCAATGATCGAATTTTCATCATTGGCGACACAAAAGCGGATTTTAATGGTTCCGAATTACAAAAATTAGAATTGGGAAAAATCGAAGGGAAACTAATGGACTTCGACTTGACGACCGAAAAAGAGAACCAAGACATTGTTTTGAAAGCCATCCAAGCTGGACTGATTGAAAGTGCACACGATTTATCAGAAGGTGGATTGGCTGTCGGTTTGATGGAGAGCGTATTCGATACGGCATTGGGATTCGATGTAACAGTTGCGATGGATAAAACATGGTTATTTAGTGAAACGCAATCGCGATTTATTTTAACAGTGAAACCTGAAAATGTCCTTGCATTCAAAGCGCTAGTCAAGTCGACTGCAACAGAGATTGGGACAGTGGAAAATAATGGATTCGCAAAAATAGCTACTGAAAACGAAACAATTGCTTTATCCATAAAAGAAGTAGAAATGAAATGGCAGGAGGCTATCCCATGTTTGCTGAAACAAAAAGCTTAAATGAAGAGTGTGGGGTGTTTGGCATTTGGGGTGATCCAAGTGCTAGCCAACTGACTTATTTTGGATTGCATAGTTTGCAGCATCGCGGACAAGAAGGTGCTGGAATCGTTTCTTGTGATAATGGGAAACTATTGGTTCATCGCAATCTGGGGTTGATTAGTGAAGTCTTCAAAAATGGAGACGATCTTAAACGATTGTCAGGAGATCGTGCTATCGGACACGTACGCTATTCCACATCTGGACAGAATAGCATCGAAAACGTACAGCCTTTCTTGTACCATTTCTACGATTTAGATATCGCTATCTGTCACAATGGAAACTTGGTGAATGCCAAGAGCTTGCGACGTAATCTGGAAGAAGATGGAGCGATCTTTCATTCGACATCAGATACGGAAGTGTTAATCCATCTCATTAGACGTAGTCAGAAAGACACGTTGATCAATAAAATAAAGGAAAGTCTGAACCTTGTTAAAGGTGGGTTTACTTATGTTCTTATGACGGAGGAAAAAATGTTCGGTGCTGTTGATGCGAACTCTTTACGCCCACTCGTGATTGGACGATTGCCAAATGGTGCCTATGTGATGGCAAGTGAAACATGTGCGATAGATACCATTGGTGCAGAGTTTGTCCGTAATGTTAATGCCGGAGAGTTGGCCATTATTGATCGCAATGGCCTAACGATTGAAAAATACACAGAGGATACCAGTATTTCCATTGCGGCAATGGAATATATCTATTTTGCTCGACCAGATTCAAACATAGCCGGTGTGAATGTACATACGGCTCGCAAAAGAATGGGAAAACGGTTGGCACTAGAATCCCCTATGGTGAATGCGGATATCGTTATTGGTGTTCCTAACTCGTCATTATCCGCAGCTAGCGGTTTTGCTGAAGAGAGTGGAATCCCCTATGAAATGGGTCTGATTAAGAATCAATATGTAGGGCGCACATTTATCCAACCGACACAAGAACTGCGCGAATTGGGTGCGAAAATGAAGTTATCGGCTGTTAAAGGAGTCGTGCAAGGGAAAATTGTTGTCATGGTAGATGACTCGATCGTCCGAGGTACAACAAGTAAACGAATTGTCACATTATTGAAAGAAGCCGGAGCGAAAGAGGTCCATGTTCGCATCGCTTCTCCTCCCTTGATGTATCCAAGTTTTTACGGAATCGACATTAGCAAATCTGCTGAACTGATTGCTGCAAGAATGACAGTTTTTGAAATGTGTGAGTCTATCGGAGCAGACAGTTTGTCATTTCTCAGCCAAGAAGGCCTAATTGATTCAATTGGATTGAAATTTGATAGTCCTTACTCAGGTTTATGCATGGATAGTTTCAATGGGGATTATCCAGCAGGACTGTACGACTACGAAGAAGACTATCTAAAAAATATGACCGAAATTCAAAAAGAAAATCTTAGGGGAGGGTAATAATGGGAAATGCTTATGCGAATGCTGGTGTCGATGTCACAGCGGGTTATGAAGCAGTCGAACGCATCAAAAAACATGTCAAACGTACCAAACGGCCGGGTGTTTTTGGTGAAATCGGTGGATTCGGCGGTCATTTTGATCTTGGTGAACTCAACTATAAAAAGCCCATTCTTATATCTGGGACAGATGGCGTTGGTACAAAACTACTGTTGGCCATTGAATCTGGAAAATGGGACACAATTGGAATCGATTGTGTCGCGATGTGTGTCAATGATGTTGTGGCACAAGGAGCAGAACCCCTTTATTTCTTAGATTACATTGCGGTCGGGAAAAACCATCCTGAAAAAATCGAGCAAATTGTAGCTGGTGTGGCAGAAGGGTGTGTCCAATCAGGAGCGGCTTTAATTGGCGGTGAAACAGCTGAAATGCCGGATATGTATGATCCGGAAGATTTTGATTTGGCTGGATTTACGGTTGGTATTGCTGAAAAAGATGCTTTATTGTCTGCTACGTTAGTCAAAGAAGGGGACATGTTGATTGGGTTACCTTCAACGGGAATCCATTCAAATGGTTATTCGTTAGTACGAAAAATTTTCTTTAAAGATCATGCGTATACATTAATGGATAAAATACCAGAATTAGGTGATCAAGAGTTGGGCGATGTTTTATTGACGCCAACAAAAATTTACGTTAATGCTTTACTGCCACTGATAAAAAAACAGTTGCTTCATAGTGCTGCACATATCACAGGGGGCGGATTTGTTGAAAATATTCCACGGATGCTTCCTGAAAACGTACAAGCTCACATTCAGTTAGGGAGCTGGCCAGTGTTGCCAATTTTTCAAACGATGCAAACAATCGGTAAAATACCAGAAGGTGACATGTATGAAATATTCAACATGGGAATCGGCATGGTTCTTTCTGTTGCTCCTGAAAAAGTACCTGAAGTATTGGCCGTTCTTTTAGAGAACAACGAAAAAGGCTATGTGATTGGTTCGGTAATTTCAAAGGAATCAGAGGAAAAGGTCATTTTGAAAGAGAAGCAACTATGAGAATAGCTGTATTTGCTTCAGGAAATGGTTCTAATTTCCAAGCGATAGCAGAGGCAATCGCCTCCAAACAAGTCGATGCAATCCTTTGCTTCCTGTTTTGCGACAATCCGAAAGCCTCTGTCATAGAGCGTGCAAAAAAAATGGGTATCCCTTTTACAGTCTTCAGTCCGAAAAACTATGAGAATCGAGCAGCCTATGAGTCAGAACTATTGAAGCAGCTTGAACTAAACGCGGTGGATTTAATTGTATTGGCAGGATACATGAGAATTATTGGGCCGACATTGCTAACGGCGTATGCAAATCGTATCTTGAATATCCATCCTTCTTTATTGCCATATTATCCTGGTAAAAGCAGCATTCAAGACGCATTTGAAGCAAACGAAAAGGAAACTGGTGTGACGGTGCACGTTGTTGATGCAGGGGTAGACACTGGACCAATTATCGCACAAGAGAAGGTGGCTATTTTACCTGAAGATACACTAGACTCTCTGGAGACCAGAATACATCAAGTAGAGCACCGTCTTTTTCCGCAGGTCATTCAAAAAGTGATTAAAAATAAAACCATTAAAAAGAGTGAATAAAAATTGAGGAGTGGCGTAGAGTGACAAGAGCATTGATTAGCGTTTCAGATAAGGCAGGTATTGTACCATTCGCACAAGCATTAGTGGCAAAAGGCATCGAAATTATTTCAACTGGTGGAACCAAAAAGGCATTAGAAGATGCAGGTGTCCCGACCGTTTCTGTCGAAGACGTGACTGGATTTCCAGAAATGATGGATGGTCGTGTCAAAACCTTGCATCCACTTATTCATGGTGGTTTATTGGGGAGACGTGATCTACCTGAACACATGTCGGCAATGGAAAAACACAACATCATACCGATTGATTTTGTGGTGGTAAACCTTTACCCATTTAAAGAAACGATCAGCAAAAAGGATGTTACTTTAGAAGAAGCCATTGAAAATATTGATATTGGCGGCCCTAGTATGTTGCGTAGTGCGGCTAAGAATTATGCAAGTGTGACCGTTTTAACGGATCCAGCTGATTATAGTAAAGTCCTCGATGAGCTGGAAGAAAAAGGAGCAACAACGATTAAAACACGTCAAGCTTTAGCTGCAAAAGTCTTCCGGCACACTGCGAGCTATGACGCATTGATTGCGCAATATTTGTCCACTAGTGTTGGCGAAGAAGAACCTGAAAAATTAACGTTGACCTATGATTTGAAACAAAAACTACGGTATGGTGAAAATGGACATCAAGTCGCTAATTTCTATCAAGAGTCGCTGATTGTACCCTTCTCGATTGCAAATGCTATTCAATTACATGGAAAAGAATTATCGTACAATAACATTAAAGATGCGGACGCTGCTATTCGTATGATACGTGAATTTGATGAACCGGCAGTGGTTGCTGTCAAGCATATGAATCCATGTGGAGTGGGCATTGCTGAAACGATTGAAGAGGCTTTTGATCGCTGTTACGCAGCGGATCCAGTCTCAATCTTTGGAGGAATCGTAGTTGCCAACCGCCAATTGGATAATGTGACAGCAGAAAAACTGAACAGTATGTTCTTAGAAATCGTTCTTGCGCCAAGTTATACAAAAGAAGCGTTAGATACGCTATCGAAGAAAAAAAATATCCGTATCATGACCTTGGATTTCTCAACTGCAAAAGTAGGCGGCAAAGAAGTTGTTTCTGTATTGGGCGGTATATTGGAACAAACACAAGATATCAGTACTGAAGATACAGCGGTTAACTGGGAAGTACTGACAGACCGTAAACCAACCGAAGATGAAATGAATGCTATGGACTTTGCATGGAAAATAGTTAAGCACGTAAAGAGCAATGCTATCGTGCTGGCAAATAGCAAACAGAGCGTTGGAATTGGGGCCGGTCAAATGAACCGTATTGGAGCCGTTAAGATCGCGATCGAGCAGGCTGAAGCGAGTAGCGCCATAGAAGATGCTGTATTGGCTAGCGATGCTTTCTTTCCTATGAATGATAGTGTGGAATACGCAGCACAACATGGTATTAGGGCGATCATACAGCCAGGTGGGAGTATCAAAGATAAAGAGTCTATTGAAATGGCGAATAAATATGGAATGACTATGCTAAAAACTAATGTACGTCATTTTAGACATTAAGAAATAGACTAGAATGCAACACAGTACTGAACAAATCCAAAATACAGCAAAAACTAACTAGGAAGTGTTTTAAAACTATCTTATTAAGCAGCGAGTAGCTACAACGAGCGCTAGTTCGATTAACTAAAAGTTGATATTCATTTGAGTAACTACAATAAGCGCTAGTTTGATTAACTGAAAGTCGATATTTACTGTAGTTATCCTACCTTTCTCAGCTAGCCCAAAAATCAGAATAGTTATTAGCTTTCAAACATATCCTAATTCAATAAAAAAAATTGGAGGATTTCGTAGATGAAACTTCTTGTTATCGGCAGTGGTGGCCGTGAGCATGCCATCGCAAAAAAATTCACAGAAAGCTCATTAGTTGAAACTGTTTATTGTGCTAAAGGGAATATTGGGATGGAAAATGATGGCATCCAATTGGTTGATATTGCAGTAAATGATCATCAAGCGTTGATTCATTTTGCGAAATCAGAAAAAATTACTTGGACGTTTATTGGACCGGAAATAGCTCTATTTGAAGGATTAGTAGATGCTTTCGATAGTGCTGGATTAAAGGTTTTTGGACCAAGCAAAAAAGCAGCAGACTTAGAATGTTCAAAACAATTTGCAAAAGAATTGATGGAAAAATATGCAATTCCAACCGCAACGTATGAAATATTTGAAGATCATGATGCCGCTTTAGCATACGTGGAAAACCATGGCGTACCAATTGTCATCAAAGCAGATGGTTTAGCAGCTGGAAAAGGGGTAGTCGTTGCGATGACTCTAAGGGAAGCTGCGACTGCGTTAAGTGAGATGTTAGTGAAAGGGAAGTACGCAGCGGGCAAACCCAAGGTGGTTATTGAAGAATACCTCGAAGGTGAAGAATTTTCTTTGTTTGCTCTTGTAAATGGAACGAACTATTATTATGCCGGTGTTGCCCAAGATCATAAACGGGCCTATGATGGGGATAAAGGACCGAATACGGGTGGTATGGGCGCTTATTCTCCAGTACCGCAAGTTTCTGAAGCGGTGATTCAAGAAGTTTTGGAGACGGTCATAAAACCAACTGTGAATGCAATGGTTGCTGAATCACGTCCTTTCAAAGGGGTCATTTACGCTGGATTGATGATGACAAAAAATGGTCTGAGGGTCATCGAATTTAATGCTCGTTTTGGTGATCCCGAAACCCAAGTTATTTTGAACCAGCTAGATTCTGATTTGGCACAAGTGATTGATGATATCTTAAATGAAAAAGATCCAGTTATTAAAATGCACACGGACCGCTATACACTAGGTGTTGTTGTTGCAGCTGAAGGTTACCCAGAAAATACGATAAAAGATATTCCGTTACCACAGATGACTACCGCAAATTTAGGTTGTACCATTTATACTGCGGGTATGAAGAAAGAGAAAAGCAGTCTTATTTCTGATGGAGGGCGTATTTTATTTGTTGCAGCACAAGGTTCAACGTTACAAGAAGCCCAAGACAAGGCTTACCACTACTTAACGAATAATCCGATAGCGCATACGTTCTATCGTTTTGATATCGGAGAAAAAGCCATCCAGTTTACAAAATAAGAGTACTGAGGGGGAAAAGATGCAGTTTCTGAAGTAGTTGGAAGGAATAGTTTTATTGTAATTTTCTTTTATTTTTAATGCCTTTTGTTTTGGACAATGCCTTTTGTGTTATATGATGTTTATAGAGATATCTATACGGTAGGCAGATGGCAAAATAGAAGAACAAAAATTGAAAGGAGCACGAATAAAATGAAAAAATCAAAATTAATCAATATGGGTAAAGATCATGCACATGACGCATTTGACATGGCCAAAGATTATCTTCCATCGACACATCAGTTAGCTAAAGCGAAGATGAAGACAGATAAGAGACTGGTTAAGGGAGTCACTAAAGCGATACCCAAAAAAGTAAAACGAATGGAATTAGCAAAATTAATTATTTTACCTATAGCAGGTGCGTTAGCGGGATTATTGTTTGCACCTAAATCTGGGAAAGAATTACGAACAGATATAAAAGGTAAAATCACTGATGCAAAAGACACTGGCATGGAAAAAGGGAAAGAATGGAAAGAAAAGGGCGTAGAAAAAGCTCAAGACATGAAAGAGAACCACATGGAGAAGACGGATATAGAACATAAAGGTGCTCCTTCCGATGAACCAGAATCAGCGCATGGAAATGTTCATGGTACGCCGGCGGAACCAACTGAAGATCAAACTATTCCAGCTGATAAATTGGATGAAACATTAGATGATCTAGGCTATGATTCTGAAAAAGAATTAGTAGAAGAAGAAAAATAATTAAATCAAAATAGACCACCCTTTTCTGTCATATGATGATGACAAATAAGGGTGGTTCTTTTTTTAGAAAACTCGTGGTATAAAAAAACGATAAAAAATATCCCGTTACCGCAGATGAGACTATAGAAGGTTCAGATTGCACCAGTTATCATGCGAGAGCATGAAGAAAAGGAAACAGTCTCATTCCTGATGGTGAGCGTATTTTATTTGTTGCAGCATAAGGTTCAAGGCTCTTTCCACTATTTGGAAGGTGCCTTTTTTGTAATTTCTCAATTGAAATACTTATATATATATTGGAAGTTCTTAGAGATATTTATATTTGTAAAATGCTACTGAAATTAGTTTCTTTAGATAAATTATTGTAATAATCGTATTAAAGTCGTATAATTAAACTTGTATTAATAAAATTGTTCGTATATAGAATAAGGAGTTGTATTATTGATGATTCAAAAGTTTTTTGATTTAAGTAATAAAAATACTACTGTACGAAAAGAAATGCTGGCTGGTTTGACCACTTTCATGACAATGGCTTATGTGCTAGTTGTTCAACCTAGTGCAATGGTCGGGTTCGGTCCTGAGCAGTCATTTACAGATATCAATGGTTTAGTTATTTCTAAAGCTTCAATTTTAATTATGACCGCACTTATTTCTGGTTTGATTACATTAATCATGGCACTGTACGCAAATGTACCATTTGCCTTATCGACTGGTATGGGAACAAACTTCTTGTTCAGTGGATTGCTTCGTTCAGAAACGTTATCGTTTGGGAATGTTATGGCCATTACCTTAATTAGTGGGATGATTTTTGTAGTTTTGTCATTGTTCGGTATTAGAGATTTAATCGTGCGATTAATACCGACAAATATTAAGACATCCATTTCGGTCGTTATCGGTTTTTATATTGTTTACTTAGGATTTAAGAACTCTGGACTTGGAGATTTTTCAGAGGGTATTAAGTTAGGAAATTTGTCGGATCCAGCCGTTTTCTTAACAATATTAGGAATTTTGATTATTGCAATTTTAAGTGCGTATAAAGTAACCGGCGCATTATTGATTGGGATCATCGCAATCACGATAATAAGTATACCTTTCGGAATTACTGCATTACCAGGTTCGGTTGCTGAATTGCCTGATGTTTCAGGGTTGAAAAGTGTCATGTTTTCTTATGACTTCAAGGGATTGATATCTGGAAACACGCTTGTTCTTATCTTTATTGCATTCTTCGGAGATTTTTTCTCTACATTAGGCACGGTACTTGGAGTAGCTCAAAAAGCAGATCTATTAGATGAAAATGGTGATTACCCTGATATTCAAAAACCGTTTATAGTGGATGCTTTTGGAACGGTTATAGGGTCAGTATTCGGATGTACAACTATTACGACCTTCGTAGAATCTTCTTCTGGAGTAGAAGCAGGTGGAAGAACGGGATTGACTTCTTTGACAACATCGCTATTATTTTTCGCTTCAATGCTGTTTGCTCCAATCTTTTTAATGATACCTGATGCAGCGACAAGCCCTGCTCTGATCTTTGTTGGGTTTAGTATGATTTCAGCTATATCTAAAATTGATTTTTCAAATTTTGTTGAGTCTTTTGGACCGTTTATAATGATTATCTTTACAATCTTCACAGCTGGAATGGCTACAGGTATAAGTGCCGGTATTCTGGCAGATGTGGCAATCAAAACGTTTACTAAAACAGAACATAAAGTGCATTTTGGAATGTATCTTTTAAGTATTCCATTGATTATGTATTTTATATTTCAATAATAAAAATAATCTACAATTCACAGTTAAAGCATAGTAGAACTTTTGCTATGCTTTTATTTAATTGAATACCAAGTAGGAGGATACTATGAGAATCGAGTTAACGAATAAAAGAGAATTATTGAAAGCAGCTTTAGGAGAAATAAAGTGTGATCTAGCAATAATCAACACAACTTATATGAATTTATTTACAGGAGAGACCTATCCAGCGGATGTTTTTATTCATAAAGGTGTTATTGTTCATGTGGAAGACAATGCCTTAGGTACTGGGCAAGACAAGGCAAAAAAAGTTATTGATGCAAAAGAAGCCTATATTGTTCCTGGCTTTATCGATGCTCATATGCATGTAGAAAGCACGATGCTAACACCACGTAATTTTGCTGAAGCGGTTATTCCACATGGCACAACAACGGTAGTAACAGATCCTCACGAAGTGGCAAATGTCGTTGGAGAAGAAGCGGTAAAATATATGCATGACGCTGGATTAGACCTTCCTATGAGACAATACATCAATATTCCATCTTGTATTCCTGCTGTTCCAGGATTGGAAGAGTCAGGAGCAGCTTTTGATGCTGTAATAGTAGAACGTTTAGCTCAATTAAAAAATGTTATTGGGTTAGCAGAGGTCATGGATTTTAAAGGAGTAGAAAATGGTGCAGATAGAATGATGGACATCATCGAAGTTGCTGAGAAGAATGGACTATATATTCAAGGACATATTCCAGGAGGGCAGGGAAGAGAACTTAGTGCATACCTAATTGGAGGACCTACAACGGATCATGAAACAAGAAATCCCAATGAAGCGAAAGCAAAATTGCGAGCAGGTATGTATGTAGATGCTAGAGAATCTTCGATGTCACACAATGTCGAGCAAATATGGGAAGATGTAAAAGACTTACCATGGAGAGACCGGTTGACGGTTTGTACAGATGACGTCGAATCATCAGACTTGCTGCACGTAGGTCACGTCAACCATGTAGTCAGAACTTTAATTCAAAATGGAATGGAAACGATAGAAGCCATTAAAGCTGCAAGTTTAAGAGTGGCAGAGCAAGTCGGTATTATTAACTTAGGTGCTGTTGCACCAGGATACATAGCTGATTTTCAATTGTTCTCAAACTTAGATTCACTAAAACCTGATCAAGTTTATTTTGAAGGGAAATTAGTTGCAGAAAATGGTAGAATGGTTGAAAAAATTGAACGACACTCATTTGAAATTGAAAAAATGAATACAGTAAATGTGCCACCATTAGCTATCGAAGAATTTTTGATCAAGGCGCCAAATCATCAAATGGATGGGACCATTAAAGTCAATATTCCAACCTACCTTAGCTTGGATGCCTCTGTTACAACTCTGCAAGTAGAAGATATTCCAGTTAAGAATGGTTATCTAGATATCAGTCATGATCCTGAACTTGCTTTTGTTATGACAGCCAACCGATATGGTACAGAAAATAAGACAGTCGGACTAGTTCGTAATTTCGGAAATATTGAAGGGGCTGTGGGTAGTACAGTAGCCCACGATCATCATAATCTTATGATCGTGTATCGATTTGCTGAAGGAGCTAAGAAAGTATACGATCATTTAGCAGAGTGTGGAGGAGGAATCAGCTGTGCCAATCATAATACTCTGCTTGATACGTTGAAATTGTCGGTATTTGGTTTAATGAGTGATTTAAATTGTTTTGATACTGCTAAGAGAGCCGAAGAAATGAAAGATGTTTTAAGATCTGTCGGTTTAAACACAAAAAATCCTTTATTAAGAATCGTAACGCTTGGTCTCACTGTTATTCCAGAATATAAATACAGTGACTTAGGATTGGTCGACGTGATGAATACGACACTGATACCGATATTTCCTAGTAAATAAAGGTAAAAACAGTTGAAGTACCTTTAGTCAGTTGATCAGTTAATGCATTGAATTCTACCTAGTAGAGAGCATTTTTTATTGATTCTACAATATACTTTAGAAAAAGAGAATTGCCTTATGGCAGTTCTCTTTTTCTGCAATAAAATAAGTAAACTTAGACGAAATTTAATAGGCGATAAGAGAATTCCTATTTTCAAATCTGCAGTGGAATTCCCAGTAAACGATGGCAGGATGTAAATTAATAATGATTGATTAGATCCATCCGCAACTGTTATCTTGGAACATTATGTTTGTAGGACTCTTTAAGTGAGAATAAATTTTCAAGATGTTGTTTTCTTTCTTCAGGCATTTGTTTCGCCATTTCAACGATCAATGTATCGATCAGGGCTACGACCGAAGTCATGGAATGGTAGTCATCGGGTAGGCCTCGTGCTACAAAAAAGGTTGTAACACCTTCTTCAGAAGTAGAGTTATAATGCCTATCTGCAAAAGACAGAATAGGAACTTTGATTTTTTTTCCATAGTCTTCTACCAGTTTGATTTCTCTAGGGACAGAACCGAACCCAAAAAGGACAATGGCATCTTCTTGCGAAAGGTTATTTAATTTCTCGAAAAGTTCTGAACCACTTGCAGTAACAAGCTGGATATCCAAGTCAAAGCGATTCAAACGGAAAACGAGTAAGTCAGCAGGACTTTTAGCAGCACCTTTGGCAAATACATAGATTTTTTTAGCTTTTAACAGTAAGTGAATCGCCTGATTCAATATTTGTATATCCAGATGAGAGACGGTTTCTATCAAATGCTGAATTTCTTTGAAAATGAGTAAATTGTCTTTAGCATTCAAGTCACCCTCTTCAAAACTATTTTGGAGTTTTTTAGCAGGCGAGACTTGTATGTCAGATAAAATGGCCATTTTCATTTCTTTAAATGACGGATAACCAACTTTTTTTGAAAAACGAGTAATGGTTGCATCGCTGATCCCTAGTTCATTAGAGATCTCTGTTATGGTTAAAAAAGGAATTGTTTCAATATTTGAGTAGATATATTCCAATATTACAAGCTGACTTTTGGTCAGGGAATCCTTAGGAATGGTAAAAGTATGTGTAGCCATGTTTTCCTCCTTTAAGGGTTACTTATCATTTATTGTAGCATAATCTTTCTGGTTTAATGAGTTCGTTAATGAAAATTAATTTTCTTTTGCTTATTTTAATGAAAAAAATACTACATTTTTACTTTAAATTTGCAGGTAATTTACATTCGTTCGGTAAGATAACCATGTACTAAATAAAACATAAACTATTGGAGGAATTACTTTGCATTTAAAAGGAAAACGAACGGAACTTACGCAAGCACAAAAGATGATGGTTTTTGTCTTATCTATGTCTTTATACGGTCTGGCTACATTGTTCACAGAATTGATTCCATCTGTTCAGTTGGGTATCGTTGAATTATCAGTTGAGTATTTTGCTTTTATTCCCTTAACGTTAGCAATTTTATTTGATCCACTATCAGCTGCATTAGGTGCAGCTACTGGAGAAGTGATTTTTAGTGAAATTATGTTAGGCCAATTTGGTGGTGTCGGAGAAGTTGAAAAATTTGTTCTTTTCTCTTTAGGCATCTATATCGCTGGAATGATGGTCAATGATCCTCTTAATAAAGTCCAAGTTGCCATCGCTTCGTTTACGGGCATCTTCATTCACCAATTTTTAGGGGGATTAGTCGACATTTCAAAAGTGGTGTTTGCGATTGAAGACTTTGAAGCTGTTCAAGGGTTACCTGAATCAGTATTTTTCACTGAAGGATTTGCAATTTTAAATGATTTGCTATTCTCTGGAATCTTATTCTGTGTGCTCCCAACGTTATTCTTAGTCCCAAGACTATATAAAAAAATTGAACCTTTATTGGGTATGCGTCCAAGAACACCTGAAAATAGACCCTCATTTGGAGCAGTATTAAATGTCAAAATCATCTTGATGGCAATCGGTTTCTTCCTAATCGCCGTCACAACTGAATTTATGGCAGAAACGGGAATCAACTTTATTGACTGGGAAGCAAGCTGGGCTGAAAGTCCTGAAGCAGTCTTTGCAGGCATTGTCATTACGTTAGTTTTGATCGTAGGCATTATACTTGTTATCAGAAAAAATAAAACGATTGGTGTAGGTGAGTAATTTGATTGAGATCAAAAATCTCTACTTTAATTATCCAAGTCAGGAAAACTATCAACTGGAAGAGATCAATTTAACGATTGAAGATGGAGAGTTCGTAGCTATCGTTGGAAACAATGGAACGGGTAAATCAACTCTATGCAAATTGTTGAATGGAGTGATTCCACATTTTATCGATGGCGATGTGAGCGGATCCCTTAAAATAAATGGAGTGGAAACTGTGGATTCAACCGTTTCAGACTTGGCACATACGATTGGCTATGTCTATCAGGATTTTGAAAACCAGTTGATTCGTCCAAAAGTGTTGGATGATGCTGCCTTTTCATGTCTGAACAATGGTTTGGAAGACTATGTTGAACGTGGGATGGAATCCTTAGAATTAACGGGGTTAGAAGAACAATCAGATGAGTATATCTGGCAGCTATCTGGTGGTCAGAAGCATTTACTGGCGTTAGCAGGAATGACAGCTTTAAGACCAGATATCTTGATTTTGGATGAACCGATAGCGCAACTGGATCCTTATCATGCACTCAAAACGTATGATGTACTGAAGCGATTTAATAAAGAATTAGGCAAAACGATTGTTGTGATCGAACACCATACAGACTTTATTGGTAAATATTGCGATTCGGTTATTTTTATGAAAGACAATCGGATCCAGTGGAAATTACCTGTAAATGAAGCACTCGTTAGAGTAGAAGAATTGATGGAAGGCTCGATTTTCCCGCCACAAATTACTCAAGCAGCGCATCAGTTAGCTCAGCTTTCTGGAAGGAATGCGGTAACCTTGCCAATCAATCACGATCAAGGGAAAGAGTATTTCAAAGAGTATGCACTACAGACTGTTGAAAAAACCATGCCTAGTGTTCGTTCAAAACAGGATGATGTCATGATTTATTTAAAAGACGTTTCGCTCAGCTACGATATGATCAAAGGAGATAAAAAACCTATCTTTGATTCATTGAATCTTACAATCAACAAGGGAGAGAGAGTAGCACTGATTGGAAATAACGGTGCAGGTAAATCAACGCTGCTTAAGTTACTGACAGGACTAATCAAACCAGACAGCGGAGAAATAGAGTTGGATGGTAAAGACATTATCCGGTTAAAACCGGAGCAGATCTCAGATACAATCAGTTATGTTTATCAGAATCCTGAAAATATGTTTATCGATGACAGCATTAAACGCGATATTGCTTTTTCAATGAAAGCAAGAAATATAAAAGGGCACAAAGAACGAACAGAGGCTCTGTTACGCCAGTTTGATTTAGTAGAGCTAGCTGAAAGAGATGGACGGCTACTTAGTGGAGGACAGATGCGCAGAGCTTCTCTAGCAATCGGGGTAGCGTTGAATCCGCAAATCATGCTACTGGATGAACCAACAGCCAATCTGGATATTGCAACGAGAAAAAGTATTACGAAAACGCTTGATGATTTAAAAGATAGCTTGGAAACGACTATTATTGCCACACACGATATGCAGTTGGTAGCAGAGTGGGCGAATCGAATTGTTGTTCTTCATGAAGGGAAAGTTATTGGAAACGGTACAAGAGAAGAGATTTTTCATGATGAAACATTACTTCAGTTAGCTGGAATCGATCCGCCAGAAATCTTTAAATTGGCAAAATCGATGAATTCGGATGCTTCTATCTATACAGTTGATCAATTTGTTGATCAGTTACAGAAGAAAGAAGGGGTCTTGTCATGATGAAAGTGAATGAAAATTTCTTAGATAAATTTACGATCACGACCTTGAAAAATCAGGTGTTGAAAAATGCTTACGGGAATGATGAAACTTTTGTTGCTTCACTAGATCCTCGTACATTATTCATTTGGTATGTGCTCTTTGGGATTATTCCTTGGTTCCTTACGAATTATTGGGTATTAGCTGGTTTGTTTATTTTTGTAGCCATTACGACTAAGTTAGCACGAACAGTACCGTTGATCTTATTCGTCTTTTGTATCGGCCTTTTGTCAGAAACAGGTTTTTTGTTTCTATTCATCTTATTATTCGGCGGTGATTGGTCTGCATTGATTCCTGTGCTCCAGTTGACATTGAAAATCGGTGTCGTCTCACTAGCTTCGATTACGACATTTGCTGGGATGGATCCTGATAAATTATCTAACGGACTTCTATCAATTGGTTTGCCTGATCAGTTCGCATTCAGTATTTCTTATGGTTACCGAATCTTACCGATCATTATGGAAGAATTCCAGAGTGTCAATCTTTCTTATAGATTGAGAGGTGTACAACCCGATTCAAATGGCTTTATAGGTAAGATCCGTTTCATTATTTATCAATTAAAAATCATCATGCGTTCATTCTATCCCTTGATGTTGAATATGGCTAAACGAAGTCGAACAACAGTAGAAGCACTAGAAATAAAAGGCTATCGTAATTCAATGACAGATCCAAGGGTGAAAAAAATGAAATTGAAAACATTAAAATTCACTTCAAAAGATCTTACATTTTTAGCAAGTTCAGTTTTTTATTTTGCTTTAGTTGTTACGGCAGCGCTCATCGCACCTAAATTAGTTTAAACGGAGGAACTTATTTTGAAAATAGATTTTCACACGCATGGTAAATTAGCTAAAAACTTACCATTCTCAGAAGAATATACTGTACAGTTATTTAAAGAGGCAAAAGCAAGAGGTTTGGATGCACTCTGTCTGACGGAGCATTTCAACACTCAGGAATTCGAAAAAATTTATGGCTACATTACAGAGCACTACCCAAAAGATGGAGACACTTATTTAGTAGAAGGTGTACGTGTATTTCCTGGATTAGAAGTAGATATTCAAGAAGGTGGCCATAATTTAGTTATCGGACGATTTGAAGATATTTTGGAGATCCGTCGTCGCGTTTTACCAGAACCAGATGAAGCATTTCTACCCGCAGAAGACTTGTTTTCTATCATCAAAGAATACAATGTGCTTTTTGGAGCTGCGCATGTTTACCGAAGTGGATGCAACAATCTAGCATTATCGGATGATTTGATCGACTGTTATGACTTCTTTGACTTGAATGGAAAAGATACAGGATTGATGGGATTGAGTAATAGAAAAAATATTGAAGCCATAGCTGCTAAGTACAATAAGCCGGTTTTAGCGGGAAGTGATACACATCAGTATCTCCAATATGGTGTGTTGTATAATGACTTTGACAAAGACGTGAATACCATTGATGCACTGAAATATGAAATTGAAAAAAAAGCTTATACTGTCGAAATCGATAAGGGCATCAGTCAGAAAGTCGAAGCAGCAACGCTACTGAAAAAAGCGTTAAAAGAATTACAAAAAGTAGGCGGGCGTTACGATATCAACCTTGCTAAAGTTAAACTTTAATCTATAATCTATAAAACAGAAAGAAGATGATCTCGCTAATGAATCGAGATTATCTTCTTTCTATGTCACATTAGATATGTGGATATAAGCTAGTTCGCTTTGTTGCTCCGTCAACTAAACTACTTAATTAAATCTATAGTGACAAATATATCAGTATTAACTTTTATTACATTATGTATTACACTGAATTTGTTAAAAATGATCGACATCTAAGAAAGAAGGAAAAATATGAAGAGTAGAGCAGCAGTAGCATTTGGTCCAAATGAACCACTTAAAATTGTTGAGATCGATGTAGAAGAACCAAAAGAAAATGAGGTATTAGTTAAAATATTGTATACATCTGTTTGTCATACGGATGCATTTACGTTGTCTGGAGATGATCCAGAAGGAGTTTTTCCAGCTGTCTTAGGTCATGAAGGTGGAGGTGTGGTTGAATCTATAGGTAAAAATGTCACTTCCGTAAAACCAGGAGATCATGTTATACCACTTTATACAGCAGAATGTGGAAAGTGTGAATTTTGTCTTTCTGGCAAAACAAACTTATGTAGTGCAGTCCGTGAGACGCAAGGTAAAGGGTTAATGCCTGATGGAACAACTCGTTTTTCATATAAAGGAGAGCCAATTTATCATTATATGGGAACCAGCACTTTTAGTGAGTACACAGTTGTAAATGATATCAACTTAGTAAAAGTTGACGAAAATGCTCCTTTGGACAAAATTGCTTTACTTGGTTGTGGAGTTACTACAGGTCTGGGAGCAGTTAAAAACACTGCAAAAGTTGAAGAAGGCGCTGTAGCAGCTGTATTCGGTCTTGGTGCAATTGGTTTAGCCGCTATTCAAGGATTAAAGAAAGCAAACGCCAAACGCATCATTGCAATTGATATTAATCCTAGCAAATGGGAATTAGCTAAAAAAATGGGTGCAACTGATTTTGTTAATTCAAAAGAATATGATCGCCCAATCCAAGAAGTTATTGTAGAAATGACAAATGGTGGTGTAGATTATAGCTTTGAATGTATTGGTAACGTTGATGTAATGAGATCTGCACTTGAATCTTGCCATAAAGGATGGGGTGAAAGTATTATCCTTGGTGTAGCAGGTGCTGGAAAAGAAATTCAAACACGTCCATTCCAATTAGTTACCGGACGCGTATGGCGCGGATCAGCATTTGGTGGAGTAAAAGGAAGAACTGAATTACCAGGAATGGTTCTGGATTTCATGAATGGTGAAATTGATTTAGATTCATTTATTACTCACAACTTAGAATTTAAAGATATCAATGAAGCATTCGACTTATTACACAAAGGTGAATCAATCCGCACTATCCTGTCTTATTAAGAATTGTTTTTTTCGCAAATAATTTTTTAGAAAAACAATCAGCGATGCAAATCCATTCTAAAAAAAGGAATTGGAGACGATTAAGCTAACTGCAGTCGTGAAATAAAAGAATCATCTTTTGATTGTTTGGATATCAAGTGGACATGTTTAGAACTATTAGATGATTTCATCATTTATAAAAGAACAGTTAGAGTTTCATATCGCTGAATCAAAAACAATAAATCCAAGGAGTGAAGTATATGACAAACATTAAATTACACCCAAGATTAGATAACGGAATCCAAGATTACCCTGAAGTAGAAGGATTCGGTGGGGGCACATTAACGTGTCTTTGTGAATCGAATAAAGTAGAGGTCAAAGTAAGCTCACAAACGCTACACAACCACGCATGTGGCTGTTCTCAGTGTTGGAAACCAGAAGACGCTAGGTTTTCTTTAGTAGCTGTAGTTTCTCGTGAAACAGTTGAAGTCATTAACAATGAAGATAAGTTAGAAGTAGTTGATGAAACAGCGGCAATCCAAAGACATTATTGTAGAGATTGTGGTGCACATATGTATGGTCGTATAGAAAATAAAAATCATGCATTTTACGGATTAGACTTTATTCATACAGAATTATCAGAAGAAAAAGGATGGTCTGCACCAAAATTCGCAGCCTTTGTTTCATCTGTAATCGAAACAGGTACACCAGCTTCTAAAATGGCGGATGTTCGTAAAGAATTAAATAATCTGGGACTACCGACTTACGATACCTTGTCTCCTGAGTTAATGGATTTAATTGCTACTAAAGCTGCGGAACTAAAGGGTACGTTACAAGTATAAGGATTCTCTTTTTACAAAAATCAAATAATAAGTTAACACTATTTTTGTTGATACTTCAATTATTGTAAAGAATTGTTAGCATTTAAATAGTTCTCTTTAACAGCTAATTGACAATTAGGAGTCTGGTTTACTACCGGATTTATACTTGTCAGTTAGCTGTTTTTAAACTATAAAATATACTCAATAATACAAACAATCTAAGTCAGGATAACCTTCAAATAAGACCTTGAGCACTCTTTAATAGAGTTTTCAAGATCTTATTTAATACTAACTATTTAATTTTTACTAGTATATTTAAGGAACGTAAATGGAGCACTTTTCAATTATTTATAATTAATTGAAAAGTCCAAATCCACCATTCCAGCTAATTTTTTCAGAACCAGCTAGAGTCAATTGTAGGAATCCTAAAGCTTCCAATTCGCGTGCTCTCTTCAAAGAACCAGCATCAAGAGTCGCTAAACCACTGCCATCTAAAGCATCGAAAACTTGATTCTTAGCATCTGTGTCGTCACCTGCAACTAAAACAGTTGTTGGATGTGAATCACCAATAGTTTTGCTTGTCAAAGTTCCAGCAAATGTTGTGTTGAAAGCTTTCAATACTTTAGAGTTTGGAAGTGCTTTTTGAACTTCAGCTGCTGCTGAACTGTCAGAAGGAACAACCAAAGAATCAAATGTAGCAAAATCAAGCGGGTTTGTAATATCAATAACAACTTTTCCAGCTAATTTTTCTGAATTTTCTTCCACGATAGAAGAAAGTGCTGAATAAGGAACAGCCAATACTACGATATCGCCTAATTGATCTGATGATTCACCGCTACCGATGTAAGACACAACGTTTCCTGCTGTTTCGAAGTTACCGCCAATTGCTGAACCCATATTTCCTTTACCAAAAATTGTAATGTTTGCCATGTTTATTTTCCCCCTATAATGTCTTTTTTGAAGTACAAGTTGAGTATAACACTTATATTTAGTAAGTAAACAAAAAAGATTCAAATTCGCAAATTTCTTATTAATCATTATTATTCTGCTGCAAATTCTGTTACAGGACGCTTTTCGCATTTTATCAATTAAACATATTATGAAAGAAAGTTTAGAGAAGTTGATACAATTATATATATAGATTTTCTCTGATCTAACTATAACAAGATTTTTCCGCAACGAGACTTAAATATTTAGCAACTTCTGAGGTTTCAGTCAGATTGATGATTACCTGACAGAATCTTTCTGCAGTTGGATGTGCTTCGAGCTAACTTAAAGAGATACCTTCTATCTATTTAATTGTATCTATTCGTGTTATAATGAATAGCTTAAGGTTTACTTAGAACGGATGCAAAGAAAGCCTCCGCCTATCAATAAACTATGGAGGTGTAAGAAAATGAATAAACAATGGACAATCGATTCAATCAAGGAATTTGTTGAAAAAAATTCGGATAGCAAGTTGCTAACAACAGAATACCGTGGTTTTTCTCAAAAACTACAATTTGAATGTGCATGCGGCAATACATTCGAGAAATCCTTTACAAAATTTAAAAATAAAAATCAACGCAAGTGCGAAGTTTGCCAACCATTAAAAGAAGCATTTTAACAAATAGCAATAAAAAAAACTCCTTGTCGAATACTATGTATAAAATAGGAGGAGTCAAAAATTTCAGTAAATTTAAAAAGCGTGAGCAGCTGGCTCACGCTTTTTTTTATAAAAATAGGTTTGAGTGATCTTCTTCATCTTAAATAAGACATTAACTTATTTTGTATCAACTAATTAAAAGGGTATCTTTATTCTTTTGACCATTTTTCAACAAATAGTTCAATGGGCATTTTTAAATCTTCATAACGGTCTTCTAATTCTTGACGGGTCCAATTCCACCATGCAATTTGAGCAAGTTTTTCTTTGATAGCTTCTGGAAAACGATCTTTTATGTGTTTTGCCGGTACTCCCCCAACAATAGTATAGGGTGGTATATCTTTAGTCACGACAGCGCCGCTTCCAATGACCACTCCATCTCCCACAGTAACACCAGACTGAATGATCACGCCATGGCCGATCCAGACATCATTACCAATAGTTGTATAGTTCTCCCGTCTTTTTCCCAAGAAATCTGTATCATTTTCAGGGAAACCATAGCCGCTACCATTGTAGGCAAATATATGTTGAGAAGGACGTTCATAAGGATGATTTGTGGGACCAATTCGAACCATATCGGCAATACTGTTAAAACGGCCTAATTTTGAATTTTGGATGAAGCAATAATCTCCAGTATACGTATAGCTGCCGAATTCTGAGTGATCAACCGCATTTTGTTTGCCAATTTCGTTATATTCACCAAAGAGGGTGTCTTTGATTTGACTGTCTTTTCCAATGACAGGACGATCTGGGTATAGTTTTGTTGGTTCAATATGCATAGCCTCAAACCTCTCCATCTTTTCTTTTAGTGTATCGAATGATAAAATAAAAAGCAACAATTCAAAATATGATTCATTGCATGACTACGAGAACGAGACAGTAGAAGAAACGGGGCAGAGCTATATGTATAAGTTACGACTGATTGATTCAATTCCTGATGGACTTATCGCTAGATTGCAGCAACCAAACTTTGAAATTAGCCAAGAGAAAGAGAATGAAGGAATCTTAGTTCGAAGTTCCAACGTTCCTGATGAAGCGATCACAGAAGAACTATTGGTTATTTCTCGATCAGGTGTCGGTGTCAATACAATCAATCTAGAAGCTGCTACTGAAAATGGAACAGCTGTTTTGAACACGCCAGGGGTCAATGCAAATGCAGTTAAAGAATTGGTTTTGGCTTGCCTCTTTTTAACGGTACGTCCTGTTGCGACAGCAGCGGAAATGGTTCGCACACTTAAAGGTCCGGATATACTTGGACAAGCAGAATCCAAACGCTCAGACTACGTTGGGCAAGAACTTCAAGGAAAAACAATTGGCTTACTAGGAATGGGGGCTATCGGCACCCAAATTGCTAGAAGCTGTTATGATTTAGGAATGGAAGTATTGGGCTACGCTAGACGGGAACATGATATTGATTATGTAAATCAAGTCGATTTAGATGAATTGCTTCATCTTTCAGATTTTGTCGTCGTTGTTCTGCCGTTGACTAATGAAACCAGAGATTTACTAACGGAAGAAAAATTGGGTCAAATGAAAAAAGGAGCCTATTTGCTCAATTTTGGACGTGATCCGATCGTGAACAGTACAGGAATATTGAAAGTCCTGCAGGATGAAATCATAGCCGGTTACATTACTGATTTCCCTCAAGAAGAATACCTTGGACACCCGAATATTTTAATGCTTCCCCATATTGGTGGAACTACTCAGGAAGCTCTAAAGGGTGGAGACCGACTCGCTGTAAGAGCATTGCGTAATTTTTTATTATTTGGAACGGTTAGAGAATCCGTCAACTTTCCAGCTACTCGTCTTGTGTTTCAGTCCCCATACCGTCTTACCATTTTTTATCAAAAAACTAGAAAAGCATGGTCCAAAATCATGAACTATTTGGACCAAGAAAACCTTAAAATTGGAAACATGACCAGTAATGGAAAAGATGGATACGACTATATGCTGATTGATTTAGAAGAAAGTTTTGACCGAATAGAACCTGTTGCAAAAAAAATTCAGGATATTCCTTCTGTTAAACGAGTACGTATATTATCCAAACCAAGTTAACACTGTTTATCTGTTCGTTAAACATAAAAATGGCAATCATCTAAAAAACGCAGATGATTTTATTGTCTGCGTTTTTTTATTTTATCAATAATTGAGCAGCCGACCATTGTCATGCCACTGTCCATAAAGTTTATTTGCTCTGGTACTTTCAATAAATTTATCCAATCGTCTATTAAAAAGTTCTGGATCATTTTTATAGCCTTGAATGTTGTCGATTCTGATTCTTCTGTAGAGTTCAGGGAAGCTAAGAAAATTCTGATAAACTTGGTCATCTTCTTTTAAACGAGTTTCAATCACTTGATCGATGATAAATGATTCAGGACGCATATCCGGAAGAACTTTCAAGCCTGCTTCTGTCATTAAACCCAGTTTTTCTAATCTTCTTACACGCTCTTTATTTAATTCTGTCCAGTTGCTTTTTTTCCTTCTTGGAGAAATCCGTTGAGCAGATTCCTTCTCGGAGATTTTTTTCTTGATGCCATCGATCCAACCAAAACATAAAGCTTCTTCAACGATGTCTAGATACTGAACAACTTCTGAGGTTTCAGTCTTATTGATAACTACCCAACAAAAGCTTTCTGTAGATGAGTGTACCGCAAGCCAATTTCTTAAGTCTTGTCTGTTCGTAATAGTAAGCGCATTTTCGATTTCCATTTTTGAGTAGATCCTTTCTAATTAGGAATGGGTAATAGAATGACGATAGTATATTGGAAGGCTGCTACAAACGGATAGAAGTTTGAATCGTTTTTATGAATACAGCTGCTGCTTTTGAAAGAATAGCATTCTTTTTCCATATTATATTTAAGCTAGCCTCTAAATTGGGTTTTAGTGGAACAAATGTTAAATCTGTTCCTTGAGTGTTTATGATCCCATCAATACATAGTGCGCAACCTATACCTTCTTTTATCATGATCGAGGCATTATACAAAAGGTTATAGGTGCCGATGATTTGTTGACTGTCGAGATTTTTCCCTAGCCATTCACCGATTTGATCATCAACTAAAGATTGGCTTGAAACAAAGAGCGAAAGAGACTTTAGATCTTCAGGTAAGATAGCTTTCTTTTTTGCATAAGGATGGTCTTTGTGGAATAAAATGCCCCATTGATCAGTTCTAGGCAGTCTTAAGTAATCGTATTTTTTCTTTTCTACTGGATCGATGACGATCCCAAAATCCAAGATCCCCTTGTCCAATTTCTCAGAAACATCGTCTGCATTTCCACTATATAAATGGATCTTTACATCAGGATATTCTTCAGTTAAGACACGTACACTTTCAGCTATAAATTGCATGGCTTTGGTTTCGCCACCGCCAATGACGATTTCCCCACTGATCGTTTCGTTACTCGATAAGTTTGTCATTGTGGTATCGACTAATGAAAGGATCTCTTTACCACGGTTCACCAAATAGTGCCCATCTTCAGTTAAGGTGATTTCGCGGTTTCCGCGAGTAAACAATTGAACGCCTAATTCTTCTTCTAGTTCTTTTAGTTGCTTAGATAAGGTCGGTTGAGACAGATGTAAGGATTCTGCTGCTTTACTAATTGTTTTTTCTTGAGCCACCGTCAAAAAATAATTTAATACACGAAAATCCAATATGTATCCCTCCTATGTATAGTTAAAAAGCATAGCTGCGTATGCTATATAAGTATTAGTCAGATTCAGTTTATCTTAGTATTATAGGTTTAACAAGAAATAACGATATAGGTGGTGAAGAGCTATGAAAGACTTATTAAGCCGAATTATTAGGAAAGAAATAGTGAAAGGATCCTCTTATTTTGAAGAAATACATGAGCAGAAGGCAGGAAACGAAAGGTTAGTCATGGAATTGAATACCGGTTACCATACTACCGCAGAGGTTCGAACTTCTCTTGAAAAAATTACGGGGGAATCGATTGATTCTTCGGTTACTGTATCGTTGCCTTTTTACACAGACTTTGGAAAACACATTTCATTTGGGAAAAATATTTTTATCAATCAAAACGTCACATTTGTTGATTTAGGCGGTATTTATCTTGAAGATGATGTCTTGATTGGACCTGGCGCGCGTTTGCTCACAGTGAACCATTTAGTGGATCCAGCAAAAAGAAGAGGAATCATCGTGGATTCGATTCGAATCAAAAAGAATGCTTGGATCGGAGCAAACGTAACCGTTCTGCCTGGCGTAACAATTGGTAAAAATGTTATTGTTGCAGCAGATGCTACAGTCACTAAAGATGTACCAGACAATGTGATTGTTGCGGGTACACCTGCGAAAATCACTAAAGAAATCGTCTTTCATTAATCTGTTGAAAAATAAAAAGAGATAGAAAGAAGGAACTGAAAATGGTAGTAAACGAAACGTATACATTAGCAAATGGAGTTGAAATTCCTAAATTAGGTTTAGGAACTTGGATGATAGATAATGAAGCAGTTGTTCAAGTTGTAAAAGATGCCCTTGATTCAGGTTACCGTCATATTGACACAGCTGAAGCTTACCTAAATGAAGAAGGTGTAGGTCATGGTCTTAAAGAGTCAGGTGTTAACCGTGAAGATATTTTTGTCACTACGAAACTCGAAGGCGATATCAAAAATTATGAGGAAGCGGTTAAAGCAATTGAGAAATCACTTGAACTTTTAAATGTGGATTATATCGACTTAATGATTATTCATAGTCCGCAGCCTTGGGCAAATTTCCGTGATGGCAACCATTACTTCGAAGGGAATTTGGAAGCATGGCGTGCTTTAGAAGAAGCGTATGAAGCAGGCAAATTACGCGCAATCGGTGTGTCTAATTTTGAGCAAGCAGACTTGGAAAACTTGATCAATAACGGAAAAGTCAAACCAATGGTAAACCAAGTTCTTGCACACATTACGAATGTTCCAACCGACGTCATTAAGTATTGTCAAAGCCAAGACATCATTGTCGAAGCTTACTCACCAATTGCTCACGGAGCTATTCTTGATCATCCAGTTGTTAAAGAGATGGCTGAAAAGTATAAGGCTTCACCTGCTCAATTAAGTATTCGCTATGTCTTACAATTAGGCACAGTTGCTTTACCTAAAACGACTAGTAAGGATCATATGAAATCGAATGCCGATATCGACTTTACAATCTCTGAAGAGGATATTAATACGTTAAATGAGTTGCCGCTTATCGAAACTTATGGTGACGATCAGGTCATGCCTGTGTTTAGTTCACAATACAACAAAAAGTAAGTGATATGCGTTATACTAAATGTAAGCTGAATTATTTATTGAAAGGAGTTTTTAAATGAAAGTACTAGTTGTAGGTGCCAATGGGAAAGTAGCTCGTCATTTTGCAGATTTTACAAAAGAGGATTCTGCTATTGAAGAAATCGCAATGATCCGTAAGGCTGAACAAGTTAGTTTCTTCGAAGAACGAGGAATTGAAACGGTTCTCTTAGATCTTGTTAAAAATTCAGTAGATGAATTGGCAGACGCTATGAAAAATGTCGATGCAGTTATCTTCAGTGCTGGAGCTGGTGGAAGTGGTTTGGACAAAACCATTTTGATTGACTTAGATGGAGCCATTAAAGCAATGACGGCTGCAGAACAAGCTGGCGTTAAACGTTTTGTTATGGTCAGCACATTCCGTACTGGACGTGAAGCCATGTCTCAAGAACAGGATTTACAAATTTACACCATCGCAAAAAACTATGCGGATGAATGGTTAAAAAATCGTACAGATCTAGATTGGACGATTGTGCATCCTGGTATACTAGTTGATGAACCTGGTACTAATCAAATAAAAGTTGGTATGGGACAAGACATTAATGAAGTTCCACGCCAAGATATAGCTAAAACGTTGATTTCGGTACTTCATAATGACAACACGATCAAACAAGAATTTGAAGTTCTATCTGGTAATACAGCTGTTGAAGAAGCTGTCCGTAATTTAAAATAATTAAGCCAAAGACCCCAAAAGCTTAGCTTTTGGGGTCTTTTTATGCAGTAAAGCACATCATATGATTGGTGAGATCGTTTGATTTTTCTAAATTTCGCCCCAGCTTTGTTTACTTTAATTCCAGCATCCATAAGCTGTAAGCATGAGAATCTTCCTGCATCTCTGTCACATATCGGTTTGTTACCGTATTTTCATGGATCAATGCAGCAACTACTTCTGCTTTGCGTTGTTTTACCTGTTTGAAAACCGGATAGGACATCGCCAATCCCAAACCCAGATGCTTAGAGTCTACACCTAAATACAGAATGACATAACGTTTAGCACGCCATTTTTTATAAATAATTTTCGCTAGATTTAGCAGATTCATTTTTTGATAAATCAAATTGCCATGATCCGGCAAAGTAATCAAAAAGCCAACAAGCTGCTGATCTTTGTAGGCCAACTTCACCATAGAAAAATCGATCACTTGTTTTAAATCGGCAAAAATTTGACTAAACTGTTCAGCTGTAACCTCTTGATACAATGGAAAGTCTTTGTAGAGTACTCTTAAAAGTTCAAAGACTTCAAGCGAAACGGTTGGCCAATCTTCTGGTTTAGGAGAAACAAAACGATAACCTTTTTCCACAAATAATTGATAACGTTTGGCTAGTTTTTTTGATTCATATTGAGGTGGAATCGAACGATAAAAATTTGACGTGTAGTGTTCGACCTCTTTAAAACCGGCCGCTTGCCATAACTTCGGATAATACGATGGATTGTGCGGTTCACTCGTAAATGGCGCTCGTTCAAATCCTTTAACTTTCATTCGATAGCCTAGCCAGAAACTTCCTTGAACAGGACCAATGATGCGCTGCACATTTTTGTCTCGTACTTTTTCACTCAGTGTTTGGATAAACTGAATCATGACGGTTACATCATCTACTGCTTCAAAATACCCTAAGTAATAGTCTTCCAAGTGATGCGGTTTTATTAGAGCCCCGCGAATTACCATTTGACCCTCTTGGTAACCATTGAATGCTTGGAAAGTATAGGTTGGACTCAACGGATGCTGTCCACTGATCTGTGCTTGTTCCTCTGAGACGGATTGCATCAATTCCTCTTTTTTATAAATTCGTTGTGGGAATTGCAGGAAATCGGTTTCTGATTTTTCACCTGAAAACACTGGAATGATTTTTAAAGAATTATGAGTAATCATTTTCATCCTCCAAACGTTTGATCAGGCCGGTCTGTCCGTTTATTTCAATCCATTCTCCAGTCGTTAGTTGTTGTGTGGCTTGTTGGACATTGACGACAGAAGGAATACCTAATTCGCGAGAGATGATTGCTGTATGAGATAATAACGAGCCTTTTTCCGCAATGATCCCTTTTGCTTGGGTCAGTAAATACACCCATCCTGGATCCGTCATTTTTGTGACGATAATTTTATTATAGGATTGCTGAACATTAACGGCTTGAATATCTTCGACAACTAAAACTTGCCCTCGAACTATGCCTTTTGAACAACCGATTCCTTGGAAGTCCTGCTGGTTGGTCGAGACTGTCTGCTGCTGATTGATCGTTTGTGGATATTTTTCGAAAATACTTCCAGCATAGATCAACCGGCTGAATGCAGGTAATTGCTGATCTACTAATCGTTTATGCTTCCGTTTTTGTATCTCTGTTTGCATATTTGAAAGATCTCTATGGCTAGCCAAATCGAAAAGTTCAGTCATCGTTAAATAAAACACATCCTCTGATTGCTCAAGACGGTTTTCTTTTACCAACTGCTCGCCCATAGTGATAAAGATGAGTCGCATCATTCCGTAAATTCGCGTACGATTCAAGCGAGAACTTTCTCTGTATTTGATCCCTGTCATAGCGCGTTTCTTCAGCCCATTCACCAATGGATTCCGTGATTTGTTTGTTGCCGTTGCTTTAGATTCGGTACGCATCGCTGTTTGCGGCAATTCCAATTGCTGTTGGATCAGTTGAATTAATGAAAAAGGATGACTACGAAAGGTTGCCGTCTCTAATTTTAATTCTTCTGGAGCTCGATCTCCAAATTGTTGAATGAAACGTCGGATATCTTGTGTGATTGGATGCAAATCTGTCTCAATAAAATCAGCTGCAAGTTCCGAAGAAATGCTTTCAATTATTTTTCGATAGTCGCTATGTTGTTCTTCCTGAATGGTATAAATGATTTTATTCAGTTCAAACACTGGCTTCATACTTTCAATTTGTTCGATCCCGGCTATTTCCTCTTGAACTTCTTCAGGCGGACAGACTTTTTTTAACAGCCCAGTATAAACAAACGCATAGAGATCATTGATCAAAGTGACATCCCATTGTTCCAATACTTGTCGTTTGATCTGCTCAAATAATTGATGAAGTTCTTCAAATGAAGCCTCTCGCGTATACGTTTGATTGAAATGTTCAGAAATCGCTTCAAAATCCGAATCGAGTTGTTTCATTGAACGAGGCGCTTGGATGAAACTCTTAATGATGCGTCCCATGATTTTCAGTCGAGTTGAGCGACTGATTTTTACTGTAATTGCAGAGATATCGGTGGCTTGAACACCTAACATATCTTGCCAAATAGGGATGATCTGCTTAGAAAAGGGCAGAAGATGAAGTAATTTGTACCAATTATTGATTTGATAGTATACACGGCTGTTTACTTGAGCAATCATATTTTGAAAAGTAGGCTCAAATGATTGAAGTGTCTGTGTATCATTTTTCAGCATACGCTTGGCCAAACCTCTAAAAATACTCCCATAAGCTTCTTGAATGAAACTGAATGTCAAAGGAGTCGTTGTTCCGGGATAACTTTCCACGATATTGCTATTATCTAAAATGGTGACCGGTTCTGCAGGCAATTTTGTAATAGGACGTGCCTGTAAAACGTACAGTTGGTCATTCAAAAAAGTAAATTCAATATCCATTCGCGGACCAAAGATGTCCGTTACTTTCTCCGCCATATCTTCTAACTCGACTTGTTGTTTTTCTGTTAAGATTGGAGAAGTACCAGAAGTTTCAAAGTAAGATAATTGATCATCAGAATGGATCGTAACCATGGTTGTATCTACTTTATCTTCAACGATCCCGCTACCAACGCCAACGCCGACAACAATTAACTGTTCGTTCAATAACCCTTGAGGATTCGCGGTAAAATAGACCCCAGATAAATCTCCTGAAATCATGTCTTGAAGAATGACGTATAATTTAACAGCTTCTAACGAGATGCCATTTTCAAAGTAGTAACTCAATGCAGAGGGCTGGTACAACGACAAAAGAGTTTCCTCTACAGCCTCAACTAAATCATCTACTTCAACAAACAAACGCGTAGAAAATTGTCCAGCAAATGAGGCAGAGGCATCGTCTTCAACATTTGCTGAAGATCGCACAGAGTAGGTATGCTTGCCAGATGCGTGTCTGCTAAAATCATGGATAGCTGTAAAATCTTCCTGCAAAAATTTCGCCTTAAATTCCTGTTGCAATCGTTGACTTAATGCATTCAATGTATCGTTTCCTGTATGGTATGCTTCTTGCTGTTCTTGCAAGAAGGTAAGTACATCTGTTTGATCAAAAAAATCAAATGAAAAAACGGAAAAAGGAGGAACGACGAGGCCCTGCTCTTTCATGAGATGCAAATTAGCTGCTTTTGAACCTACTGATCGACGGTGAAAGTTAGTGAGTTGTTTCATCGGACAAACCCCTGTATAAATAGATGTGCTGTAACCGAAAGAACCATCGTGGTTTCCGTAATGTAGGTATAACGTTCCACTCGATTTTTGATATTGAAACGTGTCGGATCATGAATGAATTGTTGAAATTGAATCGTCATCCAGATGACATTTGCCAATAGAACAACGACGCCGATTTTTGAAATATTCCATAATAAAATAAAATTCGTTAAAATATCAATAATCGTCAGCACTTGAACGAAACGTGTGGCTTTTTGATAAGTGAAGAGTTGGGAATATGTCACATATTCTGTCTCGTCTTTGGGTGCTCTTATTTTACGGCTGATTTCCCATATCAAGCTTGGGAAATACATCGTAAATGCCAGCAAAACAGTAGGTAGGGATAGCAATGGCAATTGATATTTGTAACAAACGAATGTGATGATATAGATATTCATGACCATCATCACAGGATTATGGGTAACAAGTGCTAAAGGCAATGATTTTTGAATTTTAGCTTTGCTGAAAAACCACAGCGACATCAAGGTTCCATAGATGAATAAAAAGAGAAACCAGCCTATATTATTCATAAAGATGACATTGAGCACAACAGTGATCGTGACCATGACAGCTAAAGCAATAGCTAAATCACGTTTCTTAACTCTACCAGAAGGCAGTGCTCGATCAGGAAATAGTCGTTGATCGTGTTCGTAGTCTTTAAAATCATCTGCGATCCTAAGCGCCATCAAAAAT
Organism: Carnobacterium inhibens subsp. inhibens DSM 13024; assembly: GCF_000746825.1. NCBI lineage: Bacteria > Bacillati > Bacillota > Bacilli > Lactobacillales > Carnobacteriaceae > Carnobacterium > Carnobacterium inhibens. The sequence goes on along the minus strand of NZ_JQIV01000006.1, from coordinate 1,518,449 downwards.
GTAAATATTGTCCAAACTCCGGTCCATTCTTGTATTCCTATTGAAAAATCTGACTTTCCTACGTTGAGGAGTAAGATAAAGTAGATTTCAAAAAAGTAGATGATTGCTAATAGGAATCGCGGAATCAGTGGGTACATTTCTTTATAGTAAGTTAATAATCTCTTTAGCATGTTTTCAGACCAATTCCTTCCCCTATGTTGACTTGAGTTTCTATATTTAGATTAGAATAATAATCAATATCTTGATCAACGGTTACTGTTCCCTTTGGATAAGCCACCAGTATAGTGGACCCACCTAGGCTAAACCAGCCTTTTTCTTTACCTCGCTGATAACTATCGAATGGTTGATTATAAATCTTTCCAACCAAAAGCGCTCCAACTTCCATCTGCATGATCATCCCTAAATTCTTTGTTTCAAGTAGACAATATTCTCTTTTATTTTCTTTGAATAATTGAAAGTGTTGTTGGGCGATTTCTCTGACTGTATGTAATTTTCCGTGGATTTTGCGACGATGAATAACCGAGCCTGTTTCACTAGCCAGATAACGATGGTAATCATCGACTGCTAATCGGTAAATAAATAGTGTGCCACCCTCGTAATAATCAGCTGAAGAACGGTCTTGAAGGATATCTTCTAAACGATAGTTCTGTCCTTTGACGGTAAAGGTCTGATCACTATGAATGGGAACAGTTAATAGTTTCGCTTGCGCAACAGCGCAAACGCGATTAGACGGACTTACGTGAATGTTAGCCGCTTTTAATTTTCGGATAAAGAATTTTGCAAAAGACTGGTAGTTTTTTGATTCGTAATCGCTTAAGTTGATGTCATATTCTTTGACAAACGGAGCGATTTTATTTTTAGAAAGTCGTGTGTGGTCAATAGCTGTCCACACGATTGAAAATAATGGAGAAGTAACCATGGAAAGCAAAACGTTTCCCAACTTTGTTTGATACAATCGTTTTAGCCATGCTGCTTGATATTCCTTAGGTTCAATGATTGATTTCGTTTCACGCTGATAGACCTTTACCATACTATAATCTCCATAATCCGAATAAAGTCACGAGCGCCAGTCCTAAGAAAAAGAGATACATCACTCGATTGGGTTTAGGAATCTTAATATCCCAGATGAATAGAAAAGCCAATATAGGAGCAAGCAGTAGAAGAACATATTGAAAACTTCCACTTGAAAACCATTCACTTACCAAATAACCGACCGGAAAAACAAGTGCACCATAGGTAACCGGAACTCCCCGAAAATAAGTCGCTCTTTCTGCCAGATTGTCCTTCGTTTCACGATTGAAATAAGCCAGTCTTGTAACAGCAGCGATGACATAAATAATGGCTAAAAAAATGTTCACTAAAGGGAAGCGACCTTGTGAAATCAATAAAACTGCAGGTAACGCCGCAAAACTGATCATATCGCATAAAGTATCGATCTCTACACCAAATTGTTCTTGCGCTTTTGTTCTATCAAAGGAACGCGCAACCATGCCATCAAATAAATCGCAGAGCCCGCTCACAATAAAGCAGCTCATCGCCCAAATCATCTCGCCTTGAATAATGAAATGCATTGCTACTAACGACAGGGCGGTCCCAAAATAGGTTAAATAGACAAACTTTCCATATTCTCCAATAAACATCTTTAGCACCCACTTTTTTGAATTGTAATTTCACCCGTTGTTCCATTCATTGTAACATTCATACCTGTTTTTAACTTCTCTGTAGCTTGTGTTGCACAAACGATTGTTGGAATACCAAATTCTCTGGCAACAATTGAGGCATGGCATAAAACACCGCCAGTTTCTGTAATCAGCCCCTTAATGGAACCAAAAGCGTGACTCCATCCTGTATCCGTAAAGCGAGTCACCAAGATTTCGCCAGCCTCCAACTGGTTGATGTCTTTAGGATCTAGCAGAATTCTTATTTTTCCAGAAACAATCCCGTCATTCGCACCGATTCCAGCTAAACTGGATGGTTTATTTGCCAAAAGATTCTCTACCTCTGCGGAAACACTTGTCTCCATTAAATCTCCTGGAGGAACAAAATGGCGATAAGCCTGACAATAGATGCGATTGTCCTGCACAGATTTCTTGAGACTTTCTTGAGAGACTTGGTTAGTGATAAAAGAGTGTATCGTTTCTTTCTCAAGATAGAAGAGGTCTTCCATATTATCAATATACCCTAGTTTGGAATACCTTTCCCCTAATTTCAAAGTGATTTGACGGATCAAATGGTAAAAACGAGTTGATACATCTTTAAACTCCTCACGCCACCACAATAATTCGCGCAGCATCTTGATATCCTTCATTAATTTAATCCGTTGCCATTTAGAGACATAGGGCTCTATCAGTTTTTCCATTTGTTTATCTGTCAACGTTTGGGAGAAGGCGTGTTGAACTGTCGTGAGTTTCTCTGGATGATCCACATATTCTTTCAGTAAATCAACCACTAGCTGTTGGTCTTCACTATAACTTGGCACCAATAGATTCAGTTCGCGGTTTGAATGATAGCCAAATGTTTCTTGAAAAGCTTGGATCCGTTGTGCATCTAGTCGATTGGGTTGTTCGTTTAATAACGTATTGATTTCTAATGGATTGTTCGTCATCCATTCCTGCTTATATTTATCGTTTGTAACGATGATTTCAACGATTTCATACAAATCACGTAGCGGTTGGACATGTGAGACTTCTCCTAGTTTTGAGATGAGCTGGAAAAAGGTCTCTAATGGCAATTTTTTCAATAATGCCGTTTTTTTCATGGAAAGCTGTACCGTGTTGACAAATACTTGCCAAAAATAAGTCTGTTCACTTTGCAAATAAGCATCATTGATGACGGACTCCCATAACATTTCAATGTCTTGCTGATCTGTTATGGAAGACAGCGATTGGATTTTTTTATCGATTGATTGATAAGTCTCTAATAGTTGTTTGTGTTGCTGTGCTGCCGTTTGACGCTGCTGCTGAGTCGTTTTAGTGATGCGAGTCGCCACAGTTAGTAAATGGCTGATTGTCTTAACTGTCAGCTTGCTTTTGTAGCCGTCTCCTTGATAATTTTTATAAACGCCAAGCTCATCGTCAAATTCGCGTTCAATGTAGCCAGGTATTCGTGACATGGCTTCTTTGACAACACCAATATTCCAATAAGGTCTTGCAAAATGATTGATGGAAAGCTGCTTGATGTTTGTTGAATCGTATAACTTATTTTGAATCAGAAATTTTTCTAACGTTGTTTGCCATGATTCGCGGTATAAACTCCACATCAATCCTGGACAAGGCTGCGCAGCGACACCGCCATCACGAAAATTCGTAGTGGTCCAATTGCCTTCATTGATTTTTCGACGGATGGTTGTAATCGGACGAGCTTGCAAGAAAAATAAGGAATCTTTGCTGAAACAAAACTCTACATCGACAGGATAGCCATAAAAGGTTGCAATCAAAAGCAATTGTTTTTGAAGTTGCTTCAACTGGTCTAAAGATAAAATTTGGGAGACATTTGTTGGTCCAATCGTTGAAAACCAGTCGATTGTCAATTGTTCAGGGGTAACCAAACCGCTAACAAGCTGTTCTCCTGCGCCTTCTACTACTTCAATCGTTAACTGGCGATCATTATTTGTCAAAGGATTGAGAGTAAATGCCACACCACTGGACACTGCTGAAACCTGTTCTTGAATAATGATAGACATCCTTAGATTTTGAATACCCAATTGTTGTGTCTGCCAATAATTTAAACTAGCGGGCTTAAAAAGAGAGGCGATACACTGTTTTAATGCAGCAATAATGCCATCAGTCGTCGTACAATTTGCAATAGTGTCATACTGTCCAGCAAAAGAAGTAGACGCGTGGTCTTCCATCAGACCACTGCTTCGTACAATATACGTTTTATTAGAAGACATAAGATCGCTTATTTCTGTCTGCAATTCCGTTGGAAAACTCAACTGGTCCAGACGTTGAACAATCGTTTCATAAGTTGGTAGGCTAGGTTGATCCGTTGCTTCTAATCTGACTAGTTCTGGGATTACTTCCATCCATAGTGAAGTGAGCTTATCTTCTGAAATGAAATAGCCTTTAGGTACCTGAAGGCCTAATTGAGACAAATCGATTAACGCGTTTATTTTACCGCCATACCGCAGATTTGTTTCTGCAGTTTCTATTAAAGTCCAATAGATTGTCTATACACCTCTTTGTACATCTAAAATAATTAGAATGGATTTTTTCTTAATTTTAAAAAATACAATAACTGATTGATCACAATATGAGTACCGGCTCCTAAAATGATGAAGCCGAAAAATTGAGTCCAACTTATGGGAACCAGAACTGCTACGATTAAAGCACACCCCAGCAATGAATCTGCTTGGTCAATAAAAATAAAGAACCATTTCCATTGATTGTTTGCTGGTTTGCCAGGCATGATTTCTAAACGGCGTTTCATAAAACTATTTGGTAATTCAAAAACAATATAGGCTAGCCCTAACAAAAGTCCAATCCAAAGATTCGTTAGTATAGAATTGGCATAGACGTCGTAGAATAGATTCAGCGATTCAAGGGAAGGAATAGTTTTTAGAACGAGTCCCCAGACAATCTGAGATAGGCCGCCAAAAAGAATCATACCAATAAAGCCTTTCCAAGTTTTGTTTTGACCAAATAATCGCTTACCATCTGATAATATTCGTCCGGCATCCATTGGGATATTTAAGCGTTGATAGGTAGGGTATTTACAAAAAGCCATATTGGCAACACCTGCAAAAATGACTGACATTAATGTAATGTATAAACTTAAAATTGTTTCCAACACAGTAATTTCCTCTTTCTCTTATAAAAATATAAAGGTTTCTCTTTATGGTAAACTATTTTTGTGAATTTTTAAACAAAATCAATTCAATGAAAAGATAAATGACGTTCTAATCATTCTTCATTTTTAAAACAAGGAACGAAGAAAAAATAAAAATAGCTATTCAATATGGTAGAGAAGAGTAGCTATCATGGCACAGTTCATTAAGGTTTTCGTGTAAAATGATTAAGTTCTGTCCTGATTTTACCCTGTAAACGCTGGAAGGCTAAAAATTGTTGACGGGAACGCTCAATTCTTTTGTATCTCTTTCGATTTTTCTTATAAAATTGCTGGTGGAAGTTTTCTGCTGGCCAAAATACAGACGTTGGCTCAATTAATGTAACGATTGGACGCTTGTATTTGCCGGATTCCGCTAACTGCTGTTTTGACTTTTCAGCAATTTTTCGTTGTTCTTCATTTCGAACAAAAATAATCGGACGGTACTGACTGCCACGGTCTTGAAATTGACCAAACGCATCTGTAGGATCTGTTAGTTGCCAATAAAGTTCTACCAGTTCTTCATACTGTAGGATCCGCGTATCAAAAATAATCTCAACTGCTTCGACATGCCCTGTATATTGGCCGCTCACTTGATCATAAGTGGGATGATCCATCTGTCCACCGGTGTACCCAGATAAGACTGAAATGATTCCATTTTTGGTTTCAAAAGGTTTTACCATACACCAGAAACAGCCTCCTGCGAATACCGCAGAGTCTTGGTAAGTTAAATCATCAATGGAGTGTTTTGTAAAATCAAATTGAGTGTCGGCACTAGCATTTCCAGTTATGCTGTTATAAAAATCTGTCACGTCAGGCGTTAAGTTGTTTCTTAATGCGAGTGGACGTAATTTAGCTTCAAGCTTTGAAAGTTGGTCGTCAATAGTTGCATCCTCTTCTAAGGCATTTTTGGTCGAAGATAGTGCTGACCGTTCCCATTCACGAGTCGCAGGATTGAGGATTAGATTATATAAATCATTGAGCGTTTCTTCGTCTTTCTGTCTCATCTCGAGGACCCTCCTTAGGCTTGTTTTTGAGGAATAAATCTTTAATTTATTATACCTCAGCCAGCAGTGCTAAAGAACTGTTGAAACTTTATTTTGAACATAAAAAGTCAGAATGGCATGGTTCTAAGGAAAGCTATTCTTATGATTCTGGCTTCATAGAAATTAAGATGCTAATAAACTTGATTTTAGTGCTATTGAAAATATGGTATATTAAAAAAAAGATTAAAGAAAGGAAAGCCTATGCTGACAAAAGAAGCCGCTCAACACGTTATCTATGAAATTATGAAACTTTATCCTGATGCTGTCCCAATGATGCGTTACCAAAATCCATTTCAATTGTTGATGGTCGTTATATTAAGTGCTCAGGCAACAGATATTTCTGTCGCTAAAGTGACAGACCAATTATTTGAACGCTATCCAAATCCTCAAGCTGTTATCGAATCTTCACCTGAAGAAATTGAATCATACATAAAAACAGTCGGGCTCTACCGGAATAAAGCAAAGTATATTTATAAAAGCAGTTGTCAATTACTTGAAAAGTTCCAAGTACACGTAAGGAACTTCAATCATTAACTGGAATTGGACCTAAATCAGCTAATATATTATTGAATGTTGCCTTTAGCCAAGAGGCTTTTGCAGTGGACACACATGTCGCACGAATCTGCAAGCATCACAAGATAGTAGAAGAAAATGCCACACCCAAACAAATTGAAGTGCGTGTGACAGAAATTATCCCAGCTAAATACTGGGGAAGAGCACACCAATCTATGATCTCCTTTGGAAAAGAAGTATGTAAATCTAGAAATATGAAGTGTCATGATTATCCACAGCTGTATGAGAATTTAGAAGAAGTAGATCCAACTGACTCAATTGATGCTGTCTAATTTAAATATCCTTATTTAGGCAGAAATCAATAAGAATCTGATCAACCTTTGCAACTAAAAGGATTTAACATTTTATTGATAATGGGCCTACGAAAGTTCATACTATTCAGCAGTGGTTAAACAATCGTTGCTATAAACGAAAATCTTCCTCTGTACTGAGCATTGAAGGGCTCATACAAAGGAAGATTTTTTAGAATAAGTTTTTGATTTTTTCGATATTTTTGATCATTACAGAAGTCGTTCCGTCTGGATTATTAATAAACTCGACAACATCTGGGTCTCTGTAAAGTTCTATAGGAATGCTGATCTCGATTCCGTTATCTAAACGGAATTTTTGTTTGGAATATTTTGGTCCAGCTACTGCCACTTCAGCAGGAGCACGATCCACGTAGCCTAATTCTTTGATTTCTTCAAAAAACTTTTCTTTTTTCGCGTGATTATCCCCGTATAGAGTCTCAGCGATTACTTGGTTATCAATGACGTTTTCTTCGGTCATACTATGGACAAGTGCATCTTTCGTATCAGCTAATACTTGGAATTCTTCATCATCAAACGCTTTGCTTGTTTTTTGAACAGCTTTTTTGATAATCGAAATATTCTCTTTGAGGCTTGGCTGAGGCTTATCTTCTAAAAATAGTTCTGTGAAATAATAAATTTTCTCTGCTAATTCATCAATTAGGTGCTTTTTCTCAATCACATGGTATTCCATGGTATTCAAATTTAGCACCATTCCTTCTTGAATCGCTTGGCGTGCACTCGGTAAGATAGAACGGTTAATGATCAACTGATTCGTTAGCGTTTCTTCTTCATAAGAGACATAGTGAGTGATGCTGTCAGAATAATTTAATTTGAACAGACCTAACTGCGGTACTTCGTCCAAAGTAAAGTAGACAAATAATAAGTCAGCTGGCGGTATTTCTGGATTAAGTTTTGTAATGGAAAAGAATTTTTCGGTCAACGTTTTGGTTGTCTCAATAAAATCAGTTGGAATCGTAGAAAAAGTTTGGTTTAAAGGATTATTTTCGGTTAATATCCCGGTTTTCATGTTGTCTGAGTCTTCTACTTTTTCAATCATGGCATGGAGATAATCAAATGTGAATTTCTCTGTAAGATCTAAGCCGGCAAAAGAGAAGATAGGTTCGTTACTGTTCAAATCAAAAATGTGTAAAATGGCTTCTTTTATATAAATCATCTTGTTCCCTCCGTTTTCAGTCACGCTTATCAGTATCTCACAAATTAGACATTCGCAAAAGCAAATTTTAGGTGGAAAGTTACTTTATAAGTTTGAATAAAATTGTTTAGGATATTGACTCTCATCTATTTTTAATGATATCCTTCTTATAAGTAATAGCTGAGTAGGTCTTTCTTTTTAGTAATAAAAGTAGCTATACCATTAGGGTGGGATTCATGCATTTTTAAATCAAAAAGAACTATTAAGAGGGAGAAATGACTTATGAGGTATCACTACACAGAACAGGAAAAAGAAAATGTAGTCATGAACTTTATGGAAAATAATAGAGTGACTAAGGTGCCAGCGAAAGAAAAGAAGAAATACATTTTATTAGCGGAATTCATCACCAGATTCGAACAAGGGAAAATATATACGGAAAAAGAAATAAATACGGAGTTACTTAACGTGTATCCAACAGGAGAGTATGTTGAACAGAGAAGATATTTAATCACCTTTAATTTTTTCAAAAGAAGCAGCGATGGTAATCAGTATTGGTTAAATATATAAAAATGCGAAAGGATAGACAAATGAAACTATTTTTAAAAGGATTCATTAGAGGAGCAATTCCATTTATTTTTATGTTGGTCATGTCAGTGTGGGAGCTTATTCAAGGTTCATCTAGTGATGCGAGGACATTCTTAATAAACGGGCTTATAATTATGTTTTTGGGAATAGCGAGCGTCATCTATGAAATCAACCGCTGGAATTTCTCCAAACAAATCATAGTTCACTACATAACAATGTTGCTTACGGTATTCCCCATTCTTTTGCTAAGCGGTTATTATCCGTTGAGCTCTTTTGATGATGTACTAAATGTATTTTTACTTTTTAACAAAGTTGGCCTTATGCTTTTTTTTGCAACATTTATAATTGCCAAAGTGCGTAGAGAGTTTAGAAAACGAAATTGATATTTACATCTACTCGTTCTGTGATGGCTTAATGCTATTTTATAATTTATCAACAATAGCATGTACATTAAAGATGTCGAAAGACCAAAAAGACGACGGCTAGTTTAATTAGCTGTCGTCTTTTTGTTGCTGAGATCGTTTAAATGATAGAGTAATTCTCTTAAATTATTAAAGGAATCAAACAAATAGTTACAGGCCAATCAATGTATAGACTACTAAATAAACGTTTAAACAAATAATGATAACAGTAGCTGTCCAGGCCACTATTTTGACCCAAGTTGAGTTTACGAAACTTCCCATTTTATGTTTATCACTGGTGAATAAAACCAGTGGAACAAGTGCAAAGGGGAGTTGCATACTTAAAATAACCTGACTGAATATTAAAAGATCGGTAGCTCCATTTTCTCCGGCAATAATGGTCACAATAAATACTGGAATTACAGCTAGTAATCTTGTGATGATTCGGCGTACCCATGGCTTAACTCTTAAATGAATAAAGCCTTCCATAACAATCTGACCGCTTAATGTTCCGGTGATGGTTGAGTTTTGGCCAGAAGCTAGTAGAGCAATTGCAAATAAGGTACTCGCTATAGATGCGCCAATAGTTGGTGCAAGTAAAGCATAAGCATCTTCTATTCCACTGACAACTTGACCGTTGCCGTAAAAAGCTGACGCACCTAAAATTAAAATCATCGAATTAATCAAAAAAGCAATGGTTAAAGAAAAGATAGAATCGATTCGAGCAAAGTTTACCGCTTCTTTTTTTCCTTTTTCTGTACGTTCATAGCTTCTCGTTTGAATAATTGAAGAATGCAGATATAGATTATGCGGCATAACTGTGGCACCTAAAATTCCTAAACCTACAAATAGGATCGAAGGGTTTGTAACAATATCTGAACTAGGAATATAACCTTGAACTAAGTCTGTGACATTTGGATTGGATAATAAAATTTCATATGCAAAAATGATAAAAATCGTAGCCATTAAGATAATAACGACACTTTCAATAATACGAAAACTGCGTTTCTGCAATAAAAGCAACAAGAGCACATCTAATGTTGTGATTGTCACACCTAAAAGGATGGGAATGTTGAACAATAGTTTTAGAGCGATAGCAGATCCAATAACCTCAGCAATATCGGTAGCGATAATGGCAACTTCTGTTAAAATCCATAAGAAAAAAGATAATTTTTTTCCGACAGAAGCACTAGTTGCTTGAGCTAAGTCCATACTTGTGGCGATTCCTAATCGCGCAGCCATTTCTTGCATTAAGGTTGCAATTAAACTAGCAATCAATATGACACTTAATAAGGTATAGCCAAATTCAGATCCACCCTCTATAGATGTCGCCCAATTACCCGGATCAACATACCCAACAGCCACTAATGCGCCTGGACCCATAAAAGCAAGCAACTTTCTTAGAAAAGAAGCATTTGCTGGTGGGATTTTTACTGAACTATTTACTTCTTCCAAGCTGATAGAATCTATTTTTCTTATCCAGCCTTTATTCCTATTTTTTTCATTTTTGTCCATTTTACTTCATATCCATTCGTATTTTATTCTACTTGTAACAGTAGTTAGTTTAGAACTCTAGGTATCTTTTGTAAATAGAAAACCGCCGTTATTAAAAAAATCACAAAAACTAATAGATAGTATTTATACCGCTCACTATGCAAATTATAATATCTTGCGTAAGCGAAATAAACAGATTGTAACTGATTCGATTCGATGAAGATATTGAAAAACTAGGAGTAAAGGTTACGAGGAAAAGACTGGGAAAGTACTGACATAAAAAATTAAAGAGACTGTAGATATGCATATTCCATGCAAATCTACAGCCTTTTTAATTTGAAAGGGGAGATTTATACCGCAGTTTCATAGTTTGTTTATAAAAAGATATTATTTTACACTCACGGTTATATAGTAAACTATAACTAAATGATATAGAATCATTTTATAAAGGAGTTGTTAAATTTGGTGCAAGTATTGAATAAGTTGAAAGATCAAACGAACTTTACAAATACAGAAATGAGAATTGCTGACTATATCATCCAAAATATCACCACGATTCCTACGATATATATTGAGGATTTAGCAAAATTAACATACACTTCTCACTCAACAATTATCCGTCTCTGTAAAAAAATTGGGTATGATGGATTTAGAAGTTTTAAGGACGCTATTTCAGGTGTAGTTTATAGCCAATTGCATTTACCTAGTGAAGTGGATGCTAACTTCCCTTTTAAACAAGAAGATTTGACCATGGATATAGCTAAGAATATGGCAAATTTAACGATTGATACGATAAAAAAAACGTTAAATCAATTAGATGAAGATTCACTACAATCAGTGGCAGAAATTCTTTTCAACTCTAAGCATATTTTTCTATTTTCTCGTGGTGATTCACAAGTTCGAGCGAGAAGCTTTCAAAATAAATTAGTAAAGATTAATAGATTTGCTATTATTTCTGAAGAATATGCAGATGAGGCATGGAATGCTTCTAACCTTAGTCCAAAAGATTGTGCTTTATTTCTATCTTATAGTGGAACTAGTCCACAATATAAGCGTATGCTACAACATTTTTCTAACAAAAATATTCCAACCATTTTGATAACAGGAAATACAGAATCTGATTTGATTAAATTAGCTGCCAACACGATAGTAGTAGTCCAGGAAGAATATGATTTTGTAAAAGTTGGAACTTTTGCATCACAAGTTGCCTTTCAGTATGTATTAGACACATTATATTCTATTTTATATGCAAAAGAATATAGAAGTAATTTGGAGAAATTAAAAGAAAAACAGTCACTCATTCAAAATGGAATTTTGTCAGAAGAGCTATGACCTGTCCATATATTGAAAAAGCACCTGTTTTTTGCTTTAAAAATTTAACCTAATGTTATACCTGCAGTTTCTAATCCTTTATCTACAATGGACACAACTATTTCACTGTGATCAAGGTGTTTTATCATAGTTTCAACGTCAGATTCTCTTATGATTCTTTCGAATTCAATAAATTCCTCATACATCCGATGTGTATGAACTTTAAAATCAACGATTTCGCTCTTATTTTGATGATCGATTACAGTAAAGCGGTCGATGGTGCTTGTAGGTCCTTCAATAATGATAGCTCCTTTTTCGCCTTGGATAATGGTTCGTATCGGAGCTGTAGAATCTTTAGCGCCTATACAGACTACTTTTTTATCCCCGTAATCAAGACTTAAGATGCCAGAAGTATCAATTCCATTTTCAACATTTGCCAAATAGTTTACTTTTTGGGGCTCCCCAAAAAGACCCGTTACAAAATGAATGTTGTAAATATTAATATCCATTAAAGCTCCCCCACCCATTTTGGGATTGAAAGCTGGTAATATATCTCCTTTTTTGAAGGCATCATACCTTGATGAATATTGAGAATAATTACATTCAATAATTTTAATAGCCCCAATAGTATTAATGGCTTCTTTTATTTTTTTATAATTGGTTAAATATTGATTGGTTATAGCTTCTAACAACATGACTTTGTTTGCTAAAGCTAGTTCTCTCAGTTCTTTCATTTCTGATAAGTTTAAGGTAAAGGGTTTCTCACAAATAACATTTTTTTTACTCAGTATGGCTTGTTTAGCAAAAGAAAAATGTAAATGATTGGGCAACGCAATATAAACGGTATCGATATTCTGATTGTCTAAACAATCAGAATAATTAGTTGAGACTTGACGAATACCATAATCATTTTTTAAAAGCTTCATTTTATCCATGCTTCTATCCGTTCCCACAATTGCCTCTAATTGAATCCCTGGAACATCACAGACCATAGTTAAAAAATCATTTACTATCATTCCAGAACCTATAATCGCAAGTTTCATTATAAACCTTCTTTCTTAGTTGAGTGATCCTTGTTTTTTTTAGACAAGTTGATAAGTTAGTATTTAATACTTTGAATCCCTTCTTCAAGTATTTCTAGTTGACGAATCGTTTCTTCATCTTTCACTGTTTTATCTTTTCCATTTATAATAGACTCATATAAACCTTCATAAACATGACTGTAATCTCCAATTTCTGAAACGACTTTTTCTTCATGATATAAACCATCAGCATCTATATAGGTCACAGTACCGTAATGTTCTGGGGTATCTATACCAAAATCAGGATTAGTTGGCATATAGAATAATTTTAGATGTTCTTCCTGCCTATCTTTTTCTTGCTTGATAAACATACCTTTTTTACCATATAGAACAAAACTTGGTCGTGGTTTTATTCTGAAATAACTTGATTTAACAGAAACTTTTATTTTTGAATAGTAAAAGTCTAAGTCAAAATAATCATTCATACGATTAGGACCCAATAATTGCCTTACATCATAATGAATAGAATCTGGATCTCCAAAATAGGAAAGAACTTGATCGATTGTATGGCACCCATGGCCATATAAATAACTTGAAGAGGCTGAAAATTCTGTGCTGTTTTCTGGAACTTCTGGTCTAAAATAATCATAATGCATTTCAACTTCTAGTAATTCACCTATCATGCCACTTTCAATAATTTTTTGAGCTGTCAGAAAATCTGAATCGTAACGTCTGTTTTGGTAGCATTGAACGAGTAAATTTTTTGATTTTGCTAACTCAAATAGTTCTCTTGCTTCTTCAGCAGTTTCGGTAAATGGCTTTTCAACTAGTGTATTTTTTCCGTTTTCTAGTGATAATTTTGCAAATTTAAAATGTAATGAACTTGGAAGGCAGATTGCCACTAATTGAATTTCTGGATCATTCCAAATATCTTCTAAATTTGTTGTATAGTGGACTCCAGGAACCTTATCCCATGAACTATTTTCATGACGAGAATAGATTGTCTTCACTTTAACGTTCTCTGTTTTTAATGAAAAAGGTAAATGATAGCGATTCGTACTTTTTCCGTTACCAATATAAGCCATTGTTAACATTTAAAAAACCTCCTATAGTATCTGATAATTAGATTATATATGAAAATGATTGAAATAAGCTGTTATTCATCCATTAAGGTTCTCATGTTCTTTTTTCTTCTAAATAAAGTGATATAAATTGAACATTATGTTCATAAATGACCTCAGATAAATTTTTAGGAACTTTTTATTTGAAATTAGGCAAAATTGAATCTTATATCTGCATGTTATACGTAGCGACATTAATTGTGATAAAATGAAACCGGATTCAGGAAGAGGAGGAACAAGGAATGACATTTCGATTGAGTGTAGCAGAATTAGCAAATATGGTGGATCACACTTTGTTAAAAGCAGATGCAAAGAAAGCTGGATTTGAAAAATTGTGCCAAGAAGCGGACGACTATGGCTTTAAAATGGTGGCAATCAATTCAGCACCGGTTTCTCTATGTAAAGAGTTGTTAAAAGAAAGTTCAGTTCATGTAGGAGCAGCGATTGGTTTTCCGCTAGGCCAGACCACAATTGCTACGAAAGTTTTTGAAGTTACAGAGGCCATTAAAAATGGAGCCGATGAAATCGATTATGTGATCAATATTGGCGAATTAAAAGAAGGTAACTTAGCTTATATTGAACAAGAAATGAAAGAAATTGTAGCAGTATGCCAAACAAATAATGTTTTAAGTAAAGTAATTTTGGAAAATTGTTATTTGACAGATAAAGAAAAAATTGCTGTCTGCGAAATTGCTAAAAGAGTGAAACCAAATTTTGTGAAAACATCAACTGGTTTTGGTACTGGTGGTGCCACAGTTGAAGATGTAAAACTAATGAAAGAAATAGTTGGAGCAGACGTCAAGGTTAAAGCAGCAGGAGGGATACGTGATTTTTCAACTGCTAAAGCAATGGTGGAAGCTGGTGCTGAACGTTTAGGAACGAGTCCAGGGATTAAAATTGTTAACGAATATAGAGCACTCGTTAAGTAGAAAAACCACGAAAGAACAAGTAATGAAAGGGTTAGACTGCCTTTATCGAAAGTAAAACAAGTAAAAATAAACCTTATTAAGGCTTATTCTTACTTGTTTTTTTGTTGATTGAAGAACAGAATCAGTTATAAATAGTTATTGTTGTAAGAATTCTTTTAGAGCATCAACTAGTGGTGTAAGTGGTTTACCTAACGTCTTTTCAAAATCGTTCGAAATAACATCTAATTCACCGTTACGAATATCATTTTGGATCATTAAGATAAACCCAACAACTGGCTCAGGAATACCGTTGCTGGTTAATGATGACTGGTAGTCTGCATCACTTAGCTCGATGACCTCGAAGGTTTTGTCGCTAGCAATTTTAAGAGCTTCTGCTAATTCTACATACGTAATAGGATTGCCTGATAATTCAAGTACTTCTGGTGTGGCTGCTTTTCCAGTTAAGACATTGATGGCAGCTTCGGCATATTCACGTTTTAACGCCCAACCCGTTTTTCCTTCCCCAGCAGAGTACATAAAAGTGTGGCCAGCTACTGCAGCATTTAGCGTGTCCTTTTCGTTTTCTATATACCAGTTGTTGCGTAAAAAAGTGTGGGAAATGTTGGATTCAGAAATTAATTGTTCCGTTAAAATATGGTCTTGAGCTAAAGGACTTTTGGATCCAGCACCTTTAGGGAAACTTGTATAAGCAATAAAGGAAACGCCTGTCTCTTTAGCTGCATTTACAACATTTTTGTGCTGCTCACCACGTGAAACTTTTGCACCAGGTTGTGAGGAAATAAATAATAGACGATCAATGCCACTGAATCTCTCAAGCAAACTTTCATAGTCGCCAAAGTCACCAATACGAACCTCAACTCCTTGTTCACGCAGTTTAGCAGCTTTTTCTTCTGTTCGTGCTAATACTACAATTTCATTTAACTCAACTTGTTCTTTTAAATAATGTAAGGCATAAGTGCCTAGTTCTCCTGTTGCGCCTGTTAATAAGTACTTCATGTGCAATCAACCTTTCTACTATTTAGCTTGTTTCATTCAAGTTCTACTATTATAATAGGACTCTAAGTAACTTATGTAAAGTAAGTACTTTTAAGTTATTTAGTAACTAATAAGTAACTAATGTGAAGGGATAAGGGTTTCTATGCGTAATAAAGTTGTGGATTGTCCAGTAGAGACGACACTATTGTTGATAAATGATCGTTGGAAAGTAATGATATTAAGAGAGTTGTTAGATGGGACCAAACGATTTGGCGAACTAAGAAAAGCAATCGGAACGGTTTCAGCAAAAGTTTTGACGTCACATTTACGGTCTATGGAAGAAGATGGATTGGTGGATCGTGAAATTTTTGCAGAAGTCCCTCCACGTGTGGAATATACATTGACGGAATTAGGCAATAGTTTAAAACCAATTTTAGATGCGATGAAGGATTGGGGCACAAACTATCAAGAAATGGTTACGGTTGAAGTTGAACAGCCAAAAGAGTAACCGAAGATTCATTCATTAAAAGGAGAGAATAAATATGAGTTTAAATAACCAAGAGATTGAAAAAGCTGTCTATGCTGAAAAAAATGCAGGTGGATTTGCTCAATTAATGCAGGAATTCAAAACGTTAGGCATAAAACGCTATGATTATTTAGTTGCAGAAGGACTGTACCGTTATTTTGATGAAAACAGTTCCGTCGACTTGCCTTTGAATGGGAAACCGAAAAAAGTTGCTGAACAAAGTAATTCCGAAGCTATCAAAATAGCTGTACAAAGAGCACAATCTGGGGAGTTTGATTTTGAAACTTTTTGTGAGTTAGCTGGTAAAGCTGGTGTTCCTTTTTGGACGAGTGATTTAGTGTTGAAGCAAGTGATTTATTACGCCACGAATCATAAAGCTTTGTTAGTTGAACCGATTCCTGGATTATAAATTAAGCTCTACCTATAATAAAAGAGAAGACAAATAATATAAGCGATAAAGATCAGTAGTTGAAAGGGGAATAACAATGGGATTATTAGTAGATGGTAAATGGCATGATCAATGGTACGACACAGAAGGCAATGGAGGGAGATTCATTCGTCAGGAATCACAATTCCGCAATTGGATCACGCCGGATGGAAGTGCTGGACCAACTGGTGAATCCGGCTTTAAAGCAGAACCTGGACGTTATCATTTGTACGTAGCGTTGGCGTGTCCTTGGGCAAACCGTGCATTAATCATGCGTAACCTAAAAGGGTTAGAAGAGATGATATCGGTATCTATTGTGAATCCTTTGATGGCCGAAAATGGCTGGACATTTGATTCAGAAGAAGGTGTGATTCCAGATCCAGTCATTGATGCAAATTATCTTTATGAAGTCTATACGCATGTGGAATCAGGTTATAGTGGACGAGTGACTGTGCCTGTTTTATATGACTTGAAACAAAATAAAATTGTAAATAATGAGTCTTCTGAAATCATGCGTATCTTAAACTCCGCATTTGATGACGTCGGTGCAAAGGAAGGCGATTATTATCCTGAAGCATTGCGTCCAGAAATTGATGAGATCAATGAGAAAGTGTATCATGCAGTTAATAATGGAGTGTACAAAGCTGGATTTGCGTCGAAGCAAGAAGTTTATCAAGAAGAAGTGTTGAATTTATTTGCTGCGCTAGATGAACTTGAAGAACGCCTAGAAGAGAATCGTTACTTAGTAGGGGAGCAAATTACGGAAGCAGACTGGCGTTTATTCACTACATTGATTCGTTTTGACAGTGTTTATCACGGTCATTTCAAATGCAATATCAAACGCATTACAGAGTACAAAAACCTATGGCGCTACACACGAGAATTATACAACTGGCCAGGAATAGCGGAAACAGTGAACTTTAAGCACATCAAAGACCATTATTACCGCAGTCATAAAAATATCAATCCGACCGGCATCGTTCCAGCAGGACCGGAATTGGATTTTAGTTTAGATTAAAATAGATAGCGAGAGAGATAAAGGAGCCATTAAATGAAAACTACTGCGATACGCTTTTTGATAGGAGCAATGGTTATTTTAGGAGTAACAGGTTGTGCAAACTTAGAAGGAAAAAGCAACAGTAAACTCGAAAATACAGGTGAGTATGGTGTATTTTTGAGTTTAGATGGAAGTGAAGCAATCGAAGCTAGTGAAGGTTACGAAACGGTCATTATTGATGCACAAAATCTCTCCGAAGCAGAAATTACTGAGATGCAAGATCGAGGACAAAAAGTTTATAGTTATTTAAATGTAGGATCATTGGAAACTTACAGGCCTTACTATGAAGAATTTCAGTATCTTACTTTGAGGCCTTATGAAAATTGGGAAGAAGAATATTGGGTCGATGTAACCAATGAAGACTGGCAAAAATTTAGTGCCGTTACTTTAGCTAACGAACTACTTGATAAGGGAATTGATGGCTTTTGGATCGATAATGTAGATGTATACTGGCAATTTCAAACAAAAGAAACGTATATTGGAGTGGAAAAAATCTTAAAGACACTCATGAGCTATGGCAAACCGGTCCTTATTAATGGAGGAAATGAATTTGTTAGTGCATATTTACAGCAAAATCAGCAACTAGATGATATTTTGACTGGTGTAAACCAAGAAACCGTCTTTTCAGCTATTGATTTTGAGGAAGATAAGCTGAGTACTCAAACAAAAGAAAATCAAACCTACTACTTAAATTATTTAGATACAGTTGATAAAGCTGGGAAAGAGATCTATTTGCTTGAATACTCTACAAAAAAAGAGCTGGCTAAAGATGTCCATGACTATGCGACTAAAAGAGGCTGGCAGTATTATATATCCGATTCAGTTGAGTTGGATAATTGAATCGAATTGGCTGGAACAAAAGATGATAAGAAAGGAAATCGGGAGACAGGCGCTTTCTAAACAGTTGACATATAAAGTTTAATGATAATAGTAAGAAATATTAGAGTTTCTATCGAAAAATAATAAGTTTTATTTATATAAGAATCCCACGTGTCTTTTTATCCAAAAGAATATGTGGGGTTCTTATCTTCTTTTTTATAAACAAAGGTCAAAAATCAATGGTTTTGCTGATTAGAGTCTACTACGGATAACATGTGCTTCTAATTCTTTTTAATCCTTTAATTATTTCTTAATGGGCCAAGTAACTAGCAATCATAGATATTGTTTCAGTGAGACACGGAGTAGATTAGAATTTTTTTATTTTCTTTATAGATATAAAAAAAGTCTGTAGTAGTCATTGACTCCTGCAGACTTTTTTGAATTGACTGGTATATATCTAAAGGTTGTTGTCTTGGATAGCAATAGGACTACGCAAAGATAAATCAGAATTTTACTCTGTTTCTCCATTCTCTTCAATGTCTTCGATTAGTTTTTTCATTTCTGCAATTTCCTCTTTTTGAGTTTTAATAATGGTATCCCTTAGTTCCTGTACACGAGGATCAGATACATCTGCTCGTTCACTGGTTAGGATAGCAATTGAGTGATGAGGGATCATTGCTTTCATCCAAGAAGAATCATCAATAGTTGCTTGACTTCTTACCAACCAAAGCGAAGTACCAAACGTAAGAATAGAAACGCCTAAAATAATGTAATTCAATTTTTTCTTTTGATACATTTTCCACATAAACAGCAGCATGATAATGGCCATTACAGATCCCATCATAATAGACATATAGACTCGAGTCTCACTAAACGTAAAATGAGACAGTTCAAAAATATTGAAGAACATTAAAAAATACATCACAACAGTAGAGGTCAAAATCATTAAACCAAAACGAATGTAACTTTTCATACTATCTCCTCCTTAAAGTATATAACTAACTAGCCTAAAAATTTAGAGCACCGAAACTATATAAGTTAAATTTATAGTAACATTTAATTTTACTTTGTTAAAACACCTTGCTTATAATCGTAGACTGTTTCTATGAATGTATAGAAATTTGGACCGTTTTCAAAAATACATAAGCTGATTTCGAAAGAAATTAATTTTTTTAAATTAGAGAATCATCCTAAATTCTCTATTATTAGCACTAAAAACAGACGAATGGAATCAAACCAAAATGAATAATGCAAACAATTGGAAATTTCATTGTAAAAGCGGTACCATAAAATTAGATTCAACTAAAGAAGGAGGAACTATTCATGTCAATAAAAGTAGCAATTAATGGGTTTGGTCGGATTGGACGTTTAGCACTGCGCCGGATGTTGGAAAAAGACACAGATTTAGAGGTTGTCGCAATCAATGATTTGACGGATAATGACGACTTAGTTTATTTGTTAAAATACGATACCGCACAAGGACGCTTTCCATATGAAGTATCAGTTGGGAATGACGCGATTGTAGTAGATGGAAAAGAAATCAAAGCTTATGCAGAAAAAGATGCAAGTCAATTACCATGGGGTGATCTAGGAATCGACATCGTCCTGGAATGTACGGGCTTCTATACTTCAGCGAAAAAATCACAGGCTCACTTAGATGCAGGAGCAAAACGAGTATTGATTTCCGCGCCAGTGAAAGCTTCAGGTGCAGAAGTAGACAACACTAAAACAATTGTTTATGGAGTAAATCATGATTCGCTGGATGGAAATGATGAAATTATTTCTGCAGCATCTTGTACAACGAACTGTTTAGCACCAATGGCAAACGTTTTGAACAAAAAATATGGAATCAATAGTGCGTTGATGTCAACGATCCATGCGTACACAGCATCGCAAGCATTGCAAGATTCACCAGGTGGACGCAAAAATCGTGCAGGAGCACAAAACGCCATTCCATCTTCAACAGGTGCTGCCAAAGCGGTAGGAAAAGTTATTCCTGAATTGGAAGGGAAAATTGACGGAACAGCCATCAGAATTCCTACCATTACAGGTTCAATGACAGAACTGTATTCTGTTTTGAATAAAGAAGTAACAGTGGAAGAAGTCAACGCGGCAATGAAAGAAGCTGCATCTGAGGCATTCTTATACAATGAAGACGAAATCGTATCTTCAGATGTTATCGGGGTACCAGCAGGTTCGATTTTTGATGCCACTCAAACAAAAGTCATCGAGGGAACGAACGGACAATTAGTCAAAACGGTTGCTTGGTATGATAACGAGTACGGTTTTGTGGCTAATATGGTAGGAACGTTAGAACATTTTGCGAATATTAAATAAATTAATTTTAATTAGCGGGAGGCAATGAGCTTCCCGTTTTTTTGTGTTTATAAATGAGGAAGAAGTATTTAGATATCCCTTCTCCTTCCTTAAATTTACTTATCCAATTAAGACTGTTCTTTAATGATGTCGATGTTTGTTTTTCGGGTATCTGTTGAACGACCGATTTGAATGAGGTGGTTCAAGTTCATTTCATAATCTGCAGTAAAGACGATAGAATACAAAAGGTTCAATAGATAAATGACAGATGTGGTTGAGGTAAAGTTTCCGATTTTAGAATAGAGTTTTTCTCGAGTAGTGATTTTTAATGAACAATCGCTATGTGTTGCAATAGGATTATCTCCTATACTTGTTAAGCTAATAGTGGAAGCTCCTTGTTTTTTCAAAATGTCCATGCATTTTATGAAGGAATC
Organism: Carnobacterium inhibens subsp. inhibens DSM 13024; assembly: GCF_000746825.1. Taxonomy (NCBI): domain Bacteria; kingdom Bacillati; phylum Bacillota; class Bacilli; order Lactobacillales; family Carnobacteriaceae; genus Carnobacterium; species Carnobacterium inhibens. The sequence goes on along the minus strand of NZ_JQIV01000006.1, from coordinate 1,497,146 downwards.
ATCTTCACCTGTGTATGAAATAATAAGGGCACAAGTTCGGTTACCACTGTTAAAAGCTTCATACGTACTGTAATCATAAGTGGAAGAAATAGTAATTTTTTTATTGATCCTACGCATCTTAGTTATGAAATCTTGAGCAATGAGTGCATTAGTTTGGCTCGCAAATACTTTGATTTCGTCAGCATTTAGTAAGAGTTTTTGTGCGTATTCCAAATCTTTAGAATCTATTAATGATAAAGTATCCTGAATAGTATTTTGTTGTAATGTGCTTATTTTATGGGCAATAGAAACCAAATGATCCGCTTGATCATACGGTAAGTTGGCGTCAATAGCTGTAAAGTGGCTATTGAGGTACTGCCATTCTTCAAGGTAAGCTTCTTTCAAATCTAGCCATCCTGTAAATCCCATTTTTTTCGCTACACGAATAAGGCTCGTAGGATTAGTATGAGTTAAATTCGCAATTTTTTGAGTTGTCATATCTTGTAAGTCTTCAGGATGATCGATGAGATAATTTACTAATGATTGTTCAGCATCTGAAAATGAAGTATGTTTTAATCGTTCAATGAGTAGCATAAAAAGACTCCTTCCCTACACAAATAGTATATATTTTTGTGTAGGGGTTTTACAAGAGCAATCGTAAAATTTAGAAAGTATGTGTAGGAACCTACTAATTGTATCTAGACGATTGAAATAATGAAACCGTTTAGATAAGATGAGAGTAAGATAAAACTGAATTACTAGGAGGAAAAAATATGGGATTTAATAAAGATTTTCTTTGGGGCGGGGCTACTGCTGCTAATCAAAGTGAAGGTGGTTATAACGCGTATGGCCGAGGTTTAGCGAATGTAGATGTCGTTCCAATTGGAGAAGACCGTTACCCAATCATAACAGGAAAAATGAAACATCTGGACTTCGATGAGGAGCATTTTTATCCAGCTAAAGAAGCCATTGATATGTATCATCATTATAAGGAAGATATCGCTTTATTTGGAGAAATGGGATTTAAATCTTATCGCTTTAGTCTAGCTTGGACACGTATTTTTCCAAAAGGTGATGAGGCTGAACCAAATGAAGCAGGGTTACAATTTTACGATAACCTTATTGATGAATGTCTTAAGTACGGCATCGAACCTATTGTTACAATCACACATTTTGATATGCCAATCCATTTGATTAAAGAATATGGGGGTTGGCGCAGTCGTAAAGTAGTCGATTTTTATGAAAATCTTGTCACTGTATTATTTAATCGTTATAAAGGAAAAGTAAAGTATTGGATCACTTTCAATGAGATCAATATGCTATTGCATGCACCGTTTATGGGAGCTGGATTAGTATTTGAAGAAGGAGAAAATGAAGAACAAGTAAAATATACAGCAGCCCATCATGAATTAGTAGCCAGTGCGTTAGCGACCAAGATCGCTCATGAAGTAGATCCGGAAAATAAAGTCGGCTGTATGATCGCAGCTGGACAGTATTATCCAAATACACCAAATCCTGCAGATGTTCGTCAAGCTCAAGTAGACAATCAAGAAAACTATTTTTTTATTGACGTACAGTCTCGTGGCGAATACCCTAACTATGCATTGAAACGCTTGTTTAATGAAGGAATCGAAATTCCTTTTGAAGAAGGAGATAAGGAATTATTGAAAGAGCATACGGTTGACTATATTACGTTCTCTTATTATTCTTCGCGAGTTTCTGCCGCTCAAGAGGGACAAGAAAAAGCAGGTGGGAATATATTTGATTCCATTAAAAATCCTTATTTAGAAGAAAGCGAATGGGGCTGGCAAATCGATCCAATTGGCTTCCGTATCACAATCAATGAATTGTATGACCGTTATCAAAAACCGTTATTTGTAGTTGAAAATGGATTAGGAGCAGTCGATACGCCTAATGCAGATGGATCTATAGTGGATGATTACCGTATCGATTATCTAAAACAACATATCGAAGCTATGAAAGAAGCTGTGGACAAAGATGGAGTAGAAATTTTAGGGTATACGTCTTGGGGATGTATCGATTTGGTTTCCGCGTCAACTGGGGAAATGAAAAAAAGATATGGCTTTATTTATGTAGACCGAGACAATGAAGGTAATGGAACAATGGCGCGTTCGAAGAAAAAGTCTTTTGACTGGTATAAACAAGTGATTGCTTCTAATGGTGAAAAGGTAGACTATACAAAAGGATAATTTAGTTTGAAGGTCATGCTTACTTATTAGTATGGCCTTTTTAAGGAGGTTACTATGGAATCAAACTATGTTTTTTTAGATGTGGATGGAACATTAGTAGATTATTCTAATGAATTACCGAATTCTGCAGTCAAAGCTATTAAAGTTGCGCAAGCCAACGGTCATAAAGTGTACCCGGTGACTGGACGCAGCAAAGCTGAAATGTATGATGAACTATTAGAGATCGGTTTTGATGGGTATATTGGTGGAAATGGCAACTATGTTGAAAGTGATAATGAAGTTATTTTGCATCAATTAATAACAGCAGAACAAGAAAAAATGATTGTAGACTGGCTGAATAACCGTGGATTAGCTTTTTATTTGGAGTCCAACAATGGATTGTTTGCAAGTGAACAGTTTGAGACACGTGGAGAGCAAACGGTTAAAGACTATGCTGCTTATAAAGAAAAATCCGGTACAGAAACAATGACGGTGCGACAAGCATTTCCAGAAATGATTTTTGATGGTCAATTGTATCGAGCTGACGTGAACAAAATCAGTTTCATTTTAGAAGAGTATGAAGATTACCTAGCTGCAGCCGATTTTTTTTCTGACTTTCAAGTAGGTACGTGGGGAGGTATAGGTGAACAAGCTCTGTTTGGAGATATTGCCTTAGCAAACATTACAAAACAAACAGCTATCAAAAAATTATTAGAACATCATGGAGTTGATCAGAAGAACACGATAGCTTTTGGCGATGCAAAAATAGATATTCCTATGCTTGAGTATTGTGAAATAGGTGTAGCAATGGGAAATGGCGGTAAAGAAATAAAAGCTATGGCTGATTACATAACCGATAGTGTTGATAAAGACGGACTGGAAAAAGCCTTCCGCCATCTTGGTTTGATAGAGTAAATTCGATTGAATTTAGTAAAAGTGGAGTAACATTTGATACTTCAATTAGTAAATGGTATTATAAGTTTATATAAATCTAATTTAACTTGCTCTTCTTTCTTATAGCTAATGTAAGAATGAGAGCCAATTAAATCTGAACAGGCGGTGAACTCTTAGAGGTTCATGCGGCCGGATCACACATGTGTGATAGCAGAGTAGTGCCAAAAAAGGCACACCTGTGGGACAGTACTACTGTCCTATAGGTGTGCCTTTTTTATTTTTACTTTTTATTAAGGAGGGGTAATTTAACCACTAACTTAAAAATAATTACAGAAAGGAAGAGGGAAATGTTGAAGTTTTTAAGCAATACGCGTTCAGGACAGTTTTTAGTCATTGGAGTCTTTTTTACGATTATTGGATTTATTTTAAATACGATGGGAGGTTTTTATAGTTCAATTTCTTTTTATGGGGCAATTTTCTTTTTAGGGTTCTTTTCAGCTAAAAAAGCGGTGACAGAAACAATCCATTCTAAAGCTCCCAATGTTGATTTGCTAATGGTTTTAGCAGCATTAGGTGCATGTTTGATTCATTATGAATCAGAAGGAGCTGTATTACTGCTCATTTTTGCTGGCTCAGAAGCTCTAGAATCCTATGCAACCAATAAATCAAAAAGTGCTATTTCTGAGTTGCTATCTCATGTGCCTTCTACAGCGCAACTGCTAAAAGATAATGATGAAGTGAGTGAAGTACCTACTGAATTGTTAAAAGTTGGTGACATTGTAGTCGTTTCAAAAGGAGCACAGATACCTATTGATGGGTATTCCGACCGAAAAACGCAAATTAATGAATCCAGCCTTACTGGGGAATCAATGCCTGTTGAAAAAGAAAAAGGAGCCGAAGTATTTTCTGGAACTTTCAATGAAGGGAATGCCTTTCATCTTGAAGTGAATAAAACGAGTGATCAAACCGTTTTCTCAAATATTATACGGATGGTAGAAGAAGCGCAGAAAAGCCCTTCGAAAATTTCGAAAATTATTAATCGTTTTGAAACGAAATACGTACTAGTTGTTTTAATTATGGTTCCATTGTTCATTGCGAGTCTTTATTATTTTAACGGGTATAGCTTTGAGGAAGCTTTTTATAGAGGTATGGTTTTATTGACCGTTGCTAGTCCATGTGCTTTGGTCGCTTCTGCTACACCAGCAACACTAAGTGCTATCAGTAATGGAGCAAAAAATGGGGTGTTAGTTAAAGGCGGAGCAGCAATGGAGTCTTTGAATACGATGGATATTTTATATAGCGATAAAACAGGGACACTGACATTTGGTGATTTCAGAGTATTAAATTATGAAGTTCCAGAAGATATTTTGAATGAAGTGGTTTATATGGAACAACAATCTAACCATCCAATAGCTAATGCTATTGTGGCAGCTTTTGAAAACAGAAACTTTAAATGCATTGATACTTCAGAACCTGTGGAGGAAATAGCTGGACAAGGTGTTAGAAAAGGAGCAATTGAAATAGGTAAACCAAGTACGTTTATTGGGTATCCTGATAAAAATTATTATCTTGATAAAGTAGTTGAAGAAAATACAACGATTTTTGTGGCGAAAAGTAATGAAATTGTTGGGTACATTTCTCTTTCTGATGAAATTCGGAATGAAGCAATCGAAGCAGTAGCTGGTTTTCAAAAAGAAGGTATTCAAGTTGTACTTTTGACTGGAGACAATGAAATGGTTGCTTCGAAAGTTGCTAAGGAAGTCAAAGTAAATGATTATGTAGCCAATTGTCTTCCAGAAGATAAGATTAAACATATCCTAAAAAGTCAGCGAAATAAAAAGGTGGCAGGCATGGTTGGAGATGGAATCAATGATGCACCCGCATTAGCGAATGCGGATATCGGCATTGCTATGGGTAGTGGATCATCGGTGGCTATAGAGTCAGCTGATGTGGTGATTGTAAAAAATGATTTAGGTAAATTGCTTTATAGTTATCACCTGAGCAAACGATTGAACCGAATTATTAAACAAAATATTTTCTTCTCTGTCAGTGTGATCATCATATTGATGATTTTAAATCTTTTAGGTTATTTAGATTTGCCGGTAGGAGTTGTTTTCCATGAAGGATCGACAATTTTAGTTATTTTAAATGGATTGCGTTTGTTACGTTAATAAAAAATATAAAAGTGTGTGAGCCTATTGGAATTTCCGATAGGCTCACACACTTTTATTGGTTTAATCTTTTAGTTGTTTCCTTGCTGTATAAAATTCTTTATAAGCCAAGTAACTAGCAATCACAGATGCAATACTTGTAGTGGATAGCAGCATAAAGGTAACCATAATTTGGTACTTTATCGCATGCGTAGGGTTTACACCAGCAAACATCAATCCAGACATCATACCGGGCAGACTAACAATTCCAATGGTCTTTGCAGATTCGATTGTTGGGAGCATTCCTGCACGAATACTATCACGTACTATGGAGATAGAAGCTTGTTTTAAATTTGCTCCTAATGCCAGTTTTTCTAATACTTGTTGACGTTGGTCTTTAAATTTTGAGTTCAAATTGCGGTAACAAATTCCAATCGCAATCATTGAGTTACTAGCAATCATTCCTGATATTGGAATGACCTGAGAAGGGATGAATAAAATAGCTCCTGATAAAAGTAAGACAATCAAAGTTAAACTAGTAGCTGTTAAGATGGCAATAAAAGATATTTTAAATGCATTTGATATACCATTGCTTTTCTTCCCCGCATTAAAAGAGGCATTAAAAATAATAACTAAAACAAGTGCTAATGTCACAATAATATTATTTAGTTTAAAGACATAGCCTAATAAATAACCAACAGCAAATAATTGGATAACGGCTCGCACAACACCAATTAAAATATCTTTACCCAATCCTAATTTTTCTTTATAAACCACAATAAGTGCTATACCAACTAAGGCAGTTGCAAATAGTAAAGATGAATTATTAATAGCTAAGTTCATTTTGGTTCCTCCATTTCGCCATTAACTAAGTGAATAATACGATTTGAAGCTTGAATCTCGACTGCATTATGGGTGACCCATAAAATTGTAACGCCTTGTTCTTGATTCAGATTACGGATTAAATCACGAATAATTTCTTGGTTTTCATGATCTAATGCGCTGGTTACTTCATCTAGTAAGAGGACTTTAGGCATAAATAAAACATTACGAATCAATGCTACCCTTTGTTTTTCCCCACCAGATAATGCGTTGACTGATTTAGTTAAATACTCTGCTCCTAGGCCAACTTTTTTTAAAGCATCTAAGGCTTTTTTTTCATTAAAAGGCTGATCTCTGATAACAAATGGGAACATGAGATTGTCTTTTACAGTTTCTCCAAAAAGTGTGGCCGTCTGGAAACAGTAGGAGACTTCTTTTCGATAATCAGTAGGTTCATAGTCATCAACTAGTTTACTTTGATAAGAAACGGTTCCTTCAGTTGGAGACAAGAGTGAAGCAATAATCTTTAATAAGGTACTTTTTCCACTTCCTGATGGTCCTGTAATCGTTAAGAATTCTCCCTCTTCAACAGATAGCGTTATTCCTTTTAAAATGGCTTTTCCATCTAATTCGTAGCCTAGTTGGGTTGTGTTTAATAGTGGTGTCTCCATATATTCTCCTCCTTAGTTTATATTTAATAAATTACAAAAAATGAGAGTCCAATATTTAGAGCTGTTGCTCAAATGTTTGGACTCAAAACAGTCTTTTTTATAAAGCGAGGCTTTTTTTAGTGTTCATTAGGATCGTTTTCTGCGTCTTCATGAGTTGGGTGAATAGTACCTTCAACATGATCAGGACCAGCATAAATGGTATATAATTTTAGTGGTTTGTCACCAGTATTTTTAATATTGTGCCACATATCTGCTGGAACCAATACTGCGTCATCTTCAGAAACAACTTGTTCAAAATTTAAGTTATCTTCAGAAGGTCCCATTTGGCATAGCCCTTGGCCTTCTTCGATGCGAATAAATTGATCAATTCCATGATGCACTTCTAAGCCAATATCATCGTTTGGTTGAATAGACATAACGGTTACTTGTAGTTTAGCGCCTGTCCATATCGTTGTACGGTAGTTATCATTTTGCACTGTGGCATCTTCAATATTTACAACATAAGGTTTTTTGCCATGATCTTTAAAATCAATACTCATTATCCTAATCACTCCATTTCATAATAGTTATTTAATTATATTAATTACAATCTAAATATAGCAAATTATCATTTGAAAAACAAGTATTAATGCCTTGAATGTGGCTACTATTTTTTTTATTATGTTTTAAACAAATAAGCTTTACATTTTATACCCCATGGAGTATTATTTAACAATACGGTGCAGGGTATTAAATCAGAAAGAGTATTTAGCAATGAAAATAGAAAATAAATTAAAAAATAGGAGGAATAAAGATGCTTTTTAAAACAGTATCATCTATTTCAACCAATGAATTGGAGAAAAAGTTAGTGGAGAAACCTCAAATTATTGATGTACGTGAAGCCCATGAGTTTCAAGGAGGTCATATACCTGGAGCTAAAAATGTCCCATTAGGTAAAATCGCTAATTATATCCCAAAAGGTAAAACTTATGTAATCTGTCAATCTGGTATGCGTAGCAAAAAAGCTTCAAAATTGTTAATGAAATAAGGCTATGATGTAGTAAATGTTCGCGGAGGCATGTCTTCTTGGACTGGAGCTAAAAAGGGAGGAAAACTGTAATGAAAATTGTTATTGTAGGAGGAGTCGCTGGTGGAATGTCTGCAGCTACGCGCTTAAGACGTTTGAATGAAACGGCTGAAATCATTGTATTAGAAAAAGGGCCGTATGTATCGTTTGCTAACTGTGGTCTACCGTATTATGTCGCTGGTGAAATTGAAGAACGCAGTGATTTGTTGGTTCAAACACCAGAAGCTTTACAAGCGCGTTTTGAACTAGATGTTCGTCCACATAGTGAAGCAGTAGCAATAGATGCTTCGTTAAAGGAAGTAACTGTTCGAACATCAGAAGGAGACTATACCTTATCTTACGATAAATTGATTCTTTCTCCAGGTGCTAAGCCGTTTATCCCACCCGCTAAAGGGCTAGAAGAAGCAAAGAATATCTTTACATTGCGTTCGGTTCCGGATGTTGATGCAATCACGGATTTCATGGAATTACATCAGCCTAAAAAAGCTGTCGTGATCGGAGCTGGATTTATTGGTTTAGAAATGGCTGAAAGTTTAGTTCATCGCGGATTAGATGTTACAATTATTGAAAAAGCACCACACGTTTTGCCACCTTTAGATGAAGAAATGGCTGCTTATATCACTAAAGAATTAAAAGCTAATGGGGTCAAATTGTATAACGGATTGGCTGCTGAGTCGTTTGAAGAAGAAGGAAAAGTGGTTGTTCTTGAAAATGGCGAACGCTTAGAAAGTGATATGACATTAATGTCAGTAGGGGTCAAACCTGAAACGACTTTGGCTTTAACAGCGGACATTGAAACTGGTGTACGTGGTGGTATATTAGTAGATGAGAACTATGAAACGAGTCAAAAAGATATTTACGCGGTTGGAGATGCGATTGTAGTGAAACAACAAATTAATGGAGAAGATACGATGGTCGCTTTAGCTGCTCCTGCTAATCGTCAAGGCAGACAAGTTGCGGATGTTATCAGTGGATTACCTCGAAAAAACAAAGGGAGTATTGGTACCGCAATTGTTCGTTTATTTAACCAAGTAGCAGCATCAACTGGACTAAATGAAAGACAATTAAAATCAGCAAACGAAACATATGAAATCGTTCATATCCAAGGGAAAAGTCATGCAGGGTATTATCCAAATGCGGGTACTATTTTGCTAAAAGTATTATTTAATCCTGAAAACGGAAAAATTTATGGCGCCCAAGCGATAGGTGAAGATGGAGTAGATAAACGCATTGATATCATTGCAACGGCCATTAAAGCAGGCATGACGATACATGATTTGCCAGAGCTAGAGTTTACCTACGCTCCACCATTTGGATCAGCAAAAGATCCGGTGAACATGGCTGGTTACGCTGCTTTAAATCTGATTGAAGGAGTAAGCGAATCGATTCAATGGCATGAATTAGAATCAAAGCAAAAAGAAGGTTATCTATTGTTAGATGTGCGTAATGAAGGAGAACTTGAAAAAAATGGACGATTAAAAGGAGCACTAAATATTCCTTTAGATCAGTTACGTGAACGATTATCAGAAGTACCTAAAGACAAACCCATCATTGTAAGTTGTCACAGTGGGTTGCGTAGCTACATTGCTGAACGTATTTTAAAACAAAATGAATATAAGGCTAAAAATTTGGATGGAGCATTTGCTCTTTATTCAACAGTTAGACCAGAAAAGGTGGAAAAATAATGTACAATTCAATATCAATGCCAGAATTTGAACAAAAATGGAGAAAAGAAACTGTTTCATTAGTCGATGTTCGCGAAAGCGATGAATGGGACTCTAAACATATACAAGGCGCTATTCATGTACCTTTAAGCGATTTGTCAAATGAAAAAGAACAGTTAAACAAAGAACAAGAATACTATGTAATGTGCCACTCAGGAGCTCGTTCTGCAATGGCTTGTCAACAGTTAGCAAAAGAAGGATACAAAGTAACCAACGTTATGGGCGGTATCTCTGCTTGGAGAGGCGATACAGTTTAATGGAATACAACGTGAAAATAGTGAACCGGTTAAAACGTTCTGATGGACAATTACATGGCGTTTTAAAGATGATTGAAGAGGGTAAAGAGTGCGCGGACATCGTGACACAATTATCAGCTGTTCGTTCCAGTCTTGATCGAGCAATTAGCTTGATTGTAGCTGAAAATTTAGTGGAATGTGTACAGGGAAATAGCAAAGAGGGCAGTACTGGAGAAGAAAATATCCAACAAGCCATTCAGTTATTAATGAAAAGTAGATAAAGGCAGTTCGATTTTGTAGAAGTCTGATAGTCTCTTAAGTGCTGTAATAAATAAGCAAATAATTAAGTTTACAGCCAACTATTTTTAATAGATACCCCAAAAAAGCTGATTCTACTTTGTGTAGAATCAGCTTTTTTCGCCTTCATAGTTGAATTAAATACAAAAAGAGATAGATTTATAGATTAAATAACAGGTATAATTAATGTGTAGTTGAGAAGTTATGAGCAAAGTAGTTTTTTTCAACTTTATATAATGAGGATTGAGAAGGAGAATGAAGAATGGCTGAACTAGAAAAATACATAAATTGGACGTTTTCTGAAAAATGTGCTATTCCAAGCGATATCAATGATCGATTGGTTCCAGGAGAAGAAGCAGTAGAAGCGTTTAAAACAATTAGAGATGTAGCAATATTTACGAATAAACGACTAATTGTTCGTGATGTGCAAGGATTACGTGGGAAGAAGATCGAGATTTATTCTTTACCTTATAGTTCAATAAACATGTGGTCCACCGAAAATGCAGGAACTTTTGATATCAATGCGGAAGTTGAATTATGGACAAGAGCAGGCAATATCAAAATTGGCTTAGGAAAAGATATTGATATCAGAAAATTTGATGATTTGATTGCGTCGATTTTACTTTAATGACCTAGCAATCTGTATGAGGGAGTTACTTCAAAAAAGCCAACGAGATAAATTGTAAACGTTACAATTTATCTCGTTGGCTTTTTATGAGCTTGTGAAGATTTAAAACTTGACGTGTATCAATTTTCCATTGTGACTTATAGACTATACTGCTGTTATAAAGCAAAATAACCTACACAAGAAAGAAGGAATTCATTAATGACAACATTCAATGAAGTGGCGGAGCGCAATTTTGAAAAATTGGATATGTTTACACTAGCAATTACGCGTGCACACGGTAAGAATCATCCTGAAGCGTTTGAAGTACGAAATATATTTAATACAATGAAGGAAAAGACAATAGAAGCAGGTACCACCGGTAAGCCACATTTAGAGGAAGAATTTACCCAATTGCGTAAAGTTACATCCAACTATACTATTCCTGGAGATGTGTGTGGAACTTATGCAGGGGTATACAACATGTTATTTGAAGCAGATCAAGCTTATCACGCATAATTAGAAAAATAGTTAATCCCAGAAAGAAAAAGAATAATTTCTGGGATTTTTTTGGTCGTTATGCGATATACTAAAATTGTGCCAGTCAAATCAAAAATGTTATAACTGAAGCCAGGTTACACATAGAGGAGATTGAAAGAAGGAAAAGAATAGCTATGCTAACAAAAGAAGCTGCTCAACACGTCGTCTATGAAATTATGAAACTCTACCCAAATGCTGTTCCAACGATGCATTATCAAAATCCTTTTCAATTGTTGATGGTTGTGATATTGAGTGCCCAAGCGACTGATGAATCCGTTGCGAAAGTAAAAGACCGATTATTCGAACGTTATCCAAATCCTCAAGCGGTTAGTGAGTCCTCGCCTGAAGAAATTGAATCATACATAAAAACAATTGGACTTTACCGAAATAAAGCAAAGTATATTTATAAAAGCAGTCATCAATTGCTTGAAACATTTGATGGGAAAGTTCCAAATACACGTGAAGAATTGCAATCATTAACAGGAATCGGACCTAAATCAGCCAATATTTTATTGAATGTTGCTTTTAACCAAGATGCCTTTGCAGTGGACACGCATGTTGCACGTGTTTGCAAACATCACAAAATAGTAGAAGAAAACGCCACACCCAAACAAATTGAAGAACGTATAACAGAAATTATCCCAGCCAAATATTGGGGAAGAGCGCATCAAGCAATGATTTCGTTTGGAAGAGAAATATGTTCACCTAGAAATCCGAAGTGTCATGAGCATCCACAGCTATATGAGAATTTAGAAGAAATAAATTTAATGGATTAAGTTATCTTTGGGAGGAAAAAAGCCCAACATCAGCTATAAAAAAATAGGTTATTCAATGAACGCAACTGTTCATGAATAACCCGATTTTGTGCAATAAATCGATAAATTACGGTTCTGATTTTAAGAGAGCCGTTTGAGTTTCTTTCGTGATATCCATTATAGATTGAAAAAGCTTCGTTACTTGCGGTTCAAATGTTTTATCTGTTAAGCGGCTAATATTTTTTTCGATAACAGCTTGCTCGCGGCTGGCATCCAATACAGGTAAGTTGCGTTGCTTTTTGTAGCGACCGACTTTTAAAACTGTGTTTAGCCGTAACTCAAACAAGCGAGTAAGTTCCTGATCAATCTCATCAATCTCTTTGCGGTACTGTTCCAATTCATTCATTCGATTGTCCTCCAAGCATCAAATCCATTAATCCGATAGCGGTAACCGCCTCTAAGACCGGCAGAACTCGTGGGACAATACAAGGATCATGACGTCCTTCAACTTCTAATTCAGTTTCTGTTCCTTCTTGGATGTTGATCGTCTGTTGCTTCTTTTTGATGGAAGCAGGTGGTTTAACAGCAGCTCTGAAGACGATGGGCATGCCATAAGTAATTCCGCCAATGATTCCACCATTATTGTTGGAACGTGTTTTGATGCGCCCTTGTTCATCGTAGTAGTATTCGTCGTTTGCTTGCGATCCGCGCATTTTAGTAATATCGAATCCTGTTCCAAATTCAATACCTTTGATGGCTGGAACAGCAAATACGAGGTGAGCCAGTTGAGATTCAACTGAGTCGAAAAATGGATTTCCATACCCGGCATCTAACCCTAAAACAAATGTTTCAACGATACCGCCTACAGAATCCCCCTCTTCTTTTGCTTCCAAAATCAAGTCGGTCATTTCTGGCTTTTTTTCAGTATTAAACAAAGGAAGCTGTTCTTCTTTGAACTGTTTAATTTGCTCTAACGTGACCGTTTCTTGATCCTCGAAAGTTTCATCTTCGATTGTTCCAATCGATTGAATATGAGAACCTACTGTTACGCCTTTTTGTTTCAGCCATTGCTGACAAATAGCACCTGCAAATACGAGAGGAGCAGTGATCCTCCCGGAAAAATGGCCGCTGCCACGATGGTCATTGTGGCCATTGTAACGCACTCGTCCGGGGTAATCAGCTTGTCCTGGGCGCATAACATCTTTCAGCACACTGTAGTCTTTGGAGCGCGTATTTGTGTTCCAAATAATGGCAGTCAGTGGTGCACCAGTTGTTTTCCCATCTAAAAAGCCGCTTAAAATTTCTGGATGATCTTTTTCTTTTCTTGGTGTCGTCAATTCATTTTTCCCTGGCGCTCTGCGTGCCATTTCAACTAAAACCTGATCCATATCTATGTCCAAACCTGGAGGCAGGCCATTGATGGTAATACCAATCGCCACACCATGTGACTCTCCAAATAGTGAGAGTTGTAAATTTTTACCCCATATTCCACTCATGTATTTTTCCTCCTAGTTGTTGGAATGTTTCCCAAAAGTTGGGATAAGACTTCTTAACACAATCTGTGTCTTTGATGTGTATTGGTTCTTGACACACCGTTGAAGCGATGGCCAACATCATAGCCATGCGATGGTCCTTGTGACTCCAAACTTCTTGACCGCCTGATAGTCTAGAGACTCCTTCTATCAAAAGCGAATCTCCTACAATCTCAATCTGTGCGCCTAAAGCAGTCAACTCTTTTTGTGTAGCAACTAAGCGATCACTTTCTTTGATCCGTAGACGTTCCAGATTGATAATTTTTGTTTTTCCTTTGCTTAACGCAGCGACTAGAGCTACTACTGGAATAATATCGGGAACTTGAGCTCCATCTATAATGCGTTCACTATCATTAGACCCGCTGTTCACTGTCTCTAAGATCGAGACGATAGCTTGATCACCTTGTAAAGAATCTGAATCCAAACCATTTACCAAAAGCTCATTCCCTAATGCATTTGCACTCAACCAGAAGGCTGCTTGTGAGTAGTCACCTTCGACTGTATAATCACGAGCGCTATAAGCTTGTTGACCTTTGATGCGGTATTCTTGTCCAGTCTCATCTTGTTCAATTACAATACCAAAGGATTGTAAGACAGACAGGGTCAAATCAATGTAGCCTTTTGATTCTAAATGAGTCGTAATTTTTAGGACAGAGTCTCCGGCAAGTAAAGGCAAAGTTAGTAGCATACCAGTGATAAACTGTGAACTGATATCGCCACGCATTTCATAGATGCCTGGTGTCAAAGGACCTGCGACACTCAACTGTAGGTTTTCAGTTGTGGCTTGATTATAGTGGAGTGACTGAGCGTCGAATAATTCTTGATAAGGTTCAAGCGGGCGTTTGCCTAAATGTCCTTGACCGATAAAGTGCGTTTCTCCTGTAAACAGTGTCGCTAAAGGAATCAGAAAACGCAAGGTAGAGCCGGACTCATTGCAATTGATTGTGCGGCTTTCCTTAGCAGCTCCATTACGGATGCCATCGATTGTCAATGTCTGATCATCGTAAGAAATAATCGCTCCAAACGAACGCATACCTTCGATAGTTGCAAGGATATCATCAGATAGTTGAATATTCTTGATCGTACTACGACCTGCTGCTAAACTGGCGCAAATCACTGCACGATGCGCCATACTTTTAGATGGCGGGACAATAACAGTTCCATTTAACGCATTAGGAGTAAGGGTTAGATTAGTCATGCTGTTCCTCCAGTGTCTAAAGAATCGAAAAAGGATAGAGATGTTTGATGTACGGTAGCGCGTCCGATGTCAGTTAAAACAATCACGGATAAACTGCCTGCAATATTTTTTTTATCTTTTTTGATATAAGGCAATAGTTTAGGGTAATCTTCAAAATCCTCTAGTTCAATAGGCAAACGATGCTGTTTTAAAACAGTAATCAATCGATCAGTGGTTCCAACTGTTGTCAGCTGTTTGGATTCTGCAATTCTTGAGATAGCAACCATGCCAATGGCCACACCTTGACCATGGGTATATTTTTCATACTGGTAATACGCTTCAATAGCGTGGCCTAACGTATGCCCAAAGTTCAACACCATTCGTTCACCTAAATCTTTTTCATCTGCCTGCACAATCACTTGTTTGATCGTGCAACAGGTTTCGATGATCCAATCGATGTGCTGCATGACTTCTTTTCGAGAAGATAGTTCCATCAGACGATGAAATAAATTAAGATCTTTTATACAGCTATATTTGATTACTTCCGCCATTCCATCAGCAAAGGCAGAATCCGTTAACGTCTCTAGAACCAATGGATCGATCAAGACGAGTAGGGGGTGATAAAAAGCACCTACTAAGTTTTTGCCCTCAGGTAAATCGACGCCAACTTTTCCTCCAACGCTACTATCCACTTGGGCTAGCAGTGTTGTGGGAATTTGGATATAAGAGATACCCCTCAAGTAAGACGAAGCGGAAAAACCAGAGATGTCACCTATCACACCACCACCTAGAGCAATGATTAAGTCGCTACGTGTTAAGCCGAACTCAGCGAATGCACTGTAGAGATTAGGTAGCGTGTCAAATGTTTTAGTCTGTTCTCCAGGAGGCAAAACAATGCACTGCACTTCATAATCCGCTGCTTCCAAATCTTTTATAATAGACTTAGCGTAAAGGTCATAGACGGTTTCATCGGTGACAATGGCAATTTTGGCTCCAGTAAAGACTTTTGAGACTTCATTACTGACGCGGTTGAGCAACCCTTTTTCAATTTTTAATTCATAACTCACTTCATGTGATGGAAGTTTAACGGTTAAGACAGACATCGATTTTATCCTCCTTCAGTTTATTTTGTTAAAATAGTAGCTGCTTCATTAATTGAACGACCTTCGAAATCCGCTAGCTTTCGAGCTTTTTCCATCAATCTAGCGAATTCATCTGGTGTCAAACATTGTTCGCCATCGCTCCAAGCGTTAGCTGGATCATTGTGAACCTCAATCATTAAGCCATCTGCTCCGGCAACGATACCTGATTTAGCACCTGCTTCAACCAAGTAAGACATTCCTCCAGCATGGCTCGGATCGATGATGATTGGCAAGTGAGAAAGCTCTTTAATGACAGGAACGGCTTGGATATCTAGTGTATTGCGGGTTTCTGTTTCAAATGTCCGAATGCCACGTTCGCATAAAATAACATTTTCATTTCCTCCAGCCATGATGTACTCAGCTGACATCAACCATTCTTTGTAGGTTGCAGATAAACCACGTTTTAAAAGAACGGGTGTATTCGTTCGTCCAACTTCTTTGAGTAAATCAAAGTTTTGCATGTTGCGTGCACCAATTTGAATGATGTCTACCGAATCAACAAATTGATCGACCCATTTTGTCGACATCAATTCAGTCACGATGGGCATACCTGTTTCAGCTTTAGCAACTTGAAGCATTTTCAATCCTTCTAATTCAAGTCCTTGAAAACTGTATGGAGAAGTTCTTGGCTTGAATGCACCTCCGCGTAAGAAGTTCGCGCCAGCTTGTTTAAGTTGTTTTGCAATAGTCACAATTTGTTCTTCACTTTCAACAGAACAAGGTCCCGCGATGATCCCTAATTTAGTGCCACCGATTGTTTCGTCACCAATTCTGATGATAGAATTATCAGGATGAAATTTTCTATTCGCTCTTTTGTAAGGATCTTCTACTCGAATAACTTGCTCTACTTCCGGAATTGCTTGCATTTGGCGTTCATCGATTCCACTAGTATCGCCAATCAGACCTAGAAAATCGCGCTTGATATCGGTGAAATGACTCACGGCAACTCCTTGAGATTCTAATTTAGTAGCTAATTCTTTAACCTCATTTGCTTTAATTCCTTGCTTTAAGACGATTATCATAGTCATTCTCCTCTATATTGTTTAATTTATTTTGTACAAACACCACACCATTACTGGTTCATAACGTTCTTCAATTGTGTAACCCGGCATCTTTTCTTTTTCAAACACATCCTCGCTAATAATCGTATACTTCAGATTTTTTTTACAAAAGGCTGACCAAGCTTTAAATTTACTGTCTGAAAATTCAATTACTGTATCTTCGTTTTTTTTGATTAAATATTTTTTCAAAAAAATAGTGGTGGCTGGATGAATCATCGCTCGGTTTTCTGCATAAATGCTATTTTTAATGAGAACCATAGGCTTGGTTTTTCGCTGGAAGACGTCTACCAGTTCAACTTTATCCCAGTAATCATAATTAAATTCTTTCCACCCATAATCTTTTCGGGCACTTTTAAAAGCTACAGGAAACAATACGTATTGTTCGGTTAACTGATGAATATTGTGTAATAAGCTGTCAAAAGATGGATAGCCTACAATACCATCGTCTTCTGATTGTAATAAAGATTCTGCGACTGTGTAACTATCCGTGCTGCTTGGTCCTAACGTATGAATGATCATCTATTTTCCTCCACTAAAGTTATTGAAAAACGAAAAAACGCCACACCCGATAGTCTATTGAAAGATTATCGAATGTAGCGTTAGGTAAGTTCACTAATAATATGATATCGGATTAGTTCGTTGCCCCTTCGATTTCTTTCAAAATCTATAGGGCAACTGTTGTTAGCAGCTTAAAAGTCTTTAGCCTCTATAGATTTTCTCATAAAGAAGCTAAAGTAATAATTATTCAATTGTGAGTCCATTGCAGTTTGAAGTTGTGATTGTAAGTTCATGGTGGTCTCTCCTCAATTGATCATTATCAGCTGTTTCCCAACTGTGAGTCCAATACTAGCAATTAAAAAATTCATTGTCAACAAAAAACTAAAAACTAATTTCTGAAAATAATAATAAAAGTAGTCTGAACAACTGGTGCCAAACGAATTAGAGCCAATTGAAATAATTGTTCGTTAATTTTTTTATTGAACTTTAAGTTTCTTTTGTCTATACTTCAAAACATTATCAAAGGATTGGAAGAGGTGCCACATGAACTTTTACGGATTATTCGGAGAATCGCTTGTACATAGTCATTCTCCAAGCCTCCATAAGTTGATTTATCAAAAAATAGGATTAGACGCTGCCTATAAGCTCTTTGCATTTCCGCCAACACAGTTGAAACAAGCTATGGATGGCGTTCGGACGTTATCTATCAAAGGGGTAAACGTTACGATTCCTTATAAAGAAGCCGTTATACCTTATTTAGACGAAATCGGTCCATTTGCAAAAAAATTGGGAGCAGTAAACACAATTGAAAATGTAAATGGGAAGTTAATCGGTCATAACACGGATTATAGTGGTTTTGGTTTGGTTTTGAGCCGTAGAAACTGGGATGTAAACGGAAAGATAGCCGTTATTTTAGGATCAGGAGGAGCATCCAAAACAGTTGAAGCGTATTTAATGGATCACGGTATTCAAATGATTTATATTGTGTCTCGGAATCCTGAGCGATTTAAAGATACAAAAAATAAGCAGTATACCAATTATGAAGATGTACAATATTTAAAGGGAGATTTTCTGATTAATACTTCACCAGTCGGGATGTACCCTAATGTCAATGAAACTCCATTAAGTGAGACCTCTATTCAGCGATTTGATTATTTGATCGACCTAATCTATAACCCTAGTGAAACCACTTTTTTAAAATTGGGACGTGAAAACAACAAGCAAACGGCTAATGGATTAGATATGTTAGTAGGACAAGCCGTTCGAGCAGTTGAAATTTGGGAAAAGTGTTCGATTGACGAGCAAGTTACAAAAGAGTTGATCTCTGAATGGAAGAAACGACACGGTGAAAGCTTATGAAAACAAATATTGTATTGATTGGGATGACAGGAAGCGGGAAAAGTAGTGTTGGAAAACTACTAAGTCAACAATTAGACTTGCCATTTAGAGATATGGATCTTTTTATTGAACAACTAACGAATCAGTCTATTCCAGAATTGTTTGAAGTGAGTGAAGCGTATTTTCGAGCAATAGAGACCGAGGCTTGTGCAGAGCTAGCTGCAAAAGAAACGTATGCTGTTATTTCGTGTGGTGGCGGAGTCGTTCTCAATCCAGAAAACATTGAGGCATTAAGAAAAACAGGCTGGGTTATTTTTATCGATCGGCCTGTTGAACACATTATCAAAGATATCGAAATTGCACATCGGCCTTTATTAAAAGAAGGTAATAACAAGCTATACCAATTACATGAAGAGCGGTTTAGTTTGTATCAAAAAGCAGCTGATTTTCGAGTGGAGAATCGATCCGATTTGGAAGATGTATTGAATGAGATTAAGCATCATTTACCAGAAATCATTGCGCATAAAGGAGAAGATAATATGAAAATCGTTATTATTAATGGCCCAAATTTAAATTTCTTAGGGACTCGTGAACCCGAAATTTATGGAACACAAACGTTGGAAGAGATTGAAAGTAAGATTCAAAAATATGCTGAAACACAAGAAGTAGACTGTTCTTTTTTTCAAAGCAATTCTGAAGGGGAATTGATCGACCGGATTCAACAAGCCCATATGGATAAGGCAGATGGGATCGTCCTCAATCCGGCAGCGTATACCCATTACAGTTATGCCATTCACGATGCAGTGAAGTCAATAATGATACCAACTGTTGAAGTGCATTTAAGTGCGATTCATGCCCGTGAATCTTTTCGTAAAGAGTCTGTTATAGCACCAGCTTGTATTGGACAAATTTCAGGTTTTGGAGCAACAGGTTACTTATTGGCAATCCAAGCATTAAAAGAAGTCAGGAATAAAGGTGGGGAACGATGAATATTGCAATTGTTGGGTTAGGAGCCATTGGAGGCTCTTTTGCCATGGGCCTTCAAGCAGCTGGATACAAAAATATTTATGGGATAGATATCAACGAATCAACAGTAAGAATTGCTGTAGAACAGGGAATGATTCAAAAGGGGTTTGTGGAAGCCGGCGATATTTTACCGGAGATGGATATCATTATAATTTCTCTTTATCCAAATCAAATTGCGCCATTTGTCGAGCAGCACAAAAGTGTCCTAAAAGAAGGTGCCATTCTAACAGATGTAACAGGCGTTAAAACAGCGATTATAAAACAAATGTCTAAAGTTCTTCCTTCAACAGTCGACTTTGTATTTGCACATCCCATGCGCGGCAGTGAAAAAAAAGGAATCATTGGAGCCGATCATACGCGATTTATAGGAGCCAATGCTTTGCTCACTCCTATCTCTAGAAATAAAGAATCTTCTTTAAAACTTATTGAAAAGCTTTATAAAGAGATTGGATTTAATCAAGTAACGCGAGTTTCTCCTGAAAAACATGATGAACAAATCGCTTATGTCAGTCAATTGATGCATGTTTTGTCTGTAGCGGTCGTAAATAGTACGCAAGCTTCAGAAGAAACACTGATGTTTGCTGGAAATAGTTTTCAAGAGCTCACAAGGATCGCTGATATAAATGCTGATTTATGGAGTGAATTATTTTTAAATAACCGAACAGCCTTGTTGAAATCGATTGAACACTTCGAAATTGAATTGGATGCTTTGAAATACACGCTAGAAGAGAATGATGATAAAGAGCTGAAAACAATCTTTAGTCGAGCCGCCAATAAACGAAGAGAATGGTATTGAGTGAATCCGTTGCAGAAGATATATAGTTAGCTTAAGAAATAAATAGTAAAAGAAAAAGTTGCCCTAAAATGAAATATGCCCTAAAAGTTAGAGTACTAAATCTAACTTTTAGGGCATATTTCTTTATAACAAACGATTAAATTCTACTTATAGTTATTTTTTCAAAAATTCTTTTAAAGCATCAACAAGTGGAGTTAAGGATTTGCCTAATGCTTTTTCAAAATCCTCCGATGTTACATTTAATTCACCGTTACGAATATCATTTTGAATCATTAAAATGAAACTCACTGCTGCCTCAGGAACACCGTTGCTGATTAATGCAGCTTGATAATCTTCATCATTCATTGCAACAACTTCAAATTCTTTACCACTAGCAGTTTTAAGAGCTTCAGCTAGTTCTGCATAAGTAATTGGAGTACCTGATAATTCAAGTATTTCTGGTGCAGCTGATTTTTCCGTTAACACATTGATAGCAGCCTCAGCAAATTCACGTTTTAATGCCCAACCCGTTTTTCCGTTTTCAGCAGAGTACGTAAATGCATGGCCTGCTACTGCTGCATTGAGCGTGTCTGCTTCATTTTCCAAATACCAATTGTTGCGTAAAAAAGTGTGAGAAATGTGAGATTCAGAAATTAATTTTTCAGTGAGGATATGATCTTGGGCTAATGGGCTGTTTGAGGTAGCGCCTTTAGGAAAACTGGTATAAGCGATAAATGAGACACCGGTTTCTATAGCAGCATTGACGACATTTTTGTGTTGTTCATCGCGTGAAACCACTCCACCTGGTTGTGAGGAAACAAAGAGCATGCGATCGACACCGTTGAAAGCTTTAACTAAACTAGTATAGTCACTAAAGTCAGCAATCCGTACTTCAATCCCTTGTTCACGAAGTTTAGCAGCTTTTTCTTCAGTTCTTGCCAGAGCCACAATATCAGTTAAATCAACTTGTTCTTTCAAGTAATGTAAGGCATAAGTTCCTAATTCTCCAGTTGCTCCTGTTAACAAATAGTTCATCTTGTATCAACCTTTCTATTCGTGAGATTTAGTTTATAAAAGCTTGTTTTTTTCAAGTTCTAACACTATGATAGGAGTCTAAGTAACTAATGTAAAGTAAGTACTTTTAAGTTACTTAGTAACAAAAAAGTAACTATTGCGAGAGGACGAGGTTTTTAATGCGAGATAAATTATCGGCTTGCCCAGTAGAGACGACACTTTTGGTGATAAACGATCGTTGGAAAGTGTTGATATTAAGAGAACTACTAGATGGGACTAAACGGTTTGGAGAATTAAGAAAATCGATTGGTACTGTTTCACCAAAAGTATTGACGTCACATTTGCGTTCTATGGAAGAAGATGGGTTAGTTGACCGCGAAATTTTTGCAGAAGTTCCGCCACGCGTTGAATATACATTGACAGAATTAGGAGATAGTTTAAAGCCCATTTTAGATGCAATGAAAGACTGGGGCACAGATTATCAAGCAAAGGTTAAACTTAAGTTGAAAGAAACAAATGAAGATTAACATACTAACGAATATAAAAAGGAGCTGATTTAAATGAGTCTAAATTACCAAGAGATTGAAAAAGTAATAAATGCAGAAAAGAATGCTGGCGAATTCGCTCAGTTAATGCACGAACTACAGAAATTAGGTGTGAAGCGATACGATTATTTGGTTGCTGAAGGGACGTATCGATATTTTGATGAGGATAATTCTGTCGACTTAAAATTGAATGGGGTCCCAAAAGTAGTTTCTGATCAAAGTGACTCTAAAGCTATCAAATCGGCTGTTAAAAGAGCACAATCAGGAGAGTTTGATTTTGAAAAATTTTGTGAACTAGCTGGAGCAGCTGGCGTGCCAGTTTGGACAAGTGATTTAGTAACGAAGCAAGTCACTTATTACGATGCTTATCATCAGGCATTATTAGTAGAGCCGATTCCGGGACTATAAGGTAAAAAATGTGAAATTCATATAGAAGTAAAAGTATTTTAGTTTTTTACTTGTAAAAAGTAAGTGTAGGGTGTAGGATGTATTTATAAGGAAAAATAAAATAAATCATTTGGAGGTAATTATTCATGTCAAAAAATATTGGGATTTTAGTAGGAAGTTTACGTAAAGATTCTTTAAATAAAATTGTAGCAAAAAAATTAGCTGAGTTATTCCCAGCTGATGCTACTGTAACATTTATTGAAATTGGCGACTTACCAGTTTACAATGAAGATTTAGAAGAAAATGCTCCAGAAAGTTACACTCGTTTCCGTAAAGAAATGAAAGAACAAGACGCATATGTATTCATAACTCCAGAATACAACCGTGGTATGCCAGCTTCATTGAAAAATGCTATTGATGTTGGTTCTCGTCCATGGGGCGAAAGTGTATGGCCAGGAAAACCAGTTCTCGTTGGTTCAGTATCTCCAGCAGGTATTTCTGGTGTATTAGCTAACCACCAAATTCGTCAATCACTAGTATTCGGTGACAGCCCAGTTATGGCTCAACCAGAACTTTATATTGATGCATCTAAAACAATTGGTGAAGACGGACAAGTAGTTCCAGGATCAATTGAATTCTTACAAACTGTTGCAGATGCATTCGTAGCATTCATCGACAAAAACTCTAAATAATAGATAAAATTTAAAACTGTACGAAGAAGCTGAGACATCATCTAGCTGAAAAGCGTGTATAAAACTTCAGCTTTAGAAGCATAAAAACAGCTTCACAATAGGAATTTTCCCTACTGTGAAGCTGTTTTTATTGTATTAGTTTTTTAAATTTAGCAACTTTTTTATTTATCGTTTGTATGAAAAAGTACTATAATTTTTCACTATCAAAGTTATCATCTAAAGCTTTTTGAGCAAGAACATTTAGGTAGTTCCATGGACGGTTGAATCCTGGTTGGAAGAAGAAATCAGCAAAGGCTAATTTTTCTAACGTCCAACCTGAAGAGATAGCTACCGATAGTACATTGATAGAAGCTGTAACGTCATAGGTTGACATCAATTGAGCACCAACAATACGATGACTGTCTTTTTCAAAGTGAATTTTCATCATGACTTTTTCGTCATCAATAAAAGTAGGACGAATATTTTCTACTACGAATGTGCTAGCTACTTCAGCATCAATGGAGTCTTGATCGATATCTTTCACACCTGTAGAAGCTAATTTGTAGTCGAATAATGTTAAACCAGATGTCCCAGATACTTCAGGCATCTTTACTTTTTTCTCTAAAATGTTTTTAGCCGCAATCACTCCTTGACGACGAGCATTAGATGCTAAAGCAATTAGTTTTGAACCATGATTTGGCGCAAAGGGAATTTTTGTAGCATCTCCCATTGCAAAAATATCTTTTTCAGAGGTTTCTAGGTAGTCGTCAATAACGACTGTACCGTCTGGGTTTAATTCAACGATCCCTTGAAGCCATTTCGTATTTGGACGAACACCAACAGCCATAATTACAGTGTCTGCTTCGTATTCACCTTTATCTGTTACAACTTTTTTAACGGTTCCGTTTTCGCCAACAACTTCTTTAACCATTTCGCTTGTGCGAACAGTCAATCCATTTTGATCCATATTTTCGTTCAATACATCAACAAATTCTTTATCTAGGTACGTATTCAATACGCGGTCTAAAGAATCAATAACCGTTGTCTTAATACCTACTTTAGCAAATGCTTCAGCTACTTCAATACCGATGTAACCTCCACCGACAACAACCGCTTTTTTCGATTGACCCATACGTGTTTTAACTTTTTCAGCCCAATTACGGCCACGTACATAGAAGATATTATCTAAGTCAGCACCAGGAATTGGAATTTTTACAGGCGCTGCACCAGGAGAAAGAATCAATTTATCATAGCTTTCTTCAGTTTCTCCGTCAGTTGTTTTAACAGTAATGGTTTTAGCTTTGGGGTTAATCCCAACAACGTCACTATTCATATGAACATTTACATTTTGTTCGATATACGAACCCTCTGTTGCATAATGTAAACTATCTAAAGATTCGGCAATGCCTTCTAAGTAACTTTGAATTCCACAAGATAAGAATGATGCGGTATCTCCGCGTTCATACAAATGCAATTCAGCATCTGGCTGTTCCTTCAATAATGTTTGAATGGCTTCATAGCCAGCATGTGATGTTCCTACGACAATAATTTTCAAAAAAATGGCCCCCAATAATAAGTATTTGTTCCAAGAAGCACCATACCACTTATTTGTATTTTTATGAAATAATCTGCCTATAGAGAGTAGAGTTTGATTTCTTTTTAACAATAATTTTTTACAATTCTGATGAATCGTCATATTGGATAGCAAAACAATTGGTCAGTTAAAGTGACGTTTTATCTTAAATGCAATAAAATAACATATAATAAGAGTTGTTAAGAACGTTAAAAGGAAGCGAATGAGAATAGACGAAATTACTAAAGGAGATCATTACTATGGAATTGAAAAAATGCACCTTAGAAGATTTAGAATTACTTCAAAAAATCAGCATAGAACTGTTTACGGATACCTTTAAGGATCAAAACACTGAGGAAGACTTAAAAAATTATTTGGAAAAAGCCTATAACAGTACACAACTCAAAAAAGAACTCACAAACAAAAATTCTGCTTTTTTCTTTCTACTAGATAACGAAGAAATAGCCGGTTACTTAAAATTAAACATAGGTGATGCACAAACAGAAGACATCGCTGAAAATGCTGTAGAAATCGAAAGAATCTACATTCGAAGTAACCGTAAAAGAAAAGGGTATGGAACGGTTTTGATAGAAAAAGCTGAACAATTTGCAAAAGAAAAGAATAAAGAAGTGATTTGGTTAGGCGTTTGGGAAGAAAATCTAAGTGCTCTTTCCTTTTATAAAAAGAAGGGGTTTATTCATATTAGTTCACATTCGTTCTTCATGGGTGATGATGAGCAAACTGATTTGATCATGACCAAGACAATTTAATATGGATGCAACTAGTTAGAGCAAAAATAAAGAAGAACCGTCTATTACAAGCACGGTTCTTCTTTTTGTATTAAAAATCGTAGTCTTCATCTACCATTGATTCAGCATCGCCCATAAGATATCCAGCTCCAACTTGTGAGAAGAAGTCATGGTTCGATGTTTCAATTGAAATACCATTCATCACAATAGGGTTAACATCGCCTAAATCAGCATTTTTATAATAAGCTTGGAACCCCATATTTTGCAATGATTTATTAGCATTGTAACGAACAAAAGTTTTAACATCTTCAGCTATACCTATGGGACTATAGATTTCTTCAGTGTAGGCCAACTCATTTTCCATCAGATCTTCCAACAAAGGGTACATCCAATCCAGCAATTTCTTTTGCTCTTCTTCAGGTAACTCATTGTAAGTTAATTGGAATTTATACCCTAAGTAAGTACCATGTACTGATTCATCACGGATAATCAATTTAATAAGCTCAGCTAGATTAGCCAGTTTATTACTGCCACGGTACCATAAGGGGGCGAAGAAGTTACTGTAGTATAAAATACCTTCTAAAAAGATACTTGCAATCTTCTTTTGCAAACCATTACCAGTTTGATAGATGTCATTAATCCGTTTTGCTTTGTATTGCATTCGTTCATCATTATTCATCCAATCATAAATCTCATTGATGCTTTTGATACTGTTCAAAGAAGTTAGAATCGTTCCATAACTCTTCGCATGGATGGTTTCCATAAACAAAAAATTATTCAGAATAGCAGCTTCTTTATGAGTACGAACGTCCTCCCGCATAGCGTTAACACCTTTTTCAGATTGTAATGTATCTAGCAATGCTAGACCTCCAACGACCTTTTTAATAACTTCTTGTTCAATAGATGAAAGTTCTCGCCAGTCTGCTAAGTCGTTTGAAATAGGAACACGAGTATCTAGCCAGAATTGTGAGGTTGCCTTATCCCAAACATAATCGTCTAACTCATCTTCAATTTTATTCCAATTGATTACTTTATGTTTTGAAGTCATAATTTTTTCCTCCTTAAAATGAAATTCCGGATTTATTTGTTAAAAGTTATAGTCTTCTTCATTCATGGTATCTTCTTTATCAAATTGGAAGCTGATACCTGATTGTCTACCGACTTCATGATGAGTTACTTTAGTTAAAATAACGTTGATGGAATCAATATGGGAATTACTTGCACCTGTTTCAGGGTACAAAGGGTCGAATCCCAAACTTATAAGTGCTTTATTAGCCTGTTGATGAACAAAGACTTTAACTTCCTCAAGCCAATCAGTTCCATAGTAAATGTGTTCTATATAAGTTAATTCATTTTTTACTAGATCAACAAACAAATCAAAAGTCCAATCTCTCAATTCTGCTTGTTCTTCCTGTGATAATTCAGAAAAACCTAGTTGAAATTTGTGACTAATATAGAAGCAATGTAAAGATTCATTCGTGAGGACCAACTTAATAATTTCAGCAACGTTAGTGAATTTCTTCTGTGTCCAGTAAAGCAATGGAGTAAAGAGACCACTATAGGTTAGGACTCCTTCCAAGATTAAGTTTGCTGCTCGTTTTTGAAGTATACTTCCTGTTTTATAAACTTCAAGAATACGATCTAATCTGTATTGAAGTTCTGCATTGTTATCAGCCCAAGTTAAGACACCATCAACTTCTGTTGATTCATTAAATCCTATAAGAATTGTGTTATAGGCTTTAGCATGAACTGATTCAATAAATTGAATATTATTGTAGATAGCGGCTTCCTGCTGAGTGTGTTTTCCTTCATTAATTACTAGGTAACCTTTCTCTGATTGGAACGTAGCTGCTGAAGCTAGCCCAGCCAACGATTTCATGAATGCTTCTCTTTCATTTTCTGGAAGATCTTCCCACTGTGATTTTTCATTTGTAACAGGGATTCGAGTATCTAACCAAAATAATGACGTTAATTTCTCCCAAGTTGAATGATCTAAATGATCTTCGATTTCATTCCAGTTGATTGCTTTGTAATGTAAGTAAGACATAATTTCCCTCCTATTAAATCATGCAGGATTCACAAGTATTTGCCATTGTAAATTCGTCATCTTCGGTATAAGTTCTGATATAGTAAAGTGATTTTATTCCTTTCGTCCAAGCGTAGTTTCTCAGACGGTTCAAGTCTCTAGTTGTCAGTTTTGAGGAAGCGTCTGTTTTCCATTCGTATAAACTTTCAGGAAGAGTTGAGCGCATAAATAAAGTTAAGCTCATACCTTGATCAATATGTTTTTGAGCAGCGGCATAAATATCAATAATTTTACGCTGATCATAGTCATAAGCTGATTTGTAATATGGAAGAGTTTCATTTGAAAGGAAAGGTGCTGGATAAAAAATCGAGCCTACTTTTTTCTCTTGGCGATTCTCAATAAGTTGAGTAATCGGATGTAGGGAGGCGCTCGTTTCATTTACATATGAAATAGAACCATTGGGCGCAACGGCTAAACGGTTACGGTGATACAAACCGTGCTTAGAAATTTTTTCTTTTAGGTCTTTCCAATCTGCAACTGTTGGCAATTGGACGTTAGTAAAGATGTCCTTTACTTTTTCATTTGCTATTGTGAATTCACTTTCTAGGTAGGGTTTGAAGTATGTGCCATCAGCATATTTGGATTTCTCAAATCCGAAAAAAGTTTCTCCTCGTTCTTGAGCTATTTCGTTACTTGCTGCCAAAGAATGATAATTTAAAGCTAAGAAATAAGCTTCAGTGAATTCAATCGATTCTTCTGAACCATATTCAATCTGTTGCAAGGCTAAAGCGGTATGCAATCCCATAGCACCTAAACCAATTGTGTGGTACATAGAGTTGCCTTTGCTAACAGTAGGTACCTCTAGCACATTGCTTGAATCTGTGACAGTTGTTAACGCACGAACTGCCAAATGAACGGATTTAGCAAAATTAGGAGATTGCAGCATATTCATCATATTGCTCGAACCCAAGTTACAACTAATATCTGTGCCTGTTTGTTCATAAGATAAGTCAGCATTGAGTGTAGAAGGTTCTTGCGGTTGGAGAATCTCTGAACATAAGTTACTCATAATAATTTTTCCGTCAACAGGATTTGTGTTATTGGCTGTATCAATATTTAAAATATACGGATAGCCGGATTCTTGTTGCAAACGCGAAATCTCTTGCTCCAATTCACGAGCATTGATTTGAGTTTTTTTGATGTTCAATTTCGCAACCATATTGTCATATTCAGCAGACAAGTCTATGTATGAGAACGGAATACCATATTCTTTTTCTACACTGTAGGGGCTAAATAGATACATCGGTTTATTTGTTTTTATTAATTCATAATACTTATCAGGAACGACTAACCCTAAAGAGAGTGTTTTAACTCGTATTTTCTCATCTGCATTTTCTTTCTTAGTTGACAAAAAGCCTAAGATATCTGGATGGAAAACATTCAAATAGACTACGCCTGCGCCATTACGTTGCCCAAGTTGGTTACTATAACTAAATGCATCTTCTAGCAGCTTCATTACTGGAAGGACACCAGAAGAAGCATTGGCGATATCTTTAATTGGATCGCCAGCTGATCGGATATTTGATAGGTTAACTCCAACTCCACCACCAATTCGAGAAAGTTGCAAAGCAGAGTTTACTCCTCGGCCAATAGAAAGCATTGAATCAGCAACATCAATTAAGAAACAAGAAATCATTTCCCCGCGTTTCTTTTTCCCGGCATTTAGAAAAGTAGGAGTAGCTGGTTGATAGCGTTGAGAGATAAGTTCCTCAGCAAGTTGGACAGCTAATGTTCTGTCCCCATTGCCTAGGTATAAAGCATTAAAAGCAATACGATCTTCAAATTGTTCTAAGTATTTCGAATGATCATTTGTTTTTAATGCATACTGTGAGTAGAATTTATAAGCACCCATAAAACTTTTGAACTTAAAGTTAGCAGCATAAATTTGTTTGAATATTTTTTTAATAAATGCAAAATCATAGTCATTACTTTCACCCTGCTTATAAAGGTTTAAGACGTCTAAGTCAATGTAATTGTTATCCACCAAGAATGCCAATTTTTCTTCTAATGAAGGAAATGTTAAGGTATTGGGAATGATTTCTTCTTTAAAGTAAGCTTTTAATGCTTCCTGATCCTTTTGTAAAGGAATTTCACCATTGACTGGAATATTAACCAAGTTATTAAGGTAAAAGTAAGTTTTAGCACTTTTGATAGTAGTTGTTTGATTTGGCAAAGTTATTCACTCCTAAGTTTTTCTAAAGTTCGTTAAGAAACTCTTCTTGGTGATTAATGATTAAGTTGGCAATTCGTTTTACATCTGACTGCGTCCCACGTAATTCAAAGACATCGATTAATGGAAACCCAAATCTTTCTGTATATTGTTTAGCACTTAGGCAGAATTGATTATTGAAATTCCGATTCCCACTTCCAATAATTCCGTAACAGAGTTTAAAGTTATCGTTAGATGCTATAAAATCTCCTAGTCTAGTGGTTAATACTTCCTTATCTCCTGTATGGATTCCATTTCCACCATTTAAATAAGTCGGCAAGAAACTGACAAAGGGTTCATCCACTGGAAAAGTTTCTCCTTTTAGATCTTTAATATTCAGCGATTTTACAACTATGTCCTTAGTTGCTTCTATGTATTCGCTTAAACACTCAACAAAGTATTTCGTATTGCCGTTTAAACTGATGTAAATAATGTTTATTTTATTTGCCATTAAAAGTCTCCTTCTGGTTATTAAATTTTGTTCTGTATTTCACATACATGAAATCTACATGTTGTGCTTACGAAAATATGATAACACAATATGTAGTGATTAAGGAAGTTTTTTTATGAAAAAAAGATAAACCCTATCACCCTCTTAAAAAAAAGTGATAGGATTTGTAGATTCCTATATTGTAGTTGATCTAATGTCGATGTAGAGCTTGACAGAAGTGGAAATTTAAAAATAAAGGTCCTGAATCAAATTATATTGGAAACTCTTACAATAGATTGTTTCCTTTGTTTGAAAGCGTTATAATGGGAAGTGGAAGAAATATACCAAAGAACTGGAGTGGTTGAATGTATCAAGCAGCAGAGGATCGTTACAACAATATGATTTACAATCGTGTGGGGAACAGTGGATTAAAATTGCCAGCATTGTCTTTAGGAATGTGGCATAATTTCGGTGATGTAGATCTATTTGAAAACAGCCGTAAAATGGTTCATCGTGCATTCGATTTAGGAATTACCCATTTTGACTTAGCCAATAACTACGGCCCTCCAGCGGGAAGTGCCGAAGAAAACTTTGGACGTATTTTAAAGAAAGATTTGCTTCCTTACCGTGATGAATTGATTATTTCAAGCAAGGCCGGATATGATATGTGGCCAGGCCCATATGGTGAATTTGGTTCTAAAAAATATTTGACTGCTAGTATTGACCAAAGTTTGAAGCGTCTTGGATTAGATTATGTTGATATCTTTTACTCTCATCGTCCAGATCCGGATACACCTTTTGAAGAAACAGCACATGCATTGGACTTAATGGTTCGCCAAGGTAAAGCTTTGTATATTGGAATCTCTAATTACTCTGCCGAACAAACAGCTGAAATTTCAAAAATATTTAAAGAATTAAAAACGCCTTTCATTATTCATCAACCTTCTTACAGTATGTATAACCGTTGGATAGAAGATGGACTACAAGATGTTTTACAAGAAAACCAATTAGGAACTATTGCGTTTAGTCCCTTAGCGCAAGGTATGTTGACAGACCGTTACCTGAATGGTATTCCAAAAGATTCGAGAGCTGGTCGGACAACAAGTCAATTCTTGAATGAAGAAAAAGTAAATGCTACCATAGAGCGATCAAGAGCACTAAATGAAATCGCAAAACGCCGAGGCCAAACGTTAGCTGAAATGGCTGTTTCGTGGATTTTAAGGGATGGAAAAGTCACAAGTGTATTGATTGGAGCCAGCAAGGTAAGCCAAATCGAAGATAATGTCAAAGCATTAGATAACCTTGATTTTTCTCCTTCAGAATTAGCCGAAATTGAAAAGGTTTTGAATCGTTAGCCAATTGTGATTTTTTTGCTAATTACCAACTAAGAAAGATGTTCAATTCAGAATCTAGTCCTAGTAGGTAAAATGGGAAAAGTTGCGCAATATTTAGTTCCTTTAAACACTAAAGGCTTAAGAAAATAACCTAATACTAAAAAAGGATTGCCCTTTATAAGAGCAATTCCTTTTTTATTGGATAGGCAACAAAAATAAAAGCTATTATTTTTGATATCGGTGTTATTGCCAGAATAGAGGGCAATAACACTGATATTTTATAAGAGATCAATCAATACTTCTAGTGAATGTGGTAGTCTAAAATCAGTTGAAATAAATCATGAAAAATGGAGGGAATAGGATGACAAAAACAGTGTATTTAATGAGACATGGCGAAACTTTTTTTAATCAACAAAAGAAAATACAAGGCTGGTGCGATTCACCGCTGACAGATAAGGGGAAAAATCAAGCCATCATAGCAGGCCAATACTTCACTGAAAATAATATAAGCATTGAAAGTGCCTATTCCTCAACTTCTGAACGTGCTTGTGACACATTGGAGCTTGTAACGAATAAGGATTATAAAAGAATTAAGGGGCTAAAGGAATGGAATTTTGGAGTGTTTGAAGCAGAACATGAATACTTAAATCCGCCTTTGCCTTATGGAGATTTTTTTGTACCTTATGGTGGAGAAGGAGAGTTGCAATTTAGAGAAAGAGTTGCTAAGACGCTGTACAAAATAATAGAAGAAGAAGAAAAACAAACAGTATTAGTTGTATCTCATGGGGCAGCTTGCAGACAGTTTATGAGGTATTGGGCACATACTAGTGAAGTGGACCAAAAAGATCGTTTAGGAAATTGTTGCATTCTAAAATTTGAGTTTAAGGACGAAGCTTTTAAATTACTTGAGATCATCAATCATGATTTTTCAGGATTATAGATTAATGATGAAATCACTAAAACTACAGATGATGAGAAGTTAGCTCAAGGTAAAACATTAAAAGATCAATTAAAAGGAATGGAAGTAAAAATTAAAGAAATAATAAGACTCTTAATTTACTTTTTTTACTAGAATTTTACTTAATATTGACCAACAATAAATATTCATCCTATAGAGTAGGAGTATAGGTTTTAACTGATGGAAGCCTATAAATCTATTTTATTTGGGAGGAAAAGATTTGTATTTAAAAAGAAAGATGAAAAGGTTTTCTGTTCCAAGTATTGCTGCTGTAGCATTATTAGCACCGTTTGTATTAGCTGGTTGCCAATCCAATGCCGCATCCAGTACGATTGATTCTTCTTCAATGGTTAGTTCTTCAAGCAACGAGGTAGAGTTAGTCGAAAGTAAGCCAGAGGTAGCTGAAGTTGAAGCAAATAATGCACCTAATCGAATCATCACCACATTGAATGGGGATACCCAAACACAAATGGGATTCAATTGGTATACGACTGATAAGTT
Source organism: Carnobacterium inhibens subsp. inhibens DSM 13024 (assembly GCF_000746825.1). Taxonomy (NCBI): domain Bacteria; kingdom Bacillati; phylum Bacillota; class Bacilli; order Lactobacillales; family Carnobacteriaceae; genus Carnobacterium; species Carnobacterium inhibens. The sequence goes on along the minus strand of NZ_JQIV01000006.1, from coordinate 1,464,213 downwards.
TGACGATGCAAAAGTATGGGTAAGTATTTCAGAAGATTTAAGCGATCCATTAATCTTTGATCCTGAAGTAGCTGAAGTTACGAATCAGTATGCGGAAAGAACAGAAGATGGATATTACATCTATGCAGATTTAGAAAAAGATGATGAAGGTGATCCAGTGGAAGGGGAAGATGGCGAACCGATTATCAATGGTTACTACACGGACGAAAACGTCAGTGGACCAGAATGGACCAGCGGAGATGCAGTTGGATCATTGGATTTAGTTGATGTAACAGAATATTCCTACAAAGCATTAGCCACCGATTTAGAACCCAACACTACATATTACTACCAAGTGGGCAGTGATTCTGGTGAAAAGAGTGAGATTGGAACCTTCAACACATCGGGTGAAGTTGGAGATGAGTTTACGTTCGTCCAATACACGGATACTCAAAATGCGTATTGGAATGAACATGTATTCAATGAAGCAGCATATGGTGCAGATACAATCAAACAAGCTTTGGAAGTCGCAGATGCTGATTTCGTGCTACACACTGGTGACGTAGTTGAAACAGCTGAAGTGGAAGATGAATGGGTCGATATCTTTTCTCAATCAGAAGAATCATGGCTGCAACAACCTTTAGTGGTCGCGCCTGGAAATCACGATGAATATGCTTTGAATTATGGTGATTCGCAATTAACTGAGAAGTTCAATGAACACATCAATGTTCCAGTGACGGATGAGAAAGTCGATGGTGGATCGTACTACTCACTTGATTACAACGGAGTACATGTGGTCGTCGCGAACACAAATGATAATAAAGAATCTGAAGACAATCCTGAAGGAAAAGCAATTGGGACAGAACAATTAGCTTGGATTGAAGAGGATATCAAACAAGCTCGTGAAAATGGCGCTCAATGGGTCGTTTTAACCTATCATAAACCTTTGTATTCGAAATCTTATCACTCTCTTCAAGATGAAGATGTTCAAAAAGTGAGAGAAGAATTTATGCAGATGATTGACGAGCTGGATGTAGATCTTGCTTTGCAAGGTCATGACCATGTTATCTCTAGAACAAAATCGTTAAACTTTACGCCAACGGAAGAAAACTTCTCCAATGCAACTATTGACCAAGCGGAAGTAGTTCTTGGCGAAGACAATGTCGAATATTATAAAAACCCTTCAGGAACAGTGTTCGTGTTGCCGAATACAGGTGGGACAAAAGCCTATGATGATCTTTATGGCAAGTCATTGGAACATGTACATGAAGTAAGACCTGATCTGAGCTGGATGACGCAAGAGGATTTAGATTACTACAACAATCTTTTTGCTTTCGGAGGGCAGCCACAAAAAGATGGTGTATTTGCAAATTCACATTCCAACAATCGTGATTCCACTGTACAAAACTTTGCCGTATACAATGTGAATGGAAATGAACTTATCGTAGAAATTTATCAAATTTTTGGGGAATTGGTAGAAGGAGAAGAACGCGCAGTTGAAAAAGTACACGAATTTGGAATTGTTAAAGAATAAAAATAAATTATTTATCAAAAAGGTCTCTAACAAAAGTTGAGAGGCTTTTTTTGATATAAGAATAATAAAAACGTGTTTAAAAAATAGATTAAACAATCTTTCAAACAATAAATTATTTCTGTAGACAACACCTTCAATTGTTTGTTAATATATGTTAGTAAACACTAAACAAGTTGGAGAGAAAATATGACAAGTATAAGAGACATAGCAAAAATGGCAGGAGTATCCGCAGCAAGTGTGTCACGTATTTTAAATAATGATGATTCTTTCAGTATTAATGAGAACACTCGTCGAAGAGTCATTGAAATAGCGAATAAGTTGAATTATTCCAAAGATAAGAACAAAAGAGGCGTAAAAAGCAACAGTGATAATTTAACGATTGCTTTAATTGTGAGGCATGAAGAAGGTTCTGAAAGAGAGGATCCTTATTTTCTGGATATTCGCAGAGGAATAGAAAGTGAAGCTTCTAAGTGGCGAATGCGAGTAGTTCAGGCTTTTCGAATGCGAGACACAGAAAAAGACTGGGAACAATTATCTAAGTATGGGGCTGTGATTATGATTGGAGAGATGACAGAGGAGGCTACAAAAAAGGCTTATGATTTCAATCATAAATTAATTTTAGTCGACAGTTACTCAAAATATCCTAATTACGATTGCATCCAGACTGATTTTGCTTCGAAAACTCATGAAGTTTTGGATCGCCTTTATCAAAATGGGCATAGGAACATTGCATTCATTGGGGGATTAGGAAGTAAAGTAACGATTGAAGGCCTATCAACCCAATATAAAGAAGAAGTTCGGGCTGTAAACTACATGGAATGGATGAAGTTGAATAATCTTGATCATTTTTCAAAAATATATCAAGGAACTTGGCGGGCTGAGTCAGGTTTGAATCTAGGCAGAGAGATGTTAGAAGCAGAGCCTCGTCCAACAGCAGTTTTAGTTGCAAGTGATCCTATGGCAGTAGGGGTGTACAAAGCTATCAATGAGGCTCATTTGAGAATACCTGAAGATATTTCCGTAGTTAGCTTTGATGATATAGAAATGGCCAAATTTATGACCCCAGCTTTATCCAGTATTCAAATGAACGCAAAAGAAATGGGACACCTAGCTGTTAGAATGGCAAAGGAACGAATGTTGGGAGATCGAACTATGCCCATTAGGACGATTTGTTCTAGCGAACTTAAAATTAGAGAATCGATAGGAAAAATAAAAAGTTAATAATGAACCAATTAATACCCATTTAAGCAACTTTTGGGTGTTAATTGGTTTTTTTTATAGAAAAGACTTGTGTAAACATTAACTAAACATTTATACTTAAAAAAGTAAACGTTTACCAAAAATAAATAAAGCGAAAAAGGAGCATATCAAAATGAAATTCGGTGAAAAATTTGCTGAAAAAATGGGCCCTATTGCCACATTAATAGGCGATAACAAGTATTTATTGAGTTTGCGTGATGGTTTTATGATGGCTTTCCCTGCAACAATGTTTGCATCGATTATGATTATTATCCAAAACTTACCTACTACATTTGGATTTAGTCAATATTTGCCTGAAGTTGTTAATACTTTTTTTAATGATTTTTTTGGTCCAGTTGGAAACGCTACAATGAGCATATCCGCTGTCTTTATTGTTTATGGTATAGGGTATCATCTTGCTGGACATTATGATCAGCCACAAGTATTTGCAGGAGCTATATCATTATCTTCTTTTATTATGCTTTTGCCATTTGGACAAGATGAGTCAATGGGCACATTTATACCCATCTCAAAACTAGGTGCAGAAGGTATGTTTGTTGGGATTCTTACAGCCCTTATCGCTACAGAAATTTATTGTCGAATTGGAAGAAAAGGTTTTACTATTAAAATGCCGGACTCAGTCCCCCCTATGATTGCACAATCATTTGTTGCGATTATTCCAGGAGCTGTTCCATTATTTGTTTTTAATGTTATTAGATATACATTTACTTTTACGTCTTGGGGCAATGCAGTCGATTTTGTATATGAATTGTTGCAAAAACCTTTGATGGGATTAGGTGGTACTTTACCTGCTGTATTGATAGCAGTGTTCTTTACACAACTTTTCTGGTGGTTTGGTATTCATGGAACTTTGGTGATCAATGCAATCATAGATCCTATCATGAGTGCACTTGCACTTGAAAACTATGAAGCATATAAAGTAGGGGCAGAATTGCCTCATATTATTAACACTACTTTTATGGGAGTTTTCGTAAACCAAGGAATGCAATTAGGGATTTCAATAGCAATGGCTTTCTTTATTGCAAAATCCATTCGAATGAAAACGACCATGAAAACGATCATGGCACCAGCTATTTTCAATGTATCGGAACCCATGACTTTTGGGTTACCAGTTGTTTTAAATCCGATAGCCTTTATTCCATGGATATTAGCACCTTTAGCCTCAACAACCATTTCTTATTTCGCAATCTCAGTAGGATTAGTTCCAAGACCGATAGGAGCAACTGTCGTATGGACGACCCCTATATTATTTTCTGGTTGGGTTGGAACAGGATCAATTTCGGGTGCAATCCTTCAAATCGTTACAGTAGTTGTTATGACAGCAATTTGGATTCCATTTTTAATGGCTATGGATAAAGAATATTTGAAAGAAGAACAAAATGATGATCATGAAAAACCAGTATACAAAGAAAAAGTAAAAACTGAGTATCCTGTCGAGGATAACTTATGATAAGTCTTGACACATTGAGTTATAAGTATGTATTGAAATCTGATAAATCTTCTGTCTTTAAGGTGTTAGTTGATGAGCAATTGCAGTATTTTCAAAAGAACGATCCCAAAATTATCTCTTTAGAGGAGGGGACATCTGTTCAATGCAACTTAACGACAAAACTCCAAAGCCTTCCGGTTTCCAGTGTGATGGAAATTACAAAACTAAAGGCTGAAGAAACACTTCAAACGAAAACTAGCTATTCATCGGGTATGATTTTACAAATGTACGAATTTAAAAAAGATAAAAAAGGCAAAGATATTCTGATTTATTCAGAAAAAAATACGTTTTCGGAAACAAGGAATCAATATGGTTTTATGTTGATTGGGTTTTTCTATAAGCTTTTTTACAATAGAGGAATAGCAAAAAGAATGAGATATATTGATAACTTATCAATGCATGTTTCATAAGCAGTCAGAAAATAGTGGAAACTGATTCAAATGAAGATTATAAAATCAAAAAAAAGCCATTGAAAAGGAATTAAAGGATTATGATTGAAGTTAGAAATGGAAATTTTTTTCATTTAAAAAATAATAAAATAAGTTACGTATTTCATGTGATGGAAAATAACCATTTAGGACATTTATATTATGGAAAAACTCTGGGTGAATTGTCTGATTCGGACATTCAATATCTTACGGAAAGAAATAATAAATCAGCAGGTACGGTTAAATTCTCCACTGATGATGACCTATTTACTTTAACAGATAGGTTTCAGGAATACCCCGTTTATGGATCTTCAGATTTTAAAGAAGGGGCAATAGAGGTATCTCATAATAACGATCCTTGGTATTTAGACTTTAAATTTATTGATTACCGGATAGAAAAGAAAAAAGAAAGAAACTTAGCTGTCCCTTCAACCTATGCTTTAGAAGGAGAATCTGAAACGCTCATTATTCAACTAGAGGATGAAGAGCATAAACTTAATTTAGAAATGCAATTTACACTATTTGAAGATTTTGGAGCTGTTGTAAGGAGCCAAAAATTAATTAATATCGGTCCGGAATCCGTAATGATAGAAAAAATGTTAAGTGGTGTTTTAGAACTTCCAACTGCTAACTATGATTTTTTACATTTATCTGGTGCATGGCTAAAAGAAAGACATCCTAAGAAAAGAAAATTAGCACAAGGTACCGTTTCTGTAGGCTCATTAAAAGGCGCATCTGGGCATCAACATAACCCTTTTGTTGCTTTGGTAGAAGAAAACGCCAAGATTAATAAAGGTGAAGTATATGCTGCCAACATCATTTATTCAGGCAATTTCCTGGCACAGGCAGAAGTTGATGAGTGGGATAAAACAAGACTTATGATTGGGATTAATCCAAGTCAGTTTTCTTGGCAGCTACAACCATCAAAGAGTTTTGTAACTCCAGAAGCCATTCTAATGTATAGCGATGAAGGATTGAACGGGATTTCAAGTCAATTTGCTGGATTTACAGAGAAGCACATCATCAACAGAGAGTGGAAAAAAACTCCTAGACCAATTGTTTTTAATAATTGGGAAGCTACTTACTTTGACTTTGATCAAGATAAATTATTAGAGCTTGCTAAATTAGGCAAAGAACTAGGAATGGAATGTTTTGTAGTAGACGATGGCTGGTTTGGGAAAAGAAATAACGATAGAAGTTCATTAGGAGACTGGTATTACGATAAGAATAAGTTTACCAAAGGAATTGGTACATTCGCTGATAGTATACATCAAATGGGACTTCAACTTGGAATATGGTTTGAACCTGAGATGGTATCGCCGGAAAGCCAACTTTATAAGGATCATCCTGAATGGGTTGTGCGACACTCGTATTCTAGAGTATCAATTGGACGAGGCCAATATGTTCTTGATTTTTCAAATCCCAAAGTAGTAGATGAAATTTATGGGCAAATGAAGGAAGTTATTCTGGAAACGAACTTGGAATATATAAAATGGGATATGAACAGAAACATAACAGAAGCCTATTCAACTTATCTGCAAGCCAATGGTGTACCGCAAACAGAATTTTTCCATAGGTATATTTTAGGAGTATATGCACTATATGAAAAAATCCTGAGTGATTTTCCGGATATATTAATTGAAGGTTGTGCAGGTGGTGGAGGAAGATATGATCTAGGTATATTGTTTTATAGTCCTCAAATTTGGCCAAGTGATGATAGTGATGCTATTGAAAGATTAACAATTCAAACAGGCACGCTATTGGGATATCCGCTGTCCACATTCAGCAACCATGTATCAGCTAGTCCAAATCATCAAGTAGAACGGGTAACATCATTGCAGACGCGTCAGAATGTTTCAATTTTTGGCCCTCTTGGTTATGAACTGGATCTTACAAAACTCAGTGATGAGGAAAAAGAAGAAATTAAAACGTGTATTTCTTTTTATAAAAAACATAGAAATCTATTGGTTCACGGAGAATTTTTCCAATTGTTAGATCCATTTGTTGATACGAACGAAGTTTCATGGGGCGTGGCGAATGAAGATAAAAGTGAATTCATTATTGGATTTTATCGGAAAATGGCCGTAGCTAATCCTCCAGCTTTAGATTATATAAAGGTACCATTTTTAACAGATGATAAAATTTATTCAGTCAATAAATCAGAAGAAGTCAGCGGTAAAGTACTTAGTCATTTTGGGCTTAGAAAACCTTACCAGTTTAACGGTGCAAATCATCATCAAGCGCAGGTAAAAGGTGATTTTCAATCTTATATTTATCATTTAGTTGAAAGTGACAAGAACGGGGGTAAATAAAGGTGGTTCATTTTGATTTAGAAAAAAGATTTCTACATGGTGGGGATTATAATCCTGATCAATGGCTAGATTACCCAGAAATTTTAAATGAAGATATTGAAATGATGCAGGAAGCGAATGTCAACACTGTCACTGTGGGAGTCTTTTCATGGTGGGCGTTGGAACCGAGTGAAGGAGAATTTACTTTTGAATGGTTGGATCGCATTTTTGATGATGTTCATAAATTTGGTGGGAATGTGATTCTTGCAACGCCGAGTGGTGGAAGACCGCAATGGTTGAGTCAAAAGTATCCAGAGGTCAATCGAACCAATTCACTTGGGCAAAAGCATACTCAAGGTTTTCGACACAATCATTGTTATTCTTCTCCGATATATCGGGAAAAAGTCCGTATCATAAATCAAAAACTGGCTGAAAGATATGGGAATCATCCAGCATTGCTGATGTGGCATATTTCAAATGAATATTCTGGTGAATGCTATTGTGACTATTGTAAAGAAAACTGGCAGCAGTGGTTAAAGAAAAAATATGGAGAGTTAGAAGAAGTAAATAAGGCATGGCTGATGAGTTTTTGGGGAAATAAATATACGGATTGGAGCCAAGTCCTTCCGCCATCTCCTTTGGGTGAACATAAAGTACATGGAATGGACCTTGATTGGAAAAGATTTAACACAGATATGACGATTAATTTTTACTTAAATGAAATCAAACCGATTCGTCAAATCACTCCAGATGTACCTGTAACAACTAACTTTATGGCAGAAGGTCATGAGCAGCATGATTTTATCCCCTTGGAAGGTATCGATTATGGAAAATTTGCTAAATATGTAGATATTGTGAGTTGGGACAGTTATCCAGATTGGAATAACAACTATGAATCGATCGCTGAAACAGCCATGAAATCTGCTTATGTTCATGACCAATACTGGTCTTTAAAACAAAAACCATTCTTAGTAATGGAATCAACACCTAGTGAAGTAAATGGGCACCAATTTAATAAATCGAAACGTCCAGGCATGCATATGCTAAGCTCTATGCAGCAAATTGCGCATGGATCAGATAGTACTCTCTATTTTCAGTGGAGGCAGTCTCGAGGAAATTCAGAGAAATTTCATGGAGCAGTTGTAGGCCATGACAATTCACGGGAGAATCGAGTATTTAAAGAAGTCTCAGAATACGGAAGTAGACTAGAGAAAATCTCCGAAATAAAAGGAGCAACTAAAGACTCAAAAGTCGCAATTATATTTGACTGGGACAGCAATTGGGCTTTAAAAAGAGGCGGTGGATTTGGCCGACCAACAAGACAATACCCACAAACGCTTCAGGAACATTATTCTGTCTTTTGGGAAAATGATATAGCTGTTGATATCATTACGTCGGAACAAGAATTTGATCAGTATGATTTATTGATTGCTCCGATGCTCTATTTAATGGATGAAAAAACAATTAGTAAACTAAGCAACTATGTGAGTAGTGGAGGAACATTATTATCTAGCTATTTTACTGGGATAGTGAACGAGACAGACTTAGTGAATATTGGGGGATGGCCATCTGAACTTCAAGAAATTTTTGGTATTAGTTTGAAAGAACTTGATACTCTATACCCAGATGAATTTAATTCATTGAAGTTTCAAGGGAAACAGTATCAAATAAAAGATTATTCCGGCATAATTGATGTCACTCAAGCTGAAGTTATGGGTACTTACCAAGCAGAATTCTACAAAAATACACCAGCAGTGGTTAAAAATTCATTCGGATCAGGTCAAGCTTATTATCTAGCAGCTAGAACAAACCGAGACTTTTTGAAAGACTTTTACAAACCTATTATTGAAAAATTATATTTAGCTAATTCCCTTATTAATGAACCCAAGTTTGAAGTCTCTGTGCAAACACGGATAAAGGAAGGCGTGAGCTATTACTTTTTGATGAATTTTTCGACAGATACCCAAGAGGTAGTCTTAAACAAAACAGTTGTGGATATAGAGTCGTCTGAAATAATAGAAGGAAAAATACTATTGAATTCTTATGAGGTTAGAGTTCTTAAAGAGTAACTTTTTTAATATGAGAACTTATACATTATATATGAGGTTCTGGAAACACCTAAATTACATCAGAACATTATAAATGGTTAGATATAAAGGAAAACTTTGGTCCTCTGTCATTGTCCAGTAATGATGCGTATAGTTATAAAATAAAAGATAGAACAAAACCATTCAAAAGTTTTGTCCTATCTTTTTTTGCTGAATGGATTCTTCAGCATATATTAAACTAATAAATCTTTGTCGTATTCAAAACCGTTCTCATCACTTAATTGTTTGTAAAATTCTCCACTTTTCTTAATTGTTCGTTTTTGAGTTGGTAAATCTAAAGAGACTAATCCGTAGCGGTTTTTGTAAGAATTAATCCATGACCAGCAATCGATAAAGGCCCATAAATGATAACCTTTAATATTACATCCATTATTAATTGCTTTCCATAAATATGCCAAGTGATCCTTAATGAATTCAATACGGTATGAATCAATTACTTGACCACTTTCATCCATGAAACGTTCTTCATTTGCAACTCCCATACCGTTTTCAGAAATGAATGCTTCAATATTCCCATAATTATTTTTAATATCCATGCATAAATCATAAACACCTTTTTCATAAATCTCCCAACCTCTGTATTCATTCATCCGACGCCCAGGCATAACGTGATTTTCAAAGAACCATTCTGGTAAAAATGGGCCATCTTGGTTAATCGCTGTTAAACGAGCTTTTACTCGACGAGGTTCATAATAATTTAATCCTAGTATTTGTGAAGTATTTTCAGCAATACATGCTAAATCTGATTCAGTAAAGTCGACAGGCATTTGATCATATTCTTTTAATAAATTTACTAATTTATTAGGGAAAGTTCCTTTGACCATTGGATCAAGAAAACTTCTTGTATAAAATAGGTCAGCAATTTCAGCGGCATTGACGTCAGCGGGGTTTTGGCTTCTTGGGAACGTTGGACTTAAGTTTAGAATGACTCCTATTTTGCTAGATAAATTATATTTTTTGAAGGCTTGAATAGCTTTAGCATGAGCTAAGATTGTAAAGAAAGCTGCTTGGGCACCTCGTTTAAAATCAACAATATTTGGATAATGAAAATCTTCTAGATATGAACCTAAGATAGGCCCAAGTGGTTCATTAAAGGTGAACCAGTGGTAAACTAAGTCACCAAATTCTTTAAAACACATATCAGCAAAATTTACGTATGCATCAATGACTTTACGGGATTCCCAGCCGCCCATATCTTGTAATTTAGCTGGCATATCAAAATGATAAAGATTTGCAAAGACCTTGATACCATTTTCATTCATTTCTTTAAATAAATCTTTATAAAAAGCAATTGCGTTAGGATTTACTTCACCAATACCATCATTTGGAAACATTCTTGCCCAAGAAATTGAAACACGAAATGAATTATGTCCAGTTTGTTTCATTAACTGTACATCTTCTTTATAGTGATGAATGTGATCAGTAGTTATTTCTGAACTTATTCTTTGGTAAAAGCGATACGGTTGTTCTTTGTACCACCTTTCCCAAACAGTTTCAGCTTTTCCAGTTTCTCCTCTTCCCTCAGCTTGTTCAGCCGACCATGCAGAACCCCACCAAAAGTCTTGTGGGAAAGATAATTTTTGTTTATTCATTCATATTCCTCCTTGTATAACAAAGCCATAATAACATTACTGGATTTAAAAATAAATACTTATTTTTAAAAATATATATTTTTAAATGAAAGCTATATTTTTTATGTGGAAATTAATACTAGTTTTATGATAAAGTATAGAAGGTACTATACTTATTAAGAGGCTAGGTGATACATGTTGAAAAAAATTCCCAAATATATGGAAGTATATTTAGACATGAAAGAAAAAATTATGAATGGTTATTATACTATTGGAGAGAAACTTCCATCAGGAGGAGAACTTGCAGAAGAATACAAAACAAGTAAACTTACCGTTAAGAAAGGCCTTGATTTGCTAGTTGCTGAAGGGGTTTTAAGAAGTAGGAGCGGGTTCGGAACTGAAGTTTTAAGAACGCCAATTGATAATTCTAAGGTTTTTGGACCGAATGAAGGGCTGTTCAGTGTGGTAGGAGAAGAACATGTTGAATCTGAGATCCATAATTTTTCAATTGAGCTTCCTTCTGAAAAGGTAGCAGATATGCTGAAAATCAGCTTGAAAGATTATGTTTATAATATTATTAGAAGTCGTTTTATAGACCATCAACCATATTCAATCGAGCAGACGTTTATGCCATTATCCATTATTCCGGGTCTTGAGCCCCAGCATTTAAAAAAATCAGTTTATTCTTATATCACTCAGGAACTTAATTTAGAAATTAAAGACTCACATATATGGATAAAAGGTGATTTAGCGTCAGAATTTGATATTCGTATATTAGACATTGAAAAAGGAGATTTTATGATTGAAGTAGATAAAGTAGTCTCACTTTCAACTGGTGTTCCATTTGAATATTCATTGTCCAGACATATATATAAAGACTTTGTCTTTGAAGCAATATTTGTTGAAAATTAATAAAATTTAAAACAACCCTTTAAGGTTGTTTTTTTTGTCTTTTTAAAAAGTATATAACTTTTAAAAAAGATGTTTACTTTTAAATAAAGATGTTGTAGTATTGAAACGTAAAGAATAGTTATCGCTTACAAAAAATAAAGAGGAGGGTTTTTATGGATAAGACAAGAAGGGACATTATATTTGAGAAGTTTGGATTAATTGCAACAAAACTTGGTAATCAAATTCATTTACGTACTTTGCGAGATGCATTCGCAACTTTCATGCCATTCATGATGTTAGCTGGGTTTGTGACATTAATTAATTATGTTATTTTAGAACCTACAGGATTTATGGGTAAAATAGTTGATCCAGATACACTGACTACTATCCAGCAAATTGGTGAATCAATTGCAAATGGGACATTAAGTATTACTACGTTATTAATCGTTGCAGCAGTTTCTTATCATATGTGTGTTAGTAGAGACTATAGCAATCATATTGCAGCTGTACTTGTATCAATTTCAACATTCGTTGTATTAACTCCGATGGCAACCATGTTTACACCAGAAAATGCAAGTGAAGCTATCGAAGTTACAGGTATTATTCCAGTTTCTCATACAGGAGCTTCAGGGATGTTTGTTGGAATTTTTGTTGGATTATTAGCAACGGAATTATTTATTAAATTATCAAATAACGAAAAATTACAAATTAAGCTATCAGGGAATATTCCTCCGGCAGTTTTAAAGTCGTTTAATGTTTTAATTCCAATTATTATAACCGTTACCTCATTTGCAATTATTTCTTTTGCAATCAATCAGTTATTTAATATGGATGTAAATGCTTTAATTACAACGATTATCACGGGTCCATTGAGTAAAATCACTACAGGATTACCAGGGTTCCTGTTAATCACTTCTGTGGCAAATTTATTCTTTGGCTTTGGTATTCATCAAGCAGTTATCTCAGGTCCTCTTCTTGATCCGTTCTTGATTCAAAATATGCAAGAAAATATGGCTGCATATGCAAATAAAGAAGAAATTCCACATATCATCAATATGGCGTTCAAAGATACTTTTGCCGTTATGGGCGGGTCAGGAAATACTATTGCATTATTAATTGCAATCTTTATATTTAGCCGTCGTAAAGACTATAAAGATTTTGCCAAACTATCTGTTGCGCCTGCAATTTTTAATATTAGTGAGCCAATTATCTTTGGACTTCCAATTGTTTTTAATATCAGTTTAATTATTCCATTTGTACTAGCTCCTATTTTCTCATTAACTATTGCTTATTTTGCTACAGCAGCCGGATGGATCAATCATGTTGTTGTTCAAATTCCATGGACTACACCACCAGTAATTTCTGGATTCTTAGCAACTGGTGGGGATTGGCGGGCAGCACTATTACAAGTATTGATTATTGCAGCAAGTGTATTTATATACTTACCGTTCCTGCGTGTCGATGAAAAAGTTACAGCAAGTATGTCAAACGAATAGATTTTGGGGAATTATCTCTAAAAGAAATAAAACGATGAGTAAGTGAAAATAAATTCAGTTTACTCATCGCTTATCTTAAAATTTTCAAGTTTTAGAAGGTAAAATCTTTATGAAAGTCTTTTTGTTGCTTAAGTCATTGAAGTCCGATCTGATTCGTTAGTTTCTATTGACGAATCATCTGTAGACCTATGCTGAAATTGATTGATTCGTTCATCTATAACTTGTCCGTGCTCAAAAATTAAAGCGTTTTCTAAAATAGCGTTGGGGCGACTTTCAACTAAGTCATCAATATATTTAACGGTTTCTCTAGAAATGGCACTTGAAGTCGAACGGTAAAAAATAGTTGGTGTATGATCGACTGCGTAATGGATAACGCCGTTGATTTCATAGGTTGGATCTTCTAAAGTAGTAGGAATAGTCGTTTCGATGGCACCATTTTCATCACAACTAACGTCAATCAGCAGTGTACCGGGTTTAAACCGTTTTAAATCTGTTTGGTAGATCAGGTGATCGGTACGGGAAGTATCCCATAAGATCGCATTGACGATCACATCAAATTCAGTCATTTCTTTTTGGAATAGTTTCTCTTGATTGCGGTTATAGACTCTAACTTCTGCACCTAATCCGATTAAAATACGTTGGGCACCGCGTGCTGTGTTGCCGCGTCCTAAAATAGCAACTTTTGTATCATAAGGCATAACTCCGTTTAGTTGATAAGCATGCATGACAGCAGCTTCTCCAGCTAATTCATTATTGCGCCAATAAGAATGTCGATTGTCTTCATACATATCTTCCCAAGCATAAGCAGAAAGTTGATTTGCAATCAGTGTATCAGTGGTTTCTTTGCTTTGGACAGCATGAACCCATCCAAATAAAGTTTGTCCTGTATGAAGGTTTTTGATAAAAGTAGAGTCTCCAATTTTAGGATCACAAATGATATCTTGCTCTAAAGCAACGTCTCTAGGAACAACCTGACAACCTAAAGCAGCATATTCAGTATCAGAAATGTTTAAATCGCTTCCATAACCTTCTTCAAAAAATAAAGCTTCTCGATGTTGTATCCCTATAATGTCTCTAGGAAGTAAAGCAATTCGTTTTTCACCAACTTTGTGACTGTTGACAAATCCAATAGTTTTAAGTGGTTCGTGTATCATATTTCCTAACCTCCTATAATTATAATGATTATTATGTGCGAGAAAGCCGGACATAGTACCTTATTATCTCACTAATGACAACTGGTTACAAATTCTTATGAAATAATGAGATGGTAATGCAATATAAATTCTATTCAAGACCATTTTCGTAATAAGTTCTTTTATCTATATTTGCAGTCTCATCAAAGGTATTTTGAATAGGTTCATTGTAATGGTTTTGATAGCAGGTTGGATCGGTTAATGTTGAAAATAAAAAAAGTCATCTGCCATTAAACATAGGCAGATGACTTTTTACTGAGTTCAATTAGATCTTTTTGTTATTAACCAACAAGATCTAACGTAAATTTGCATAAGAAGACGTGATCCATAAATCGAAATTTTCTTGTTCTTCGTATTGCATAACATCATACATTTCAGGGCTGACGATTTGGAATTGTTTTTTGAAAACAGCCAAATCAAATTCTGCCATTTGTGTATCACGTTTAACGCGATTAAAAACTTTAGCAAAGTCTTTGCTGCTGTATCTAATATCTTTTCGTTTTAATTCTAAAGGCAAGCCTTTTTTTGTGATTCCCATCGCTTGTGCAGCGTTGAAAGCAGCTTCTTTTACTGCGAAAACACGGTCATTTGATGCAAGTTTTGTTAAGATATATCTTGATTTTTGACAGTCATAGTTTGCTAATTCAGTAACGGCTTCGAGTCTGATTTTCCAATTGTCTTTTGTATTTGCTTTAGTTTTTAATTCCTCAATATTAGATGGTTCTGTTTGGGTAATAGTCATAATGTTGTTGCCTCTTTCTATTTCGTGTCTTAAAGTCCATACTATAGCGTTTGATGGTCTTTTACAAGGTTATTTCGATTAAATCATTGTTTTCTTCTTGTTGCAATTCTTTTTATATCTTAAAAAGTAAGAAATGGTAAATTAACAATCTAAAACATTTGACATAAATACCAGCGGTATGTATTATACAAGATACATACCGCTGGTATTTATGTGAGGTGAAATAGTTGGCAAGAAATAAATACCCTGAAGAAACAAGAAAGAAAATATTGGATGTGGCGGAAAAGTTATTTTTAGAAAAGGGTTATGATGGAACTTCTATTCAAGATATCGTTGATGGATTAGGAAATATGACAAAAGGGGTCATTTATCACCACTTTAAATCAAAATTTGCTATTTTAGAAACGATAATGGATGAAGCTGATGAACAACCTATTCTTGAACAACTCAGGGGAAGAAATGGATTAGAAAAATTACAAAATGTTTTAAAGGATTCTTTTAAATCTTATCGAAGACAATCAATCGGTTATGCTGTTGCTGTTGCTTTGAGGAGTCCTAGAATATTAGGAGAACAATATTTACAAGTCTTCCAAGAACTGGTTCCAGAAATGAAAAAAATCGTTGATGAAGGAGTCATGGATGGGTCAATTCAAACAGAGTATCCAGAAGAGATTACGGAATTGCTTATGCTAACGATTAATTTATGGATCGGAATTCAACTGAGTCTTTTGTCAGAAGAGGAATTGCGCCGGAAAATTTTGTTCATTCAACAAATGTTTAATGGATTAGGTGTTCCTTTATTAACAGATGAAATTGTTCAAGATGCTTTTACATTGTTTACTGTTTTAAAAAAAAATAGCGATTAAAAAAGCTATTTTTTTTATAAAGATACATACCAGTGGTATCTATCTTTTGAATATACTATATTGGAGTACGAAAGGAAGATAAAAATGACAACTATTGTTGCTGTTCATCATTTGGAAAAGAATTATGGAAAAAAAGAGGTTTTGAAGAATTTTAGTTTGACCATTCAAAAAGGAGAAGTCTATGTGTTGCTTGGAAGAAATGGTGCTGGAAAATCAACACTATTTAAAATTTTAACAGGATTATCAAGAGCATCAAATGGATCTATCACTATTTTAAATGAAGACAAGGATCTAGAAAAAGTAAAAATTAAAATAGGATCGAACATTAATGAGCCGGTCTTTTATGAACATTTAAGTGCCATGGAAAATTTAAAAATTCACTGTGACTATATGGGATCTTCTAAAAAACGCATCCCCGAGTGGCTTAAAGTTGTCGGATTGGCAGTAGATAATGATCGACCTGTCAAAGAATACTCATTAGGTATGCGCCAAAGACTTGTTTTGGCAAGGTGTCTCGTTCATGATCCTGAGTTGATAATCATAGATGAACCACTAAACGGCCTCGACCCTAGAGGCATCAAACAATTTCGTGAACTGATTGAAGAACTTTCTTTGTTAGGCAAAACGATTATCATGTCGAGCCACATCTTAACAGAAGTGGAATCTGTCGCTACTCGAATTGGTGTGATTTTTGATGGAGAACTTGTTTTAGATGAGCGAAAGCTTGACTTGGTTGCAACACACCAAGATGGATTAGAAGACTTCTTAATCAGCAAAATGGAAGGGGAATATTAAAATGAAACTTATCGGATTGGAAATGAAAAAAATTGCATTAACCCCTTATCTGTTTACAAGCGTCCTAATTCCTTTAGCCGCTTTAGCTTTGATCGATCTATTAGCCTATGTGCCTCAAATTGATCCAAATATTTTAGCAACTGATCCAGAAATGGGAACATATGCATTTTTGTATGTTATTTCTTTCATTATAAATGTAACTGGATTTGCATGTATGAATACAGCTATGTTAGGAAAAGTCATCATGGAATCTTATAACGACAATTATATTCCTTTAACGCTAAGTTATCCTGTTTCTAGAAAGAAAGTCTTCTGGGCAAAGATCATTTTCTGTGAATTGTTTTGTGGAGTCGGAGTTTTTATTGGAGTATTATTAACCAATAGCTTATTCTTTGTGTCAGAATCTGTTTTTTCTTTAGTAAATGATACGTTATCTTTTACCATTATTATAAATCAGTTGCCACTCATGATTGTTTCTATTATGTTAGTTGTTAGCATCAGCCTGATCGCTCTAGCAATTGGCTGGTGGAGAAATTCATTGGCTTTAGCCATTGTTTCAGCTGTAGTTCTGTGTAGCATACTAAGCAATTTAGTTATGGTAGGTGGAGTTGAAGTGATTTTAGCAATTTCTAGTATTCTCTTTTTTATAGGTGTATTAGTAGTTTTAATGCTAACAAAAAAAGTGTTGCGATTAGAAGCTTAGTAATAAAAAGCATCAAAGAAACTGTGAATTATTCCAGTTCCTTTGATGCTTTTATTTTAAGTGAAATTTTAGTTAGTGTAATGGATCGCCTGTTCTTTTTCTAATTCATAAACAAATAAGTCAGTGCTATCTAAAGGAAGATTTTGCATAGATACAGCACATATTTGACTATTTTCATAAGTTTTATAATAATAAGTCTGTTCTTCAACGCTTACACAAGAAGAATATTGAGTGATTTCATAAATTCCTTCTGGTGCCATAGCGCCACCTCTTGGTTGTGCTACAAAATCTAAAATGTGGAAAAATTGAGAAACGTTCGCCTGTTCTGTTTTATCTGCCACAGAATTTAAACGAGCATATGCTGCACGAACAAATCTTGATGGAGAAGAAAGATCACCAGGAAGACCAATAGCCCCCATTCCTCGACTGTAAACAGCTAAATCAACCTTAGAACTTAAACGATTTTCTGGGATATTGGCTGTAAGATTCAAGTAATTGCTCATATTGTATTTATGATATGGAAAAGAGGGATTATTGGTTAATACACCAAATTGGTTGTCATATACTTGTAATCCTTCAGAAGTTGATTCGACAACAATTGAGCTATCTTTATCTGATATTAACCAATGCAATGGCGATAACTGTAATTTTTCGCTAAAAGAAATATTGATTAGATTAATATCTTTTAATAACGTTTTAGCTTCTTGGACAGTAGCACATTTGCCTAATAAGTAAAGGATAAATTCAAAAGGGGTAATGTTTTTTTTTCCTTTTTGCTCATCATGGTAGACTGCAAAACCATCAAAGTTTAATCCGCCCATTCCAAGGCCTTTTTCATTAACTGCATCAAAGTATAAAGGGTAATTATCTACTACCATAGCCATGCCAATTATCGAATAGTGTGAAGAGAGCTCTTCTTCTTTGCGTAGTTTAAAGGGGAAGTTTCTAGGTGTAACGACAACTTTATTATTTAAAGAATATTCCAAATCGAGATTTCTTCCAAAATAGAATGTGTCATTCGTGTAAGCTAAACCTGTGCACATAAAATATCCCTCCTAAATAGTATAATACACCACTATAGTACGAGTTATCTATTATCAAAACAACTATTTAATAGTACTAATTGAATAGAAAAAATATGCATTAAATTTTCCTTCTAGGATAAGAGATTATTAGTGAAGGGAATCAAAAAAACAGCTCGTATAATTTAAATTATTTTTTACAATTAGAGTGCGATTCTGCCAAAATAACAAGTGATTATATCTTTTTTTGGAGGTGAATTGTAGAAATTATACAATTCTTAATCTGGATGCAGATTAACGTTAGCACAGTTTAATATGAAACCGAAAAAAAATAGTATGGTAAACTATAAGCATACTAGCGTTAGGAAGATTAGGTATTTTTAAAATGAATGAAGGAACCAAGAATCGCATTAAGTAAAGATATATGCGGTAGCATTTCTTATTTTCAAAATAATAGGATAATAGAATGCAAAAAGGAGAACTGCATCACTTGCAGTTCTCCTTTTTTGGCCAATAATAATATTTAGTCAAACTCTTCTTTTAAGATATCCATTCTTTCTTCAAAACTAACTTCTTTATGAATCTCATGCAACATCCATACATACCCAAAAGGATCTAAAAATTGGGCATTCGAAATACCAAAGTCATCCATTCTGGTAATGCCTTGAATTTCAGTACAGCCATTTTCCATAGCGGATTGATAGGTCTTTTCAATATCATTTACAACAATATTAAACCAAAAAGATTGCGGATGACCTTCTTTAGGAGCTACTAGATAATACTCAGGATTTTCATCCAGCATATGAAAACGGGTTTCAAAAATACTAAATACTACTTCATTTACGCCAGGATCAAAATCAGTTACTTCTACACGCACGACAGGAAAGATTTCTTCATACAATGCGAGAGCCTTTAAACTATCTTTTACAACAAAATCAAATTCCACAGCTTCCATGGTAAAACACCTCACTTTTTATTCTAGTATAGCAAAAAGATTCTAAGTAACGCCAATTATTCAAAGAAAACACGGCTTTCTAATGGAATATTAGCCTTCTTTTGTATAAGCCAGTGTTTTATTTAAGAAAAACGGAGTGTAAAAGGCCACTGTGTCGCTTAATGGCAAAATATCATTTGAAAGTTTGATTCCAATAACCTCTTTGATGTAATTTTTTCTAGCTTCAATGCGTTCCCAAACTTCAGGATATTGTTGGCTTAGTTCATTTCTTAAAGCTTCGTCAGCAATTGCTATTGGTTCTTCACAACTTGCACCGGTATAACCAGGAACACTTGGAATCATATCGATTTGCAGCAATTGTCCGCTTTGAATGACGGCTTCTGAACCTTCATAGAATGGAGAAGACATCCATTCTTCATCTGCAGTGTAATGACCTGGATTCAATGTCCAGCCATAAAACTCAGAAGGAAAGGCTTCTTGGATTTTCGCATAAAATTCGTCTCCAGAAATGCCGATAGAAAGAGTTTCTAACCAAGTCGAATAAGCGTTGAAGTAAGGTTTTCCAACTCTTTCTAAATAATCTTTTTGATTCTCTGGTAATTGGTCCTCAGAAGAGATGACAAATCCAGCACGGCTACTCAAACCGCCCTTGTAACCCACAGTTAAAGAGTAATTATCTTTTAAAGTGATATTTTTATCTCTCGGATAAAGAATCGCATTTGTAAATCGTTGTCCTGCAGCACTGATGGTTGTAACCGAGTTTGGCTGACCGTCTTGTGCCAGCAAAGCACCAATTTCTTTTTCACCTTTTCCAACTGAAATTTCTTGAAGGCCATTAAAAATTGCAATTCCTGCTAATGAAGCGCCGTATTCATAGTGAGCAATCTCATTTGCGTTATAGGTTGTACGTAATCCAACTTTTGGAGAAATTAAAGAAAATGTGAAGTTTTGTAATTGATCTCTATTGGAAACATAGTTTAGCAAACTATCAATGACATAAAATGGGAGATCGAATAAATCTCTATTGTTGTATTGACTTGAAGTGAAGAGCTTCCAACCAATGACACCAATTTTTGCATCAGGAGAAATGTTGCTTTCTTTAAAGTAATGGTCTAGTGTTTTTTCACCGGTCATAGGTTGATTTGGTAGAGAAAAGAAAGGAACATGAACTGGATTTGCTTTGATCCTAGAATGCACAGCCATTTTCACATTT
This sequence comes from Carnobacterium inhibens subsp. inhibens DSM 13024, assembly GCF_000746825.1. Lineage (NCBI taxonomy): Bacteria > Bacillati > Bacillota > Bacilli > Lactobacillales > Carnobacteriaceae > Carnobacterium > Carnobacterium inhibens. The sequence goes on along the minus strand of NZ_JQIV01000006.1, from coordinate 1,443,677 downwards.
TCATTTCCCAATAATAAATGACTTTCACCAGTCGCGTGGATCACTAAACAAGCTTCTTCAAATCGTGGAATAAAGCCTGTGAAATATTCAAAGTTAGCACCGTGTTCGCGGTCGGCATAAATAATAGCTGTATCGATAGAATGGATCTGCAGTTGTTCTAAAAACCGCTCTTTTCTAGCAGCCATTGTCTCATCGGTCAATACAACAGATTCTGGGTTGCGGTGAATAGTAGGCAAGTCTACAGTTGTTAAGTTAATTTTCATCATTCTTATCCTCGTTTCTAACAGATTTTATAGTAGTCACAGTACTTAATTTCTTGAAAGTCTCTTCATCACTTGGCAAATCAGTGACGATCATGTCAAAGTCAGTGATGTTCCCAACTTTATACAAATAAGACAAGTCAAATTTTTTATGATCAGCAACAAGGATCGTTTTTTTAGATTGTTTTAGAATCGCTTTTTTAGTAAAGGCATCTTCTTCATTTGGCAGAGAAACGCCTGATTCAAGGTTGATGCCTTCAGCTCCAATAAAAGCAACGTCAAAATTAAAATGTTGGACAAATTCAGCAGTCTCTAATCCTAAGAAACCTTTTGAAAGATCACGATATTTTCCTGGGACACAATGTAACTGAATATCTTCATATTTTGACAAAGCATTCATAACCAATAAAGAATTGGTATAAAACTGACAATTTTTAATAGTAAAAATTTCTCTTGCTACAGCTAATGTAGTTGTACCTGTCTCAATAAAAACAGAACTGCCTGGTTTAACCAATGTTCTGCAAAATTTAGCAATCATTTTTTTCTCTTGGACACTGACTTCTTCTTTAATAGAGATAGGATTTTCAAAAGAATTTTCACCTCTGTAAATGGCTCCTCCATGAACTAACTGTATGTCATCTTCCCATTTAGTCAGTTCTTTTAAGTCCCGATTAATCGTCATCATAGAGACACTTAATTCATCAGCGAGTTCTTTTGAACTGACTTCACCATTTACTTTTAACAAATCATTAATGAGTTCTTGCCTTTTTGTTTGATTCAATCATGTAACCTCCTTAATGGGGATAAATACGTTATATTTATAACTCATTGTAACATTTATTGGTTAAAAAACAACACGAAATAACTTTTATGTTATTTTGTGTTAATTTTTAATGGATGAATTAGTTAAATAGTAAAAAAAACCATAAAATTAAATGCAAAGTTAAAATTAAAAATTCTTTACAAAATATACCACACGGGGTATATTTATATACGCGCAGGGGTAGGTTCAATAGAGTGTAGTGAAAAGGATTATAAAAAAAATTAAATTAGGAGGCAAAACATGTTTTTTAAACCAGTACCATCCATTTCAACCGATGAATTGGAAAAGAAAGTAACGAAAAAACCACAAATTATTGATGTACGAGAAACACAGGAATTTATAAAGGGACATATACCTGGAGCTAAAAATATACCATTAGGTACAATCGCAGATTATACCCCAAAGGGTAAAGTCTATGTCATTTGTCAATCTGGTATGCGAAGTAAGAAAGCCGTAAATTTTTTAAAGAAACAAGGACACGACGTGGTGAATGTTCGCGGAGGAATGATGTCTTGGTCTGGAGCTAGAAAAGGAGGAAGAATATAATGAAAGTTGTTATTGTAGGAGGAGTAGCTGGTGGAATGTCTGCGGCAACTCGATTAAGGCGCTTAAATGAGTCGGCTGAAATTATTGTATTGGAAAAAGGGCCATATGTTTCATTTGCTAACTGCGGTCTGCCATATTATGTGGCTGGAGAAATTGAAGAAAGAAACGATTTGTTGGTACAAACACCAGAAGCTCTACAAGCACGTTTCGAACTAGATATACGTCCTTATAGTGAAGCAGTAGCGATAGACACTAAACAAAAAGAAGTGGCAGTTCGAACAATAGAAGGAGAATATAAGTTATCTTATGACAAATTGATTCTTTCCCCTGGAGCTAAGCCGTTTATTCCATCAGCTAAAGGTCTAGAAGAAGCGAAAAATATTTTCACGTTGCGTTCTGTTCCAGATGTAGATGCCATCACAGCATTTATTGAAGAAGAGAACCCTAAAAAAGCCGTTATTATTGGAGCAGGGTTTATTGGTTTAGAAATGGCGGAAAGTTTAGTTCATCGTGGATTGGATGTTACTATTATTGAGAAAGCACCACAAGTTTTGCCGCCTTTAGATGAAGAAATGGCTGTTTATATCACGAAAGAATTAAATGCAAATGGCATTGAGTTGCATACAGGAGCAGCAGCTGAATCGTTTGAAGAAGAAGGAAAAGTGATTGTGCTTGATAATGGCGAACGCTTAGAAAGTGATATCACATTGATGTCTGTTGGTGTAAAACCTGAAACGAACTTGGCCTTAACTGCGGGTATCGAAACCGGTTTGAGTGGTGGTATACTAGTAAACGAACAGTATGAAACAAGTCAAAAAGATATCTATGCTGTCGGAGATGCTATTGTAGTAAAACAACAAATCAATGGAGAAGATACAATGATCGCTCTAGCTTCTCCAGCTAATCGTCAGGGAAGACAAGTTGCTGATGTGATTAGTGGGTTGCCTCGAAAAAATAAAGGTAGTATCGGTACTGCAATTGTTCGCGTATTTAATCAAACAGCAGCCTCAACTGGATTAAATGAAAGACAGTTAAAACAGGCAAATGAAAAGTATGAAATCGTCCATATCCAAGGGAAAAGTCATGCAGGTTATTATCCAAATGCCGGTACGATCTTACTGAAACTACTGTTTAATCCTTTAAACGGGAAAATTTATGGTGCACAAGCTGTTGGAGAAGATGGGGTAGATAAACGCATTGATATTATCGCAACAGCTATCAAAGCAGGGATGAGTGTTCACGAGTTACCAGAATTAGAATTCACTTATGCTCCTCCGTATGGATCAGCAAAAGATCCTGTGAATATGGCTGGATATGCTGCTTTGAACATTATTGAAGGAGTAAGCGATTCGATTCAATGGCATGAATTAGAAGCAAGGCAAGAAGAAGGTTATTTATTATTAGATGTGCGTAATGAAAATGAACTAGTTAATAATGGTCGCTTAAAAGGAGCGATGAATATTCCTCTTGATCAGTTACGAGAACGTTTGTCAGAAGTGCCTAAACACCAACCAATCATTGTGAGTTGTCACAGTGGGTTACGCAGCTACATTGCTGAACGGATTTTGAAACAAAAAGGATATAAGGTTAAAAATTTGGATGGAGCATTTGCTCTTTATTCAACAGTCAGACCAGAAAAGGTGGAAAAATAATGTATAATTCGATATCAATGCCAGAGTTTGAACAAAAATGGAAAAGAGAGAAAGTTTCTTTAGTGGATGTACGCGAACAAGATGAATGGCAAACAAAACATGTAGACGGTGCTATTCATGTACCTTTAAGCGATTTAGAATATGCGAAAAAAACATTAGATAAAGAACAAGACTATTATGTTATGTGTCATTCAGGAGCACGTTCTGCCAGAGCTTGTCAATTATTAGCAAAAGAGGGATACAACGTAACAAACGTAATGGGCGGCATTTCTGCGTGGAGAGGAGATACTGTATAATGGAATACAATGCAAAAATCGTAAATCGTTTAAAACGCTCAGATGGACAGCTGCATGGGGTATTGAAGATGATCGAAGAAGAAAAAGATTGTACAGCTATCGTGACACAGTTATCAGCTGTTCGTTCTAGTCTTGATCGTGCAATCAGTTTAATCGTAGCGGAGAACCTAGTCGAATGTGTCCAAGAAAATATAAAAGAAGGTACTTCTGAAGAAGAAAGTATCCAGCAAGCCATTAATCTATTGATGAAAAGTAGGTGACTATTTTTTTTCGCAAAAATTAAGTGAATAATTTCCGATACGGCAACGATTAGACATCATGCAGGTAATGCAAGGTCTCTAATTTTTCATATATTTTTATAAGCATTGAACCGTTCTCAAAAATAAAGTACACTTAATTTGACATAGTTTTAAACTCAAAAAGAGTGTAAAAGGAGGGATATCATGAAAGAACATAAAGAATATGAAGAATTAACAAAAGAAGAACTACTTTTAAAGGTGCAATCATTAGATCGATTGAATAAAGAATTATTACTGACTTTTCAAAAATCAGAACGCCTGGAATTTGGATGGACAGGAAACTTAGGGCAGTGGTTCTGGGATTTTACTACAAACGAAGTAACGTTCAATCCTTTAAAAGCAGAAGCAATAGGGTATATGAAAGAGGATCTGCCTGAGAAAGTTCCATATGAATTCTTCACAGACAAAGTCCATCCTGACGATAAAGATGGAGTGATGCAATTGATGATGGATCACTTAAAAGGGGAAATACCTGTGTGGGAAGTGAAGTACCGTATCCAAGCTAAAGATGGTTCTTGGAAAGTTTATCAAGACCGAGGAAAAGTAACGGAAAGAGATGAAAATGGAAGACCGTTATTTCTTACCGGGATTGTATTTGATATAACACAAGAGGAACTTGAAAGAGAACAATTAGTGGTGAAAAATAAGACTTTAGCAACTCAAATGAAGAGAGATGCACTGACTTCCCTTTATACACGATCAGCTATCATAGTAGAGTTGGTAAAACACTCGAATCGAGCTAAAAAGCAAGAACAGCCAATGTCGATTATTGTTTTAAGCGTAGACAACTATGCTAAAATTGAAGACGATTTTGGAATAATGTTGAGTGAGGAAGTATTGAAAGTAACGGGACAAGTGATCATATCTTCTATTCAAGATAGATACGTGGCTGGAAGATATAGAGATTCTGTATTTGTAATCGTACTAGAAAATACAGAAAAAGAAGAAGCTGGCATATTGGCTGAAATAATCAAACAAACTGTTCTAGAAACTGTATTCGAAGTGTCTAGACACGTAAGTGTTAGTGCAGGAGTTTCTACTTATCATCCAGATGAAACAATCAGTGAATTGATTCAAAGAACAGCTCAAAAATTAGTGGCAGCTCAAAAAAATGGCGGAAATCAAGTTGTTTTATAACGTTTCTAGTCAGACAATATCTCTAAACAAACTAAAGTTAAAGAAGTAGTAGGAAGGAGGCTGGGACAAAAATCCCAGCCTCTTCCTACGAATGTTTATTCTAAAACGTGCTCCAAAAAACAGACCCGACGTCCACTTTGTCATGGCTGTAGTAGCTTCAGCTATGTACAGACATGATACACTTAGGCGTTAGCCTACAGTGCTTCTATTCGATGGTCGATGACCATACTGCGCTTATTCGTTCCAGTGATTCGGGTCTAAACGCTTTTTGTCCCACTCTCGTCTATTTAATCGATAAAATAACTGCGCATGTCATCGCTGACTTTTGGCAAATACTCATGACCATATTCTGGCAAAATAATTAAGTTCTTTTTAGTTGGAATGTTGTTGTAAGTTGCCATTTGAGTAATTGGTGGGACGATGGTGTCTTGCATCCCAACAGCCCAACACACTTCTGCTTTTATACGAGGAGCAAAATGCTGGATATCAATATATTCTAATGTATCGAAAATTTCCTTTTCACGTTTATGAAGCGGATCGCGGAATTGGAACCAATATGGAATTTCTTCAAAAGCAGATGTTTGAGCACCAAGAGAATACGCTTTTCGGTAATCAGAAAGAAAAGGATAAGAGACATAGACACGGTAAAGGTCAGGAACAAGGCCTGCACAAGCAATGGTCAGACCGCCGCCTTGAGAAGCTCCTTGAGCATAGATGCGATTTTCATTTACAAAATCCATTGATTTTAAGATTCGAGCTACATGAGCTGTATCTAAGAAAACTTGTCTAAAATAAAGATTATTTTTTCCTTCTTCCATGCCGCGAATGATCAGTCCTTTCATAACACCTCCGCTTGTTTGCGTACGGTCTTCAGACAGTCCGCCTTGTCCGCGAGCATCCATTGCTAAGACAACAAAACCTTCAGCTGCCCATCCAATTTTATCTTGGAAATCACCTGAATCTGTGTGGTATCCATGAAATTGAAGTAGACCTTTAAAGTTTCTGCCGGCAGTTTCTTTTGGCGTAATGAGCTGACAATGAATAGTAGCTCCACCAACGCCTTTGAATGTCAGATGATAAAAGTTGGCAACTTGCGAAGGGATATCTACCGGATCTAGTATGTAATCAAGTGGAAGAGACTCCATTTCAAGTAATCCATCTTCCCAAAAAGCATCAAAATCAGATGGTTTGATGCCGCTGCCAGAATAGTTTTCCAATTCTTTCATTTTCATTCTATTTTTCCTCCAGACGTTTGATCATTTCTACATAAAAACGAACCGTATGGTAAGGTCCTTTCCATGAATCTGATATGTTTTCTTCTGTAGTTCCATTTTTACGAAGTACCGACAATAGTTGATTGTCTTCGTCCAAACGAGAATACCATTCACTTCCAGGACGGTGATCTACAAATTTTTGCTGGATCAATTGAACTAAATTTAATGCAGCATTTCGGTAGTTGCTGTTCCCGGATTGTTGAAAGGCATGGTAAAAACCAATAACAGCTTCTGCTTCTACCCACCAAACTTTCGTTTTATCGAGACGAGGACCATCACCATGATTGACCATCCAACCATTTTCATCTAAACCCTTTTCGTAGCAATAAGCAGCAAGTTCAGATGTCATCTTGCGTACCGTTTTATCTAAATCTTCATCCACTTTACAGCAGTCTAAAGTTTCATCCAATAACCAAGCAGTTTCGATATCATGCCCATAAGAAACTCCAGAAATGATTGAAGTCCAGTTTTGATCAAATTCTTGTTGGCAGTAACCAGCAGGATGAAAGATGTGTGTAATGAACAACGTTAACAGATGTTGGATTTTTTTCAGTAATGCTTCATTTGGCCATATTGTGTAAAGGTTTGTATAAGCTTCCAGTAAATGCAAATGTGTATTTGTTGTATACTTCACTTTAGGATTTTGAGAAGCAACTTGTGATAGCGATTTTTGCTTCCATTTTTTATCAAACTCTTCTTCATAACCAAGAGTGCTTGAATTGTAAGCATTCTCTTCAATAAGGTTATATAGTTTTTTCGCATATTCTAGTGCATCAGAAGTTGGATCAATTTTCGCATACTCGCTCAGACCGTAGATCGCAAAGGATTGGGCATAGACATGTTTGATAGGGTTAAGAGGCTTACCTTCGGCATCAACAAGCCAATAAATGCCGCCGTATTCATTATCCCATAAGGCTTCTGTTATAAAATGGTAAGCATGATCTGCAGCGAGTTTGTACTCTTGATCTTTTAATGCATTATAAGAATGAGAAAACGTCCATAAGAATCGGGACATCATGACCCCACCTTTAGGAGCAAGCGGGTCGGACTCCAAATCAATGGATAATTTGCCGTAAAATCCACCATTCGTATTATCTTGCTGGGATAACCAGAAAGGCAACACTTTTGCTAAAAGTTGATTTTTTAAAACTTCTTTTGTCTGCATTATTTTCCTCCTTATGTGAAACAATTTTTCTATCAAGCAATAAGGGTTTTTAACCAGTCCTCACGTAAGGTGCGCCGTACACCGATAATAGCACGAATAATTTCATGTGAATTAGCCACGAAAAAGATGCTCCAAAGCGGCCATCCAAGATATACCGCAAGGAAAGCCATTGGGATTCCCCATAACCAAACGGATAGAGTATCTAACCACATAACGAAAGTCGTATCTCCACCAACACGCAGGATCCCAACATTATTGACATAATTTAAATTTTTAAAAGGCAACAGAACAATATAAGCCAGCAATACTTGGTTTACGAGTTCTTCTACGTGATTAGTGATATTGTAAAATTGCAGGATCATAGGTGAAAATAGAAGAATGATTCCGCTGATAACAATAGAAAGAATAGTGGTCAATCGGATGAATTGTTTGGCATAAAACAAAGCTTTTTTGTACATTTTTCCACCTAACTGATTGCCAATCATCACGCTCGAAGCATCACTCAAACCTGTAAAGACACAAACAAATAAGAATACAAGTGGATCAATCAAAGAAATAGCCGCGGTCTGATCTGTTCCGGTTCGAGTGTAGAGCCAAAAGAAGACCAACTCACCCATGGTCCAAGTTAAATGATTGATGATAGAGGGAAAGGTTACTTTCCAGTAAGGACCAGTGATTTGTAATGCGGGTTCTGATGGATCAACTTCAGATTTTAGGATGCCTTTTTTTACAAATAAAGAGAACAACAAGAGTGTTTGCACAATACGAGCTAGTAATGTAGCAAAAGCTGCTCCACGAATGCCAAAAGCAGGCAACCCAAAAGGACCAAAGATCAGGAGCCAATTGAATAGGGTGTTTGTTAACAATGTGATAACGCTATAAAAGGTAGGACGTTTGACCTCTCCAATCGTCTTAAGGGTCACACTAAAAATCATAGATAAAGCAGTAAATACGTAGCTAAGACTGATGATACGCAAGAAAGGTACCGCTTCAGCAATAACAATGGCATCATCAGAAAAAATTCCAAGAATGAAAGGGGTGAATAATAACGTTACAAGTGCAAAAATGAATGAAAAAATCGTTGCAATTTTTGACACTAAAATTAAGATTTGTTTGACACCTGAAACATTTTTTTGCCCCCAATATTGTGAAGAAAAAATGGTCGCACCACTGGCAAAACCTTGCAATATAACGGCTAAAAACTGAGTGAATTTATTTGAGATCCCCACTGCAGCAATTGCTTCAACACCTAGGCTTCCGACCATAACGGAGTCTATAATGTTTAAACCAGAGGTAATCATTAATTGAATCGTAATAGGTAAGGCAAATGCCCACATTTGTTTATAAAAAAGCTGCTTTACTTCATTCATAAAAGTCTCCTTTAGGGTACCAAAATTGTATTTTAGAACGATTAAATGATTTATTCTTTACAAACAAAAAAGATTGGTTAATAATGATGGTACCGCATACATTAATAAATATATACTTTTGTTTAGGAAAGTCAATACATAAAAGGAGGAAATTATGGAATTTATTAAAGGAGTAACGTTTGGTTATATGAGTCAACGTGGGGAATGGGCGACACAAGAAGCGTTTGAATCGTTGCGATTATTGAAAGAACGCTGTGCAGCAACGCACGTAATTCTTGCGGTTGTCGCAGAACAAGCAACAATACATGCAACAAAAATCAATTGGCAAGCAGAGACTGTATTAAGTGATCAAGAAGTACGAAAAATGATCGCATTTGCACAAGAAATAGGTTTAAAAGTTATTTTAAAACCTATGGTGAATATAGCAGATGGCATGTGGCGCGCGCATATAAATTTTTTTGATCATGATGTACCTTGCGAACCAAAATGGTCAGAATGGTTTAGTGCCTACACAGAATTCATTACTCACTATGCAAAAATTGCCGAAGAAACTGCTTGTGAACTCTTTGTAGTAGGATGTGAGCTGGTGAATAGTGATCGCCGAGAAAAAGAATGGCGTGAGGTTATTTCAAACGTAAGAAATTCCTATACTGGGTTGATTACCTACAATTGCGATAAATATCAAGAGGATCATTTAACATGGTGGGATGCAGTCGATGTCCTTTCCTCATCTGGTTATTACCCGATTGATAAATGGGAACAAGAACTAAAACGAATCGAAGAGGTAATAGAAAAAGAACAAAAGCCTTTCTTTTTCTGTGAAGCAGGATGCGCCAGTCGTATAGGTTCAAAATGGTTGCCAAATAACTGGGAGTTAGAAGGGTCAGTGGATAGTTCTGGACAAAAAGAATGGTATGAGGAGATGTTTCGACAAACCGATAAGTATGAATGGGTAGAGGGATTTGGCCTTTGGGATTGGAAATCTAAGTTATATCCTATTCACCAAGCAGACGCAGACCAGGATTATGCAGTGTATGGGAAGCCTGCAGAATCAATTATTCAATCTTATTTCAAAAAAAAATAAAAAAATTCTTACAAAAGTATATACATTTAAAACTAAACATGCTAACATATGTTTTGTAAACGCTTACTGATTCTTAAAAATGTTTTGAGGAGGATATAGAGATGAAAAGAAATTCCGTTTTTGGTAAAGCTGGTTTGGCAAGTTTGGCAATCGCTTCTGTTTTGGGGTTAGCAGCATGTGGGGGAGAAAGCACGAAGGAAACTGATGCAGCAGATGGTGTTGAAACAATTACATTCATCAACCATAAAACAGACTGGGAAACGAATGGCAAATGGGATGAATACATAACAGAATTTAATGAAGAACATCCTGATATTAAAGTAGAGATCGAAACGATTACCGATTATGCAGGTCAAATGAAGACACGAATGAACACAGAAGAATACGGGGATCTATTGATGCTGCCGGCGGATATTGCACCACAAGATTTTGAATTATTCTTTGAACCTTTAGGAGACAAAGAAGAGTTAGGCGAAACGTATATGGGACTGAATGATCGTTCATTTGAAGGCGTTCAATACGGTATCCCATCACAGATGAATGCAACAGGCATGGTCGTAAACATGCAAGTATTTAAAGATGCTGGGATCAACGAGTTCCCTAAAACGCCAGAAGACTTTATTGCTGCTTTAGAAACAATTAAAGAAAAAACTCCTGATGTAACTCCGTTATACACAAACTATGCTGCAGGTTGGACATTATCTAACTGGGACTTCACACGTACAGGAGTTTCTGGTGATCCAGATGTAACAACAAAATTAGCACAAGATTCTGCTCCATTTGAAAAAGGCGACACAATGTATACGATCTATGACACTTTATATCAAGTAGCTAATAAAGGATTGATTGAAGCAGATCCAACAACATCTGATTGGGAACAATCAAAAGTAGACTTGGCAAATGGAAAAGTTGGGGTCATGGTTTTAGGAAGCTGGGCTGTACCACAAATCCAAGATATCGTTCCTGAAAATGCAGAAAATATCACATTCCAAACCTTCCCAACTATAGCTGAAGACGGCGAACAATATATGGGTATTGGTGGAGACTATAACTTGGCCATTAATGTGAACAGTGAACATAAAGAAGCTGCACGTACCTTATTAGATTGGTTAGTTAATGAATCAGATTATGCAGTAGACAATGGTGGATTATCAGCTGTAATCGGTGGAGAATATCCAGCAGCTTTACAATCCAGCCAAGATGCAGGTGTTATCTTACTAGAAGAAAACCCAGCACCTCAAGGCAAAGAATCATTATTCCCTGACGTGAACAATATGTCTGAATTGGGCGTAGGTTCTACTGACTTGGAAAAACAACGCATTATTGATGCTGGTATAGGAAATTCAAATGAAACATTTGAAGATATTATGAAAGAATTTAATACACGTTGGGCTGATGCAATCGAAACAGTTGGCAACAATTAATTGAGCTAAAGGAGCGTCCCTGTTTCGTGGGGACGCTCGATTTATTAATGGAGGGGTATACTGTGCATAAAATAAAGTTAAATCAAAATACAGAAAAAAAGGTGCTCATTTTCTTATTTACTATCATTCCAGTTGCTTTATTGCTGTTATTTTCTTATTATCCGTTAATTAAAATGTTCCAGTACAGTTTGACCGATTGGAATGGAATTACACCTGATCCAAACTTTGTTGGGGCAGACAATTATCGAACGGTTTTGACAAATCCAAATTATTTTGCTGTTTTTAAAACGAGCTTGTACTACTTCATCGCTACATTTTTCCAATTAGGTATTGCGCTATTATTCGCAACGATATTGTCATTCAAAGTTAAGTTCGCTAATTTTTGGAAAGGCGTTCTGTTTTTTCCATATCTTTTGAATGGTGTAGCGATTGGTTTCATTTTTCTATATTTTTATAAAGGCGGAGGCACATTGGATACGGTCTTGTCATTCATGGGGCTAGATGACCAAATTCGTCTTTGGTTGGGAGATCGCTCTATCAATAATATTTCTTTAGCTTTTACTTCAGTTTGGCGATATACCGGTTTTAACTTTCTAATCTTTTTAGGAGCTATCCAATCGGTTAACCCTGAGATATATGAAGCAGCTGAAATCGACGGCGCCAGCCAATGGGATAAATTCCTCTATATTATTGTCCCAAGCATAAAAAATATTATCTTTTTAAATATCATTTTAGGAATCAGCGGTTCACTAAGTGTATTCGATATTCCTTATATTATGACAGGCGGTTCGAACGGAACAACAACATTTGTCATTCAAACGATCTCAACAGCCTTTAAATACAATAAAACCGGTTTGGCTTCTGCGATGGGAATCATTCTTTTAATGATCGTGATTGTGGTTACTGTAATCCAACGTTTAGCCATACGAGAAAAGAGGTAGAATATGGAATTGACGCAGACAACCTATAAAAAGAAAAATAAAATCAAAATATCTTTTGGAAGTATATTCAAGTACACAGTCCTCACTTTAGGAGTCATAGTGGCCTTACTGCCAATATTAGTCGTTTTGATTGGTTCATTTAAATCTAATGAGGAGTTTTTGACGACAGGTGTGTTGGCTCTGCCTAAAACGTTAGACTTTACCAATTATGTGACGGCATTTGTCGATGGAGAAATGCTAACAGGGTTCAAGAATACGTTATTCATTTTTGTTGTTAGTATGGTTGGGAAATTAACATTAGGGTCAATGTTTGCTTATGCGATGAATCGTTTTGATTTCCGCTTTAAGAAAATAATCCTAACATTGTTTATGACAGCCATGCTGATTCCGGGAATAACGAGTCAAGTAGCAACGTTCCAAATTGTTGAGGGATTAGGGTTGTTCAATACGATTTGGTCAGTTATCGTCTTAAACCTGGGAACGGATGTTATCGCCCTTTACATCTTTATGCAATACTTAGATGAGATTCCTATTTCATTAGACGAATCGGCTATTTTAGATGGAGCATCTTATTTCCAAATTTTCTGGAAAATCATTCTGCCGAACTTAAAAGCCCCGATTGTGACAATGCTTATTATTAGTGGAGTAGGCGTCTACAATGACTTCTACAATCCTTTCCTTTATATGCCAGGACGGGAATTAAAAGTTATTTCCACTGCACTCTTTGCATTTAAAGGGCCTTATGGAACCAATTGGCCAGTTATCCTAGCTGGGGTCATGATCGTTATTATCCCTATTCTAATTGTGTTCCTTTCATTACAAAAATATATCTATAACGGTGTAGCCGGTTCAGTAAAATAAGCAATTAACTTTAGAGAGGAAGAATGAAGATGAAAAAAGCCCCAAGATTGACACGATCTGTAGAAAAGATTCATTTGTTTGTTGTCGGATCAGTACATTATTGGGGTGCACTCATACGTTCCGGTCTAATTTATGGTTTTGCAGATGCAGCAAGAAGTGCACTGTCTTTTTTACAAGAAAGGGTAGTTCTTGCTCCAATTGATGCACCTGCTGAACAAGATAGAACAAGAAAAAGTATCCCTTTTGGTAAAGGGTTATCATTTGTATGGACTGTATTGTTAAATCTGTGTTTAGCCAGTCTTTTATGTCTCTATATGGGACTTTTGCATACTATAAGTAGCTTCTTAGTAGTAACCAGTTTGACGCTGTTTTCCCTTTATCATACCTTTTTAGTGCTAGCAATCAGTTTATATGAGGATAAACAAGATACATATAATGGGAAATGGCTTTATGCCTATACTTTGGACTATATGATTCGTAATCCTTTTAAAAGTTTGTTTGTTTTAATGCTAACATGGAGTGCAATGGGCGTAGCCTACTTTAATTTAGTACTGTTCTTCTTTCTTGTTCCAAGTCTTTATTGGATGATGATTCAAAAAGGGCTCCAAGTAAAGGTGAAAGAATAATAACACTAAACACCACTAACAAAAGTTTACCTATAAAAATGAATTAAAGGAGTACATTATGACTAACTATGTTCTTGTCAATGAAGATACAAAAGAGTTTCATCTTACAAATGGGAAAATAAGTTACATATTTCGGGTTATGGAAGAGACAAACGTGTTGGAACAATTATATGTTGGGAAAGCTATCCGACATCGTAGTTCATTTGCTCATTTGATTGAACGGGAAGTGCGACCATCAAACAATTTAAAGGTCGATAACTATACGACATCCTTGGAGCATATTAAACAAGAGATGCCGGCATACGGGACAACGGACTTTCGCTATCCAGCTATTGAACTTCGTTACCCAGATGGAGATCACATCAGTCACTTCGAGTATCAAGCCTATTCAGTTGTAGAAGGAAAGAAAAAAATTATAGGGATGCCTTCAACCTTTGCTACTTCAAATGAAGCGACTACATTAGAAATCCAATTGAAGGATCGTTATTCTGATGTAATATTGACTCTTTCTTACACTGTGTTTCATGAATTGAGTGTCATAACAAGGCATGCAACGTTAGAAAATCAAGGAACACATTCCGTTAGAGTTGAACGTTTGATGAGTCTAAACATTGACTTTCCAACTGCTGATTATGACTTTGTTCATTTGCATGGTGCTTGGGCCCGAGAAGCACAAGTAGAAAGAAAAGAACTGATTACAGGTGTACAAAATATTTCCAGTACACGAGGAGCTAGTAGTCATGCTCATAATCCCTTTTTCGCACTCGCAAAAAAAGATGCAACTGAACATAGAGGAGAGGTATTTGGTTTCAGCTTTGTCTACAGTGGAAATTTCTTAGCTCAAGTAGAGGTCGATACGTATAATGTGACACGAGCGATGATGGGGATCAACCCTCATCAGTTTGAGTGGAAGCTAGATGCTGGAGAAACCTTTACCACACCAGAAGCCGTAATGGTTTACAGTGAAAAAGGGTTAAATGGAATGAGTCAAATCTTCCATACATTGTATAGAGAACAATTGATTAATCCCAAGTGGGCAAAACGGGAAAGACCGATTCTTATCAACAACTGGGAAGCTACTTACTTTGATTTTGATGAAGCAAAAATATTAGAAATAGCTGGGGATGCGAAGTCCTTAGGTATTGATCTTTTCGTATTAGATGATGGCTGGTTTGGAAAACGTGATGATGACTCCAGTTCGTTAGGAAATTGGGCAGTGGATAAAGAAAAGTTGCCTAATGGAATTGTGGGATTAGCTCAAAAGATACACGCAATGGACTTGAAATTCGGTCTTTGGTTCGAGCCTGAAATGGTATCTGTTGGGACACCGATTCATGATGCTCACCCAGAATGGGTCATCGGGCATCCAGAAAAAAATATTTCTCATGGACGAAATCAATATGTATTAGACTTTTCGCGCCCAGAAGTTGTGGAGAATATCTTTGATCAGATGGATGCGATTCTCAGCAGTAATGAGATCGACTATATAAAATGGGATATGAACCGCTACATTTCCGAAGCCTACTCACAAAACTTACCTGCCGAAAAACAAAGAGAAGTGATGCATCGGTATATTTTAGGAGTATATGCTTTGTATGAAAAAATTCTGGCGAAGTATCCGGACTTATTGATTGAATCCTGTGCAGGAGGTGGCGGACGTTTTGATCCTGGTCTGTTGTATTATGCACCACAAACCTGGACGAGTGACGATACTGATGCAGTTGAGAGATTGAAGATCCAATACGGAACATCATTTATTTATCCTTTGTCTGCCATTGGAAGCCATGTCTCAGAAGTACCAAATCACCAGGTTGCTCGCACAACGTCATTAAAAATGCGTGGGGATGTGGCAGCATTCGGGACTTTCGGGTATGAGTTAGATAGCACAAAATTAAATGAGACAGAAAAAAAGATCATCAAAGCGCAAATCAAGCAAGTAAAAGAATGGCAACAGTTGATCCATCAAGGAACGTTTTACCGTTTGAAAAGTCCATTTGAAGAAAATGTAACAGCATGGATGGTTGTTTCTCTTGACCAAACGGAAGCTTTAGTTGGTGTATATCAAGTTTTAGCAAAACCGAATCCTGTGTATGAACGCATACAATTGAAAGGATTAAAAGAAGACAAGTTGTATCGAATCAATGAAGACGAAGTGTTACGTTATGGTGATGATCTAATGCAAGCTGGATTGATATTGGGAGAAAACTATATCGGACGTGCTCATGAATATTGGAGTCGTGAGATGCCTGGAGACTATGCGAGCCGTATCTATCACTTGAAAGAAAAATAGACAATAGTTAGGATGAGAAGAAATGAAAATTGAATTTCCGAAAGATTTTTGGTGGGGGGCCGCAACATCTGGACCACAAAGTGAAGGGCGCTTCAATAAGCAACACGCAAATGTGTTTGATCATTGGTATGAAATTGAGCCAGAAGCGTTCTACGATCAAGTAGGACCAGATACAGCTTCTAACTTTTACAACAGCTATAAACAAGATATTGCGATGATGAAAGAGATTGGTTTGAACTCTTTTCGTACATCCATTCAATGGTCTCGATTGATAGACGACTTAGAAGAAGGAACCGTCAATGAAGATGCGGTTCGTTTCTATAATGCAGTCATTGATGAATGTCTGGCGCAAGGTATCAGACCAGTTATGAATTTGCTGCATTTTGATTTGCCTGTAGAATTGCAAGAGAAACACGGTGGATGGGAATCAAAACATGTAGTTGAATTGTTTGGGAAGTTTGCTTCACAATGTTTCCACTTATTCGGCGACCGTGTTACGGATTGGTTTACCTTTAATGAACCGTTGGTGATTGTAGATGGGGCATACTTATATCAATTCCATTACCCAAATATCGTAGATGGGAAAAAAGCTGTTCAAGTTGCTTATAATATCACTTTAGCTTCAGCTAAAGCTATTGCCGCTTATCGCGAGATCAATACGAATCCTGATGGCAGGATCGGCATTGTCTTAAATTTGACACCTTCTTACCCAGCAACAAATTCGCCAGAAGATCTAGCAGCTGCTCATTTTGCTAATTTATGGATGAATGACATGTTTTTAGGTGCTTCTACAAAAGGCCAATTCCCGCAAGAACTAGTGAGTATCCTAGAAAAAGACGGTGTATTATGGGAGTCTACGGATGACGAAATGAGGCTTATCGAAACCAACACGATAGATGTTCTTGGCGTCAATTTTTATCATCCTAATAGAGTCAAACAACCAAGTATTTCTTCGAACAGTTTGGCAGTAGATTGGATGCCGACGAAATATTTCGATGACTATGAGATGCCGGGACGGCGTATGAATGTAGACAAGGGTTGGGAAATCTATCCTAAAGCACTCCATGACATTGCATTGAATATCCGTGATAACTATGACAATATTCCATGGTTCGTATCAGAGAATGGGATGGGAGTTTCAAGAGAAGAACGTTACTTAAATGAAGAGGGTGTTATCGAAGATGATTACCGGATCCAATTCATACAAGAGCACCTTTATTGGGTAGCTAAGGGAATAGAAGAAGGTTCAAATTGCTTTGGCTATCACTTATGGACGCCAATTGATTGCTGGTCATGGAAAAATGCTTACCGCAATCGTTATGGTTTCATATCAAATAACATCCATACCCAAGTTAAAACAATCAAAAAATCAGGTCATTGGTTCAAAAAAGTCGCTGAGGAAAACCAATTTGATATGCCAGAGAATTTAATATAAGTGAACGGGACTGGTAACCAAACCGCTGAATGAATCCATTTGATAAGAATGATTGTCAAGAAATAGTGATTTCGCTATACTAAAGGTATAGACTTTTTCTGTACAAGTCCATTAATAGGCCTGTGCAGGAAAAAACTTGGTAGCGAGAGGGGCAATAAAAAGAATGAAAAAGTACGTCATTATTTCTAATGATATACGCAATAAAATCTTAAAAGGCGAATACATTGCTAACCAGCGATTACCTTTTGAAAAAGATTTGTGTGTACAATACGAGTCAAGTAAAATGACAATCAAAAAAGCGGTGGATATCTTAGTTACAGAAGGCCTAATCATTAAAAGAAGAGGCTCCGGGACATTTGTAAAAGATTTAAACCCTGAAGAAATTGAACGTATCGCCATGGCAAATCAATTTCGTGGTACAACTGCCCTTTATTCTGATAAAAAAGTTTTTAGTAAAATCTTAAACTTTTCAATTGTGTCGGTACCAGAACAGGCTGCTAAAAAGCTGAACCTTTCAGAAGACACATTTGTTTATGATATTTGTCGCGTTCGTTATGTGGATGATAAGCCAGTCGTAATAGAGAAAATGTATATGCCTATTGATCTTATTCCTGGTATCAAAGAGAAAAATATCAAAGGATCGATATATGAATACATTGAAAATGAATTGCACCTAAAAATCCAAAGTGCACACAGAACAGTCTCTGTTCGAAAAGCTACAGATAGTGAAGCAGAAGAACTTGGGCTTGAAGAAGGAGATCCAGTTGCTATAGCGGAACAGGTTGGCTATTTAGATACAGGAAATACATTTGAATTTTCCACTTCTATTCACCGCTATGATGAATTCTCAGTGGAAATGGTGTTGACTCGTGATTAAGTAAGATCAAGTCAACGATTGATCATGTAAAAAAATAACTTTAAGTAACAAGCCAGTTTAGAGTACGTCTCTTTTCTTGGCTTTTTCCTTATAAGAAAGAATAGCTAATAGGAAATTTTGAATACAGAGAAACTGAAATACCGCGGTAATGGAAACGTTATTATTAAAATGATGGAGAGTGAATATATGAGTATTGTAGTGTTTGATATTGGCGGATCTGCAGTGAAATATGGGTTATGGGAAAACGAAAATTTAAGCAATAAAGCTTCATTTACTACACCAAAAAGTTGGAACGATATGAAAGAAGAAATGTTAGGAGTTTACCACTCATTTAGCGAAAATTATTCAATAGATGGTGTCGCAATTAGTGCTCCAGGAGCTGTTGATGCGATAGAAGGAACCATTAGTGGCATCAGTGCAGTTCCCTATCTTCATTATTTTCCAATCAAGAAGGAATGGGAAGATTTATTTGGTGTACCCGTTTCAATGGAAAATGATGCAAACTGTGCAGCGTTAGCAGAGTTATGGCTTGGAGCCGCAAAAGACATCCAACATGCTTTATTTATTGTTATTGGTTCAGGTATCGGTGGTTCAGTAATCATTGATCGAAAGCTATTTAAAGGCAAAGATTTATTTGGCGGTGAATTTGGGTACATGCTCTTGGATGGTAAGCATACATTGAGTGAAATGGGAAGTCCGGTACATACTGCTGAACGTTATAGTAAAGAATTAGGCTTAGATGTAGTGGTTGATGGAAAATTTCTTTTCCAAGAAGCTGATAGAGGTGAGCCAATTGCGATGAAATATGTGGATGGTCTTATTGATGCGCTGGCACTGGGGATTTATAATCTTTCTGTCAGCTTTAATCCAGATATGGTTGTAATCGGTGGCGGTTTATCCACACGCAAAGACCTTATTCAACGTCTGAATGAAAGAGCAACCTTTTACTTAGAGCGTCAGAAGGCAGAAGATTTAAAACTAGTAATTGAAGTGTGTAAGTTTAACAATGATGCCAATCTGATTGGTGCTGTAGCTCATTTTGAACAAACAGTGGATTATAAAAAAATAGGATGAAGTAAGAAACTAATTATACTATCGGATAGGAATTTAAAAAACTAAATACGTCTAAAAAGCAGCACTATTGTGTACAAATAGTGCTGCATTTTATTAAAGACAAAATTGTATTTTAAAGAATAACCTGTAATTTTGAAAAAGCCGTTCTATCAAACTAATCTTATAGTTAAGAAGAAAAGAAACGGATGGATTATCATTTCTCGCCTTATTTTTTTGATAGAAGCTTGCAGATTGGTTATAACTTGCATTATGTTTAATGAGAAAGTTTTAAATAGGAGTAAGAGAGGAAGATTGCGTGTTTTTAAACGAAGAACTTCTAAAAGGAATACATAGTCGTGCTGCAATGTACGACAAAGAGAATAGCTTTCCACATGAAGATCATGTTGCATTAAAAGAAGCGGGATATTATAAAGCTTTTGTACCCAAAGAATATGGGGGACATGGTTTGAGTCTGAAAGAAATTGCTCACGAGCAAACTCGTCTAGCAAAAGCAGCTCCTGCTACTGCCTTAGGTATTAACATGCATCAAATTATTGTAGGTGTAGGAAAATATATGGTACGTCATGGAAATAAAAAAGGAGAACAAATCTTAAAAGATGCAGTAGAAGGACACTTGTTGTCATTTGCTATCTCTGAACCGGCCAATGATCGGGTTTTATTTGGGTCTATTTGTGAAGCAAAACAGGAAGAAGATGGCGGCTATCGGTTTTATGGGCCTAAAGTGTTTATATCAATGGTAGCCGAATGCTCTCGTATGGTGACTTACGGCATGGACGAAAATAATGGCGACCCGCAATCAGTTTTTGCGTATGTAGAAAACAATGCTGAAACAATTAAAATCAAACCAGATTGGGATACACTTGGTATGCGTGCAACGCAATCGTATAGCGTGAATTTAGCTGGTGCTTATGCCTCAAAAGAAAGCATATTAACAAAAGTAGAACCTGGACCAAGTTTTGACCCAGTTGTTTTTGGAATATTTTCTCATTTTGAAATTTTACTAGCAGCAACATACCATGGAATTGGAAAACGTGCGCTGGAATTAGGAATTGAAAGTGTGAAAAAACGCAAATCAATCGCTCAAGGAACGACGTACGATCAAGATAAAAATATTCGTTGGCGTATCGCAGAATCTGCTTTAATTCTAGATAGCATTCAGCCTCAAATTGATGTACTAGCAGACGATGTCGAAAATGATAGTGATCATGGAGACTTATGGATGCCGCGCTTGTCAGCTATTAAAAACTATTCTGTTGAAGCGTCTATCAAAACAGTCGAGGAAATGGTAAGAGCAAGTGGTGGGCGTTCATATTACAATGATACCGAATTATCTCGTTTACTACGCGATGTCTACGCTGGATTGTTCCAACCATCTGACCAAGAATCACTCCACGATTCATGGGCAACACTATTGCTGGGACCGATTCAAAAATAATTTCTGTTCGTAACAGTAGTAGTACGAAAATAAAAAATGATCAAGATAAAATAGAACTTCAGCAACTTCGTCATCTTTATTACTATAGAAGCAACGAACCAATTCTTTAAATAGAAAAATGGAGGAATTAAGTATGAAATTTGAATCAAATGAAGGATCAACAAATCATTATGATGAACGTTTTTTCCTGATTGATGAAAAGATTTGTGATTTATTAAACCAACGTAAAGAAGTTCTGGGGAAAAATACAATTTTTCCACCAGATGAGGTGATTTCTAGGTTGGCCGACGAGTACGACCTCCAGGAAGAGTATTTACAATCGCTCTTTACAACAATGGCAATGGAAGATAGTCTCAAGCGAATGGTTGTGCCTGTCGAATTCAAAAAATATGTGCCAGTACTTAAGATTTATGAAAATGATGGAGTTATGTATACGGTGACCTTTATTCGGCAATATGCTAACGCTAGCGTACTATACTTGCATATGGATTGGGAAGAGAAAGAAGATGCTAACTTTTATCCTGATATGCTTGATTTGTTTATTAATGATACGTATTTCTGCCATTCGGAAGGAGGCGGAGGAACAACAGGACATGCGAGCCATAGCTATATTATTTCACCTGCTTTGCCAGATGATCTTACTGGAATTGAACTTGTCTTTAAAGAAGCTGGCAGACCTTTTGTAGAAAATCCAACTGGTTTTGAATTTACAATTAGCTTAGGATAACCAAAAAACTATCAAACAACCTGTCATCCTTATATGGAATGATGGGTTGTTTGATAGACTTAGTTCCAATAGTTGTCCTGACTTTAATATTAGTGAATAAGGCTAGTTGTTTTCACTCAACAACCGATGTTCTCCGTGGATTTTTTGAATTTCGGTAATATCTTGTGTGACTTCTAAACAGCCTAGGTAGTCAGTTGTTTCAGGATCGTGAATAGCAAAATAACGAATATAAATCATTTTTCCGCGTAAATTAATCCAAAATTCGGCTTCATTTCTTTCTCCACTTCTAAAATCATCAAGAATTTTCTGAACCATATGCATACTTTTAGGTGGATGACAGTTGATCACTTCGCGTCCTATAACAGAATTTGTACGGGGAAAAACGCGATTCTTTCCTTCTGAATAGAAACGGACGCGATCTTCATTGTCCACGAAAGTTAAATCTACAGGTAAAACGCCAAAAATAGCCGTTAATTCTTTTAATTGAAGGACACCTGTTGGTAAAACGATAGAACCTTTACTTAATGAATTATCTTGCCAATCATAGTGTTCCGTTTCGGTAATAGGAGGAGCCTCAGAAATAGCTGCTGTCATAGCTGCTGCTTTTTTTGCTGCTTCTGATCGATTTTCTTGCTGATTTTTTTCTTGTGCTAGAGCATCTTTACTCGGCTTCCAAGACAAAGGCTTAGGGATAAAAGCAAACCCAATGTCTAAGCTGTCTTCAGCAATCCTTTGCCAATCTGCTAGGGAAAACACATCTAAAACCATTGGAATCATGATTTCTTCTTCTTTAAAAATCATTTCATCAACTTCTGTTATGATGTGCTCTATTTTGTCTCTTAAAGGATTAATGGCAAATTTTTTGCTACTTAAATAAAAGTTCACATCTTTGATCGCAGAGCGTATATCGTCATCAACACCCCACATGACTTTTGGGGGTGCAGTAATGCCGTACCGTTCCATATAAGAAAAAATCAACGTTTCTTTTCGAGTATAATGTTTATCAATTTGCATCAAGTCTAATAGAGCGTGCTGCAGGCGTTTTTTTTGAGAAAAGTCGCCGGTAGAAAATCGGTCAAAAGCTTCTTGGATTTCATCTTCTAAGAGTGAGCGGATTACTCTGTTTTCTAGTTTTAAAGTGTGAATAGGATGCCCCGGATGTTCATGTTCGTAATTCGAACGATGGATATCTCTAATGGAACCTTTAAATACAGCCGCATGAACATTACATAGATGTTGGATTTCTGAAGGATCCAAACCGCTAGCAATTAATTCTCTTTCTGCAGCTGTAATTTCGCTGACATCCACCCCATCAAAAGACTCATCAAAAAGACGCTTGGCTTCTTCAAACTCTCCGCCTTCATGAAGCAACGTTAAAATCTCAACAATTTTTTTCTGACGCTGAACAGTATTGTTTTCCATAAATTCACTCCTTAATGGTAAAGCCTAATTGTTCCAATTGATCAATAATGACTTGTAAATCAACTTTTTTCATCTTTGCTCCCTTTGGAATAGTCATATACCTTCCCACAGTCGTTAACATGCCAGGTGTTTGAATATCTTTTAAACCTAAGTCAAATAAAACATGTTGGATTTCCGGATGTGCGGTAACTAATTCGTAAACAGAAGAGCCTAAACTGATTTCTTTCATAGCGAATCTCCATTTCTAAAATGTTGGAATTTATTGTTAATTATATCACATATTAGAGAATATAAAAGACTGAATAACAAGATGAAAGAGATCGTTATTTAAATTTACTACTAAATAGTTTGTTTTTTTCCTATATTTATAGGCTTTTTAAAGAGAATTCTATCTGGAAATACATCTGTTACAATGAGTGGTTTTGTATTGTTAGTTAAGATGAGTTTAGGAAATGTTGAACAATTAAATGGGTTGTATTAACTGATATGGATGAAAAAGGAGCGAAAATAGTAAAGATAAAAAAAGAAATCATTTGATGATAACTAATTGTGAACAAAATTGACATAATAGATCAATGGAAAAATTGATTTCGGTATAAATTAATGGAATAAAAAAAAAGTCTGTGCTATAAATAACAGAATCTAATTTTTGAAGAATCCAATGATTTTTTGAAAGTTAAAGGCTGAGAATTTAAACCTTAGTTAATTAAAGGGGAATATTATGGAAAATATAGTAATTGTCATACCATCTTTAGAGCCAGATGAAAAGCTCCTAAGCTTGTTGGAAACTATTAGATCAAGGCAATCAGTTACAATACCAATCGTGATTGTAGATGATGGGAGTGGCATTGCATTTGAAAAGTATTTTCAAATTGCAAAAGATAAATTTGACTGTATCGTTCTAACGCATGAACAGAATTTTGGTAAAGGACGAGCTTTAAAGACAGCTATGAACTATGTGTTGAAGCATTTTGAAAAGGCTAAAGGAATCGTCACGATTGACTCAGATGGACAACATCGATACAAGGATATGGTCTTTTGTGTTGATGCTTTTAATGTTCATAAAGATGCATTAATTATGGGAGTAAGAAGTTTTGATGGGAAGGTACCTTTTAAAAGTAAATTTGGAAATCTTCTAACAAGGAGAATAATGAAAGTCATAACAGGAATTAAATTAACAGATACTCAAACGGGATTAAGAGTTATTCCCCGTTTCTTTATGGAGCAGTTAGTAAATACTTCAGGTGACAGATTTGAGTACGAAATGAGCATGTTGTTGGAAGCGAAAAAGCAACAGGTACGTATTGTAGAAGTGCCCATTAAAACAGTTTACA
Source organism: Carnobacterium inhibens subsp. inhibens DSM 13024 (assembly GCF_000746825.1). Lineage (NCBI taxonomy): Bacteria > Bacillati > Bacillota > Bacilli > Lactobacillales > Carnobacteriaceae > Carnobacterium > Carnobacterium inhibens. Next base: position 1,419,325 of record NZ_JQIV01000006.1, on the reverse strand, counting down.
TTGAAGAAAATCAATCGTCTCATTTTCATGCTTTGTTCGATTCGATTGCTATTTATGCCGTTTTTATTAAATATCTTTTTTCATCTGTTTTTTCTTTTTTTATTGATATCAGTATTTTTTCTTTAATTATTTATTTTATAGGAGAAAGTAATTTTCAAGCTATCACGATAGCTTCGTATATTGCGCGCAGTATATCTTCATTATTTAATTATCTGGTAAACAATTATATCGTCTTTAAGAATGGTAGTTCTAATAGCTTTATTAAATACTATGGTCTAGTTATTATACAAACATTTATCTCAAGTTTATTCGTTTCATTGGTACATAATGTGCTAATGGATTTTAATCCTACGCTAGTAAAGGTAGTGATAGATTTATTACTATTTGTCATTAGTTTTTATGTTCAAAAAAAATGGGTTTTTCATAAGGTGGTCAAATGAAAGATAATAAAAAGATACTTTATTTAGCAGCTGTTCTATTTTCAGTCATTTATTTAGTGTGGAGACTGTTCTTTACGTTACCTTTATCAGGATCATTATTTGCTCTTATTTTTGGTATAGCACTTTGGGTGAGTGAAGTCGTTTCAAATTTCACGGCATTTATTTTGATTTGGAGTAAGAGCAAAGAAAAAATATTGGAAAAACCGGTACTGGAAAATGAAGAATACCCGCATGTAGACGTAATAATAGCAACACACAATGAGGATGTAGATTTATTATACAAAACGGTTAATGCCTGTGTTCACATGGAATACCCTGATCCTTTAAAAATTCATATTTATTTATCTGATGATACCAATAGAAAAGAAGTTAAGGAATTGGCAAAACAATTCAATGTGGGATATGCAGGTTTTGAAAATAATAAGCATGCGAAATCAGGAAATCTGAATAATGCATTAAGTATGACGAATTCCCCATTAGTTGCAACGTTTGATGCTGATATGATTCCTTATTCAAAATTTTTAATGGAAACCGTTCCTTATTTTATGGAAGATTTCAAGGTTAAAGATGACCCTAATCATAAACACCTTGGTTTTATTCAAACCCCTCAAAGTTTTTACAATGCCGATATTTTTCAATATAATTTATTCTCAGAAAATTCAATAGCTAATGAACAAGATTTCTTTTCTAGAGAAGTAAATGTATTAAACAATGCACATGATACAGCTATATACACAGGTTCAAATACATTGATCCTAAGACAAGCGATTGAAGAGGCTGGCGGTTTTCCAACCAATACGATTACCGAAGACTTTCAATTAGGGGCAAAAATAAATAGTTGCGGCTATAGAAGTATTTCAACGCTTGAACCAATGGCCAGTGGGCTGACCCCAACTGATTTTCAAAGCGTCTTGAACCAGCGTGTAAGATGGGCACGCGGTGTTATCCGTAGTATCTATAATTTACGTATATTAACTAATCCTAATTTTAAATGGAATCAGAAATTGGTTTTTCTAAATAGTTATTTGTATTGGTGGTCATTTTTTAGGCGTCTTTTGTATGTATTTGCTCCAATTTTATTTACTGTATTCAACATTCGTGTAGTTGATACTGATTTTTGGATATTAATGTGTTTTTGGCTTCCTAGTTATTTTTTATTACAAAGTGCTATGACCAGCGTCTCGGGCGAAATAAGATCGCAACGTTGGGGAGAGATACAGGAAACGATCTTTGCACCTTATTTAGTAATACCTGTATTTTTAGAGTCTATTGGAATCACAGAAAAAAAATTCAAGGTTACGAAAAAGTCAGTGAACAAATCACGATATGAATTGTTATTTGTAGTTCCGCATCTAATAATGCTGCTCCTTTCACTTTACGGTTTAGTTAAATTTAACTATGGAAAATACGGTTCGGAATTATTGTATGGCAGTGTTATTACGTTCTGGTTATTACATCATATAGTGAATCTTGCATATGCCGTTTTATTCTCTCTAGGCCGGCCAATTTATCGTAAATTTGAAAGGTTTTATGCCAAAGAAGCGATGACAATAACTTGCTTAAACCATAGTTATTCGCTCTATACGACAAACATATCAGAAGAAGGGCTGTCATTCTTTTCTGAAGAACCAATTTATTTCCCGCCTGATGAATGGCTCAATTTTGACATACAAACAGAGAAAAATAGTGTAAAGGTTAGAGGGAAAATTGCCAGAGTGATGGAACAATCTGATGGGTGGCTATATGGCGTTTGGATTGAAAAACCGGAACGTGCTAATAAACAAGCCTATTTTCAATTGGTTTATGATCGAAGTAATCAATATTTGCCTAAGAAGCATGATGTGTGGCTAACACCTTTAGATGGTTTAATAGACAATTTTATGCACCATTTTTCAATTAAAAAAATAGCTGCTCCCAAAAAATTATCTAAATTTCCAATAATTACCCTGCATGAAAGCATTGAAATTCAGAATACTTCTGTAGTATTAAAAGAATTTGATTTTCAGACAATGGTTATACAAAGTGATAGTGTAGATATCATGCAGAAACAAATGGATGTTCTATATAAAAACGTACTGTTTAAACTTACGTTATCTGAGTCTGATTTAAGTACAGGGAATTATGTTTATTTGGTAGAGAATATAGATGAACTAATTGAGGATAGTGCTTTTCATAGCTTATTAAAGGATTGGAGAAACAAAAGATGATCATTATAGTATTACGTTTTTTTCTGTTTTGTTTGTCAACGTATGGGTATCGAATCTACATTGAAAGAAAGTTTGGCTATCCATCAAAGCTGTCTTTAATTGTTATCTTTTGTGCAAATATAATCGTTCTGTATATTGCTTCTTTACTAGGATTTTTATCTGGCACTGCAATTGCTATGTTTCTAATCGGCCTACTTCTTTTTAGTGTGAACCTATTTAGACATAAAAATGATAGTAAAATTAGGCTCTTTTCGTTAGATTTGACTAGAATATGGATGGTCGGTTATTTTTTGATTTTTTCTGTTATTCTATTGCAATCCAGTCTTGTTCACTATGACAATTTTTCTCATTGGGCTGTAATCGTCAAGTACCTTATTACAGAAGCTTCATTACCTACAGCGGCAACAGGGATTATTAGCTTTACATCCTATCCTATTGGATCTTCTCTGTTTGTTTATTATGTTACCTTAATTGTTGGTTATCATGAAGGCGTTATGTTGCTAGGTCAGTTTATGCTTATTATAGCTGCACTCTATTCTCTATTTTCAGTTATACGAGATTCTTCTAGAACGCTTATGACAAGTAGTCTATTTTTGACTATAGCACTATTTAATTATTTTAATATAGCTATTAGGATGAATAACTTATTAGTTGATTTTCTATTGCCACTGTTAGCATTAGCGGCTGTTTCAGGCATTTATGTGTTGAGAAAAAACTTTTTGCTTTCTTCGATTCATACAATACTGTTATTATCCGTTTTAGCTATTGTTAAAAATAGCGGATTATTTTTTGTTGTGATCGTGCTGCTTTATTATTTGTATACCAGCATAAAAAATTTCAATAAAGAACAATCTAAAATAATGCACCTAGTGGTGGGAATTGGCTCAACAGTGATGTTTTCTATTTCCACGTTTATATTATGGGAAGTACATGTAAAAAACACATTTACAGAAGAAGTATCTAAACATAGTGTGAATATTAGCTCTTATCAAGACATATTTGCAGAAAAAACAAACGAGATTACCACTCAGATTATACACACTTTCACTTCAACTGTTATAGATTGGCATAGTTTATCTACTCAAGGAATTATATTCGTAAATGTAATCTTTATCGGGGCATATTTAATTATTAGAGTAGGATTTAAGAGAAAGAATAGCTTGATCAAGATGCTATTTTTGACGGATGCTATAGTTATTCTATATTATATAGGGATACTAGGAATGTTTTTATTTTCTATGCCTATAGAAGAAGCTTTAGTATTAGCAGGGTTTGAAAGATATGCTTCAAGTATGGTTATTTTTTCTTTAGGGATTCTGTCTATAACTCTTGTACAAGAAATGGATTCTCTTCTCTATGAACAAACTATTGCTATGCGAAATCATAGGTCTTATAAAAGTATCAAAACAAAAAAGTATTATCAATACAGTTCGATTTTATTGTTATTCTTTTCTACAGGATTAATTTTGTCAGAAAGCAATGGGATGATGTTCAGTAATAAAAATTATGAGAATGAAATACCTTATTTGATAAAAAACATTACTGGAGATAACCAAGATTTGAACAATGCTAGTTATTTGATAGTAAGTGCAGATAAAGAAAGCATTGATAGCTATTATACTCAGTATGTGGGGAAATATTACTTATACTCAAATCAGGTGGATGCAATTGAAAACTTTATTATTTCAGATGAAGAATTTATATCCACTTTATCCAATTATGATTATATAGTAGTAATTGACGAACACTATACTTTTAATGCCTTAGCTAAAAAAATTCTAAATATCAATATAAAGCAGCAGGTTTATAGTTCTGAGGAGTTACTTGCTAATTATAATAATAGATAGATTAGATTTAACTGTTCTTTGTGAACTCAGTGTGATTTATTGCCTTAGACACTCTTTATTTTAAATAGTCACATGAAAAACGTAGTGCCATCTTATTTTCTTACGTAAATGACCGATTGAAGTAGTAGTAAGGGGAGGTCTTTAAATGGATGAATTTCAACTTCACTTCCAGCCTAAATTCGATGTACGAAACAATCGAATTGTTGGATATGAAATTTTATTAAGAAATAAAGAACAAAATCCGTATTATCCAGCAGTGAAAATGGAGAACATTATTCATAATAAAGAAGAGCACAAAAGCTTTTTAGTATGGTTTCAAGAAGAACTGGTGCAATTGTTAAAGTCGTTTCCGACAGTCCAGTTTTCTATTAATTTTGCACCAAAACAATTATTTTACCCGGAGACCCATATTTTTTTCACTAACATGCAGTCCTATGCTAAACAATTGATCATCGAAATAACAGAAGATGCCCCATTATTTGCTGCTTCAATTGAACCTATTGATTCTTTAACGTTTGATAAGAAATTCCACTCTATTTTTGCATCAATCAAGGCAAAAGGTTATTGTATTGCATTGGACGATGTTGGTTCAGGTATGAATTCTTTAGATGAGGTCTTAAAATATGTTCCTTATCTAGATCAGATTAAATTTTCAATTGTAAAATGTGCTAAAAAAGATTTAAATGAAGAAACCTTGCATCTTTTCTTGAATGCGTGGCAACAATTTTCTGAAGACTATCATCTCGTTTTTATCGTGGAAGGTATTGAAGATCAAGTAACAAGTGATGAATTGAAAGAACAAGGAATTTTGATCCAGCAAGGTTACTATTTTGGAAAACCTTCAAAAAATATAAAAAAGTGTTGTTAAGTAATTACTGAATTTCTTTACTTTATTATTCTCTGTGACTGGCTGATGGAAGGAGTTTTTTTATGCTGTCATCTGTTTTCTTGAGTGTTATTGCCAATATTTCGATTCTCTGTACAGCATCTTATATATTTGTTAAATTGATTCCAAAAGAAAAAAAATATACACTTAACCTGCAGAAAAAGTTGATAATGATTGGAATAGCTAGTATGACAAATTTTATTTTAATGCTTTTTTCGGTTAACTTGCCTAAAGAAGCGATAATAGATTTTAGACATATTATTTTAATTTTGTTGGTTTACTATTTTGGACCTACAGTTTCTATTCCAACAGCTTTTTTGATTTCAGTATTGCGTTTATTATTGGGAGTCAATCCTGTTTCGATTCGAATCGCACTTATGTATGTTGTGTTGGGTCTTTTATTGCCGTATATCTGTAGTAAGTTAACGAAACGATTTAATCAATTCGCTGTTTTATCATGGCTTAATGTCGTTTGTGTTTCAGCTATTACTCTGAATTTATTCTTTTTTTATGATGATATTTTACTGAGCAGCCTCATTTGTTTTAGTTTATTTATTCTTTCAAGCATTGTAGTGATTATAGTGACCGCTTTTGTAGAAGACTTGATAAAGAACCTTCATTTGTATTTAGAGATTCAAGAACAAGCACAAATGGATTACTTGACAGGATTGTACAACATGAGAGTATTTAATAAAAAATGGCAAACGATTCAAGCGGATAAATCAATTGCTACGACTGCTTTTATGATGTTGGATATTGATCATTTTAAATGGATCAATGATACTTATGGACATGCGAATGGAAACTTTATCTTGCGACAGTTAGCAGTAATCCTGCAAGTTGGAGCTCCTGACAATGAGCTGATCTATCGTGTTGGCGGAGAAGAATTCTGTATAATTTTAAACAACCTGCCATATGTTGAAAAAAAAAAGACTGCTGAAAAAATCAGAGCTAGTGTAGCAAGTAAAGAATTCTTATTAGAAAATGGAGCTGGTATTTATATAACTGTATCGATTGGTTTGGCTGCCTCTACTCAAAAAAAAGATATGAAGAAACTCTTTCGACTAGCCGATCGTTGTTTATACATGGCTAAAGATCAAGGGAGAAACAAAGTAATTGGAGCAACAATGGAAAATGAGTAGATTATAAGTAAATTTATTTCCATCCACAGAAAGAATAACTTATTGGAAAATAATATTGTTTTCTGATTGGCTATTTTCAAAAAAACTAAGAGCCCATTTCTATATTATCCAGAGAGAATTGCTTATATATAGCAGTTCTCTTTTTTTTTACATTTGTAAGCAAACTATTTCAATTCACTGCAGCCGCAAGCATAAATCATGAGTCTAAAGCTTTATTTTTCTAATGAGAATAGTGAAGAGTATAAATATATCAGGTATTATGTGTATAAAGAAAAATTATGCTGGGGGAGAATGATTATATGAAAAACATAGGGACACAACAAATAGAAACAGATCGTTTAGTCTTGAAAAGGATTACGATAGAAAATGCGGAAGATATGTATCATAACTGAGCAAGTGATGAGGAAGTAACAAAATATTTAACATGGAAGCCGCATAAAAGAATCGAAGATACAAAAAACGCCATCTCAAGTTGGGAAAAAGAATTGGAACAAGAGGATTGCTATCGTTGGTGTAGAGAATTAAAAGACAACCAACAAGTAATAGGAACTATCGATGTCGTCGATATAAATAGTGACATTGAATGTGCAGTGTTTGGATATTGCATGTTTAAGAACTATTGGAATCAAGGAATTATGACTGAAGCATTTACTGCTGTAAAAAACTTTTTGTTTGAGCGTGTTGGATTTAATAGAATAGAAGCCAGTCACCATACTGAAAATTCAGGTTCTGGAAAAGTTATGAAAAAGGTTGGAATGAGTTTAGAGGGAATTAAAAGAGAAGGAGCAAAAGATAACGAGGGAAACCTTTGTGATATAGCAACTTACTCTATCTTTAAAGCAGACTGGGAAAAAGAAAAGTTGTATAATTTTTAATGTTGATAGAATAGTTAACTAGCTTAGTTGAAATTTTCGGAGGAATAGGAGGTGCTTGTAGACATGTCAAGTAAAGTGTTCTATGCGAAAGGGACGAAAAGCGTTTAGTCCCAAATCTTCTAACGCATCAATTATCATCTTCGTTTATTCAAGGAAGAGGGGCACACATTTCTCGCTCTATCTTTTTGTTAAAAGTCTTTTCACTACATTGTTCCTGTAGGGAACGGTTGTCGTATCTGCTCTTTTGTCTTAATTGTATACAGTTCATTACATTTAGACATCTTAGTGGGGAATTTTCTAGTTGACAGAGAAACTATTTTCTGGAATAATAAACTTAATTAAATACAGGTACCTTTAAACCAGTCCAGAGAGACTGACAAGGAAGCGGATAAAATCTAAGAGAAATGTGTGCAGGTGTATATGTATACACTTTTCTCTTAGATTAAAGAAAGAGGCTGAATGTCAGGAAAACTGATATTCAGCCTCTTTTTGTGCTTTTGGTACCCATAGAAATGGGAGGAACAACATGAAGAAAATCGATACAGAGTTTTCATTACAAACGGTACCGCAAACGAGCCGTAATTCTTTTGCAAAAACAATGGCTGTAATGCTGGGTTTTACCTTTTTTTCAGCCAGTATGCTAGCAGGAGGGCAATTGGGATTAAATTTGACTTTCTCTCAATTTTTGCTCGTCATTCTGTTGGGAAACTTGGCACTTTGTCTTTATACCGGAACATTGGCGCACATTGCAGCTAAAATGGGATTGTCTACCCACTTGCTGGCAAAGTACTCGTTTGGTGAGAAAGGTTCGTACTTACCATCCTTCTTATTGGGCTTTACGCAAGTAGGATGGTTTGGAGTCGGTGTGGCGATGTTTGCTGTTCCGATTGCAAAAGAAATGGGCTGGAATAGTTACTTGTTGATTTTTATCTTCGGGATGGTTATCACTCTGGCTTCTCTTTATGGGATGAAGTCGCTGGTGATTCTAAGCTTTATAGCGGTTCCTTTGATTGCGATTTTAGGAAGCTACTCTGCCATAGAAGCAATAGAAACCATGGGCGGACTGAGAGCGTTATTCGACTATGAACCAAAAACGAGTTTAACAATATCGGCTGCTTTGACTATCTGTATCGGATCCTTTATCAGTGGCGGAACGTTGACAGCTGACTTTGCACGTTTTGCAAAAACTTCGCGGTCAGCTGTTGCAGCTACCTCAACAGCTTTCTTCTTGGGTAACTCACTTATGTTCCTATTTGGAGCTGTGGGGGCAATGGTTTATGGGCTTTCAGATATCTCAGAAGTCCTATTCTTGCAAGGGCTGACAATACCGGCAATTTTGGTACTGGCTTTGAATATCTGGACAACCAATGATAATGCACTTTACGCTTCTGGTTTAGGATTTGCTAATATTACGAAAATCTCTAAAAAATTCTGGGTTTTTGTGAATGGAATTATTGGAACTGTATTAGCTATGTGGATGTACACTAATTTTGTCGGCTTTTTGAACTTGCTGAGCGCGGCTATTCCTTCTATTGGAGCAATCATTATTGCAGATTACTTTTTTGTGAAACACCGCAACTATACCAGATTTGAAGAAGCGACTTTTGTACCAATCAACTGGATAGCTCTTCTAGCTTGGGCTATCGGTGTAGCTTTAGCCCAATTCGCACCGGGAATCACACCACTCAACGCATTAGTGGGAACAGCTGTGGTTTATACAGGACTGATGAAACTACCGGTAACTAAGGCAGCATTAAGGTTTGAAAAAAATAATTAATGAAAGTGTGGAGTATATGATTATTCAAAATGCAGCTCTAAAAGGAAAAAAAGGACTTTGGCAAATCACGATAGAAGACGGAATGTTTACCCGTATTGAACCGCAACTAGAGGTTGTAGAAAAAATAAATGATGTTTTGAATGTCAACGGTTCACTGGTGCTTCCGCCGTTTATTGAACCACATATTCATTTAGATACAACTTTGACAGCAGGCGAACCGGAATGGAATCAAAGCGGAACATTATTCGAAGGCATCCAGCGTTGGTCTGAACGCAAGGCTTTTCTAACACATGAAGATGTTAAAACACGTGCAAAAAAAGCCCTGCAATGGCAGATTGCTCAAGGAATCCAGTACGTACGTACACATGTGGATGTTACGGATCCCAATTTGACGGCCTTAAAAGCTATGCTGGAAGTGAAAGAAGAAATGGCACCCTATGTCGACATCCAACTCGTTGCATTCCCGCAAGAAGGCATCTTATCTTATCCAAATGGAAAAGAACTGATGGAAGAAGCCTTGAAAATGGGAGCTGATGTAGTGGGCGGCATTCCGCACTATGAATTCACTAGAGAATATGGCGTAGAATCGCTTAAAATTGCTTTTGATCTGGCTGAAAAATATGATCGTCTAGTTGATATCCATTGCGATGAGATTGATGACGAACAGTCACGTTTTGTGGAAGTTGTTGCAAAAGAAGCTTACGAAAGAGGAATGGGCTCACGTACAACTGCCAGCCATACAACAGCAATGGGATCATACAACAACGCGTATACCTCTAAATTATTCCGCCTATTGAAACTATCTGATATTCGTTTTGTTTCCAATCCGTTGGTCAACATGCACCTACAAGGGCGATTTGATACGTATCCGAAACGACGAGGCTTGACACGTGTTAAAGAATTGTTGGAAGCCGATTTAACGGTTTGTTTCGGTCATGACGACATTTATGACCCGTGGTACCCGTTAGGAACAGGAAATATGCTGCAAGTTCTGTTGATGGGGCTGCATGCGACACAGTTGACAGGCTATGAAGAGATCATGAATGCCATGGATCTGATCACGATTAACAGTGCAAAAACGCTGCACATTGAAGAACGTTACGGCATTGAAGAAGGAAAGCCAGCTGACTTTATCGTTCTTCCGGCTGAGAATGAATATGAAGCCATCCGCAGACAAGTACCGGTCCGCTACTCTTACAGAAGTGGAAAAAAAATTGTAGAAACCAAATTAAGCGAAACTTGGTCATTGGTAGACGGATTCGAGGAACCTGTGCAATTTAATCGCTGAAGTAAGGAAGAAAAATAAAAAAATCTTCAAAAAAAGACAGTCATAGGATAAAAATTAAAAAGCCCGTCCAGATAGTGACCCCTAAAAGTTAGAAAAAACTAACTTTTAGGGGTTATTTTTATGTCAAAATACAGCTGTATATTAAAATGCAAATTGTTCGATTTTATGTAGCAGGTGATGGGAAATATCGGTTTTTAACTAAAAAATGTGATATGAAAGCTTGTTCTCAAGTACAAGGATGGGATTATCAAATGAAAGTAGATACCCGCAAACTTGAAAAACAAGGCATTTTTCAAAGCATGTCTCGCAAGGGAAACTGTTTGGATAGTTCCCCTATGGAAAAAAAATTAGTATTTTAAAACAAGAAAACTATTATGAAACTGTTTATCGGAGTTTTAATGAGGCGAAAACAGTATATCGGCTATTACAATACTAAACGAATGAAAGGAAAGTTGAACTGGGTGAGTCCAAGTCAATATAGAGAATTATAAATAAATATCTTTGCAGACACATCTGCCTTAAGGTCTTAAATAACAGTGAGAGATTTGAAAATACAAAAAATGGAGTAGAATGAACTACTCCGAAAAAAGCTTGATTTTTTTAGGGTCAATATATTTTTTTGAAAGAAAGTTTTTGTCAATAAAAAACTAATAATACTGTATAAACTCTAAGAATTTACAGTTAAACATCATTACCAAAGGTTTATTAGTTTCGCATACTCTTTATAAAATGTTTTTAAACAGAACTATTCTCTTTCTTTTTTAAAATTGAAATAGTGGGGAAGGTTCCAATTAAAGTAAGCTGATAAGATTCTTAAAACGACAATTGAAATAAATAAAATAATAACGACATACGGACCTCTTATCCAATCCAAACCAATAATTAAACCAGCAATGGCAGCCCATAAAGCGTAAACTTCTGAATAGAAAATCATCGGTTTACGTCCAGCAAATAGATCTCGTAATATTCCACCACCAGTACCAGTCATAATAGCAGCAAGAACGACTGCAATTATGGGAACTTCCATAGATACGGCATAATTGGCGCCTTGAATAGCAAATGCGGCTAGACCAATTGCATCAAAAAACACGATGCTTTTTTTCCAAAGGCCTCCCCAGATACTCGGTAGAATCAAAACTATCGTAATAGTTAAGAATGCAAACTTAAATAAAGTACTTTGCATCCAAATATTTTGAACTGGAATCCCAATGACCAAATTTCGGATAAGCCCTCCACCGAAAGCCGTTGTAAAACCTAAAATATAAACTCCTAATATGTCATATTTTGCTTCTAAGGCAATAAAAGCCCCACTTATAGCAAAGGCTATTGTACCTATAATATTGAGAACTTCCCATGTCACATCTGTCATTTCGAAGTCTCCTATTCTATGATGTATACTTATTCCTTATTTTAGTACGAAAGAATTATAAAGTAAAATAACACTCTTTAATACAGAGAACTTCTTCATACGTAGATTAAAAAAATTCCTTAGAAAACCAATTTATTTAACTGAATGTTAACAATAAATAGAGTGTTATTGTAGCATTACATTCAGATAAATCCAAAAATTTTATGGATAACACATAAAAACATAAAAAATTCTAATTTCTTTCTTAATTTGTTCCGTAGCATTATGAATCTTTTTGATATATTCTGTATAATAGAGATAATTTAGTTTAAAGGACGGCGAAATAATGAACAAAGAGAAATACCCTAAAGATGCCATGCGAGTTTTAAAAGAAACTAGCCGAACATTTTATATTCCTATTACTTTTTTGAAAGCAGATTTAAAATATTCAGTTGCATCTGCTTACTTAGTTTTACGAGCAATAGATGAGATTGAAGACCATGAGAGTATTCAAAATACGACCAAATTTGATCTTTTAATGCAATTAAGCGAGCTCTTCAAACGACCATTTACACAAGAGGAGTATTGCGACATTATCGCTCCTGTAAAAGAGCAATTACCTGAAGTGTCTATTCGCTTAGTCGATTGGATTCAAGCATGTCCAGAAGGTTCGCGTTCATTAATGATGGAAACAGCTAGTGAAATGGCATTTGGTATGGCAAAATGGGCAAAAGAAAATTGGCAAGTACATACAAAAGAAGATTTAGACGACTATACTTACTATGTTGCAGGTTGTGTTGGTGTTTACCTTTCTAAATTGTGGAACTGGTCTTATGGCCAAGAAACAAATGAAGAACTTGCGATTGAGTTTGGTCGTGGGCTTCAAATTGTTAACATTTTGCGTAACCAAAAAGAAGATAAAGAAGAACGTGGTGTCAGCTTTGTTCCAGATGATTGGTCAAGAGATCAATTGTTTGCATATGCAGATGAGAATTTAGCACAAGCGGATGCTTATATTGAGACACTTAATGAAAAAAGTACGATTCTGTTTTGTCGCTTGCCGCTTGCTTTTGCGCATAAAAGTTTAGCAGCTATGAAAAAAGGGGAGAAAAAAATGTCCCGAGCAGAAGTAGAGCAGACCGTTAAAGAAGTTCAAAAAGAAGTAGATGAAAAATAAAGTATAAAGAAGGCATTCTCGTTTGAGAGTGCCTTCTTTATACAATAGATTAATACTTCTTTTTAGGGTGACGATCAACGACTTCTGGATAGTTAGCAAGGATCTCTGTTCCAGCTGGGGTGATTTTATAGCCTCTGATAGTGAAACAAGGACTGATTTGGTCTTCTGTCAACTCTGCTTGAGCCAGTTCCATAAGTCCTTCTTTATTCAACTTGGAATACCCTTTAAGTCCAAATTGTTTCAAGACGGCTTTTAGTTGTGCAGCGTTTAAGTAGGGCAAAGAATCCATCGCCGACAACTGATTTGCGTACCCTTTTTCAATGACTTCTTTAAGAGCTTGTTCTGCATTGATGCCATAATCATATTCAAAATATTTAGGGTATCCGCTGCTAGTTGTAAACGTGCCGAACTGAATACGCCATAACAAAATAAGATGACCAGGAAGGATGTCTTCTTTAAAACGCATCATGTTTCGTTTAGGGACTAAGCTTTCGGAACTGATACTCACCAAATCTAACCACTCTTTCAAGTTGCGTTTCGGTGAAATATAAGGAACTTCCTGGTGATTTTTATAGAGGGTAAAAATTTCTTTTACATCTGGATCGGTTAAATCAAGATGGCTGTTTTGTTTATCGCTATTATTTGTGTTCATGTAAAGCACCTCATTTCATTAGCCTATTTTAAATACTCTTATATTCTATCATCAAGAGATAGGGGATGGTTGATATTTAATTTGAATTATGTGTTGCAATCAATTGGTTGCGACCTGAAATACATTTTATTTGCTCGTAAGAGATACCGTATTCTTCAAAAACAATCAAATAAAGATCTTAATTCTGCTCTAGTTGTTTGATTTTTTTAGTTAGATTAATGAAAAGCTTTACGTAGAGAATTACAATAACAAAGAAAAAAAGAGCTGTTATAACACCACTAATAAGGGACCTGGAGACAAATAAATTTAAGATTGTAAAAAAAAGCAACAAAAGTGACATAGCTGTTCCAAATCGAGTCCAGTGCGTTCTTACTTTTTTCAATAAATCAACCATCGAATCCTTGTCCGAAAAAATTTCAAGATCTCGAGATTCAGTCGTGCTAAGTTTTCTAAAATAAATCCAACTGCCTTGAAATATAGGATAAGAGTAAACCACTTCCCAACCTGCATCTTCAAAAATAGCTAGATACTCATCTAGATCTTCTAGTGTTTCTTTGTAGTCGATCCGATAAACATAATTCGCTGGAGGAGTTTGTTCAAAATGATACCTTAAGTTCTTGTAACACTTAAAATGCCAACCTTTTAAATCCATATCATGCAAAAACTCTTGCTCTTTTTCTAATTGATCTACTGTAATAAACTTAAAGACTTTTTTCTCCATAATTATATCCCTCCCTTAGAATTCATATAAAGTTCTTTGATTCGAGCTTTCTCAATCTCTAAAATTTCTTTTCCTAATCGTGTGATTTGATAGATCTTTCGATTGTTCTCTTCTTTTACTGGTTCGATCAAACCATCTTTTTTCATCTTTGATAACGTTCCGTAAATGGTTCCTGGACCTAGTGAAATTCGCTTTTTAGTCAGTTGTTCAACATGATCAATAATCGCATATCCGTGTCTAGGTGTAGCTAAAGATAAAAGAATATAGAATGCTGTTTCAGTCATTGGAAAATAAGACTTCTTTAATTTAGTATCCATTACTATATCACACCTCGATGTATTTGTTAGTTAAACTATATCACGGTGTGATATAGTTAGCAAGAAAAAAGCATCGTACCGCGATATAGTTGTCGTGGCAAAATCGTTAAAACAATAAAACAGATTAAAGCTTATCTACACCCTTTTTGGTATGTATGAACGTAAATAAAAGAACAGATACAGAGTGATGCTAAGAAAAGTTACTGAAAATAAATGTTCTTGCGCATCTTAGCGGAGTAGAATATGCTAATCAAAAGAAGGTTTGAGGAGGTCTGGATAATGAGGTTGTTGATAGCAGAGGATGAAGCAGAATTAGCTCGTGCCATTCAAGTGATTTTGGAAAGTGAAGGCTACACTGTCGATAGCGTTCATGATGGAAAAGATGCATATGAGTATGCTGTTTTAGCTGAATATGATGGGGTTATTCTTGATATCATGATGCCGAAACTTTCTGGAATGGAAGTTTTAGAAAAATTACGAAGTGAAGGTAATCAGACCCCGATCTTGCTCTTGACCGCAAAGTCCGCTGTCGAGAATCGAATCGATGGGCTGGATCTAGGAGCAGATGATTATTTAACCAAACCATTTGCGATGGGAGAATTGCTAGCGCGTATACGGGCTATGACACGCCGGAAAACGGTCTTACAAGCGAATAATTTAACATTTGAAGATTTAGAATTGAACAAAGATATTATGCGTATCAGCAATGGTCAAGACGAGATAAAGTTATCAAATAAAGAATGTCAAATCTTGCAATTATTAATGGAAAATCCAAAACAAATTTTTTCAGCCGACCAAATGATCGAACGTATCTGGGGTTGGGATGCGGATATCGAAATGAACAGTATATGGGTGCATTTAAGTAATTTGCGAAAAAAATTAGCAGAACTGGATGTTCATGTCAAAATAGTTGCTACTCGTGGTGTGGGTTATTCGCTGGAGGTTATTGAATGATTGAGAAGCTGAGAAAAAAATTTATTCTTGTTACGATGGCCGTAGTTTTTCTAGTGATGTTCGTTGTCTTAGTAGCACTGAATGTCACAAATTACTTTCATGCAGCAGAACGAGCAGATGAGATCTTGAACATCTTGGCTGAAAACGGTGGGGAATTCCCGGATGAGGAACTTTCAGGAAAAGGATCTGAGCCTGGGAGTATTCCGCCAAATCAGGCGGTTTCAGCAGAGACTCCTTTTGAGACCCGCTATTTTACTGTAATCACTAATTCAAATCGACAAATCATTCAAATTGATACAACAAGAATTCGGTCGGTTGATTCTGAAGCTGGCCAGATATACGCGGAAGAAGCTTTAACTTCTAACAAAACAAAAGGATATCTAGATGATTTTCGTTATAAAGTTGTAGAGAAAGAGGATGGAACCTTTTTGTTGCTCTTCGTTGATAGTCAACGAGAATTACAGACCATGCGAACATTCTTGCAAAACTCATTATCGATTGGATTAATTAGTTTAGCTTTTATTTTTTTGCTGGTTTTTTATTTTTCAAAAAAAATTGTTAAACCTGTCCAAGAAAGTATTGACCGGCAAAAGCAATTTATTACCGATATGGGTCATGAAATTAAAACGCCTCTGGCTATTATTTCAGCTAATAATGACGTTCAGCAAATGCTTAACGGAGATACTGAATGGACCAAAAGTACAGGAAAACAAATTCGCCGTTTAAATGGTTTAATGGAAAGCATGCTTCAGTTAACACAGATGGAAGAAGAAACCTATCAACCTAAAATTGAATCCGTTGATTTCTCGCAAGTTTTACGTGAGACATGCGAACCATACATTCTGATTGGTGAACAAAAAAATGTTACTGTTTCATTAAATATCCAGCCCAATATCATTATCCAAGCAGAAATGGAGGCAATCAACAAGTTGTGTTCACTTTTAATGGATAATGCGAATAAATATGTTCGAGAACCGGGAACCATTCAAGTCCGTTTAGATAGTCATCAACATAAAATCAGATTGATTGTTTCCAATACTGTTAGTGAAATGCCACAAAATTTTGATCGGCTATTTGATCGTTTTTACCGGGAAGACCAAGCAAGAAGGCACACTGCTGGTGGATATGGCATTGGATTGTCATTGGCCGCTGCTATAGTTGAAAGCTACCATGGACAAATCAAAGCTAGCCCGTTGAATGAAGAAACCATTGCTTTTGAAGTTGTAATGCCATTAAAATAAAAAATTTGGGCAAGTCACTGATATAAATCAGAAGACTTGTCTTTTCTTTGTCCAGTTTAGGTATCTTTATTTCGTCATTTTCGATAAAAAAGTGCCGTTCATAGTATGACCAGACAGACCAAATAATCGCTTCTATCTTTTAGAAAATACTTTGCAAATGAAAGGCTTTACATGATTCGTGTTGTAATATATTCTGGTCTTTACATAAAAATAAAACTTTGCTAGAGTATGAGTATAAACCGATTACATTTTAAATCTAAAACGAGGAGACTAGACGATGACTAAATTTTTCTGGGGTAACTCAGTATCAAGCATGCAAACTGAGGGAGGATGGGACGAATGTGGTAAGAGCCCATCTGTTTATGATGTAAGAGAAGCAACAGAACATGCAAGTGATTGGAAATTTGCGAATGATAATTACCATCAGTTTGAACAAGATCTAGATCACATCAAGGACTTAGGCATGAATATGTATCGGTTCCAGATTTCTTGGTCACGAGTGATTGAAAACGGTAACGGTGAAGTGAATGAAGAAGGCATTGCTTATTATGATCGATTCATTGACGGTCTGCTTGAAAGAGGTATCGAACCGATGATCTGTCTGTATCATTTTGATATGCCTTTGTATTTAGCAGAAGAATATAATGGGTTAGTTTCAAAAGAAGTACTGAAAGCCTTCGTCAGATACGGAAAAGAAATGGTCGATCGTTATGCGGATAAAGTGAAGTACTGGATCGTATTCAATGAGCAGAATCTCTATCATGTACCAGAAGCATTTAGAATCAGTGGATATTTACAGGGAGAAAAGACGGCAAACGAATTATATCAAATTTTACACAATGTTATGGTGGCACATGCTGAAATTGCCAATTATCTTCACGAAACAACGGATGCTCAGATTGGTGGAATGCTGGCTTACAGTGAAGTTTATCCAGCTACTTGTAAACCTGAAGATATTCTAGCAGCTAGAAAATGGGATGAATTTGTAAACTATACGTTACTTGACGCTTATACAAAAGGAACGTATTCAAAAGAAATGATGCAATTTGTGAAGAAAAATGAAATTGATATGAACATATTGCCTGGAGAATTAGAAACAATTCAAAATCAGAAGAATGATTTTATAAGTTTTAGTTATTATGCTTCGTCAACCATCAGTGCTGAAAAGATTCCAGCGGGAACCATTCCAAATGAGTATATGGATTACGGTAGATTAGACAATCCACATTTAGATACTACGGAATGGAACTGGCAGATTGATCCACTTGGATTCCGAGATGTGTTAAACAAATTGTACCAGCGCTATCAGTTACCCGTCTTTCCAATTGAAAATGGTATTGGAGTGAAAGAAGAGTGGGATGGAACGAATCTAATAGAAGATGACTATCGCATCGACTATCATAAGAAACATTTATTAGCCATGTATGATGCTATGTACATCGACGGAGTAGAAGTAATGGGCTATCTTGGATGGGGCTTGATCGATATTTTGAGTTCACAAGGAGACATGCGTAAACGTTATGGATTAGTGTATGTGAACCGGGATAACCATGATCTGAAAGACATGAAAAGAGTTCCGAAGAAAAGTTATGAATGGTTCAAAGAAGTCATTAAAACAGATGGGAAGTGTCTGTCTGAAGGAGTTGACAGAACCTGACAGAAGAAGCATCAGAGTCAGGAAAACATGATGTAAGCTGATTTATTATGTCAGCCTGCTTGTCTGTCGATCAGGAATACGAATAAAAGGGAGCTGATACAATAAAAAGTACCAGCTCTAACTTTAATAAAGAATGGCTCAATTTTCTTCAAGAAAATTGGGCCATTCTTCTTTTTATGTCATCGATTCAATATTTTTTAAGATCTTTATCATGAAGAGCAGATGAATTTCTTTAGTTGCCTTAGCGTTGCTTCTGACATACAGATCTGCTTTTAAAATTTTAGACTTAAGGTTCAATTAAGGTTCAAGTTTTATATTGTATCCATCGAGTAAGGAGGTAATAAATATGACTAACTATCAAAGTGTTTTTGAACGAAAGGAAACAAAGTATTTAATTACGTATGATCAATGGAATAAATTGCTTATAGAGCTTAGACCGTATATGGAGCTGGATCAATACGGCAAGCATTTGATTACAAATATTTACTATGATACCCCAAGTTGGTATTTGATACGGCATTCAATGAGTAAACCGCTCTACAAAGAAAAAGTTCGATTGCGTAGTTATGGTATTCCAACTAAAAAAGATTCAGTCTATGTGGAGATCAAGAAAAAATTTGATGGAATCGTCTATAAAAGAAGAACAAAGATGCAATTGAAAAATGCTGAAAGATTTTTAGCTCATCAAAATGAGCTGGAATCGATCAACAATGATCAAAAGGTACATGAATTTGAGTCAATTCTTTCTTTTTATCCAGACTTAAAACCAACCATGTATTTGTCTTATAAAAGACTAGCTTATATTGGGAAATTGGATAACGATGTCCGGATTACATTTGATCAAGAAATTTTATACCGCACGCATGATCTTTCTTTGTCATCTGGATCTTATGGAGAGCCGATTTTACCGGAAAATCACTTATTGATGGAAATAAAAATTTGCGGGGCAATGCCTGTATGGCTTGCTCGTATCTTATCCGAGCAACAAATTTACCCAGCAAAATTTTCGAAATATGCAAATGGGTATAAAGATTATTTGAAAAAACAAGAAGAACCAATAATGGAAGCAAGAGAAAGAGAGGTTTATAGTGCATGAGTGAGTTGTTTAATAGTTTATATATGGAAAGTACATCTGCGTTTTCAATCACGAGTTTTCTACTTTGTACGGTGTCAAGTTTGGTTTTAGGAGGATTTATAGCATGGACCTATATGTATAGAAATCAATTTTCTAAAGGTTTCGTCATGACTCTATTTCTATTACCAGCTATGGTACAAATGGTGATCATGCTGGTCAATGGAAATGTTGGAGCCGGTGTTGCAGTAATGGGGGCATTTAGTTTAGTTCGTTTCCGTTCTGTACCAGGTTCAGCTAAGGAAATCAGCAGCATCTTTCTGGCAATGGCCGTTGGGCTGGCAACCGGAATGGGGTATATTGGATTTGCTGTAGTATTTGCCTTGATTATTTGCGGCGCAATGGTTGGATTAAATCTTTCCAGCTTTGGCGAAATGGGTGAACGGGTTCGGTTGTTAAAAATAACAATTCCAGAAAATCTAGATTATAGCGCTGTTTTTGATGATATCTTCGAACAATACTTGTCCAGTTATCAGATGATAAGAGTAAAGACTACCAATATGGGCAGTCTGTTTCGGATTGAATATACGATCGAATTGAAAGATCAAAATCAGGAAAAACAATTAATCGACGCATTGCGTTGCAGAAATGGAAATTTAGAAATTATCTGTGGACGCTCGTTAGCTGGAAAGGAAGAACTCTAATGAAAAAAAAGACGAAGATCACACCATTTTTATCACTAGCTGTTTTGGTGATGTTAGCCGGATGCCAATCAACCGCTTCTGGCACTAGTCAAAGTGCAGATTCTGCTACAGCAACTGAGTCTGGCACTGTAGAAAGTACAGTAGATTATGATTTAGAATTTAGTTCCGATGATCTTGAAGTCGGATATGACGAGGCTGATTCTACTACTATCCAATTGGCTGACAATCAGAACACAAGCAGCGGAGAAGGAGCAACGGTTGATGGTAATGTTGTTACAATTACAACTGGTGGAACATATTTGATCAGCGGAACTCTTTCAGATGGTCAAATCAAAGTAACGGCCCCGAATACTGAAGAAGTTCATTTGATCTTTGACGGAGTAGATATTACCTCCTCAACAAGTGCTCCTTTATTGATCGAAGAAGCTGATAAAGTCTTTGTGACATTGGCAGAAGGATCAGAAAATACATTGACTGATAAAGCTGGAAGTACAGCAACACTTGATACGGATGCCGATGCGACTAGTATTGATGGAACAATTTTTAGTAAAGCTGATTTGGCATTTAACGGCTCTGGTAGTTTAACGATACATGCGAATACGAATCACGGAATCGTATCAAAAGATGAATTAATCGTCGTAAGTGGTACGTATAATATTACTGCAGCAGGCCAAGGACTTTCAGGAAAAGATGCAGTGAAAATCAAAGATGGAACGTTTACTCTTGAAACCGGAACAGATAGTATTCAGTCCGATAATGCAGATGAAGAAGGCAAAGGTTTTGTCTATATAGCCGGAGGTAACTTTACTATTGATGCAGAGCAAGACGGTATTCAAGCTGAAACGCTACTTCAAATTGATGGCGGAACATTTGACATTACAGCAGGTGGCGGGAGTGCCAATGCAGTAGCAAAAACACAAGAAGGGATGGATTTCTTTGCTCAAGCAGCAGATGAAGAAGAAAATGCGGATAGCGATGAGATCAGTTCAACCAGTACCAAAGGATTGAAAGCAGCCGGCGAGTTGATTATTAATGATGGCACGATTGCAATTGATGCGGCTGATGATACAGTGCATACTGATGGAAATCTGACACTTGCAGGAGGATCGCTCACATTAATTGCCGGAGACGATGGCTTACATGCTGATAATGATTTGCAATTAAGTGGTTCGAGTGTTGCTATTACAGAAAGTTATGAAGGAATCGAAGGTAAGGCGATTACAATCAGTAATGGAGAAATAAACGTTGTAGCTAGTGATGACGGAGTAAATGTATCTGGTGGGACTTCAACAACAACTGAACAAGCAGCCGGACCGGGTGAATCTGGCAGCTACAGTGAAAATACATTGGTCATTTCTGGTGGTACATTGACAGTGAACAGCAGTGGTGATGGATTAGATTCAAACGGAACGATTGAAATTTCTGGAGGGGTGACGACTGTTAGCGGACCAGAAAATGATGGTAACGGAACAATTGATTCAAATGGAGAGGCTGTGATAACTGGCGGAACGTTAATGGCTGCTGGAAGCTCTGGAATGGCAGTAACTTTTGCAGACAGTTCTAGTCAAGTAAGTGTTTTTTATGGATTTGAAACAACTTATGAAGCGGGTAGCAAAATTGAATTAAGCGATGCAGACGGTACAGTTCTCTTATCATGGACAGCAGATAAAAGTTTCACTTCTGTACAGTTCAGCTCTGCTGATTTAGCAGTAGATGAAACATACACTTTATCCATTAATGATGAAATTTTTGAAGTTCCAATTGAATCAGTATCAACAACAGTGGGCACTACAACAGGACAAATGGGGGGCGGAATGCAACAGCCTGGTGACAAGAACATGCAACCAAATGGTGACATGCAAAAACCAAGTGAAGGAGATACAGGCAGTATACCAACCATGCCTTAACCTAGTTAGTTAAGAAGTAAATAGAATAGACAAGTCAGTAGGAAAATTCCTAAGGCTTGTCTATTTTTTAGTCTATAGGATGTTTTGAATGCGCAACCACAATATATGGTGTTTATTTTTTCGTAATTAGCACATATGGTATAATTTCAGGTTGATATAATTTTCATATCATAGTATTATAGCTAAGGAGCTAATCGATGGTTAAGCAATGAACTACTGCATAAACTATAAATAGTTACATAAAAAGATGCAACAAAAAATTTAAGCAGTACGATTTCTAGAAACTACTAAGATAACAACTAGTAATGAGATGGAAAAAGAGTAGCTGAATTATGCTACTCTTTTTCCATGCAATGAGGAGAGGGGTAGATGGCGATTTTAGTAATTGGTGGAATGATTGGAGCAGGAAAAACAAGTGTAGCTGAACTGTTAGGAAAATCTTTAAACAGTGAGGTATTCTATGAGAATGTAGATGACAATGAAATATTGCCTTTATTTTACACAGCAAGTGAAGAGGAACAGCATTTAAAACGATACCCGTTTTTATTGCAATTAGATTTTTTAAGTAGTCGTTTTAAAAGTATTAAAGAAGCTTTACACAACAAGAATAATGTGTTGGATCGCTCAATTTATGAAGATTGGTATTTTGCCAAAGTAAATACAGAGTTAGGACGTATCTCAGCTTCAGAGTTTAGTATTTATGAAAAATTATTGAACAACATGATGGAAGAATTACAAGAACTGCCTAAAAAATCTCCAGATTTAATGGTTTATTTACAAGGCTCCTTTGAAACGATTCTTTACAGAATCGGTTTGCGAGGCAGAGACTTTGAACAAGATCAAGGATTAATGGACTATTACAAAGCTCTTTGGCAAGGTTATGATAATTGGGTCACTCATCACTATAAAGAATCTGATGTTTTAGTGATCAATATTGATAAAATCGATGTGATCAATAATAGTGAAGACGCGGATTTTGTGGTGAAATTAGTAAAAGAAAAGTTAGTTGAAATGGAGAGTAGAATCAATGAGTAGAGTAATAACAGTTTTAGGCATTATAGTCATGTTAGGGATTTTATTTCTCTTATCAGACAATAAAAAAGCAATTAATAAGCGTACGGTTGGAGTTGCGCTAGCAGCTCAATTAGTGTTGGCTTTGTTCTTAATTAAAGTTCCTGTAGGCAGCTGGATCATTGAACAGTTAGCTGCAGGTGTAACGAAACTATTCAGTTTTGCGAATGAAGGACTATCTTTTGTGTTTGGCGATTTATTTGGAAGAGGATACTTCTTCATTGATGTATTAGGTGTTATTATCTTCCTATCTGCTTTGACAGGGATCCTTGGCTACTTAGGTGTAGTTGGTTGGGTCGTTAAAATCATAGGTGGAGCAGTTGGAAAGTTGTTAGGAACTGAAAAAGCAGAATCTTTTGTTGCTGTAGCAAATATGTTGTTGGGGCAGACAGAAGCGCCTTTCTTAGTTGCAAAATATTTGCCTGATATGACAAAATCAGAGTTGATGACAGTTTTAGTTGCAGGAATGGGATCTATGTCGGCTTCTATCTTAGTGGGATATAATTTATTAGGTATTCCGATGAAATGGTTATTGATTACAACGGCTTTAGTACCGTTTGGATCATTACTGGTAGCTAAAATCTTAACGCCTGAGACAGAAGTTAGTAAAGTAACTGATGTAACTTTAGATCGTAAAGGCTCGAGTACCTCTCTTTTTTCTGCCATGGCCGAAGGAATCAACAATGGGCTTCAAATGGTTTTAGGTATCGGTGCGAGTTTGATTGCTGGTATTTCTATTGTGGCATTATTGAATAGTATTTTAGGGTTAGTAGGGACCAGTTTTACAGGGGTTCTAGGCTATATCTTTATGCCAATCGGTTGGTTGATGGGCTTAAGTGGTACGGAGGCAATGTTAGCTGGCCAACTGCTAGGGACCAAATTATCAATCAACGAGTTTGTCGCTTATGCTGACTTTGCTCCAATGATGTCTGAATTGTCCGAAAGAGCAATAGCGATGATATCTGTGGCTGTTGGTAGTTTTGGAGCATTCTCTAGTATTGCGATTTGTGTAACAGGTTTATCAGTTTTTGCACCAACTAGAAAAAATGATTTATCTAAACTAGCTTTAAGAGGGATGTTTGGCGGTTTTATCGTTCCTATTTTATCAGCTATGTTTATCGGATTGTTTTTATAAAAAAATAAGATGACTCCCAAAGTCTAACATTTGGGAGTCATCTTATTTTATTGATTATTTTGAGAAGTTAGAATACGTGGCCCATTTTTTGTAATTACTAATGTATGTTCGAACTGGCAACTTAGACCTCCGTCTTTTGTTCGAGCGGTCCATCCGTTATCGTCCATTTTTGATTTCCATGATCCAGTGTTTACCATGGGTTCAACAGTGATAACCATACCTTCTTTCAAGCGTAGTCCTTTACCTGGTTGTCCATAGGAAGGAACGTCAGGAGATTCATGTAATGTCGGCCCGACTCCATGACCTAAAAATTCTCGAACTACTGATAAATTTTCACTTTCAACGTAACTTTGGATAGCATGACCGATATCTCCTATACGGTTTCCAACTTTTGCCTGTTCAATACCTTTATACATAGCTTTTAGAGTAACTTCCATTAAATGATCTTTCTCAGGGTTTGATTCTCCAACCACATAACTCCAACAAGAATCTGATAAAGCACCCTTCAAATTAATGACAGTATCAACTTTGATCAAATCTCCATTTTTGAGGACTTCTTTTCTTGGAAAACCATGACAGATCTCATCATTTATACTAATGCATGTTGCATATTCGTAGCCTTCGAATCCAATTTGTTCAGGTATTGCGTCATTATCCAAGATGAATTTATGAGCGAATTCTTCAATATCCCAGCTCGTTATGCCAGGTTTGATAAAGTCGCGTAAAGCGATATGCATGTTTGCTAATATTGTTCCAGATTCATCCATGGCATCAATTTCGCGTTGTGATTTTAATGTAATCAAGTAAGTTCCTCTTTTCTGTATAATTAAATCGATACCTAATAATATAGGTTTTTTTGAAAAATATAAAGGATATGATCAATAATTACTTTAGCTTCTTTATATACTTTTTTTTTACCTTAATAGTTGGTTATAATTCTTAACGAGTTGCTATTTTTGCACTAGTAGAAATAAGGAACAATGATACAGTAGATTACATACACTGAATCGTTGTTCCTTTCGAATTGACTAATCTTAAAAGATGGTCTAAAGAAAAGTAAAATTAGAGGTGTACTGAAATAGTAGTCTGGATAGATGGCTTACAGTTATTGCCATAGTGATTATATATTATTCAAGATAATTACTAATTTTAGCACTTATTTTATATAATAAGAAAATAGGATTGTTCCTTTCACATTTCTCATTATGTCTGATAGTGTTAAAGTAAGAAAGGTGAGCGTCTTGTTTTGTATGTGAGTATACTAATGAGAATCTTAGAACGTAGCAGTGAAAAATAACCCAATATTTTATTAAAACACGTACTAAATGATAGTCTTAATTCGAGTTTAAAGACTGCTGAAAAAGATCTCCCCAATCACAAATGGTTGTTACAACTGGCTCTAGACTTAAACCAATATCGGTTAATATATAATCAACTTTGGGAGGTACTACCGGATAAATGGTTCGGTGAATAATGTTATCTTCTTCCAGTTCTCTTAATTGCCGAATTAACGTTCTCTGGTTGATATCTGGAAACTGTCTCTGCAATTCACTCAGACGTAAGGGAGATTCATGAAGTAATGCCCAAATAATCGCAATTTTCCAGCGCCCGCCAATAACAGAGAGAGCTAGATCTTTACTTGTATAAAATTCTTTATCTTTATAAGTGATCAACATAATCAACTTCTTTCTCAATAATTAGTTTAAAAATTCATAGTGACAAAAATATCAGTATTAACTTTTTAATCATTGTACAATACAATAGGCTTACTATAAAGAACAGTTTAAAAGAGAGAAGGAAAAGTATGAAAAGCAAAGCAGCAGTCGCATTTGGCCCGAATGAGCCACTTAAAATCGTTGAAATTGATGTAGAAGAACCAAAAGAAAATGAAGTATTAGTAAAAATATTGTACACATCTGTCTGTCATACAGATGCATTTACTTTATCAGGAGAAGATCCAGAAGGAATTTTCCCAGCTGTTTTAGGACATGAAGGAGCGGGCATAGTTGTATCCGTAGGTAAAGGAGTAACATCTGTAAAATCAGGGGATCATGTCATTCCTTTATATACACCAGAATGTGGAAAATGTGAGTTCTGTCTTTCTGGTAAAACCAATTTATGCAGTGCAGTTCGGGAAACTCAAGGAAAAGGATTAATGCCTGACGGGACTACAAGATTTTCATACAATGGAGAACCTATCTACCATTACATGGGAACGAGCACATTTAGTGAATACACTGTAGTTAATGAAATTAATTTAGTAAAAGTTGATGAAGATGCTCCTTTAGACAAAGTTTGTTTGTTTGGTTGTGGAGTCACTACTGGTCTTGGAGCTGTTAAACATACTGCAAAAGTCGAAGAAGGTGCTGTCACAGCAGTATTTGGATTAGGAGCAATTGGTTTAGCGGTTATTCAAGGATTAAAGAAAGCAAATGCAAAACAAATTATTGCTGTAGATTTAAATCCTGATAAATGGGAATTAGCTAAACAAATGGGAGCGACTGATTTCGTTAATCCCGCTGATTATGATCGACCAATTCAAGAAGTTATTGTAGAAATGACAAATGGTGGTGTAGATTACAGTTTTGAATGTATTGGTAACGTTGAAGTAATGAAATCTGCCCTTGAAGCCTGTCATAAAGGATGGGGAGAAAGTATTATCATCGGTGTAGCCGGTGCAGGGAAAGAAATCCACACACGTCCATTCCAATTAGTAACTGGCCGTGTATGGCGCGGGTCAGCATTTGGCGGAGTAAAAGGGCGCACGGAGTTGCCAGGAATGGTTCAAGATTTTATGGATGGTGAAATTGATTTAGATTCGTTTATTACGCATCACTTAGCATTCAAAGATATTAACGAAGCGTTTGATTTATTGCACAAAGGTGAATCAATCCGCACTATTTTAACGTATGAGGGGAGTGATTAAATGGTTGTCGAACAACTTGAAATGCATCTCTCTTTTCAAGGAGAGCAACGTAAATACCATCATTTTTCCAAAGTGTTAAATTGTGATATGGTGTTTAGCCTTTATTTGCCGCCATCATTTGAAGAAAAGGAACTATCGCTTATTTGGTGGTTATCTGGATTGACATGTACAGATGATAATTTTAGTCAAAAAAGCGGCTTTCAAAAAGCTGCTGCAGATCAGACAGTAGCCGTGATTATTCCAGATACCTCTCCAAGGGGAGACAAGGTACCTGATGATGAAGGATGGGACTTAGGAAAAGGTGCAAGCTTCTACCTAAACGCAACACAAGATCCTTGGGTTGAAAATTATCAAATGTACACTTATTTAACAGAAGAATTACCCCAAATAGTTTATAGTCTGATCCCACATTTCTCGGGAAAAGAAAGTATCATGGGACATTCAATGGGTGGACATGGAGCGATCATGATGGGTTTGAAAGAACGGGATCGTTTTGCTTCAATTTCAGCATTCGCTCCTATTTTAAATCCCTCACAGGTACCATGGGGACAAAAAGCATTCACAGCCTATTTAGGTTCAGATGAATCTTCATGGCAAGAATGGGATTCAACAAGTTTGATAGAACAAACTGAAAAAGTTCCTCCTATTCTAATTACTCAAGGCATGTCCGATAATTTTTATGAAGTACAATTGCAAGAAAAAGAATTTTTAAAAGCTGCAGGTGATAAACCGGTCTTTTACCGGTCGGAAAAAGGATACGATCATAGTTACTTTACAATCGCGACATTTATAGAAGAACATATACAATTTCATGTGAATGAATTGAAAAAATAATGAACGGACTTAGAGATTTCTATTAAGTATAAATCTAACACAAGTTAACGAAACAATAGCAAACACCTTCGAGATGGTATATTCAAGACAATACTAAATCGAAGGTGTTTTTGAATGCAAAAAAATATGTAATAGTAAATTTAATTAGACTAATCCTGTTAAAAAAGCCATTAACTCATATTGTTTTTCTTCAGGTGAGCATTTAATTTGTTCTGCTAGTGTCTTTGCTGTCGTACTGTTTAATTTTCGTGGATTCTGAATTCTGTTACTTATATCCGTTTTGTTCTAAATATAAATTTTTATTTATTCATCTATATGTTAATATAATTTGATGTGAGTTTTTTTAAAAGTATTTGAAAAGGAAGGTATTCATGCAAAAGTATAAAAATGAATGGTTTGGTAATATCAAAGGAGATATTCTAGCGGGAATTGTCGTTTGTTTAGCTTTATTCCCCGAAGTCATCGGCTTCATGCTGGTTGCTGGCGTGGAACCCATTGTTGGAGTCTATGCCACATTCTTCATTACGGCTACTGCCGCATTCTTTGGAGGTCGAACAGGGCTGATTTCAGCAGCTGCAGGATCAGTTGCATTAGTTTTGGCAAATTTAGTTGCTGATTACGGTGTAGAGTATCTTTTTGCTGCGACTATTTTAGCCGGAATCATACAAGTTGTGTTAGGTTTATTTAAAATAGGGAAATTAATGCGCTATATTCCCAAGCCTGTTATGCTTGGATTTGTGAATGGTTTAGGAATTATGATGTTCTTGTCTCAACTAGATCATTTCAAAGGCGGACCCATCTTACTAGTACTTGGGATTATTGGAATTGCTATTATCTTTTTGGCTCCCAAGCTAACGAAAAAAATTCCTGCACCCATTATCTCAATTATAGTGGTTACGGCTCTTGTGTTAGGGTTTGATCTTAATGCACAACTGTTAGGTGATTTAGGGACTATTTCAAGTGACTTGCCTAAGTTTAGTATTCCAAGTGTGCCAATGAATTTAGAAACATTGAAAATTATTTTACCAACTTCACTTTCTGTAGCCATAGTCGGTTTAGTAGAATCCTTATTGACAGCACAATTAGTGGATGAATTAACAAACGAACCAAGTGATAAAAATCGTGAGTCTATGAGTCAAGGAATCGGAAATATGTTGTCTGGTTTCTTTGGTGGTATTGCTGGTTGTGGAATGATCGGTCAAACCATCATCAACCTTAATTATGGCGGAATCGGTCGTTTAGCGACTTTCTTGTCTGGTTTCTTCATGTTAATGTCTGTAGTATTATTTAATAAAGTAGTAGTGCAAATTCCTATAATTGCTTTGGCGGCGGTAATGGTAGTCGTAGCCTATGAAACCATTGACTGGAGATCCGTTAAACGATTAAATGTCATGCCCAAAAATGAAAGTTTTGTTATGATTTTAACCGTTGGAATTGTTTTAGTTACACATAATTTAGCCTATGGTGTAGTTGCCGGGACTCTAGTAAGTGCTATTTTTGCAGCATTTACAATGACACATTTCCAGGTAGAAAAAGGCACAGCACAAGATGAGTATCACTACAAGGCACATGGACATCTTTACTTCGCCTCTGCTGAAAAGTTCTTAGATTTTTTTGTACATGACTTTGATCATGAAGGAGAATTAATTATCGATGTCAGCGCGATGACTTTATGGGATTCAACGGCTGTTGAAGCTGTTGATAAATTAATCAGTAAAAATAAAGATTCTAATGTGACCTTTATCAACGCTAATAAACAAAGCAAAGATTTATTTAAGAAAAATACTACGCATAATAATGAATAAAATTAGAAATGAGGCCTCTATAAAGGGGTCTTTTTTTTACATAGATAACTAATTTAAAGATATATTTACTGAATAATAATAATTTTAATGAATTCGAGTTAATATGATGAGCGATTACTAAATAAAATTTATAAACAAGTTTTGCATCATATTTGCTAAAAGAATATGAGTGTTTTTTTGAGGATGATATATGGAATTGCTTGAAAACGTATATCAGAGACCTAGTCTTAAAAGGTTCTTTTATGAATGTTTCTATTTATCATAAAAAAATTAATGTATTGACTTTAAATCAGATTTACCTTATATTCAATTAAAGACAAAACCAATCTATAATTAGAAGGAAGAGCAATATGAAATACTCAAAAGCAACAAACTATGCTTTGCATTCTATGGTTCATTTAGCAATGGAATCTAATAATGAAGCAGTAAGGGTAGAAGATCTAGCTAAACACCAAAGATTATCGGCTACTTATTTATCAAAAATACTAACAAAATTATCAAAAGCTGGATTGATTACATCAACTCCTGGAGTGAAAGGCGGATATCGTTTATTACTTTCGCCAGAAAAGTGTACATTTCTTGATATTATTCAAGCGATAGAAGGGCACGAATCACTACTAAACTGTACGATGTCTCATGATGGCAAGTGGAATAGAGATTGCTTGATTGAACGTGCAGTCGCAGATGCAGAAGATAAGATGAAAGATGAACTTGCACATAAGACGATTGCAGGTATTTTAAATCAAATGCAAGAAAGAAATTAGTATTTAGCTAATTTTTATTTCAATTACAGATATTAGAGGTCTTTAATAGAGGTTATAGGAGGAGAAAAAATGATTGATGTTGTTGTAATCGGTGGAGGTCCTGCGGGAATGAGTGCTGCTTTAGTAGCCGGAAGAGGTAGAAAGCAAGTGCTGCTTATTGATGAAGAAAAGCCAAGAAATGCTGTGACGCATGAATCTCATGCATTCTTAACTAGAGACGGTATCAAGCCGGAAGTTTTCAGAGAAAAGGGCAGAAGGGATTTACTTAAATACCCAACAATTTCTATAAAAAAAAGCAAAATTCTATCCATTGAAAAACCGTTGGAAGACTCATTTGAATTAACTGCCGAGTCAGGTGAAATAATCAATACCAAAAGTGTCGTCTTAGCTACAGGAGTAACAGAGACGCTTCCAAATGTTAAAGGAATTGAAAACTATTATGGAAGCAGTATTTTCTCTTGTCCTTTCTGTGATGGATGGGAGATGAAAGATAGACCCCTGATACTCATAACAGAATCAGTTCAGGCTTTACATGTTATTAAATTATTGAAAAATTGGACGGATGATCTTATTGTAGCAACTAACGGAAATAGAATCTTTGATGCCGACCAGAAGAGACTTTTGGAAACAAATAATATTCGCCTGATAGAAGAAATGATTGTTGAATTAAAAGGCACAGACGGAGAACTTCAGAGCATTGTCTTCGAAAGTGGAGAAGAAATCAAAAGATCAGGAGGATTCTGTACTACAGTACTGGATAATAAACTTCCATTCATTGAGCAATTAGGCATAGAAGTCAACGAAGCAGGATTTATTATCGCTGATGTCATGGGACATACGAACATAAAGGGGATTTATGCTGCAGGAGAAATAACAGGACCCTCTCAATTGATTGTTTCTGCCAGTCAAGGTCATATGGTGGGTATAGGAATTATAGCCGATTCTTGTGAAGAAGCTTTTTAGAGTATATAAATAGATTCATAAAAAAAGAACGGAGTGAAAGCAATGGGACATATAAATCAATTTAATCAGTTGGCAGCAAAGTATGATACACCAAAGAATAGGTATATGGCTAAACGTGCTGCTGATGCTATACGTAATTTGTTAGATGAAAGTCATAAAAAGACAGCTATCGATTTTGGTTGCGGTACAGGGCTTGTGGGACTAGACTTGCTAGAGGATTTTGAATCTATCATTTTTGTAGATGCATCTACAAAAATGATTGAACAGGTAGAGAAGAAACTAGCAGATAGAGATACAAAAAAAGCAACCGTACTGTGCCTGGATATTGAAAAAGACGCTCAGCTTCCCTACAAAGTGGATACAATCATACTATCTCTAGTATTGCATCATATTCCAGATAGTCACCGTCTATTATCAAAACTTTATGATACATTAAATGAAGGTGGACAATTGCTAATTATTGAAATGGAAAAACAAGAAAAAGGTTCAAACCACCATGAACACGGAATTGACAGATCAGTATTAGCAACTACTTTATCAGGACTAGGTTACCAGCATATCCAGTCAGATATCTTCTATGATGCAAAAAAGGAGAGCGATGGACAAGAAGCATCAAGATTTGTTCTAAGCGCCAGAAAGAACTTAAACTAATATAAGACTAATTGTTAAACAGAATAGTATAGAAACAGGCTTCCTAAGGATTGATTCTTTTAGGAGACCTGTTTTTTATTAATACCAATCAAAAAACAATTGGTCTAAAAATGAGTTTGATAGGTTGAATTTTAATATTTTAACCATTTTTAAATGTAAGACACATACTATGTATGTACCAGAAAGAAATTGACTAATTTTTTTTGTATCGGTGTCTAATAAATGATTCCATGTTATGATAAACAAAATCATGTGCTGTTTTTATTAGAGGAGAAAGCTTTAAACTAGCTCCAACGTCCAATCATTAAGAATACAATGAAACAGCGAAACCTGATTAAAAGTTAGGTTGGGATTTTAATGGATATATAAGATAATTATCCAGAGAGTTCCTATAGGACAATAAAGATAATTAATAAAAATGGAGGAAATCATGCGTAATATAATTTTTATATTTATTATTTACATCACCTATATCAGTTTAGGATTGCCAGACTCTCTTTTAGGAGTAGCTTGGCCTGATATGGTAGGAGAGTTTCATGTTACATATAGTGCAGTTGGAATTATTTCAATGGCGATTGCAGTTTGTACTGTTATTTCTAGTTTACAGACGATACGAATCACTCAAAAAACAGGAACAGGAAAATTAGTATTGAGTAGTATTTTGCTCACGGCGATGGGATTGATAGGGTTTGCGTTCACAAAGAATTTCTTTTTATTAATCGTTGCAGCGCTACCCTTAGGTTTTGGAGCTGGGGCTATTGACACTTCTGTAAATAACTACGTATCTTCTAATTTGAAAGCATATCATATGAATTGGTTACATGCTTTCTGGGGAATGGGAGCAACGTTAGGACCAATAATTATGGGAGTTGTTTTAGACAACCATTTTTCTTGGAGAAATGGTTATTTGATTATTGGTAGCATTCAATTAATATTAGCTTTTATTTTATTGTTTTCTCTTCCACTTTGGAAGCAAAACGAACAAAAAGTAGCTATAGAACCTAATAAAAGTAAACTATCTTTTGGAGCATTATTAAAACAGAAGGGAGTTATGTGGTCTCTATTATCATTCTTGTTTTATGTTGGTATAGAAGGAACTATTTTTTTATGGGGGAGTAGTTATTTAGTCGAAATAAAGTCAGTAACTGCAGCAAGTGCTAGTTTTATTCTATCTTTGTTTTTTGCAAGCATAACGTTAGGAAGAATTATCTCAGGATTTGTTACTTTTTGGCTATCTAACCCTAAATTACTATTGCTGAGTGAAAGCATACTTCTTATAGGTATTTGTACGGTTGCTATTGGAAGAGGTAGTATCTTATACATTGGATTTATACTTATTGGACTCGGCTGTGCAGCGATTTTTCCTACTATGATGCATGAAACACCTGAAAGATTTGGAGCAAGAAACTCGGGAGCAATTATTGGATTTCAAGTAGCTTTTGGTTATGTTGGAGTTACTATACTACCTCCATTATTAGGAATACTGTTTCAACGTGTCAGTATGAATCTATTCCCACTATTTTTAGTTGGTTTTGTCCTCATACTTATTGTAGTAACCCTCCTTATTGAGAAGGGCAAAACTATAGAACCATTATAAGTAGTAATAGCTTTTTAAAGGATGATTGACTACTTAACATAAGGTTTAAATACTAGTTTAAGATGTTCGAAGTTATTATCCAAATGAGTGAAAAAAGCACAAAAATTATATTGAGTTCAATGATTTGTCCTGTAATGCTATAATTACGTAAATCTTTATTTTCATTATAAATAAGCGAGAGAGCGCTTTCGATTATGGTATACTAAAAATAAATATAACCTTATATTAAGTTAGTCATTCAATAAATGGGTAAGTAAAATAAAAGGAGTGTTTAAAATGAGCGATCGGGATAAGCAGCATCGATACAATCAAAAGAGCAACATCTCAAGTTCTTTATACGCTAGAGTCAACGTTGGACAAAATGCAGATAAAAATTCATTAGATGGGGCTAAGCCTCTTCACACCGGTGGAAGCATGAATAATGAAGATGAAAAAGTGAGTGACAACAGCTCGTTTAGTCATACAATATTATTTTATATTATTGGACTTTTGATGTCTGCGTTTATTGGTTTTATTTTTTTTAAGCTGTTTCAAGATTATTTTTATGGTGAAGGATTAAATCAAATGCTTCCTTCATTGGTCTTATTCTTGGGATCATTATCTCTCGGTTTTTTTACTTCAATGATTATTCTTAAAAAATTAAAGCTGTAGTTAATTTCTATAAAAAACGCTAAGAAGGGGGACACATTATGAAAAAACAATCTTTCCTCGGTTATCTAACGTTATTTTTTTTATTAACAGGTTGTTCAACACTATCTGAAACTGAAGCTGAAAAAATAGTTATTGAAGAATATAGCAACCATCTAGGTGAAGCAACTATTCTATCTACAGAAAAAAAGGGTAATGATTACTATATTGAATGGGAAAATAAAAATAACAAGTCCCGTGGAGAAAGTAAAATTTCAACGGATGGAAAAGAAACCATTATTGAAGCTGAAATTGAGTAAGTTCGTTTTAAATTAAGGCACTCAAAGATGACTTTTTAAATTGAAAGCGCTACAATAAATATGAAATATTCTGTAACTGTTGTACTATACTATCTTAAGTCGGTTAGGAGGAAAGCAACAATGGATTATAAAGATTATGGCAAGAAGCCATATATGTTAAATATTGAAGATGCTACTAATCAAAACGACAATTTCCGTACAACGATATGGACTGGCGACAAATTGCAATTAACGGTCATGTCCATACAACCCAATGATGAAGCTGGATTAGAAGTTCACAAATATAGTGACCAATTTATTCGTATTGAAGAGGGACAAGGTATTTGCCAAATGGGATCCACCAAGGATAATCTGAATTTCGAAAGGGCGATCACAAAGAATGATGCAGTAATTGTTCCAGCAAATATGTGGCACAACATTATTAACACTGGTGGTAAGTCTATGAAACTATATACGATTTATTCAAGTCCAGAACACAAACAAGGAACGATTCATCGCTTACGAGAAGATGCGCCAAAAAGTATTGACGACTAATAATAAGATTTAAACACAAAAAAAAGTCAGCTAAACGACCACTAATCGTTTAGCTGACTTTTTTGCGATGAAAAATATCAAATTGATTTTTTAGATCATTTTTTAACAAGATCTGTTTATAAGATGCAAAAGAATTGGGATTTTTACTTATTTTTTGTAAAAACCTTTAATTAATAATAATTAGACTTGAAATAAATTTTGGTCTGTGGCATACTAATACATGTACTTACAAAATGTAAGTGTTAATTGATGGGTGACCTTCAATTAATGAATCAGTAATGGAGGGCACGCATTGGCTAACAAATCGGTATTTACTCGAATGAGCGAAACTTTATTCGGAAAAACAGAACAAACAACACGAGAAGAAAAGGGGACGAACAATATGAAAATCGGTATTATCTCAGGAAGCGTACGTGAAGGAAGAAATTCAGCAGCAGTAACAGAATGGATCCACGAATTTGCAGTAAACAGAAATGACGAAGGTGTCGAGTATGAAATGGTTGCTTTAGCAGATTACGACTTGCCATTGTTAGGTGCTAAACTTTCTGAAGAACGTCAAGCAACAGCTGGCGCAGCTATTCAAGCATGGTCTGAAAAAATGGCTTCATTTGACGGATATGTGTTTATCACTCCAGAATACAACCATGCAGTAGGGGGAGCATTGAAAAATGCGACCGACTTCTTAAAAGTAGAAGTAGCGAACAAAGCAGCAGCATTAGTTGGATACGGCAGTTTAGGTGGCGCACGTGCTCACGAAAATATGCGTGTGATCTTAGGAGAATTGAGTGTAGCATCAGTGCACACAACAACAAACTTCTCATTAATGACGGACTTTGAAAACATGAGTGTTTTCAAACCAAATGACTACAATAAAGTAAATGCACAAGGCATGTTTGATGACTTGTTGTTATGGACGAAAGCTTTAAATACAATTAGATAAGGCTAAAAAAAAAAATCCTATTCTATACCCTTTTTGGGAGTAGAATAGGATTTTTTTGTGCATTTCTCTTAAAATTAGGTAATCATAAAATAACTCTTCCTAAAGCCAGCTTGTTTTATTTAATGACTACTTACTTTTTCAAAAGCTAAAATTTTATTTATCCATTTACTAAAGAAAGAATTGTTTATTGCTAAGAATAGAGCAAATAGTAATCTCATATCAGAATTTAAATTATAAAAATAAAATAAGATAATATTTGAGCCTCCAACTACAAAGAATGTTTCTATCGTAAATACAGTCTTTAATTTTATAAGAGTCTCGGGACTGAATTTTTTTATATCGTATTCTTCTAATGGAACATTAGTTAAAAACCACATGATTTTTGGGGAGTATTTTTTGAAATGAAAAAAGAATAAACTGATTAGTCGTGCAAGGAAAATTAAGATAAATAAGATCTGGATAATAGTATAGAACATGAAACGACGTCTCCTTTCTATAAACCGATTATTATATATTTTTTCATTGAAATTTATTAAATTAGTCAGTTAGAAATGAACGAAGGATATCGGTATCAAAAGCATGTTCAATTACTTTCTGATTAGCCCAAAATCCATCTTGTATGTAACGAGGAATGATATGTAAATGAAAATGCGTTCCTTCCATCATAGAATTACCATTATTTTTTATAGAGGTAACTCCTAAAACTTCAAAGTTATTTTCTATAAGTTTTATCATATGTTTTTCTAAATCAATTAATTCATGTAACGTCTCACTTGGTAAATCATAAATGTTGGCATAATGCTCTTTGCTTATAATCAATAAATGCCCTTTTTGAATAGGGTTTATATCAAAGACGATAAAAAAGTTTTCTGTTTCTTTTATTATTTGTTCAGGATGTATATCATTACAAAAAATACAGTTCTTCATTATTACGTACCTCCCTTAAAAAGTTTAAACATAGTTATTAGGTTTTATTTAAAACTGTAACCTAATAGATAGACCATCTTAAAATGAATTAATTTCTATTCGGAACAATGGTTAATAAAACTAAATTTATTACTTTTTTTTCAATATAACTCCTCCATTTAAGTGGGTTGAAGTTTAGTAAAAACTTGCTAAACAAGTATTAACTGGAAAAAGGAAGCTTTCATACGTTAATCATACAGGAAATAGTTTATTGAAAACAATGTAGAAATTTATATCTGTTAACTAGTAGCAAAAAAGTATTGTTCTTTTGGAATAAGATTAATATACTTGAAATATTAGAACAATGTAGTTTTAATTTAATTTTTATTTAATCATTTCTTGTTTTATGTCTATTGGATATAAATAAAACAGTTACTATTTTTAAGGAGCTAAAAAATGCTAATTGAAAAGTTGGAAGAGAAAAATTACAGTAACAACAAGTTACTTCTAAAAGAGATGGTACTAAATATAGGCAATCCCAACCCTTATATTAGAGACAAATTAGTCTATAACTCTTTTTTAGAAATAATTACGAAGAATTACTTAACGAATGCTCAATTAAAAAATTTATTTGAGCAATTAGTTACTAATCAATATTTCCTATATAAAATAGGTTCTAAAAATGATGATACTGTTTATAAACGGTCCTTTTCGGCACTTACATTAGGTATACTGATAAATAAAGAACAATCTTTTCTAGAAAAATTTCATATTTCTTTTAGTGTAGATAAAACGTGTTTTTTTCTTTTAAACGAACAAGATAGAAGGGGATTTACTAATGAAAAGGGGTGGGCACATTCAATTGCTCATTGTACTGATTTGTTAGATGAAATCGTTACTCATCCATTATTTGAACAAGATCTATATGATAAAACTTTAGAGTCTATATTATTTTGTGTAAATGATTCTTTTGTCTACGAAGATGATGAAATAGAAAGACTTTCCACTCCTAGCGCTGCATTGATAAACCGTTATGGATTATCTCAAGAGTATCTCAGTATGATAGATCGACTGATTAGTAATTTTTTATCAAAGCAAAGCTATAGTCATTTAGATACTCGAATGATTAGTAATGTACGCAATTACTTAAGAGCTGTTTATTTTAAAGTCAATTTAGAAGAAAATAAACGAGTGCTGCTAAATCGTTTAAAGAAAATTACTACATAATAGATATTTGAAAGGTATTAAAAAATAATGCATCTAAAAAAGAGAGGACGCAAAATAAATGAGCAAAAAATTCGAAGTTACATACAAAGGACAACAAATTACAGTAGAAAATGGTTGGTTTTCAGGTGAAAAACTTTATGTAGATAATCAATTACAAGATGAAAATATAGGTTTAGGATTTAGAGCAAGACTACGAGGTGAATTATCTGGAAATGAAGAAGTAAAAGTCTCAATTGGTGGTAACTTTACAATCAATTGTAGAATATTTGTGGACAATCAGTTAATTTACCCTATTCAGTAGGTATATTTTAATTTAATTGCTGTCATTAATTTCATATACCACTCCTAGGTTGAAAATTTAACAGAAAAGAATTGTACATATTTATAACGCAGGGACATCCGTTACTCAGGCTGAAGCAAATTGTGTCATTGGTAGTCATGGAACGGCTCTAAGTACCATTATTAATCATTTTAATCCTCACTTTGGATTCGAAAGCTTTTCAAAAATAAAAGCATTAATGCCTTGGATCGTGAAAATTACGTTTGAACATCAGAATTTTATAAAAATGGAGTCTATTGATATATTTAAAAATAATGAAATCACACCTATTAATTTGGAGAAATCGGAACTGGCTAATAAATAGATAATATTAAGGGAGTGCTAGATGGACTATATACGTTGGATAAGAAGTTATGTTGGCAATCAAGAAATTATCTTGAATTTTTCAGGTGGAATCCTGACCAATCAAAATAATGAAATTTTATTGCAGTTACGAAGTGACAAAAAATTGTGGGGCTTACCAGGAGGAGCTATTGAGAAAGGGGAGTCTGTTGAACGCGCTGCAATTAGAGAAGTTTTAGAAGAAACGGGGATACAAGTCAAAATTACAGCGCTATTAGGTATTTATTCTAATTACTTTGATACTTATCCAAATGGAGATAAAGCCCAAACAATTACAACCATGTTTATTTTTGAAACCATTGAAAGCAGCATATCTATCGACCATGCTGAAACGTTAGATTTACGATTCTTTTCTAGAGACAACTTGCCAGAAATTGCTAATCAACAGCATGAAGATGCAATAAGAGATTATTTTTCAGGGAAGACAGGATTTTATCGGTAGTTTAAGGACATGATTTTGAGTTATATTCAAGAAATGATTTTTAGAAATCTCTTTTGAAACTTATCACTAGTATAGCCAATAGACTCATAAAATTTATGAGCTCCTAACCTAGTTTCTCCAGAATTTAATCGTACACCAATTAGACCAAGTTCACTGGCTACGAATTCAATTTTCTGCATTAATTGTTTTCCAAGGCCTTTTTTTTGATGCTTTTGATCAACTGCTAGAGCCAATACATTCAACATGGGTTCAGAATACAGTGATTCATATAATTCTGCATGAACATATCCTGCAACTAGACCGTTCTCTTCAGCAACGAAAAAGAAGTGGTGATTAACATCAGCTAATAATTTTACCATTTGTTTTTTAGTAATTTCTATAGAGATATCATATCCTAGAGATGTTGCATTTATTAATCTGATGGCTTCAGCATCCGTCATCTTCATGTCTCGAATCATAAGTATCCTCTTTTCATAAATAATAATTAACTGCATTTTATCATAGTGTAATCACTATGAGTATTCTAAATATATTTTTTTAAAGATAACTTTATAAAAAAACAACTATTGATTTGGAGTGAATTTAAGTATGTTTAAACATGTGATTTGGGATTTTGATGGAACACTTTTTGATACTTACCCAGTAATGGCAAAAATTTTTAAAGACTTACTGGAAAAAGAAAATATAGAAGAACCAATAGATGAAATAGTAAAAAAAATGCAAGTATCTATGGCTTTTACTTTAAATTACTATAAAAAGAAATATAACATAAGTAGTGAGTTTATAAATGAATACCAAATCCAACGAAAAATTAAAGAACTTACATTAGCCAAACCGTTCGCTGAAATTGAGGATATTTGCAACTATATCCATTCAACTAATAGAAAAAATTATTTGTATACTCATAGAGGAGAATCATCGGTAACATTGTTGAAGAGTCATGGTTTGTATGGTTATTTCGCTGACTTCATTACATTAGAGCATGGTTTTGAAAGAAAACCAATCCCAGATGCACTTAATTACCTGATAGATAAGCACTCCATCCATCGCGATGAAGCAATTATGATTGGGGATCGAGAGTTAGATCTATTAGCTGCAAAAAATGCAGGAATCAGTGCTTGTTACTTTAATGAAAATAGTGAAGAAAATGATAATTCTGATTATATAATTGATGACTTTAAGCAATTGTATGCTATTTTGTAAAGCGTATCCGTTTGATAAGACTATCCATATGGCACGCAAACTCTTTTTGAGAACGATAAGGATGAAAAATACTATTTATATAGATAGTAGGTAAGAACACAATATTTTGCAAGATGTATAAAATTAAAAAACGTATTTACTTGATAGAAAATAATCTAAAAGTGAATACGTTTTTTAGCTAGCCTCTTGCTTTATTTTAAAACAAAGTTTCTGATTCTTTGATTTGTTTTTCGAGCTCTTGTCTGTTTAGTTCAAGTTTGCCTTGTAAGTCGACGATTGATTTGCCGAGCGTTTCAAGCATATCAATATTGCGGCCAATTTTTGCTTTTGTATCCCAATCTGAAAAGAGATTATCAAAGAAAATGTCGAAAGTCTTACCCATGCCGCTAAATTTTTCGTAGCTAAGATAAGTATCTAAAGAAAGGTCTTTTAGTTCTTTGGTATAATTTTCTAATAGTTGTTCTAATTGGCTCATTTTAGCTTCAGCCTTATTAATTTTATCGTATTTCATCATATCAAATATAAGGCTGCTGTCTGTAAACATATCCCAGGTTGAAAAAGAATCAGCGGAATCTAAATCCTCTAGAGCATCATCAATGCCTTCCAATACTTTTTCTCCAGCAGCAGATGCTTCATCTAATTCAATTAATTCTTGTTTTAACTGAGCCCGTTTTATTTCTTCGTCAGTAATTTTTTCACGGAAATGAGTATCTTGACGGTATAAAACGTCTTTTAATTGTTTGATTTGAGCGGTATTTTGCTCAACAGCTGATTGAATAGCGGCTAAATCTTCTCTAGCTTCAAGCAATAAAGCTAAAGATAAATCTAATTCCATTTTAGCAGTAAGCTGTTCTTGCATTTCTTTGTCTAATTTTTTATCATAATTTCCAACCATACGTTTTAAAAAAGTGGACAAGGATTCCGTTTGTAACTTTTCGACATCTTCACTTTCTTTATCAAAAGTTTCCTTTGCTAGTTCGTAGCGTTCATTATTTTCTTCGTATCTTATTTTGGCAGAGGTTTCTTTTTTTAACAGAGTCTTTAATTTTGCTTGTAAAGCTTCGTATTCTTCCATTATTGAACCCACTCTCTATGTATAATTTCTTTGAACTAATTAGGTATTCGTTAAATCTATTATGTCTTAAAAAACGAGGAACCTCAATAGTCAAAAATGAGTTTTATTATCTTTAATTTAAACTTTTTGGAAAGTAGAATTGTGAGAATCAATGCATATTAGTGGAAAATGATTTCTGTGAACCGTTATACTTCTTATAAGTTAACCAATCTATTAAATCCTTTAGGAGGAATAGTATATGGTACAAGAAACGTATTTGATTACAGGTGCAGGTACAGGATTTGGAAAAGGTATTGCTTTAGGTCTGGCGGAACAAGGAAAAAAAGTTATCGCAGGGGTCGAAACAATGTCAGAAGTGTCTGCTCTTGTAAAAGAAGCAAAAGAAAAAGAAATTGAGATACAAGTTGAGAAATTGGACGTAACTGATCCAGCAGATAGAGAAAGAGCATGGACATGGGATGTTGATGTATTATTGAATAACGCCGGAATTTCAGAAGGTGGATCTTTGGTAGATATACCAGAAGAACGATTACGTAATCAATTTGAAGTAAATGTATTCGGACCAATCTTATTAACTCAAAAAATAGCCAAAGCAATGGTTAAGAAACAAAGAGGGAAAATCGTGTTTATGTCTTCTGTTTCTGGTCTGATGGCAGATCCATTATCAGGACCTTATGGTGGATCAAAATTTACATTGGAAGCATTTGCCGAGTCTTTAAGCAAAGAACTTCAGGAATTCAATGTACAAGTGTCAACCATTAATCCCGGACCTTACTTGACGGGCTTCAATGACCGCGAGTTTGAAGCTTGGAGAACTTGGAGAGATAATCCAGAAGAACGCATTTTCGACTATACACAGCTGGCGTTCCCTTATGAACAATTTGATCCTGAAGAGCTCATCAAAGAGGCTATTAAAGTAATGACTGGCGAAACGAACGACTATCGTAATGTTATTCCTAAAGCAATGGGATCAATGATTAAAAAGAGACAAAAGGAATTGTGGGATAAAAAGACCGATGAAAATCTTGGAGAAAGACATGAAATGGTTCAAAAATCAATTGATATTGAACCAGCTACAACTCCTACAAAAGGCATCGTGAATAAAATAAAAGATAAACTATAAAAACAAAAAAAGAATTGCCTCTGTGAGGCAGTTCTTTTTTTGCATATATTTTTACTGATTATATTATTTTTTACGAATTCGTGAAAAAGTGTAGCTTAAATATAAAATAGAAACAAAATATTACATTGGGTATAAAAAAGATTTGGAAATAAATCTTTTATAAATATTTCATAGAAATTTAGTATCTAGTATAATGCTATTCCTTATTTTATTAGAAAGATTCTTTTATATTGATATTGTTGATTAAGTCCATACCAAATTAATCGGGTAAATTATACGTACAAAACAATAAAAAATGTTTACATGTACGTATAAGTGAGTTATACTATTTTTATGAAAGCGCTATTAAAATAAAAATAAGGAGAATTAAGATGATATGATAAGCACTAAATGTTGACTTGTTATACTTTTTAATCATTTATACTATAAAAATTATATCTAAATTAAGAAAGGTGGTAAGTAAATAAATTCTGATTTTAGAAAAGAATTAACTTAGTCCTAGTTTAAATTTAGTAATAAATAGTAAATAAAAAAAATAGTAAGGAGAAATTAAAAATGACTATAAAAAATTTCAAAAAATTGGTTCTAACTTT
The DNA here is from genome assembly GCF_000746825.1 of Carnobacterium inhibens subsp. inhibens DSM 13024. Classification (NCBI taxonomy): domain Bacteria; kingdom Bacillati; phylum Bacillota; class Bacilli; order Lactobacillales; family Carnobacteriaceae; genus Carnobacterium; species Carnobacterium inhibens. The sequence goes on along the minus strand of NZ_JQIV01000006.1, from coordinate 1,375,695 downwards.
CGTCGGATTAATGTCAGTTGTACTATTAGCAGCATGCGGAGGCTCTGAAGCAGAGGAATCAAAAGCGTATATAGGTATTTCCATGCCTACACAGTCAGCAGAACGATGGATCGATGATGGAAATAACATGGTTACAGAATTAGAAGAATTAGGGTACAAAACTGACTTACAATATGCGGAAGACGTTGTAGGTAATCAGGTATCTCAAATTGAAAATATGATTACAAAAGGCGTAGATGTTCTTGTAATCGCTTCCGTGGATGGATCAGCTTTAACTGATGTATTGCAAAAAGCCAAAGATGAAGGAATTGAAGTTGTTGCGTATGATAGATTGCTTATGAATAGTGAAAATGTAGATTACTATGCAACATTTGATAATTTTGGCGTTGGAGTTTTAGGTGCATCTTATATTGAAGATGCTTTAGGGTTAAAAGATGGAGAAGGTCCTTTTAACATTGAATTATTTGGGGGCTCACCAGATGACAATAATGCTGTTATTAACTTTGATGGAGTTATGTCTGTATTTAAACCATACCTTGATAATGGACAATTAGTTGTTCCTAGTGGACAAACTGAATTTAATCAAATTGCGACGTTGCGTTGGGATGGAGCAACTGCACAATCGCGTATGGATAATCTTTTAAGTGCTAATTACACTGAAGAAACGATAGACGCTGTTTTATCTCCATACGATCCAATTAGTTTAGGAATTATTTCTTCACTAAAAGGAGTAGGTTATGGTACAGATAGCAAACCACTACCCGTTATTACAGGACAAGATGCTAACTTACCAGCAATTAAATCTATGGTAGCCGGTGAACAAACACAAACAATTTTTAAAGACACTAGAGAATTAGCTTCAGTAACAATCGATATGATTGAAGCCATTGTGAATGATGAAGAAGTAGAAGTTAATGATACAGAAACATATGATAATGGTGTGAAAGTCGTTCCTACTTTTACTGTAGAACCAGTTTCAGTAGATGTTAATAATTATAAAGAAGCTTTAATTGATAGCGAATATTATACAGAAGAAGAAATTGGTAAATAATAACTAACATATTATTCTGGATCTTAACTAAATTTCTATGAATAAGATCCAGAATAAGATTAGGAGTGATCATGTGTCTGATATTGTATTAGAAATGAGAAACATAACAAAAGATTTTTCAGGAGTAAAAGCGTTAGACAATGTTAATCTTAAAGTTAAAAAAGGAGAAATTCATGCTTTATGTGGAGAAAATGGAGCAGGGAAATCAACACTTATGAAGGTTCTTAGTGGTGTGTATCCCTTTGGAGATTACTCGGGAGATATTATTTATAATGGTGAAATTAATCAGTTTAAATCAATATCTGACAGTGAACAAAAAGGGATTGTTATCATTCATCAAGAATTAGCACTTATTCCATATTTGTCAGTAAAAGAAAATATCTTTTTAGGTAATGAACAATCAAAGAGAGGAATTATTGATTGGAATTTAACTGAAAAGAAAGCATCGAATTTATTGAACATAGTTGGTTTATCTATTTCCCCAAATGCTTTAGTTACTCAATTAGGAGTTGGACAGCAACAGCTAGTCGAAATAGCTAAGGCTTTTTCTAAGAATGTTCAATTACTAATATTAGATGAGCCAACTGCGGCTCTAAACGAAGATGATAGTGAAAATCTTTTAGAGCTCCTCAAAGAATTTAAAAAACAGGGAATAACGTCAATTATCATCTCTCATAAATTGAATGAAATAACAGCTATTGCAGATAATGTAACAATTATTCGAGATGGAAAAGCAATTGAAACATTGTCAAATGACCAAATTGAAGAAAATCGTATTATTAAGGGAATGGTTGGGAGAGACTTGACCAACAGGTATCCTGATAGAAAACCTAAAATAGGAGAAAAAATATTTGAAGTAAAGAATTGGAATGTCTATCATCCTCTCGATACAACAAGAAAAGTGAACGATAATATTAATTTTCACATTAATGCCGGTGAAATAGTAGGTATAGCTGGACTAATGGGAGCAGGCAGAACTGAATTCGCTATGAGTGTGTTTGGAAAGTCTTATGGATCTAATATTAGTGGGGAAATTATAAAGAACGATAAAGAAATTAAAGTGAATAATGTGTCAGATGCTATTAAAAACCGTATTGCTTATCTTTCAGAAGATAGAAAAAATTATGGATTGAACTTATTACAAGATATTAAAGAAAATATCACGATAGCAAGTTTATCTAAAATTTCAAGCAGTGGTGTTATAGATAAAGAAAAAGAAATTATTGAAGCAGAGAAGTATCGAGATAATATGCGAATAAAAACAAAGGATGTTTATCAAAATGTAGGAAGTTTAAGTGGAGGAAATCAACAAAAGGTTGTCTTAGGTAAGTGGTTGATGTCTGAACCAGATGTCCTTTTTCTTGATGAACCTACTCGTGGTATTGACGTAGGAGCAAAATTTGAAATCTATTCTATTATTGAACAAATGGCAAGTGCAGGAAAAGCTATTTGTATAATTTCATCAGAATTACCTGAAATATTAGGTATGTGTGACAGAATTTATACAATGAATGCAGGCCGTTTTACGGGTAATATCCCTAAAGAAGGAGCTACACAAGAAGATTTGATGAAATTGATGACTGCTGAGGAGGCAATGATTTAAATGGAACAGATAAATAGAAAAAAAATACTGCCAAAAGAAAATAATAATGAGAAAAAAACAACTAAAGATCTAGCATTGGATATCCTTAGTAAATATAGTATGATTTTTATTTTAATAGCTATTTTAATAGCTTTTCAAATCTTAACAGATGGAATCCTCTGGAAACCTTTAAATATTACCAACTTGATTTTACAAAATAGTCATGTATTGGTTTTGGCTATAGGTATGTTATTGGTCATCTTATTAGGAGATGTTGATTTATCAGTAGGATCAGTAGTGGCTTTTGTAGGTGCTGCTTCTGCTGTTATGATGATTCAATGGCAATGGAATCCAATGGTTGCTATTGTAGCTTCATTACTAATTGGTGGATTAATTGGAGCTTGGAATGGTTTTTGGGTTTCATATATAGGTATTCCTGCATTTATTGTTACGTTAGCAGGGCTACTCTCTTTTAGAGGGTTAACTCAGGTCATTCTTGGCGGTACAACTCTTGCACCTTTTCCAACATTTTTTACTAAATTAAGTTCAGGATACATACCTGATTTTATTAGTAATGGTGAATTGCATATAACTTCAATCTTAATAGGATTAATTTTATCATTGCTTTCAGTGTGGAACATGTGGAAAGCACGTAAAAGAAAAAAAGATAATTTATTTGAAGTTGAATCATCAGCATGGTTTATCATTAAAGTAGGTATTATGTTTGCTTCAATCATGTTGTTAACTTTTGTATTAGCTTCTTATCAAGGTTATCCAGTTATCTTAATTCTGTTAGCTGTCTTAATTATGATTTATGGATTTGTAACAACAAAATCAACCCTTGGAAGACAGATATATGCAATAGGTGGAAATCGAAAAGCCGCTGAATTGTCAGGTGTTAAAACAAAGAAACTTACTTTTTGGATTTTTGTAAATATGGGCGTTTTGTCTGCTTTGGCTGGATTGATAGTAGCTTCTAGATTGAATGCAGCTACTCCTAATGCTGGTAACGGATTTGAATTAGATGCGATTGCCGCAGTATATATAGGTGGAGCATCAGCTTCAGGCGGTATTGGTACAATTCTTGGAGCTGTTATAGGTGGATTGATAATGGGTATTTTGAATAATGGAATGTCTATTATGGGAGTCGGAATTGATTGGCAACAAGCTATAAAAGGTTTAATATTACTACTTGCTGTTGCTTTTGATGTCTATAGCAGAAAAAGAAAAGCAACATAAAACATAAAATTTTAGGAGTTGGTAACTTTTGAAGAGTAAAACAATCCTTCTTGTATGTACAGCAGGCATTACTACAGGATTACTTGTAAAAAATATTCAAAAGCTTATAGAAGATGAACAAAAAGACTATCATATCTATTCAGCACCTGCGATTATTGTAGAGAGTATTATAAGAGATCAAAAAATTGATGCGTTATTAATGGGTCCTCAATCTCAATATGAGATATCGAGATTAGAAGAATTACTTAATTATAAAAAGGTACCTTATAGACTAATTGATAATGAAGATTATGAGATATTGAATGCTCAAGCTATCTACAATAAGTTGAAGACCATGTTATAATTAAGAAGAAAAAAATAAAAAATGAATATAGACAGACGCGTTGATAATAGTTAAAAGAACATTTCTAATTGACTAAAGCAGTTATGACAACAGTTAAAAAGTTGACATAACTGCTTTTTTTATATTTTAATCTTTATTTTAAAAGGATAAAATACTAACTATAAAAGTTGCAAAAATCATTTAATATAACGATAATGTAATTCAACTTTAAAAAATATTTAGGTGTGTGTATATAATTATATTAAGTTATGGATTGAATGAAATAAACTTGTAGATCATTGCAACTACATATGACTTGCTGTAAAATATATGTACGTACAAGTTTAGAGAGGAGCGAACTTATGGGAAGTGAACCAAAATATATAGTGATTAAAAATAAGTTGAAAGAGCTTATTTTAAATGGGGATTACATTATAGATAGTAAAATACCTTCAGAAGCAGAGCTGAAAGATAAATTTAACGTGAGCAGACATACTATACGGCAGTCCATTTCAGAGTTAGTAAACGATGGCTATTTAAAAAGAGAACAAGGGTCAGGAACGTATGTAAGCAATCAATACCAACTAGGTTCAAAAGATACATCACAAAAGACGATAGGTGTCATTACTACGTACTTGTCTGATTATATTTTCCCATCAATTATTAGAGGAATAGAAGATGAGTTAAGCAAAAAAGGGTACTCTTTATTATTGTCTAGTACTCAAAATAACGTAAACAATGAAAAAAAGATTCTTGAAATGATGCTTGAAAAAAATATTGATGGCCTGATTGTTGAACCTACAAAAAGTGCTGAACTAAATCCTAATTTAAACTATTATTTGCGTATGCAAGAGAGAGGAATTCCTTATGTATCTATTAATGCTTCTTATGAAGAACTGGAAGCACCAACAATAAGGATGAACGATAAGCTAGCAAGTGAAAAATTAACTTCACATTTACTAGAGCTTGGACATACTCAAATTTGCATGATAACAAAAACAGATGATTTACAAGGAAAAGAAAGAATGAAAGGATTCGTTAAAGCTTACAGTAAAGTTAATAAGACGTTTGATGGTAGTTTAATGGTTACCTTTGATACGGAGCATATAAAAGAACTACCAAAAAATATTGATCGTATCTTACAATTTGAAAATCCTCCAACTGCTTTTGTTTGTTATAACGATCAAATAGCTATCAAAGTTATTGAATGTATTTCTAAAATTGGAAAAAAAATTCCCCAAGACATTTCAATTGTCAGTCATGACAATTCTTTTATGAGTACAGCAACTGATATAAAATTAACTTCTATTAATCACCCTAAAGAACAATTAGGTAGAGATGCAGCAAATTGGATTATACAGGCAGTTGAAAAGAATTCCTTTAAACAACAATCTATTATATATGAACCAGAATTGATAATACGTTCTTCAACGATTGAAAATAAATAGATATAAGATAGGTATTCACTCTTAAAAACAAAAAACATGACTAATGTACGTACAAATTATTATTTATTTATTGACGTGTACGTACATTAAGGTTATAATTTTAATGTAGAATTGTTAGCGCTTTCTAGTAAGGAAATTGTTATAAACTAACTGAGGAGTGAATACGAAAAATGAAAAGTAGTTACGAAAAGATTAAAAAAAGTATCTTGAATAATCAAACTTCTCTTGGGATTGAGTTCGGCTCTACTAGGATTAAAGCGGTGTTGATTGATTCAACTCATCGCCCTATCGCATCAGGAAGTTATGAATGGGAAAACCGTTTGGAAGAAGGAATTTGGACATATTCACTTGAAGATGTTTGGAAGGGTTTACAAGAAAGCTATCGAGTACTGGTTGATGATGTTCAAGAACAATATGATGTAGCATTAACAACTATAGGTTCTATCGGATTTAGTGCTATGATGCATGGATACATGGCGTTTGACAGACAAGAAGAGTTGATAGTTCCTTTTCGAACTTGGCGAAATACGATGACTGAACAAGCAGAAAAAGAGTTAACTAAACATTTTAACTATCCAATTCCACAACGTTGGAGTATCGCTCATTTATATCAAGCGATATTAAATAATGAAGAACATGTAAATGAAATCGATTTCTTGACAACGCTTTCCGGATATATTCACTGGAAACTAACTGGTGAAAAAGTTCTTGGAGTTGGGGATGCTTCAGGAATGTTCCCAATTGATACGGAAACTAAAAGCTATCATCAAAAAATGATTGACCAATTTGATGACCTCATCAAAGAAAAAGAATACGATTGGAACCTCGAAGGTATCTTACCATCTATTCTAACTGCAGGTGAGAATGCAGGTGTCTTAACAGAAGAGGGAGCAAATCTATTAGATCCTTCTGGGAATTTAAAATCTGGTATTCCATTTTGTCCACCAGAAGGCGATGCCGGTACAGGAATGGTCGCAACTAATAGTGTGGCTGAACGTACGGGGAATGTTTCAGCTGGTACTTCTGCATTTGCGATGATTGTTTTAGAAAAAGAATTGAAAAATGTTCATCCTGAAATCGATTTGGTTACGACCCCTTCTGGAAGTTTAGTTGGTATGGTGCATACAAATAATTGTTCTTCAGATGTAAATGCTTGGGTGAATATTTTTGCTGAATTTGCAGTCGCAGCTGGATTACAGTTGGATAAAAGTGACTTGTTTAGTCTTTTATTTAATGAGGCATTAAAAGGTAATCCAGAAGGTGGAGGGTTATTATCATATGGGTATTATTCTGGTGAAAATATTACTCATATGAGTGAAGGCAGACCTTTGTTTGTTCGTCAACCCGGGAGTCAATTTACGCTTGCTAACTTTATGCGTGTGCATTTATTTACAGCATTTGGTGCTATGAAAATTGGAATGGATATTTTGACGAAAGAAGAACAGATTACTATCGATAAAGTTGTCGGACATGGTGGGATTTTTAAAACTAAAAAAGTAGGACAACAAATCATGGCAACAGTGATGAACGCACCTGTGACTGTTATGGAGACTGCTGGAGAAGGTGGAGCTTGGGGAATTGCTCTTCTAGCTGCTTACTTACGTGAAAAGGATACTAATGAATCTTTGGATGAATTCCTAGATACTAAAGTGTTTAAAGATGAAAAAGGGACGACCATTGCACCACTTAAAGAAGATGTGGCTGGATTTGAAGTATTTGTTGACCGTTATCAAAAAGGATTACCAATTGAACAAGCGGCAGTTGATTATCTACGATAATTAAAGAAATTATACTAAGCGATTAAATAAAGTGATGGAATAAAAAAGAGGAGGGTAAAAATGTTAGATGCATTAAAAAAAGAAGTCTATAAAGCTAACATGCTGTTACCAAAATATCAACTTATTACGTTTACGTGGGGAAATGTTAGTGGTATCGATCGTGAGAAAGGGCTCGTTGTTATTAAGCCAAGTGGAGTTGACTATGACTACTTAAAACCAGAAGACATGGTAGTAGTGGACTTGGAGGGCCAAGTGGTTGAGGGTGACTTAAATCCCTCAAGTGATACGGCTACACATATTGAACTGTATAAAGCATTTCCTAATATACAAGGTGTCGTTCATACTCACTCACCTTGGGCTGTTTCTTTTGCTCAAGCTGGTCTTTCTATACCTGCAGCGGGAACCACACAGGGAGATTACTTTTATGGAGATATTCCAGTAACTCGGGAAATGAAAGAGAGTGAAATCGTAACTGAGTATGAAAAACAAACAGGAACAGTCATTATTGAAACCTTTAATAAAAAAGGGCTTTCACCAGATGAAGTTCCTGGAGTATTGGTTAATGATCATGGACCATTTACATGGGGAACATCTGCAGAGAACGCTGTTCACAATGCGGTAGTATTGGAACAAGTAGCTGAAATGACCTATCACTCACTACAATTGAATCCATCTGATATTAGAATGGATCAAGTACTGTTAGATAAACACTTTAAAAGAAAACATGGAAAAAATGCTTATTATGGGCAAATTAAAAAATAGAGGAGCTAATTAAAATGTTGAAAACAAATGCTAAAGAATTCTGGTTCGTTGTTGGGAGTCAAAATTTATACGGAGAAGAAACATTAAACCAAGTTAAGGAACACGCTATTCAGATAGTTGATGGGCTAAATAAAAGTAAAGTATTATCTTATCCATTGGTTTTTAAAGAACTAGTAACTACTTCAGATGAAATTAAAAACGTCATGAAAGAAGTGAATTACCAAGATAGCGTTGCTGGTGTGATTACATGGATGCACACATTCTCCCCAGCAAAAATGTGGATTGCTGGTACAAAGTTATTGCAAAAACCACTACTTCATTTAGCTACACAATTTAACGAAAAAATCCCTTGGGACACAATTGATATGGATTTTATGAATTTAAACCAATCTGCTCACGGAGATCGTGAATATGGTTTTATTAATGCGCGTTTGAAAAAAAATAACAAAATTGTTGTGGGTTATTGGGGAAACAAATCTGTCCAACAAGATATTTCTTTGTGGATGGATTCAGCTATCGGATTTATTGAAAGTCAAAGTATTAAAGTAGCACGCTTTGGAGATAACATGCGACATGTTGCCGTAACAGAAGGAGATAAAGTGGAAGCAGCTATCCAGTTTGGTTGGACTGTAGACTACTATGGCATTGGTGATTTAGTAGCGGAAATGGAAAAAGTAACTAAAGAAGAAATTCAAGCTACTTATGAAGAGTGCCAAAATCTATATGAATTTGAACTAGGAAATAATGAGCCAGCTTATTATGAAGAACACGTAAAAGAACAAATTAAAATCGAGATTGGTTTACGAAGATTCCTTGAAGCAGGTGGTTATACAGCCTTTACAACTAATTTTGAAGACTTACACGGCATGAAACAACTACCAGGAATGGCGGTTCAACGCTTAAACGCTGAAGGTTATGGTTTTGCTGGAGAAGGCGACTGGAAAACAGCTGCATTAGACCGATTAATGAAAATTATGGCTAAAAATAAACAAACTGGGTTTATGGAAGATTACACGTATGATTTAACAGAAGGAAATGAAACAATCTTACAATCCCATATGTTGGAAGTGGATCCTACACTAGCGAGCAATAAACCAAAAGTAATTGTACAACCCCTTGGTATTGGCGATAAAGAAGATCCGGCTCGTTTAGTATTTGATGGTGCTGCTGGAAGTGGAGTAGTAGTTTCAATGTTAGACTTGGGAACCCATTACCGCTTATTGATAAATGCTGTAGAAGCTGAAGTACCAACTCAAGAAGCGCCTAATTTGCCAGTAGCGCGAGTGTTATGGAAGCCTAAACCAAACTTCAAAGATGGGGTAACAAAATGGATACAATCTGGTGGTGGACACCATACAGTGGTTTCGCTAGTGTTAACAGTAGAGCAAATCCAAGACTGGGCAAAATTGGTTAATTTAGAAACCATAGTAATTGATTAAAAGGAAATAAGTTTAAATAAGTATCACTATACACTTGAAATTAAATACAGATTTTAGATTTATTTATAATCTATCAAATTAGAATATAGCAAAATTGATTGATATAAGAAGGGATTTAGCCTAACTTATATCAATCAGTTTTGCTTTTTATTTTTATATTTTTTTAGTAAGGAAAGCATGTGGTCTTAGATTTCTTTAGTTTAAGGAATCAAACAAACTAAATGCAATAATAAAACCAGCTACAACTCCTACGAAAGGCATCGTGAATAAAATAAAAGATAAACTATAAGAATAAAAAAAGAATTGTCTCTGTGAGGCAATTCTTTTTTTTGTTTTTCCAAATTTAGAAGAGTTTGTGTTTGATAAAGATAAAGGTTTAAACTTTATGATTGATTCATTGAAACGGTCATTTCTAAGGCTTCTAATGGAACTCTAGTAGTTCTCAGTTGGTAAACTATGTTGCCGTCTTGCCAACGAATATCTACATTAACTTCTTCTCCGCCTTGTGGGTATTGTATATAAACGACACCTTGACCATCAGGAGCTGGAAGATAATGATCTTCTAAATAACCCACTATTTTTTTTGCAATTCCAGGGTTATCCATTTGATCTTCACTAATAGAACTGATAGAAAACAGCCAGTTTCCTTCTTCCCAGCTAAAGTATTGAGTCCCAGCAGCGCCTTCTCCATAGCCGGTAATACCATAGCCCAAATCTGAACCGCCTTCTTCATAGGGGCTTATGGATTTTCCATTTGAGAAGGTATCCATTTCTTCACTTGCCAAATCGGAATTTTCATAAATTGTTCCAGTAACTTCAGCTAATTCTCCTTGGTCATCCGTATAACTAACGGTATAGTTATCTACTTCATTTGTTATTATATCGGCTGTAACTGAAGAGGATTCAGTGGTTGGAAAAGCTGTTGGCAATAAGACATGGTCAGGATTCATTTTCAATTCAGAAGATACTCCAACGGGTTGGTGTGAAGGCTTTTCTTGGCTTTCTTCATTAACAGAAGAAGAGCTGGTTGCTTCTTCGCTACTTGAACTACTACTTGCTTCAGAAGCAGCTGAACTGCTTTCATTGCTAGTTGTGTCCATGCTTTGCGTTTCTTCTGACTCATTGTCAGATGATGACGTGTCACCTGTATCTCCATTATTTGAACATCCTACCAATACTGTACCACATAGCCCCATTATTAAAAATTGGGGAATTTTCTTTTTTTTCATAAAAAGGCCTCCTTAATAGGTTATATTAAGGATAACGCTTTCTTTTTTTGAGGTAAACTAAATAGGCTTATAAATACGACAAATCCAACGGGTAATTTCAACAAATTATATGATTATATAGATACCGTATGTTATAAATAAACTAATAAATATAACATTAGGGAGAAAAACCTTAGGGAGAAAAATAATGAATATAGAAAAAGATTTATATGAAGCAGCGGTTCAATTAATAGAAGAAAGATATCCAATAGGTTGGGGAGGTGCGGCTGCTATGTATACAAAAGACAATCAAATCTTAACTAGTGTATCTCCAGACGTTCTTAACGCCTCAACAGAATTATGTATGGAAACAGGTTCGATACTAGAAGCACATAAATTAAATGTCCCCGTAACGCATAGTATATGCATCGTTAGAGATGATGAAAAGGCTCCTTTTAAAATTTTAACACCATGCGGAACATGCCAAGAGCGCCTAGTGTATTGGGGATCAGAAGTAAAAGCTGCAGTTACTACAAAAAATAATGACTTAATATTTAAAACGTTAGAAGAATTGCAGCCTTATCATTGGTTAAACGCGTACAGTGGTAGATAAATATAATTGGGTACAGGAATAAAAGTAGAACGAGGAAGAGGTGCAATAATGGAAGGGAATTTGCTGCGTGTAGTAATTGGTGTTGGAGAATACGATAACAATCCAGAATGGATCAAATCTCAAAAAGAGGAACTTGATTTATTAGATCAACTTACGTGGGAAAAAAATTTTAAAAGAGAATCTATAGACGCAATTTTAGCAGAACATGTTTGGGAACATCTTACATGGGAAGAAGGACTAAAGGCAGCAAAAATTTGCTTCTTATATTTAAAAGCAGGTGGTTACATTCGATGTGCTGTACCAGATGGGTATTTTTTAGATAAGGATTATCAAAATATAATTAAAATTGGAGGACCAGGAGACCCGAATCATCCGGCTGCGAGTCATAAAATTGTATATAATTATCGTTCACTTACAGCTTTATTTGAGTCCAGTGGGTTCCAAGTGAACTTACTAGAATATTTTGATGAAAATGGGGAATTTCATCAAAATGAATGGAGTGGTGAACAGGGAGTGATTTTTCGGTCAAAAAAATTTGATCCACGTAATGAAGGCACTGAGCTGAAATTTCCTTCCTTAATTATAGATATACAAAAAAGTTCAAATCTTAATACGTGAGTTTACTTAAGTATAAATTCAAGGAGATAAAATTATGAAAACAGTGATAATTTCAATTACCAAAATCATTTTAATGATTATTTTTCTATATATTATTAATAATCTAGTTGGTTTCTTTTTTGGAAATCTAATACCTAATCCTGATGAAATGAGAGGCGCAGTATTTATTTATTTGTTTATATTCATATGTGAAATGATATTAGCTTATTTGAGCACATATATGGTATTTAAAATTGCTAAGATGGAAAAATGATTTTTTGTTCATGCAGCATTTTGATTCATTAGATGATAGTAGAATAGACTTTGTAGCGAAAACACTTTTGAACTGTCTTCAGTGTACGATGTAGTAGTATACTAAACAAAATTAAGTATTAAGGAGCTGTCTATGAAAATTAGAAAAGCCGGTATAGAAGATGTTGCACAACTTATAAAGGTCATAGAGAATGTAGAAGAGTCTGGAAATATGCTATTTGACCCAGGAGAACGTACTTTATCCATTGAGCATGCAATCCAAATGATTTCAAGAGTAAACGTATTAGTTGCTGTAGAAGACCAACGTTTATTAGGATACATGATGGTAAAGAAAGATAATCCTAAAAGAGTGGCTCATAAAGCTTATATTGCAATTGGCATTCATAGTGAAGTCCGTGGCCGAGGTATAGGTGCTGCGCTTTTCCATGCTCTTTTTGAGTTAGCTAAACAGCAACAGATTCATCGATTAGAGTTAACTGTTTTAACGACAAATGAAGCCGCTTTAAATCTTTATCAAAAAATGGGCTTCGAAATTGATGGGCGAAAGAAAGATTCACTTTTTATTAATGGAGAATACAAAGATGAATTTTGTCTTTCAAAATTAATAAGTTAAATAAATTAGAAAAGAAATCTTGTGCAATTTATATAGGTTATCCATAAATACATAACAAAAAAATTGACGATTATTTGTTTTATTTAAAGTATAATAAAAACAACGAATGTAATGTTTAATGAATATTATAATTTTCTATAATATAAATAAGCAGATAATTTTTATTTGTCTAATATGGAGGAATTTTATGGTTTTTTCAGATGTTCTTTTTCAACTTTATAGTGTGTTAATTATTTTATTTTGGCCGGTAGTTTTGATATTCGTTGTTTATGCAGTATTGAAATTCATGAAATTAACTAAAGAGCAAAATAAGTATTTAAGTGAGATTAGTGAAGAGCTAAAAAAACAAAATGAATAAACATCCTAATTAAAAATAATTGACTAGGATGTTACATATAGAATGGGAGAAAAACACTTAATGTTAAAATAAAATAAGTGTTTTTTCATGCTAAATAGGATAGGTCATAGAAAAGACCGTTATAACTTAACTAATACTTTTAAAAATAATTGAACGGATCAAACATTTCAAAGAAAAAGTACAAAAAAGTGTCTCTGTACGACTCTTTGAACGATAGTTTATATCTAACTGTTTTATATGTTGCAACTATTAAAGCTATTAATGTACATAACATGGAATAAAAAATAAAGAATATTAATATAATGAATAGTATTTCTTTTAGTTTATTCATTTGAATACTCCGCTCTTTCAAAGGTTAGTAGATTTAAATCATTGAAACAATTAAACAGATACCGACAAAAATAATAAATAAATAAACTACTAATACCCTCTTGAACTACTTGGATTTTTAGAGCTTAAATTCAGATTTCAAAAGGGAATATTTATTCATATCGCGTAAATCACCATACATAATGATATCTTCTTTATCTGTTCCAACTAAAGAAAATCCGCTTTTTATCGCCACTGCGTTACTGCCTATATTTTCAGTATCAGCAACAATAGTTAATTTATTTAATCCCATTTCTTCGAAAGCTATTTGGCATACTTTTTTAACACATTTAGTTGTCATTCCTTTTTTTGCTTGAGAAGAATGGATCCAATAGCCTATTTCTGCCTTTTTATTGCGAGAATCAATAAAATGTAAATCAATAGAACCAACTAATTTATCTTCATAGGAAATTAAAAATAGTCTATCCGTTCCTTTTACTTGACCTGATAATTTCATGTTTATGTACTTGATTTCATCAGTTGGTTCCTTAGTTACGTCCACAAAGTCAAGGAATTGTCTGATGTGTTCTCTATCACTATCCACCAAATCAAAAAGCGTGGATGCCATGTCTACAGTAGGTTGTACAAGGGATAATTTTGAATCTATTGGCAAATGAAAATAATGTTTCATATAAAATTCTCCTTTACTAAATAAAATTTCTGTTTAAAAAATCAAAATAGTTAAAAGCAGTGTGATGCTGTTTAGTATACATCAGTTGTTCTTTTTTTTGTAATTAACATAAGAAAACCAGTATCCTAATAAAACAAAAAATAGTAAGAATAGATTATCTATTGCAGGTGAAAATCTAAAGATAGTACTTAGAATAACTGCCAGAAAAACTAGTAATAGCGTAACTATAAGTTGTTTTCTAGTTCTCATATTCCTTCTCCTAAGCATTACTTTAGAATAATTTTTTTGAATGTGTCAAACGTTGTATAGACTGAAAAAATCAGTACCAGTATTATCGTGATCCATTCTTTAATATCAGGTATAGATAGGGTTAAATCGTGTGAAAAAACAATAAAATATAACAGAAAACTACTATCTAAAAGAATAGTACCAATTACTTGTAATCGATTATTTTTCATATTGAGAACTCCTTATTTTCGCCAAAAAGTTGAACAATCTGCTTTATCTAAAATGTTAAATTCGATTATTTTTTCAAGTAATGAGAAATCTATCGGGCTGTTCCACTGGATACGGAAAATTTCCTTAGTGGGATTATAGCCAGCTTGTACAATTTCATTAGAAAATTGACGGATTCCTGCTTTTTCAGGCGCCACAGACATATGATTTTTGGATACGCTAAAGCCAATAATAAATGTATCGTGATCGGTAAACATGGGCTGATTCCATCCAACTCTTGGTTTCAATTTTGGAAAGGTCTTTGCTACCCAAGTTAGTACTTCTCCTGTTCGTTCCCGCTGCTGTATATTATCAATGTTTGCTAAATAGTCTGAAAAGATGTCCATGTAATCCCTCCTGAAATGAAGTTAGTCGCTCTGAGAAAGTGATCGATCCTATTAGTAAATAAACTTTTTGAGTAATTCTTGTTTCAACTATATATTTTACAACCTTGTTAGTCAAAT
Source organism: Carnobacterium inhibens subsp. inhibens DSM 13024 (assembly GCF_000746825.1). Lineage (NCBI taxonomy): Bacteria > Bacillati > Bacillota > Bacilli > Lactobacillales > Carnobacteriaceae > Carnobacterium > Carnobacterium inhibens. The sequence continues at coordinate 1,360,453 of NZ_JQIV01000006.1, read as the reverse complement.
AACCTTATGGAACAAATTATTAATGTGCCTGATCTTTTGATAACAATATAAGTTTATCTTAAAGTGATATGTATTTATTGATATTCGATAAAAAACAAGCTAATATTTATATATAATAAGTGAGGAGGTTATTTTATGAAACGAGGAACAACATTATTTTTGAAGTTAGCCGTTCTTTTTATTGGTCTTCCGATTATTGCATTGTGTATTTTCGGATTGATTGGGTTAATAAGTAATCCGGCAAATCCAGATTATGACCAAGTACTCTATCCCATCATAATTGGTATGTATATATCTACTATCCCTTTTTTCATTGCTCTGTATCAGGCATTTAAATTGTTAAGCTATATTGACAAGAACCAAGCGTTCTCTGATCTATCTGTTAAAGCGCTAAAAAAAATTAAATTTTGTGCTTTGGTAATCAGTGGTTTATATGTGGTAATTCTACCATTTGTTTTTGGTTTAGCACAAATAGATGATGCCCCAGGGTTTGTCTTAGTCGGGATAGTCCCAATTTTTGCATCATTGGTTATCGCAGTCTTTGCTGCTGTTCTCCAAAGACTTTTGCAAGATGCTATTGAGATAAAAAAGGAAAATGATTTAATAGTCTAATCTGAGGTGAATAATATGGCAATTATAATCAATATTGATGTAATGTTGGCTAAACGAAAAATGAGCGTAACCGAACTTTCCCAAAAGGTTGGAATTACAATGGCTAATCTTTCGATATTGAAAAATGGAAAGGCAAAAGCGATCCGTTTTTCAACTTTAGAGGCGATTTGCAAAGCATTAGACTGTCAACCTGGAGACATTTTAGAATACAAAAATAATAATACTCAATAAAATAGATAGAAAAATGAATAAATAGAGCTCTGCGTCAATTGATGGTGGAGCTCTATTTATTTGTGTGCATAACGGGTTTTTGTAAGGTAAACTAAAGACATCAAACTTTAGGAAGTGAAAAGATGTTCAACTTATTTATTTTAATGCTTGAACGTGGCGGATTGATTATTATTTTGGCATATATTTTAATGAATATTCCTTATTTTAAAAATCTTTTAGGAAATCGAAGAAGAGCAAGTACGATGGTTCAGCTGATTGTAGTATTCGGAATATTTGCTATTATTTCTAATTTTACCGGTATAGAAATTGACGGAAATCAAATTATGATCGATCAACCATTTACTGACTTAGCCACCCATTCTTCGCTGGCTAATACACGTGTATTGACGATTGGTGTTTCAGGATTGATAGGAGGACCGATCATAGGTGTGAGTGTAGGAATCATTTCGGGAGCTATCCGCTATCTTCAAGGCGGAATGGACGCTTATATTTACGTGATTTCATCTATATTAGTTGGATTATTTTCCGGGTTATATGGGTTGAAGTCTATTCGGGAAAATACTTATCCAAAAGTTGGAGAGGGACTCGTCTTTGGTGCAGCAATGGAAGCTGTCCAAATGGTGTGTATTATTTTATTAAGTACAAACTTCCAAGAAGCTGTAAATTTAGTCAAATTTATTGGGTTGCCCATGATTTTGACGAACAGTATTGGAACAGGGATTTTCTTGTCGATCATTGACTCAACATTGCGGCAGGAAGAACAGACAAGAGCCGTCCAAACCCATGATGTTTTCCAATTGACCAATGAAACGATGCCTTATTTTCGTTCGGGCATGAATGAAGAATCCTGTACGCAAGCAGCAAAAATCATTCAGAAGCTGATCAAAGTTTCAGCTGTAAGCATCACCAACAAAGATAGCATTTTAGCACATGTTGGTGCAGCCAGTGATCATCATTTTCCGTCAAAAAAAATAGTGACCAACTTATCTAAAGAAGTTTTGCGAACGGGAGAGATCAAAGAAGCACATTCTCATGGAGAAATCGGGTGTGATCACCCTGGCTGCCCATTAGAAGCTGCAATCGTTATTCCTTTAAAGTCAAAGGAAAAAACGATTGGAACGTTAAAGTTGTATTTCACTGACGCCTCAAAGTTGACCTTTGTTGAAAGACAATTAGCGGAAGGCTTGGCTACTATATTTTCCAGTCAAATTGAACTTGGCGAAATGGAATTGCAAAGTCAACTATTGCAAGATGCAGAAATCAAATCGTTGCAAGCTCAAGTAAACCCACATTTCTTCTTTAATACCATCAATACCATTTCTGCATTGATTCGAGTGGATAGTGAGAAAGCTCGCGAAATGTTGCTGCAGTTGAGTACCTTTTTCCGATCTAATCTGCAAGGTGCCAGAACGAATGTGATTCCTTTAGAAAAAGAACTGCTTCAAGTAGAAGCTTATATGAAGTTGGAACAAGCGCGCTTTCCAGATCGCTATCAGGTCGAAATGAACATAGAAAATGGGTTGAAGAATATTTTATTGCCTCCATTTGTGATTCAAATATTGGTAGAAAATGCCTTTAAACATGCATTTAAAAACCGGAAAGTGGATAATCTAGTCCAAGTAACGGTCAATAAGATGAATCAGGACATTCTCGTAAGTGTACAAGACAATGGTTATGGGATAGAAGAGGATAGGCTTGGAAAATTAGGCAAAGAAAGTGTTACTTCTGAAAAAGGAACCGGATCAGCTTTAGAAAATTTAAATAAGCGCCTGATCAGTTTATTTGGGGATAAAGCTCAATTGAACTTTAAATCTTCAGAACAAGGAACCGTTGTTTTTTGCAAGATACCTTACCAAGGAATGGAGGGATAAAAATGTATACCTTAATAGTGGATGATGAACCATTAGCTAGGAATGAACTGGCGTATTTATTGGAACGTTGTGAAGGAATTACAGCTATCGTTGAAGCCGAATCTATTGAAGAAGCTTTGGAAAAAATGCTGCAGCATGAAATAGATTTGATTTTCTTAGATATTCATTTGACCAGTGAAAGCGGACTGACGTTAGCGAATAAAATCAACCAGTTAAAGAATCCGCCAATGATTATTTTTGCGACCGCTTATGATGAATATGCCATAAAAGCATTTGAATTAAATGCAACGGATTACGTTTTAAAACCGTTTGAATTGCCTCGAATTCAAGATGCTGTCCAAAAAGCGTACACTAGATATCAAAAAGAACGGGTACAATTGCAAGCGGAGGACAAACAAGAATACTTAAAGACGATCCCTATTCAAATGGACGAGCGTATCTACATTGTTAAAATCGAAGACATTATTGCTATCGCTGTGGAAAACGGCATTACAACTATCTATACTGATGAGAAAGAATACACTGCGACTGAACCTTTAAACGCCTATGAAGAAAAAGTGAAAGGGCATGCTTTTTTGCGAGTACACCGCTCTTATTTGCTTAACATGAAAGAGATCCTAGAAATACAGCCGTGGTTTAACCATACGTTTCTCGTTACGATGAGCAATCAAGTGAAAATCCCGGTAAGTAGACATTATATGAAACAATTTAAAGAAGAAGTAGGATTGTAATGGCTCATTGATTAAATGAATTTGAGAACTGCTGGCGGGCACTTTAGCTAGCAGTTTTGCTATGTCAGCTTGATTTGGATCCTAAACCTCATTTTTTATAGTACAGTAGGGCTATAAAAAAATTGGCAACGCCAATTTTTTGCTTAATACTATAAGGAGGTAGGAAAAATGATTACGTTGTTGGGTGGTATCGCGTTATTAATTTTAGGTTATTTTATTTATGGAAAGTATATTGAAAAGAATTTTGGTATTGATCCGGATCGTACAACGCCTGCAGAAGCATTGAGAGACGGCTACGATTTTGTCCCAATGTCTAAATCTAAAAATGCTATTATTCAATTATTAAATATTGCAGGAACAGGCCCTATTTTCGGACCAATAATGGGAGCGCTTTACGGACCAGTTGCTTACATTTGGATTATCGTAGGTTGTATTCTAGGAGGAGCAGTGCACGATTATATGCTAGGTATGATTTCTTTACGAAATGATGGTGCCCACTTGCCAGAATTAGCTAGCAAATACTTAGGGAAACCGGTAAAACATGTCGTGAACATATTTTCTATGCTACTTTTGATGTTAGTTGGTACGGTTTTCGTTACTTCACCAGCTAATTTGATTGAAAGTATTACACCTGACTGGTTAACATTAGGTGTAATAATTGGATTGATTTTTATGTATTATCTCGTTTCAACCATTTTACCAATCGATAAAGCAATGGGTGCTGTTTATCCTTATTTTGGGGCTATTTTAATTATCAGCACACTAGCTATTGGTTTGAGTTTGATTTTTGGCGGGCACACCATACCGAACTTAACACCAGGTACGATGCAAAACTTTAATCCAGAAGGTACACCTATTTTTCCTGCTCTATTCTTTACCATTTCTTGTGGAGCTTTGTCTGGTTTTCATGCTACACAAGCGCCAATGGTTTCTAGAACGTCTAAAAATGAAAAAGAAGGACGATTTACTTTTTATGGCATGATGATTGCTGAAGGTGTGATTGCAATGATTTGGGCTGCAGCTTCAATGTCTTTATTTGACGGGCAAACACTCAGCCAAATGATCAATAATGGGACTCCTTCACTTGTAGTTAACCAAGTATCTTACATGCTGTTGGGTAGTGTCTTTGGGACAGTTGCGATTATCGGCGTAATTGTTTTACCGATTTCTTCAGGACTTTCTGCTTTTAGAAGTTTACGGACGATAGCTGCAGATTATCTGCACATTAAACAAGATACACTGAAAAAAATATTGATGGTAACCATTCCTTTGTACGCAATCTCGTTAGTTTTAACGCAAGTTGATTTTAATATCTTATGGAGATATTTCAACTGGGCAAATCAAGTTACGGCAGTAATTTCTCTATTAGTCTCAACACGTTACTTGTATTTGAAAAATAAAAATTACTTTGTGACTCTTCTTCCAGGCATATTCATGCTCTATGCTTGTGTGGTTTATATATTTAGTGAACCAATTGGCTTGGGTATGGGATTGAGCACATTAACATATATCTTAAGCTCAATTTTAACACTTGGTATATTGGTCCTTTATTGGGAAACTGGTAAAAAACAAAAAAGAAACTTGGATCCATCAGACGAATTATTGAATGACCAATTGCCAATCGGTACATTTGCATCACATAGCTAATGAAAATGGTTGTATGCAAAATTACTAAATTATTATTCTGAAGTAATCGTACAAAAAAATTACTAATTTGGATCATAAAATAGGAATAGCAGACAGTACTAAATAGGATGAAAATACACACTAACAACAGTGTGTATTTTTGTTTTTTTACTGTGTACTTACTAAAGTTTACTTATAATAGCGTTTCCAGCAAAAAGTGTATTGGCACAGAATTTGCTTAATATATAATGTAGGAGTAAATAAAGTATAAGAAGATAGAAAAAGATAAAAACACTAGTATAAGCTTTTGAAAAATTGGTTAGCGTAAATTGAATATTTTTTTCTTTACTTAGTTAATTAAATTAATTAAGTAAAGAAATTTAATGAATATTGTTGTATAAAGGAGATGTAGGAATGGTTCGAGGAACCTTTCAGCTGATGAAATCCGTGAACAAATCAACGGTCTTAAATAAAATTAGGCAGTCGGGTCCTATATCCAGAGCTGAGATTGCAAAAGTCACAGGTATAACACCACCAACTGTCAGTAGTATCGTGAAAGAATTGATGGATGAAAAGTTAGTGGTAGAAAGTATTTTAGGAGAATCTCAAGGTGGAAGAAAACCGACTATGCTTTTATTGAATAGAAATGATCATTACGTGATTGGCGTAGATGCTGGATCAGATTCAATAAAAGCATGTGTGAGTGATTTAGTTGGGACGATTCTGGTGCGATCAGAATTGCCGCTTCAAGCACATACGACCATAGATAGTTTCCTAGCTGTACTGATTCAAGCTATTCAACTTGTTATAAAGGAGATGGGTGTTGAGGGAAGTAAAATATTTGGTATAGGTATTGCCATGCATGGTGTGGTGGATGTTGCTGCAGGTATTTCTTTATATTCAGCCAATTCGGGATTAAGAAATGTTCATATAAAAGAGGTATTGGAAAATACTTTTGATCTTCAAGTAATTGTTGAAAATAATTCTCGAGCAATGGCACTGGGAGAATATTGGTTTGGCGATTATGGTTTATTAAAATCTTTTGCAGTTGTAAATATTGGTCGCGGAGTTGGTTCAGGAATCATAGAGGAAGGGAAATTACGGTATGGGGCACAAGAAATTGCAGGTGAAATTGGTCATATGACGATTTCTTTAGATGGAGAAAAATGCAGTTGCGGCAATCAGGGATGCTTCGAAACATTTGTAACTGGAGACGCTATCGTTCGCAGAGCAAAAAAACAAATACCAGATGCACCAGACGATCTGACCGGAGAGAAAGTTTATGCATTCGCTTTAAAAGGTCATACAGCCTATCAAAAAGTATTAGAAGAAATTGGAGTCTTGATTGGGATTGGGATTGTTAATCTGATTCATGCTGTAAATCCAGAGAAGATTGTTCTTGGTGGTGGTGTGATGAAAAGTCATGATTTTTTGATGCCGAGTATCTTAGCTACTATTCAACAACGAGCCTTAACAGAAAAAGCAAGGAAGAATACATTAATCACATTGTCTAGGGTAGGAGATGATGCAACCGTTTTAGGAGCAGCAGCACTATTGTTGACGAAGTTATTCTAAACCAAATTAAGGATTTAATAATATAAGAATAAATTATTAAGGTAGGTCATATATCATGGAGGTGTAAGATGATTACTTATCAAATTGTTCAATCAAACGATTATAAAAAAGTCCTCAAATTGAAAAATTATTGTTTTCGTCCAGCTTATGAAGGCAAGCGATTAGAGGATTTTATGCATTGGGTCAACGTCAGTACTATTCAGGGAGCTTTCGACCAAGAAGAGCTCGTTTCACAATTAATTATTTTGTCGCTTCAGATGACTGTTTTTGGGGTTCCTTATGATATGGGAGGCATTGGTTTTGTGTCAACTTATCCTGAATATCGAAATGCAGGCATCATGAAGCAAGTATTATTACGCTCATTAGAGACAATGCGTGAAAGAGGGCAACTGTTATCGGTATTAAGTCCTTTTTCTGTTTCTTTTTATCGTCATTTCGGTTGGGAATTATTTTTTGATAAAGTGCAGTATGAATTGCCAGCTCAGCAATTGGTTCCCTCAGGAAAAACAATAGGGAACATTCATCGAATTGACGAATTAAATCCAGATTTTGATCATTGGTTCAGTAAGATAAAAACATTTTACAATGAACAAATAGCTATTCAAAATGGGCGATTGATTCGAGAAGATGATTGGTGGCAACGCTTGTTGCGTCGTACATCTGGTACTTCCTTTGCAGTATATACAGATGAATTAGGAAAGGTTATGGGATACATTCGTTATAACATTCAAAACTTAACATTGGAACTGTTAGATTTTAATGCCATAAATTATGAAAGCCAACAGAATCTGTGGCAATTCATTCAATCACATACAGCAGAAGTTGAAAAAATTATTGGAGAAGCTTCAAATCAAGAGTCGTTTGGAACCGCTTTTTTAAACCCGCAGTTTCAACAGCAAATTGTACAAGATAAAATGATTCGAATTATTGATGTGGAACGCTTCTTATGTTCTTATCCTTTTGAAAAAATCGATGAGCCGCTGTATCTGAATGTTCAAGACAAGCAAGCAGAATGGAACAATCAAGTCTTTAAAATTGAGCATGAAGGACAAGTAACGATTGTTAAAACACCAAAAAATGAAGCAATGTTAACAATGGATATTGGAAAACTATCTGCCTTAATGGTTGGTTACCATTCGCTAGATTGGTATGTTTTCCGTAAAGAAGCTAGTGGATCGGATAAGACTATCAATCAATGGAGTAATGCTTTGCCAAAAGGTTATCCAAGCTTTTATGATTATTTTTAAGTTGAAAAAAGGAGCAGAATAAATGATGAGAAAATTAGGAATTTCAGTTTACCCAAATCACAGTAATTTAGCAGATATTAAAGAATATATAAAACTAGCTTCTAGCTATGGATTTAAACGTATTTTTAGTTGTTTGTTATCCGTTGAAGGAGATAAACAAACCGTCGTAGATGAGTTCACTGAAATGATCAGCTTTGCCAAGAAGTATGGCATGGAAGTAATTGTTGATGTCAGTCCTTCTGTCTTTAACGATCTTGGCATCAGTTACGACGATTTGACATTTTTTAAAGAAATTGGAGCAGATGGAATTCGACTAGACTTAGGATTTACAGGGAATGAAGAATCGATTATGACATTTAATCCACAAGGGTTAAAAATCGAATTGAATATTAGTAATGGTACGCGTTATTTGGAAAATATTTTGAGCTATCAGGCTAATGCGGAGAACTTATTAGGTTGTCATAACTTTTATCCGCATCGTTACACCGGTCTAGGTTATGAACATTTTATAGAAACCTCTAAGCAATACAAAAACAAAGGCATTCGAACAGCGGCTTTTGTTAGTTCACAAAAAGCCACTATCGGTCCTTGGCCAGTCAGTGAAGGATTGTGCACATTAGAAATGCATCGAGAGTGGCCGATAGCCGTCCAAGCCAAACACCTTTGGGCAACGGATGTGATCGATGATGTGATCATTGGTAATGCTTTTGCTTCTGAAGAGGAATTAAAAGCATTAAGTACAATTAATCCATACCAATTGACCTTAAATGTTGAATTGGTTGAAGATATTCCAGAAACAGAACAAAAAATTGTGTTGGAAGAATTTCATTTCAACCGTGGAGATGTGTCGGATTATGTCATTCGTTCAACACAAAGCCGTGTTAACTATAGTGGTGTCGATTTTCCGGTATTTAATACACCAAGTATTATTGAAAGGGGGGATATTATTATTGAAAGTTCGCTTTATGAACGCTATGCCGGAGAGTTGCAATTAGCACGGTTGCCAATGCAAAATTCTGGTAAATCAAATGTCGTTGGGCGAGTAGTAGAAAGTGAAATGGTATTATTGGACTTGATTAAGCCATGGCAAAAATTTAAATTCCAAACTATACCAAAAAGTTAGTTAAAGGACTTATTATTTTAAAGTAACCATTAAAAGATGCATAAGGAGGAATTATCAATGAACGGTTTTATCGATTTTATGGAAAAACACTTTATTCCACGCGCTTCAAAAATTGGAGCACAACGTCACTTAGTGGCTATCCGGGATTCTTTTATTGTCACAATGCCGCTAATGATTTTAGGATCATTAGTACTTTTGGTCAATAATTTACCTATCCCAGTATATCAAAATTTTATGAATAATATTTTTGGAGAAGAGTTATGGAAATCTTTTGGAGGAAATGTCTGGAATGGAACGTTTGGTATTTTATCTGTTCTAATTGCATTCCTTGTGGCACACAACTTAGCTAAGGATTATGATAAAGATGGAGTAGCTGCTGGAGTTGTTTCTGTAGCGTCTTTCTTTGCGCTAGGCGGATTAACAGGGATGTCTTCAAATGGACTATTTATTGCCTTGATCGTTGGGTTGGTTTCTGCTGAAATTTTCTCGCGTTTATCTGGAAATGATAAATTAGTTGTCAAGATGCCTGAAGGTGTTCCTCCAGCAGTAGCAAAATCATTTGCAGCTATGCTTCCAGCCATGATCACGATCAGTATATTTGGTTTAATCTGTACGATCTTTATTGGATTTGGCATAACAGATATCGTAACTTCATTTTACGATTTAGTCCAACAACCATTTATGGGATTAGCGAATACATTACCTTCAGCACTTCTGTTAGCTTTTATTACACCATTCTTATGGTTCTTTGGTCTACATGGAGCCAATATGGTTGAACCGTTGATGCAAACGATTAATGCACCAGCTATTGAAGCAAATATGGCAGCTGTGACAAATGGAGATGTTGCACCTTATATTGTTAATAAACCATTCTTTGATTCTTTTGTTAACTTAGGTGGAACAGGAGCAACATTAGGTCTGATTATTGCTATCTTGATTTTAGCTCGTCGCAATAAAGCTTATAAAGTCATAACAGGCTTAAGCACAGCTCCAGGAATTTTTAACATCAATGAACCTATGATGTTTGGATTGCCAATTGTATTGAATCCAATTTTGTTCATTCCATTTATTTTAACACCAGTTGTTTTGGTTCTTGTAGCTTATACAGCGACGAAGTTTGGTTTGGTCCCTGCAGCAGTAACCATGCCGCCATGGGTAACTCCTCCGATCATTGGTGGAATTTTAGCCACACAAAGCATTGCAGGTGGAGTGTTAGCTGCAATCAACTTAGTTATTTCTGTTGTTATCTATGCGCCTTTTGTTAAAATAGCAGACCTACAAGCTGCGAAAAAAGCTGAGGAAGATCAAGCTAAAGAAAATTCAGCTATTTAAATAATAATAAAGTTGAAATATAATTAAAAATAAACGTATTTACAAATTTAAATAAGAAAGAGCTAAACCTTCAATTTGGAAGTTTAGCTCTTTCTTTATTTATTTTTATTTTTTATGTAGAAAGAAATAGTAAAAGTGCTTTCGTTTTAGTTAGTTGGCTAAGCTCTAAGAATATTTTAACATCAGATAAATTATTCCTATGCTACAAAATGCTTAACACTAACTGAAGCATTTATACGTTCTTCATAAAAACGAGCATAAGTGACCCATTTGTAGGGTGTTACCCATATATAAGGTATACCAAATGTAAATAGTGCTAAGATATCCCAAAGTAAAAACGATAGATCCATAATAAACCAATCCATCTTGAAGCCTTCCATTAATTCTTCGCTTTTAGAAAGGGCTTCTTTATAGCTGAAATCAGCATTATCTACTAATAAGTAAGAGACGAGAGAATAAGAATAAGCTTTATAGATACCTGGTATAATTAAGAGAAGCGACCAAAAAAAGATTGAAATTTCTCTAAGCCACATAGTTAACACATAACGATTACCATCAGTTTTGAAGGCTTCTAATAGGTCTTTTTGAAAAGAAATCGGTTGATGTCGATTAATTTTTAAAATTAATTTATTAATAAAGGGTGAAATAGATGAAGCAAGTATACTGACAATCAGTGAAAGAATAAAACTAGGTAAAATACGTAGACCGTCATCTTCTGATATTACTCCATAAATGTCGAGTAAAATAGGAATGATAGTGATCAATAGTATAGTGGTAAAGTGATGCTTAATGGTGTCTCTTGCAAGTTTTTTTATATACTTTCTGTCCAAATAGATTTCCCCTTTAGTGTCTATTTTTTTAGAGCTACTTATTGTTTCTGTTAGTGTAGCAAAATCAATAGAAAAATAAAAGAACCTATTTTATTTTTTAAAAATCAAAATAAAAATGAAACAATTATCGATTGGTATGGGTGGAAAAATCAAAAAAGAATTCCTGAAAAGATAAGAATTCTTTTTTGATTATTTAGTTCAAAAAGTTAAAGATAGCATCTCGCAAAAATTTTGCAGCTCCATTTCCTGCTGATTCGTCGTAATAGCTGGTGAATCTTGGGTCATCCACGTACATTTGTGCCAATCCTCGATGTGCTTCTTTTGAGTAGCTTGGCCAAGTGAAAGACAACCATTCTTTGTGGATTTGGGCTACTTGTAAAGCTTCTTTGCTAGCAGGGTCGTTTGTTTGCCTGGCTATTTTTAAATCTTCTAGTATTTTAGCGGACAAGTCTTGCATTTTATTGTAATCTTCTTGGCTTAAACCAGCAAATTTTTGATTGGTTTTTTTAATGGTTTCAGCGCCATACTTTTCTCGAATTTCTGTACCATATTGAGTTTCATTTTTTTTCAGCAACTCTTCTTTAAATCCTTCAAATTTTTCTTTGTCAGACATTTGGAGGTCTCCTCTCTTATTTGCTAATGTTTTGTCAATTGTTTTTAGTAATTGGTCAATTTGTGCTTTTTTAGCTAGTAAACGTTGACGGTGGTCCATTAAAGCTTTCTCACTATCAAAATGAACATCATTTAGTATTTGCTTGATATTATCTAAAGGCATTTCCAAATTACGGTAAAATAAAATTTGTTGCAGTTTTTCAATTTCTTGCTTACCGTATATACGGTAGCCATTAGAATTTTTTCGTTTAGGTGCCAACAAACCAATTTCATCGTAATAGCGAAGTGTTCGATTGCTCACGCCAGCTATGCGACTTAAAGCATTTATTGTATATTCCACTACTAATCCTCCTTTCTAATCAGCTTGATTTATATTGATTGTAAACCTTCACGCAACGTAAAGGTCAAGAGTTTTAAAAAATTGGACTATTTAAATTTATTTATGTTCTTTTTTATAAATTCAGGAACTGGTATTCCTATAGCATTTAGATTTTCAAGGATAGAAAGTCCATAATGAGCAATATAAAAAGAAATCAGGAGTTGAGCGTAAGAATCAAATTCAAATATAGAAAAATAAATATAAAATATTAATACAAGCAGTATCACGAGCCCATCTTTTAGCAATCGTTTAACACTAAAGATTTGAGTAAATTTTACAGACTTATTAGACAAGCAAAAATTGATAAAATCAGTGAAAAAATCAACTAAAATAGTAAGAATAAACAAATAGATATAGGAATCAAAATAAGGATTAATAATCGTATAGAAAAAAATAAAAAATGAAAGATCCATAACTTCACTCCTTTATTTAATTACACTAAATGAGTATTTTTAAAAAGTGATATGCATTTAAATAGTCTTTAATTTAGTTTTATACTCGTATCGTGTAAATTAATGATACAGTTCGTTTATAAATTAGTCAATAATATATACTCGAACGATGTAATATTGTTTTAATTTTGTCTCAAATCGTGTAATATAAAGATAGAAAATAGTAATAGAGGTGTACTATGGATATCTATAAATTGAGGGAATTACGAAAAGAAAAAAAACTAACACAAGAAGATATGGCTGGCGTCCTGGAAATTGCTCGCACAACGTATGCTAATTATGAGCAAGGAACCAGAGAACCGGATAACAAGACTCTTAATAAATTAGCTGATTATTTTCAAGTGTCAACCGATTATTTGTTAGGTCGTGATGTTCCAAATTGGGCGACGCCTGAAGATTTGATTGACTTAGAAGAAATGCTGAATAATAACGTTCACATGGCTTATGGCGGAGAAGATTTAACAGAAGAAGACAAACAACGCGTACAAGATGTTTTGGCCGCTGTTTTTTGGGATAGAATGAAAAAAAGAAGGGATTAAATGTTTGAAAAGTGGTATGACTTGATCCAACAATTGTATAAAGAATTTAAAACGTATGATCCATTTGTTTTAGCGGAAAATAAAGGGATAGATGTTCTTTACGTGCCTTTCGGCGAGACTCCAAAAGGGGAAACGGTACGCTTTAAAGATGAAACAATTATTTTATTGAATGAACAATTAATAGAAAAAAATGAACGTTTTTTTGTATTGGCCCATGAGTTGTATCATGCGATTGAACATGAACACCTTAGTGCCTACTATACGACCCAAAGAAATGGAAAAGGCACACTTGAAAGAGAAGCCAATATTTTTTCGGGACAACTAATGATAAAAATGTATGAAGAAACTTATGGTTTCCCCCCTGAGACTTTCAAGGATTTACAGCATCACTATGGTGTCTCAGAGGAACTAGAAGACTATTTAACTAGATAAAGTAATTATCATTAAACTAAATAAACTTACGCACAACAGAGTATGGACTTTATAAAAACTCACACGGCTTTTAAAAGCCGTGTGAGTTTTTATCCTTTTAATTACTGCAAAAGTGATAAAAGGATTTTATGCACAAAAATGTTGGGATGAAACTTTTTTATTTATTTTTTCAAAAATATTTAATCCTTCTTGTTAATAATTGATCAAAATAATAAGTGATGCATGAGAAAATTAAAATTGAATTTGAAATCGTTTGTCGTTTTTAAAATAATAGACCTATTTATTTAAAGTTTGTATACCCTATATATAAAAATAGGAACTATTATTTTCAAAGAGATACTAATAAGCAACACTAAAGGATAGATGAGTGAAAAATGAGAAAATGATATTTGGGTTGAAATAAAAAACATATTGTGATAAATTTAACTAGTAGAAAATATTAGTGAATAATTGAACTAATTCAAAAAAAGGATTAATTATTCATTTAATAAAACAAGAAAGGTTGAGTTTAATGGGAGATACAGTAAAATATACGAGTAAAGATTATCTAAATAAGGTTCTAGGAGGAACGGCATCAGGTATTGTTATTGGATTGATTGCCAATGCGATACTAGGGTCTGTATTCAAAGCTCTTATACCTTACGGATCTATATTTGTACTGCTATCAAGTGTGGTTACGATTATGCAATTTATTACACCCGCTATTATTGGTGTGCTTGTAGCTTTACAGTTTAAAATGAATGGAATGGAAAGTGTCATTATTGGAGCAGCAACATTCTTAGGATCTGGCGCTTATAAAGTTACTGAAACTGGCGTTCAATTAGTTGGAATCGGAGACTTGATTAATGTTATGCTTGTTTCTGCTATTGCAGTTTTTGTTACACGTTTGCTGCAAGGAAAATTAGGATCATTGACATTAATTTTAATGCCGATTATTGTTGGTGTTGGGGTAGGAACAATTGGTTTGATCATGTTGCCTTATGTTGGGATCATTACTTCTACAATCGGGGATTTGATCAATAGCTTTACTTCTCTTCAACCCTTAGTGATGGCTATTTTGATCTCTGTTGCTTTCTCAGTATTAATTATTTCACCGATTTCAACAGTAGCGATTGGAATTGCTATTGGAGTATCTGGTTTAGGAGCTGGAGCTGCAGCAGTAGGAGTAACAGCTTGTACAGCTATTCTTGTTATCGGCTCTATCCGAATTAATCAATCAGGAACAACTTTAGCTATCTTACTTGGTGCTATGAAAATGATGATTCCTAACTTAATTAAGTATCCAAAAATTATGATCCCTGTCATACTTAATGCTATTGTTTCAGGTATAGGGGTTTATGTTCTTACGATTCAGGGAACTCCGCAAACAGCTGGATTTGGGATCGTTGGACTAGTTGGACCTATTCAAGCTTTCAACATGGGAACTGGGTTAGTAAATGTTTTATTAGCCTATTTCGTAATTCCTTTTGTTGGTGGATATATTATTGACTTGGTATGCAGCAAGTTCTTACATGTTTACAATGATGAAATCTTTAAATTTATCCCCGCTTCAAACTAAAATAAAAGATACATTAAATTAAATTGGAGGAATTTTAAAAATGAAAATAGCAATTGCTGGTTCAGGAGCTTTAGGATGCGGTTTTGGTTATATGATGCAAAAAGGCGGAAATGATGTTACATTATTAGATTTTTGGGAAGATCATATCAACGCCATTAAAGAAAACGGATTGTCAGTTACAGTAAATGGCAAAGAAGATACTATCATTATTCCAATCGGTAAACCGGAAGAAATCACTGATACATTTGACACTATTTTTATCTTTACTAAATCAATGGGTTTAAGACATATGTTAGAAGAAATCAAACATATATTAACGGAAGATACAAAAGTAGTTTGCTTATTAAATGGTTTAGGACACGCGAATACCATTTCTGAATATATTCCTAAAAAGAATATCATTATGGGAACAACAGTGTGGACAGGCGGTCTAGACGCTCCTGGGAAAACACATTTTATGGGAGAAGGCCCTGTTGAAGTTCAAAATAGTGATGAGAATGAAGAAGAAGGCGCACGTCAAGTTGTTAAGATGATGGCAGATTGTGGACTAAACGGTGTATACAGTCCAGATGTTCATTTTACAACTTGGAGAAAAGCTTGTGTTAATGGAACAATGAATGCACTTTGTTCTATACTGGATTGCAATATCAAAGAACTATTTGAAACTGCTCAAATCGACGAATTAAATCGAGGAATTGTTAGTGAATTTTCTCGTGTAGCAGAAACGGAAGGCGTAAGATTAGACGTTGAAGAAACTGTCAATTACTTGAAGGCAACTGCTGAAAAGGTTGGCGGGCATTATCCATCAATGCACCAAGATTTAAAGAATAAACGTCCAACTGAAATTGACTTTTTGAATGGTGTGGTAGCAAAAGAATCAGAGCTTAAAGGTTTTGAAGCACCATATAGCAAACAAATTACGCAATTAATTCATGCGAAAGAAGATATTTTAGGAATTAAACGTTAAAACAATAGGTAAGTAAAGAAGAAAGGACTCTAAAGTGAATCGCTTTAGAGTCTTTTTGCTTCCATTAAACAAACGTACCTAACCTTGTTATTCTATATATGTAAGGTTACTCATAATTGAAATAGAAGATGAAGAAAGAGAAGAGTCAAGGGTGATTTTGGAAGGGTAAGAAAAGAAACAAGTAAAAAGGTACCGTCTTAGGATATAAATGTATCCTGAGACGGTACCTTTTTGGTTAGTGAGTAGATCGAGTACTCTCACGCAACACTAAGTCTGTTGATAAGGTGATTTTTTTTGCGACTGTTCTTTCGCTTGTGACTTTATCCAACCACAAATCAAAGCCCGTTTCTCCCATTAACTCGGTATACACTTTTACTGTACTCAATGTAGGGTAGATATATTTGGCTACGCTTATATCATTGAACCCAATGATGCTAACTCGTTCAGGTACGGAGATACCGGCTTCTTGCAATGCTCTTAAACAACCGATAGCCATTGAGTCATTTGAAACAAAAAAGGCATCTGGTAAATCATCTTTTAAGGTTTCAATCGCTTTTTTCATTAATTCTTGACCAGCTGTAACATTAAATGCCCCGGTGAATACATATTTTTCCTGATATATTCCAACTTGATTCATGTAATTCTCGAAAATAGTGGTTCGTTTATCGATGATAGGTTTAGATTTATCACCAAAATTTTCTTGTCCAGCAATCAAACCAATAGTTTGATGCCCGTTTTTAAAAAAATAATCTAAAACAGAAGTTACTGCCTGCTCAAAATCGATGACAACCGAATCCAATTTGCGGTGAAGTTGATCAAAATCGACAAAACAAATATTTTCTGTCCATGAAGTAAGCTCATTTACTTGAGAGTCACTAAATTTTCCAATCGCTATGATGCCTTCTATATCTGAATTCATTTCAAAATCGTTATTCTGGAAAATACGGATAATGTCATAGTTCATTTCTTCTGCTCTTTTTTCTACACCTAAACGGATGGATAAATAATACAGGTCATCCAATTCTTCTTTTTCTGTATACCATTGTACGATGGCAAGCTTGCCTTGTTTTTTTGCTTTTTTCTTTTGATATTTTGTGTAGTCCAGCGCTTCAGCGACTTCAAAAATACGTTTTTTTGTTTCATCGCCTACTGATAATGTGTTGTCATAATTTAATACACGAGAAACGGTTGCGCTTGAAACGCCTGCTTGTTCGGCAATATCTTTAATTGTTGCCATCTTCTCACCACTTTCTTTCCTTGTTTCATTTAAGCTATTGTTTTCTTTATTATAGCATTGTATCAAAGCGGTAAGTTGTTTCAGATTGAAAAATTTCATCAGGTGAGAGGGTCACTTTACCAAAGGCCTTTTGGTTGATTGCATTTGGTAAATTTTGAGCTTCTAACGTAATTCCTGCATAATGTTCTTCAGATGTTCCTTCATTAGTGTGTCGCCCATCTAATGTGTTGACGGCGAAGATAACAACAGCATCTCGATCTGTCACCATCTGAACGCGCCTTCCGCTCTTTTGGTCATACAAGGTGGCCTCAGGTTTATCAGCAAGATGTTCTAGAACAAAAGGATGATCATATCCAGAAACTAATTTGTTTTGGGGATGTGTGCTCTCAAAACCTTTGTTTACAGTGTCTGCAGTTGTAAAATCAAAGGGTGTACCCTTTACAGGCAACAAGGTACCCGTTGGAATGTAATCTTCTTTTAGTTCAGCAAAGTACTTGCTAGTTAAAGCCAATGTATGTTGATTGATGGATTTTGTTGGATCTCCCGATAAATTAAAATACACATGATTTGTTGGATTAAATAGGGTGGTTTTATCTGTTGTAGCTTGATAACTGATTTTCCACTCATTAGACTCTCTTAAAGTATAAGTAACTTTTACAGTCAAATTTCCAGGATAACCATTTTCACCATGTGGACTATTATAGGTAAAAACCAGATGTCCTTCGTTTTCTGTAGATTCTGTTTTAACAGTCCAGATTTTTGTATCGAAGCCATTTATACCGCCATGTGAATGGTTGGTTTTATCATTTGTTTCAAGCTGATAGTTTTTACCTTCTAATGTGAATTTGCCTTTATCAATACGTCCAGCAACTCTTCCAACAGTTGCGCCATAGTAAGGACGATAAGATACATACTCATTTAAGTTGGTATAGCCTAAAACGATATTTTGATATAGCCCATTCTTGTCTGGTATTTGAATGGAAGTAACGGCAGCTCCATAGTTAATTGCAGAAAGGGATATACCGTGCTGATTCGTCAAAGTATATTCCTGAATAACTTGACCTGAAAGTTCTCCAAAATCTTTACTTGAAATGTCCATTCTTTTCTCCTCCTTTTGAATGAGCAAAACTATTGATAAATCGTTTAAAAGCAGCTTTTCCTTCATCTGTTTGTTTATACACTCCGGCGTCTTCTAGTACTCTCAGGAAAATAGATCCAACGGCATCTTCAATGATTGTTCCGACCGTTTCTGTTGTAATTTTTTTTGTTCTTTTTAATTCATTAGCCCAATCTTGATGAGAAGTGTCAAACTGATGAGGTTCATCTAATAAGTAGTGCTCAACTTCAACAAGTTCTTTTTTTAGCCTTGGGGGTAAGATAGCTAAGCCCATTACTTCAATCAGCCCAATATTTTCTTTTTTGATATGTTGAACATCAGGATGAGGATGGAAAATCCCTTCAGGATATTGCTGTGATGTACGATTATTGCGCAATACTAAGTCTAATTCATATTTTTTTTCTTTATATCTTGCGATAGGCGTAATCGTATTATGAAGTTCACCGTTTGTCTGAGCTAAAATATCTACTGACTTATCTGAATACAAGCGCCACTGATCTAAAATAAGATTTGCAGCAGTTATTAATTCTGTTTGATTAGCGCTTCTTAGGCGGATGACTGACATTGGCCATTTGACGATTCCAGCTTCTACAGAAGGAGTATCTTTTAATGTAAAAGAATACTCTGTAGCTGCATTTGCCATTGCAAATGTGTGCTGGCCACCTTGGTAATGATCGTGAGAAAGAATAGAGCCTCCAACTATCGGTAAATCAGCGTTGGACCCTACGAAGTAATGTGGAAATTGTTCTACTATATTTAAAAGCTTCTCAAATGTTGCTTTTTCTAGTTTCATTGGTTTATGTTCTTGTGACAGGAAAATACAATGCTCTTCATAATAAGCATAAGGTGAATATTGCAGCCCCCAATTTTCTTGATTTAAAGTTAAACGGACAATACGATGATTGCTCCTAGCTGGATGATTTATATGTCCCTCGTAACCTTCATTTTCCATACATAATAGACAAGTAGGATACCCGAAAGAAGTAGGAGCTGTTTTAGCCAAAGCTATCTGTTTAGGGTCTTTTTCTGGTTTAGATAAATTGATCGTAATCTCTAAATCACCATAAATAGTAGATTTGGTAAATTCGATATTCTTTTCAATGGCCCTTGTTTTAATATAGTCATTTTCCCGACTAAGGTGATAAAAGTAATTGGTAGCAGATTTAGGGCTTTCTTGATAAAGATCCCAAAATTTCAAGTTTACTTCAGAAGGCAAAGGAGTGATGAGATTCATAATTTTTGCGGATAATATGTCTCTTTCAGATTCCAAATCTTTAATCACATTTTCTTGAATAGCATAATCTACTAGCGTATCCAATATTTCCAAACGATTTGGTAATGGCATAGAAGCTTTTATATCTGTATCTAAAGCCTGTTTTCCAATCATGGCGAGCAATTGATTTTGTTTAAGAAGAACATCTAACGGATGAATTTCTTGATTTTGATAACCGATTTGAATAAAGTCGGTTACTGATTGGTCGATCATATACATTCATCCTTTCTAATTGTGTGTGTCTGTATAACCATGAGGAGAGTTTTTATGCCAATTCCAAGCTGATGCTATGATATCTTTCATATCTGTATATTGAGGTTTCCAATTTAAAATAGTTTTTGCCTTCTCGCTTGAAGCAATTAATGTGCTGGGATCACCAGCTCGACGTGTTGTTACTGTCGCAGGAATCTCTCTTCCGGTAACTTCACGTGCAGTATTCAACATTTCTTTTACCGAAAATCCGGTACTGCTGCCTAAATTAAAAACAGTGCTTTGATTTCCAGCTTTCAAATACTTGAGTGCTAAGATATGTGCTTCAACTAAATCGACGACATGGACATAATCGCGGATACAAGTACCGTCTGATGTAGCATAATCATCCCCAAAAATAGTTAGTTCGTCTCTTTGGCCTAAAGCAGTCTGTAAAATAAGCGGCACTAAATGTGATTCTGGCGAATGATCTTCACCAATGCTGCCATCTAATTTTGCTCCGGCTACATTAAAATACCGTAAAGCAACAAATTTCATATCATAAGCTTTGTCGCACCATTTCAATATCTTTTCCATCATCAATTTTGTTTCACCGTAAGGACTTTCAGGATTGGTGTCTGCAGTTTCCTTAATTGGAACTTCTTTTGGCTCGCCATATGTAGCAGCTGAAGAAGAGAAGACAATGGATTTAACATCGAATTTCTGCATGGTTTCTAAAATTACCTGCGTACCATAAACATTATTATTAAAGTATTGTAAGGGTTGTTGCATAGACTCTCCGACTAAAGAATTTGCTGCAAAGTGCATAACTCCTTCAATCGACTCTTTTTCAAAAATAGATTCCATAAAAATTTTGTCACGAATGTCCCCTTGATAAAACCGAGCTTTTTTATGAACTGCAACTTGGTGTCCAGTTTGTAAATTATCCACTACTGCTACGTCATATTGTTGATCAATTAATTGATCAACGGCATGAGAACCGATATAACCGGCTCCTCCTAATACTAAGACTGTCATACTGATTCCTCCTCAAGCAATTTAGGACCATCACTGATTTGAGCAATATAAAACTCGCCAGGGTAACCAATTTGATCTAGGTATTGTTTGCCAACTTGGTCAATAAATTCATCTATTTTATTGTTCTCAACGATTGCTATGGCACACCCACCAAAACCAGCGCCTGTCATTCGAGCCCCTAAAATTCCAGGCTGATCCCAAGCAGCTTGAACCATTATGTCCAGTTCCGGACCAGTTACTTCATAATCATCTCTCAAGGAAATATGTGATTCATTCATTAATTGCCCAAACTCTTCCAAATTTCCAGCCTTTAAAGCTACGGATGCCTTAAGTGTCCTTTGGTTCTCAGTTACAGCATGACGTGCTCTTTTTAGAATGGTTTCATTTGAAAGGATAGATTGATGCTGATCAAAAGTTTGTTCATCTAATTCTCCTAATGAAGAAATAGTAAGAACTTTTTGTAATTCTGCTAATGCTTGATCACATTCACTGCGACGTTCATTATATTTAGAATCAGCTAATTCACGTCTTTTTTTAGTATTCATAATAACAATTGAATGGTTTTCTAACACTACTGGAATCAATTCATAGTCTAAAGTGTTGCAGTCTAGTAAAATAGCTGTATCTTTTTTGCCTTTACCTACTGCAAATTGATCCATAATACCTGAATTGACCCCAATAAATTCATTTTCCACTCGTTGACCAGTTTTAATCAACTCTAATCGATCGATGTCTAAACCAAACAGTGTTTGTACTATAAATCCTGTCAATAATTCAATCGAAGCGGAGGAGGAAAGACCTGCTCCATTTGGAATATTACCGTAATAAAGAATATCTAGTCCTTGATTGATATCATACCCAGACTCTTTTAAAAACTTGATCATTCCTTTAGGATAATTCGTCCATCTATCTGCTGCATTGTATTCTAAGTTATCTAAATCAATAGAAATAATACCTAATTCAGCAAAGTTTTCAGAATAGAAGTTAAGCGTTTTATCCTCACGTTTTGCTGCTAAACCGTATGTCCCTAAAGTAATTGCGCATGGAAAAACATTCCCACCGTTGTAATCAGTGTGTTCTCCAATCAAGTTAATTCTCCCAGGAGAAAAAAACGCTTCCATATCAGTTTGTTTAAAAAGTTCGGTGAATTTTTTTTTCAAGTTGTTTAAATTCATTTTGTATATCCTCCTTAATAATGTTTTGATATTCTTAGTGTAATTAATTTAGTAAATAAATACAAGTAAAATTTAGTAAATATTAAAAAGAGGTAAATTTTAGAACAAAAATAGGTGTTAATGGTTTTACTCATTAACACCAACTAGTATAGGTTCAGAATAAACTGACGCTTATAATTAAAGTAATTATTTTCGAAACACAATTGCGCCAAATGGAGCTAAAGTTAAGGCCGTTCCATCTAACAAGTTCCCGTCGTTTTGGATGGCAATGGACCAACTTTTTTGCAATTCTTGATCAACTTGTACGACTTCAGAAGTATCAGAAAAATTACAGTAAATTAGAGCCTTTTGGTCTTCAAGTAATCTTTCGTAGATGTACAAGGTTTCTTTAGAATCTTTTAAATCGAAAGATCCATCGATAAATAGACTTTCTTTCTTAAGAAACAACAATTTTCGGTAGTAGTTTAAAATACTGTCTGAATCGGCCTCTTGATCGGCTACGTTGTATTTTTCTTCCTGATACCAACCAATCCAAGGTTTGACTGTAGAAAATCCAGCATATTTTGAGCTGTCCCATTGCATAATGCCACGTGCTACATCTTTTGCAACATGATTTAAATGGTACAAAATGGATTCATCTGAATAACCGATTTTTTTTGCTTTAGTATAAAAATCCTCAACTCCAGGAGTTTCTATTTTTCCAATATCCTCATAGACTAAGTTTTTTTGTCCTATTTCTTCTCCATAATAAATAAGAGGTATGCCTTGTTGAAGGTACATTAAAGTTGCTAACATTTTGCTGCTGTTGTCACGAAATGCTTCATCATCACCAAACCGTGAAACACCTCTTACTGAGTCGTGACTGTTCCAATAAAGAATAGCGCCTTTTTTATCAGCTACTTTTTTTTGCCAATCTGACATGATTGTTTTGAACTTTTGCTTATCTAAACGACCTGCTAATTTTTTTGCAGGCAAACGCGCATCTTTCTCAGCATCCACTTCTGGAAAATAGGTAAAAGTAATAATAGCATCTAATAAGTTGTTTTCAGCACCTAGATACGTTAAAGCAGTATCGCTGTCTGCTGTGGTTGCTTCTCCGATAATAAAAAGGTCCTTTTTGTGTTTTTTCAGCTCGCTAATAAGTTCCTGCAAATAAATTTTTAAGTTTGTCCCATATTCCGTTACTTTTTGTCCTGAACCAAATTCGTCTGATGAAACAGATTTATCATCAGGTAAGTCTTCAGGCTTATCAATA
Source organism: Carnobacterium inhibens subsp. inhibens DSM 13024 (assembly GCF_000746825.1). Classification (NCBI taxonomy): domain Bacteria; kingdom Bacillati; phylum Bacillota; class Bacilli; order Lactobacillales; family Carnobacteriaceae; genus Carnobacterium; species Carnobacterium inhibens. The sequence goes on along the minus strand of NZ_JQIV01000006.1, from coordinate 1,337,052 downwards.
TAGATAAAAGCATCAAATCGAAAGCCGTCTATTCCATTATCTATCCAATATTTTGCAACACTCAGCATAGCTTTTCTAACAGCTAGATTACTCCAATTCAAATCAGGCATGCTCTCTTTAAATAAGTGCAAGTAGAATTGATTTCCATTCGGTTCTTTTGTCCAAGCAGATCCGCTAAAATTAGATGCCCAATTATTAGGAAAGTCCTTATCTTCAGGAGCATCTGCCCAAATATAAAAATCTCGATAGGGATTATCAGGTCCTTTAAGTGCTTCTTGAAACCAGTAATGTTGATCTGATGTATGGTTCATTGGAAAGTCAAAAATGATTTTCATACCACGTTTATGTACTTCTTTAATAAACGCTTTAGCCTCAGCCATAGTACCGAAAAGCGGATCAATAGCATAGTAATCAGAAACATCATACCCGTAATCTTCTTGTGCAGATTCAATGACCGGATTAACCCACAGTGTATCAACTCCTAATTGTTGGAGATAGGGTAAATTTTGCATTATTCCACGTATATCTCCAATGCCATTATTCGTTGTATCTTTAAAACTTCTTGGATAAATTTGATAAATGATCGCTTTTTCCCACCACTTATTGCTAATTATAAGAATCCCTCCAATAGTTTGTCTAAATTATTTTTTAGTCATTCTTTATGTTAGTTTAACTAAAACCCGTTTAATAATCTATTGACAAGATTTTAAATCGAATATGTTAGCTAGAAGCCGTTAAACAAAGAAATTACTTTGAAATAGAATAATCATTTGAATCAACTAGACAAGCTATTTACAATTTATACAAGTTAAAAAAAACTATTTCCTGCATAGGCTATTAATAAAAGCGCAATAATGAAAAATAAAATAGGCAATAAAAAGGCTGAAACCATTTGTAGCACAAAGTTCATACGTGTGTATATCTTTTCAAAAGTTGTTTGAAAGCCTACAAATAAGAAATACAAGGCAAATAACGGCCAAGAAAAAATAAGGTTATAGATCAGTAGTAGCAATAATAATTGGCCAAGTGTCGGTTGGAATTGCTGAACAACTGTCAAATAGGCAATAAAAGGAGCAGCGGTTGAAAATTCAACGACCGTAGTTGTAAAACCAATACCTATCAAAGAAGCTGGCGTGATCTTTTTTTCCGAAAACTTCAATTCTATTTCTTTTGATTCTTTATCACTTTTATCCACAAGAAACTTTCTAGCTTTCCAATTGATTAAAAAAGAACGAATACTGTACCAAATAAGAACACTACCAGTAATAAAGGCTAAGACTGCAGTTGGAAATTCAAGTATTGCCCAATAGGTTGTCAAAAACTGTTTATTTAAGATTGATACACCGGTATAGAACATGAAACTGGCTAAATAATTTGTCAAAAACAACGTTACAATATAATACCAAATATGGTATGTTTTTTTTAATACACCTTGCAAAGTAAATTGTTGGGCAATAGCAAATGGATTAAAAGAATCTACGAAACTAGTAAAAACGGTTAAACTAATAAGCGAAAAAATAATAATCTCCTCCTAAAAAATAAAAAAGGATACACGCAATCTCTACTCCTGCTGGGCCTATCGGAGTAGAAAATACGTATATCCTAGGTTTACTCGGCAGCAAACCAAACGTTATTAATTTAATCATTATAGTAACAAACTATCTGATGATCTGTCAATAAGACTAAATGTTTTTAGACCTATTTTATAAATGCTGATAGGACGGGAAAGAAACTAGTTGTAATCATTGTTTAAAATGAAAGGAATTATTTAGAAACGCCGATTGTAGAATTAAGCTAGACAAATAAAAAAGCCATTCGTGGTACACTCAAAATGTAATTCCGACTAAAGAAGACATAGGAGTGATCACGAATGACCTACACCCATCTTACCACGGATGAACTGGTGATGATAGAGTCTTATTACCACAAAAATATCCCAGTTACGAAAATAGCCGCTTATTTAAAACGAACGCGAACACCCATTTACAACGTCCTTAACTTCTTGAAAGCAGGGCATACGGCACTTGAGTATTTTCAACAGTACAAGGAAAACAAGAAGCGTTGTGGGCGTCGCAAAATTGTGCTTTCAAAGAAACAACAGGCCTATATCAAAGAGAAAGTCACTCAAGGTTGGACTCCTGACGTCATCATTGGTCGGGCGGAAGAGCCTGTTGCGTGTTCCGTTCGTACTCTTTACCGCCAGTTCAAAGAAAAGATCTTTGATGAAACCACACTCCCAATGAAAGGGAAAAGAAAACCAAATGGTCATAAAGAACGTCGGGGAAAACAGTCTTTCAAGCGAAATATCACAGAAAGAGAGAAAGATTATCCCCAGTTTAAAGAAGAATTTGGCCATATCGAAGGCGACACCATTGTAGGTGTCCACCACAAGAGTGCTGTTATCACTTTAGTGGAACGTCTATCTAAAGTCATTATTACTTTGAAACCCAATGGACGAAAGGCCAGCGACATTGAAACAGCCATGAATCACTGGTTTCACGGTATTCCAAGAAACTTATTCCGTTCTATCACCTTTGATTGTGGAAAAGAATTTTCTAACTGGAAATCGCTATGCAACCACCACGATATCGCCATTTATTTTGCGGATCCTGGAACACCTTCACAACGCGCTTTAAACGAAAATTCTAATGGTCTCCTCCGAAAAGATGGATTACCAAAAGAAATGGATTTTAATCAAGTCGACCAATTATTTGTTTCATCAGTTGCAGATAAGAGAAATACTATTCCAAGAAAGTCATTGAACTATCAAACACCATTGGAAGTATTTTTTAGTTACATGAGTGAAGACGTTCTGTCTAGCTTAATTTGACAAATCAGAAAACATTAAAAAAATCTGTAAAAAAGACTAATATACCAAATCTTTAAGTGAACAGATTTGGTATATTAGTTTTTTTGATTAAACAATTTAATTTTAAAGAGGAATTTTTTATGATCTATTTCTTTTCGATCCCAATAATACCAAAAGCTCCAGGTCCGCCATGACTTGAAATAACAGCACCAGCTGAGAACCAAGAAGGATCATTGTAACCTGCATCTTGTAACAATGATTTAGCGAGTTGTTTATAGTCTTCACTCAATCTTTTTGTCCCACCAATGATCACTGTTTCTGGATCAATGTCATAGTTTTTGATGAAATCTTTAACGGTATTTTTCAAACAGCGATCAAACGACCCACGATATTTTTTCGAAGCCACTAAATAACCATCCTTAAGAATAATAGTAGGATGAAGGTTCAAAAGAGAGGCACTAAGATAGGCAACATTTGAAACTCGCCCTCCAGCTTTCAGGTAAAGTAATGATTGCGGTAAGAAAACAAAACGTGTACGTTCACGGACATCTTTCACAAAATTAACAATCTCTTCCGCAGTGGTGTTTGGGTTGTTTTCAATAAACCTTGCTGTTGCGACAATCACAGCAGTTAGGCCACCTGAAACATTTTTACTGTCAACGATATGGATATTATTAAAATCTTCAGCTGCTATAGTGCATGAAGTATAAGATACTGTTGTGACTGCTGAATAAGCAATATGAATAATATGAGCATCGGGAAACTCTGCTAAGATACGCTCGAAAACAACGCTGTTATCTTGTGGAGTCGTTCCAGCAGTTTTTGGCAAGGTGCCTGTTTGATCATAAAAACGATAAACATCTTCAACGTCAAAACTCCCGTCATCAAATGTTTTTGAACCCATGGTAACATGCATTGGAATGACATGAATATTGTAACGCTCGATAAGCTCTGGAGATATATCAGAACCGCTTTCGGTGGTGATTATAAATTTTGTCATATTTTCCTCCTGCTTCATCTTTTAATGATGTAGTTAGGGTAATCATATCATATTGCACTAAGGAAGTTATATTGATATTAAGTAGTTTTTAAATAATATAAGGATCAATTACAAAAAAATTGTTTTAACAATGGAATGTTAATCTGCAACAATTATTTCCGCCATTCCAATTTTGGAAGACATATTACATGATACTCCTTCCTTATTCCTTTATACTAAGTAGTGTAATTATTCATAGAAAGGATGACAGTAAAATGACAAAAATTGAGAAATTCGAATTAAATGATGGAACAAGTTTGCCGGCTATTGGATTTGGAACGGTAAATGTCCAAGGAGCTCAAGGTTTGAACAGTGTACTCACGGCTATTGATGCGGGTTACCGACTTATTGATACTTCAACTAACTATATGAATGAAGGAATGGTAGGGGAAGCTATCCGACGTTCGTCCGTTCCACGTGAAGAATTGATGATCAACTCAAAACTACCAGGAAAAGCGCATGAATACGATAAGGCCATCAAGATGATTCAAGAATCTTTGTATCGTATTGACATTGATTACTTTGATAAATACTTGATTCACTGGCCACTGCCTAAACAAGATAAATACGAAGAAGCATGGCAAGCATTAGTTGATGCACAGAAATTTGGATTGATAAAAACGATTGGTGTATCAAATTTTTTGCCAGAACACCTTGAACGTATTATTGAAAAGACAGGCGTTACTCCTGCAACTAATCAAATTGAGCGCCACCCATACTTTAACAACAATGCATTAGTAGAAGCCAACAAAAAATTAGGTATCTTAACGGAAGCTTGGAGTCCATTCGGTCGTGAGATTAATGATGTATTAGAAAATGAAACGATTGTTAAGTTAGCCGAAAAATATGGAAAAGAACCTGCACAAATCATCATCCGTTGGAACTTACAAAATGGTGTGATGTCGATTGTAAAAGCTTCTTCCTTCAGTCACCAAAAAGCTAATTTAGATGTGTTTGATTTTGAATTATCAAAAGAAGATATTCAGGAAATCGATGCGTTAGATAAAGGTGAAGAGGGCAGAGTAGAAGGACAACATCCAAATGAATATGAAGAGTTTGATTAAACTAATTTTGGATTAGAGAAGTGAAAGGATGAAAATCTTATGGTAAAGACTTTTTATACCGAAGAAAACAAACCTTTTCCTAACAATCCATTACCTATTCTTTACTATCCTAAAGTAGTAGCTAATTTATTAAATGAAACTGATCCAGCACATTGTGTGCAGGATCTATTTGAAAAAAACGGGTATACCAATGGATGGGTAAATGGTATTTTTTCTTATCATCATTTTCATTCCAATACACATGAAGTATTGGCTTGTGTTGCTGGAACAGCCACAGTACAGCTTGGCGGTCCTGATGCACAGATGCACTCTTTTTCTAAAGGGGATGTCTTATTTCTTCCTGCAGGTGTAGCCCATAAAAGAATTGATGCAAGTCCTGATTTCAAAATAGTGGGTGCTTATCCTGATGGACTAGAACCAGATATGCAAAAAGGAAAAGCAGAGGATTATGAGGCAATCAAACAAGCGGTTGCACGTGTTGGCCAACCAGGAAATGATCCCGTTGAAGGAAAAGATGGAGCAGTAATAAAGTATTGGACCTAGAATTATTCTAGGTCTTTTTCATTTTAGTTAACTTTTATATCAATAAGTAAAGGGACTAAACGTTATGAAGAAAAAATTGTATTAGTTGCTTTAAGGGATTGCAAAAAAACAAAATAAAAAAGATTGACAATAGAATAGTAGAATGTTAAATTGTTGTTACGTTAAATTCAGATTATAAAACAGTTTGAATTAGATGAAACGCAGCGATAAGAAAAGTACATTTAAGTGGAATCTTTACAGAGAGCCCTGGTAGCTGAAAAAGGGAAGAGAAAGCTGAATGGAAAATGGTCTTTGAGTGGAACAATTGAACGTTCTTGAAATTTTTATAGAACTTTAGATTGTTACGGGTGCACCCGTTATAGTGCTACAGTATGGGAAGTGGTATTTTGCTTTAGTACTGGAAAAGGTGAAAACTGTGAGGTTTTCATAAAACAAGGTGGTAACACGAAATCAATGATTCCGTCCTTGCACAAAAGATTTTTCTTTTGTGCAAGGACGGATTTTTTATTTGCTTTTAAATACTAAATAGAAAGAGGGAAAGAAAATGTCAGTAATTACAGAGAAATTAACTAGAACAGGTGCACCATTTAGAGGAGATCAAGTAGGGAGCTTTTTACGGCCAAAAGCGTTGAAAGAAGCCCGAAAATCTTTTGCTGAAGGAAATATTGCTTTAGAAGAATTACGTAAGGTGGAAGACAATGAAATTGACAAGCTAGTGAATAAACAAGTGGAAGCGGGACTCAAAGCAATAACTGATGGTGAGTTCCGCAGAAGCTGGTGGCATTTAGATTTTCTAGAAGGATTAATTGGAGTTGAAGGTTATGTACCAGAGCATGGTTATTTCTTTGAAGGAGTAGAAACAGAAAAATACGATGTTCGAAATACAGGCAAAATTACTTTCAATCCAAACCATCCTTTTTTTGAACACTTCGTTTATTTAAAAGAAAGTATAGGAGACAGAGCGCTGCCTAAATTTACTATTCCTAGTCCAAATCAATTACTGCACCAAGGTATTCGCGATGAAGTTCTTTACCCAACGGTAGAAGCTTTTTGCGAAGATATCCAACAAGCGTACCGCGAAACGATTCAAGAATTTTATCGCTTGGGTTGTCGCTATTTACAAATCGATGATTGTTTTTGGGGCGTGTTGTGTTACGACAAAGTAGTAGAAGACATTTCTGAGCAAGAACTAACTTATTTAAAAGAATTATCCGCAAAAAATGTACAAGCTATTTTAAAAGATAAACCAGCTGATCTGGTTATTACAACCCATATTTGTCGGGGTAATTATGCCTCTACTTTTGCTGGGAGCGGAGCCTATGAGCCGGTAGCTAAGGAATTGTTTGGGCAAACAGATTATGATGGTTACTTTTTAGAATACGATACTGAACGATCTGGCGGCTTTGAACCTTTGCGCTTTTATAAAGGTCAAGGGCAAATTGTGCTAGGACTTATTACTTCTAAAACAGGTGATTTGGAAGCGAAAGAAGACATCAAAGCACGGATCCAAGAAGCTTCCAAATATGTTCCTTTAGAGCAACTTTGTTTAAGTACACAATGCGGGTTTGCTTCAACGGAAGAAGGAAATCATTTAACTGAAGAAGAACAATGGAATAAATTGAAATTGGTATTAGAAGTTTCTCAAGAAGTTTGGGGAAACTAAATCAAGGACAGAGTTAAAAATAATAAAAGACTATTTTAGGAGGAATGCAGCATGGCAAAAGTAGAAAGTTTTGAATTAGATCATAACTTGGTGAAAGCGCCGTATTTACGTGTGGCAGGAGTAGAAAAGAACGATAAAGGAAGTACTGTACAAAAATACGACTTGCGTTTTTTACAGCCAAATCAAGATGCGTTACCTACAGGAGCTTTGCACACATTAGAACATCTGCTGGCAACTTATTTACGGGATGAACTGGATGGGATTATTGATATTTCTCCTATGGGTTGCCGTACCGGTTTTTATCTCATTAAATGGGAGGAAGATTCACCTGAGGTTGTAGTAGAAGCTTTAGAAAAAACGTTACAGCGTATTTTAGACACAGAAGAAGTTCCAGCTGTATCTCAAATTTCTTGTGGGAATTATAAAGACCATTCTTTATTTTCGGCGAAAGAATATGCAAAAAATGTACTGGAAAAAGGCCTCAGTAGAGACCCGTTTGAACGTACATTTGCCTAACGTCTATTCTTAGGAGGTAAGTACTAATGATTGGAATTGATTTAACTGGCAAAGTAGCTCTGGTTACAGGCGGAAAAAGTGGGATAGGAAAAGCAATTGTAGACCTTTTTTTGGAAGCAGGTGCAATTGTAGTTTCTGGAGATTTAAATTATGAAAAAGGCTTTAAATTGGAAACAGACCGGTTTGCCGTTTCAAAATTGAATGTTGCTTCAGAAGAATCGGTTAATGTTTGGTTGAAAAGTACGCTAGAGACATTTGGAGAAATTGATATTTTAGTTAACAGTGCAGGTATTTCAACGATGGATCTAGTGGTAGACAGTCAAGTCCCAGACTGGGACAAAGTCATGGATGTAAATGCAAAAGGAACTTTTTTGACTTCAAAAAATGTAGGAAAGCTTATGCAAAAAGTTGGAAATGGCGGTCGTATCATTCAGATTGCTTCACAAGCTGGGAAAAATGGCTATACTGCACTAGGAACCTACACAGCGTCTAAACATGCAGTTTTGGGACTTACTAAAACGATGGCAAAAGAACTGGCAAAGGACAATATCTTGGTCAATGCTGTTTGTCCTGGAATCGTCGAAACAGACATGAAACATCGTGAAAGAGTAGAAGGCGGGCTCATCAGAAGCATGACACCTGAAGAAATCTATGCTGAAGATTGCTTGCAGATTCCGCTTGGCAGAACAGCAGAAGCAGCAGAAGTTGCGAATGTAGTTTTATTTCTAGCGAGTCCTTTAGCTACATACATGACAGGACAAGCGATCAATGTTACTGGCGGCATGACCATGCATTAAAATAAAAAAAGAGGCGGTTAGGTATGAAAAAAAGACAAAGTATTCTTTCATTCATTTTAATCACAACAACTCTCGTATTGGGTGCTTGTAGTTCAACTGAAGGTGCTTCGGAAAACGCTTCTTCAAAAAAGGATGGTTCAAATGAATCACAACCAATAGTTGTTGGATCCCAAGCGGCAGACTTTCAGATTTGGGAATTCATTGCTCAATCTGATGTTGCAAAAGAAGCAGGAATCACATTAGAAGTTGAGGAAGTAATTGGCGGTCCTCAATTGAACACCGCAACAGTCGAAGGTGAAGTGGATGTTAATGCCTTTCAATCATGGGCGTACTTAGAATCTTTTAATGAAGAGAGTGGATCAGATTTAACGGCTTTTGCAACAACTTATTTAGAACCAATGGGAATTTATTCGGATAAAGTTGATTCTATTGAAGATGTGACTGAGGGTTCGGTTGTAGCGATTGCTGATAATCCATCTAATGCTTCAAGAGGCTTATTATTGCTCGAAGCAGCAGGGTTGATTACATTGTCGGATGATTTTGATACATTGGGAACAACAAGTGATATTATTAATAATCCTAAAAATCTAACATTTGTTGAAATTGACGATACCACTGGTCCACGAGTGATGCAAGATGTTGACCTAGTCTTAATAGGAAATACAATTGCATTGGAAGGAGGGTTGAATGTCTTAGAAGATTCAATTTTCCATGAAGAGATCAATGATGAAACAAAAGCTAACGTTAATATTCTAGTTACCCAAAATGAAAATGCAACTAATAAAGACATCCTGAAATTGGGAGAACTCTACCATAGCGAAGAAGTCCAAGAGTATATTGAGGAACAATTTGACGGTACAAAAGTCCCAATCCAAAAAGATATTTCTTATTTAGAAGAATAATCAATAAAAAATACAGCAGGCTATCATTAATTGATAGTCTGCTGTATTTTTTGCGAATTATCTTGTTTCCTTAATGTAATCGGTAAAAACACCTGTTGCTCCCATTTCAATAGCTGATGCAATTTATTTGGTAGTATTTACTTTACTGAATCGAGCTAATGAGTCTTTTAGTACTTCACTTTAGAGGCTTTCAATTGCGGACACAGAAATAACTCTATATACTTTATATTGATGCAATAAAACTTTATATAAAATACTTTGCGTAGTATATAACTATAATGCGATTGTCACTATTAGGAGGAAAAATGGATAAGAAAACAGAAAAGTTGTTGATTAAGAAAGCAAAGAAACTCAGTAAGTGGTATGAAGGCGTATTCGTTAATCCTATTTTTTGGGAAGTGAACGGAAAGCCCTATTATATGGCGGGGTTTACCGTAGGAAATAATCCAAAAGCCACAGCCTATTTAACCACTATAGGCGAAGAGGTTAAAGAAGAAGCCTATAGTGCCCAATCTTCATTATCGCTTATGGCAGACACCAGCAATAATATATTCAGTATTGGTGGAGATCATTTAAAGATAGATACCGCTTATTATACGGGACCGTTAGCTATATTGGTAAATTCAACAGAAAATTCTGTAGCAGAAGGACATAAAGCATTCCAAAAATTATGGGGAGTTCAACAGAAATTTAACCAGTTAGTCAATGAGTATCAAAGTTTTTATGATAATTTATTGTTAAGAGAACGATTAACACAAAGTGATATTGACTATACGATTGAGACGGCAAACTGGGTTAATCTTTATCAATATGAAACCTTGTCGATTTTGTTAAATCAAAATAGTGTACTGCGTTCCTATTCTGGCTATCTAGAAACAACGAAAGAGTGGAAATCATTGTCAAAAGATCAACGCACATTTGTTACAAAAGTAACTGATAATAGAACTAAAATGGAAGAAGGTCTTCGGAATTTAGCTCTTATTGAAGTGGATGATCCAGAAAAAATGGTAGAATTAAATTTAGAAAAAGCAAAAAACGATCTTAAATCAGGTATTGAAAAGCAAAGGGAACATATTCGATATCCGGTGTAGGCAATAATGAAAAATTTATAATCCAATAAGCAAAGCACTTCTCTTTCATGAAAGAAAAGTGCTTTGCTTATTGGCGGAAAAGAACTACACTAGAAAAATAAAAGGACATGCTGGTAAAATAACTAGTAGAATGGGCTGTAGTTTGAAAAGTAATTGAAGCAAAAAAATTAGAAGGTAAAGTGAAGTGAAAAAAATGAAACGGGTTATTTTAGCAGAAAAACCTTCCCAGGCACAAGCGTACGCTGAATCTTTTGGGAAATTTTCCAAAAAAGATGGGTACATTGTTTTAAACCCATCTAATGATGTGATTACTTGGGGTTTTGGACATTTGATTGAGTTATCTTCCCCAGAGGAGTATAAAGATGAGTGGAAAAAATGGAGCATGAAAACACTGCCTATTATTCCCGAAACATTTAAATTTAAAGTAGGGAAAGGAAAAGCCAAGCAATTTAATATTGTAAAAAAATTGTTAAAAGAAGCAGATCAAATCGTAATTGCTACCGATAGCGATCGCGAAGGGGAAAATATCGCTCGATCAATTATCAATCAAGCAAAGGCCAACAATAAAGAAATCAAACGCTTATGGATCAATTCACTTGAATCGGATGAGATACAAAAAGGTTTTTCTCAATTAAGGGAAGGAAGAGAATTTTACCCCTCCTTTATTGAAGCTCAAACGAGACAGATAAGCGATTGGTTGGTAGGTATTAATTTATCTCGCATGTACACTCTTTCATTGCAAAAAAAAGGAATCAACGAAGGGGTATTTAGTGTAGGACGCGTTCAAACCCCGACTTTATACATGATTTATACGCGTCAAAAAGAAATCGAAAAGTTCGTTCCTGAACCTTTCTTTGAATTGCATGCTACTGTAAAAGCTGAAAATGGGATATTTAAAGCGAAGTACGCTAAAAAGTTTCCAACGAAAAAAGAACTGCAAGAGTTGATCAAGAAACACCAGTTGCTGGCTAACAACCCAGGAGTGATTTCGGCGATCGATACAAAGAGAGTGTCACAGCCTTCGCCATTTCTGTTTTCTTTAAGTGACTTGCAAAGTTTGATAAATAAAAAATACAAAGTAAGCCCTTCGGATACATTGAAACACGTTCAGTCGCTTTATGAAGCGAAACTGGTTAGTTATCCGCGAAGCGATTGCCGGCATATTACCGATTCAGAGTTTCAGTATTTGTCAGAAAGAATAGAAAGTTATCAAGGCGTTTTAAATTATACGATTGAGAAACCGAATAGAAGCAAACGGAAACGTTATGTAGACGGGTCAAAAGTCCAGGAGCATTATGCGATCATTCCAACTAAAAAAGTGCCTACACAAAAAGCATTAGAAAAGCTGCCATCTATTCAAAGAGAAATTTATTTCACTATTTTAAAACGGACGATGGCTATGTTCGAAACAGACTATAAATACGATGAAACAACGGTTACAGTTGAAATCAAGGGACTGCCTTTTACAAGTAAAGGGAGAATCGTGTTAGACCAGGGATGGCGGAAACTAGAGTACCCAGCAAGTAAAAAAACAGATAAAGTAGAGGTTAATGAACTTCCTTTATTACAAAAAAATGAAACGGTCGAAACGGCTTTAAAAACTTCTGAAGGATTTACTTCTCCGCCAAAGTTATACACAGAAGGTACATTGATCACTGCAATGAAAACATGCGGCAAAGACTTGGAAAATGTAGAAGAAAAAGAAATCCTAAAAGCGACAGAAGGCATTGGAACAGAAGCAACAAGAGCTAATATTCTTGAAACACTTAAAAAACAAAACTATATAGATGTCCAAAAGAACAATGTGACTGTTACTCCAAAGGGGAAGATACTGTGTCAAGCGGTAGAAAATACCTTGTTGAGCAGCCCTGAAATGACAGCTAAGTGGGAGACTTATTTAAAGAAAATCAAAAAGGAAGAAGGCACCCAGGAAGCTTTCTTAGCCACTATTCAAAAATTTATTCACCATACGTTAGATTCAAGTGGAAAAATTATTGAAAATAGCGACTGGTCTCCTACTATAAAAAGTATGAACCATACGCATAAAACAGTTGGAAAGTGTCCCCTTTGTGAGAAAATGATAATCGATAAAGGTAAATTTTATGGCTGTAGCGGGTACAGCAATGGTTGTACATTTACATTGCCAAAAAGGTATGTCGGAAAAACTTTATCTGAAGCGACGATCAAAAAATTATTGCTGACAAAAGAGACTCAATTACTAAAAGGCTTTAAGAAAAAAACAGGACAAACATTCTCAGCAGCTCTTATATTGAATGAGGAATCTAAGTTGCTCTTTAAACCTTATGAAAAGATGGAAAAGGACTAAGGTGATAGAACAAGTTAGGTAAGTGGTTCAACCTCATTTGTGTAATCGAATGTATTTTGTTTTAAAAATTCTTTGGAAGTCCATGGGAAAATAGTGCGGTGATTCAAAATATTCATTAGCTGTACTAAAAAGCACCCCAAAAGGTTAGCATTATAACTTTTGGGGTGCTTTTATACATTATTTTTTACTGTGGTCTTTTGTGCGTCTCCAAACGATATGAAAAGAAGTAGCAGAAGCCTTATTCGTTTGACTGTAAGCGTAATTGCTTAATAAGCCGTTTGATACCATTTAGCTGCAGCATCAACTTCACTATAGGTTAATTGATGTTGATGACTTTCCCAATGAATATCAACTTTAGCATGGGCATTTTCCAATAAAGCATACAATTCTTCTGATTCTTTTGAGGGGCAGATTGGGTCGTTTGTTCCAGCACTAATAAAGATAGCTTTGTCGCTCAAATCGGGTAAAGTAATCCCTCTTCTAGGCACCATTGGATGATGCAGAATTGCCCCAGTTAGAGAGTCGCCATAATGAAATAATAGACTAGCAGCAATATTTGCGCCATTTGAATAGCCTATAGCTAAGATGTTTTTACGGTTAAATTCATACCTCTCAGCAGCCTCATCCAAAAATACATTCAATTCTTTTGTGCGAAAAATTAAATCTTCTTCGTCAAAAATTCCTTCAGCTAAACGACGGAAATACCGCGGCATCCCATTTTCTAGTACGTTTCCCCGAACACTCAAAACATTAGCGTTTGGGTCAATTTCTGTTGCAAGAGGAAGAAGGTCACGTTCAGTTCCTCCTGTTCCATGCAATAAGAGCAAAGTGGGTTTTGTTTGATCATTCCCTTTAATAAATAAATGTTTCATATTATTCCTCCTTTAGATCTTTCTATTTATGGCAATTCAGTCTAAAAACTCTTTTTCAAATACTTTTGTACTACGCACAGTGTTAATTGGGCGTACCAAAGATTCAATCCGTTCACGATCATTTCTAAATGCTGGTGGTAAAGCGAGTGTTTCGCCTAAAGTCTCAATGGATTCTTCATCATCGATAAAGCCAGGTTCATCAGTCGCTAATTCAAATAAAATCCCTGGATAGATATTTGTATACGTTGATTCAAAGTAGAAACGGTCTACATAGCCTGAGTTGGGTAACCCGAAACTTTGCATACGCTCAGTCCAGAAGTCAAGTTCTTCACGATTTTTTGTACGGAAAGCCACATGGTGGACACTGCCGTAACCTTGTCTTCCGCGCGGTAATATCGTATTAGGTTCGACAATGATTTGTGCGCCATTTCCGCCAAAATCACCGACTTCAAATTGATGATACTGTCCATCTGATGCAATTTCTGTGAAGAATAACACTTTTTCAAGGACTTCTTTCATATACTTAAAGTTTGAGACTCTAAAGAAAATAGGGCCTAATCCGGTAATCGCAAATTCATCAGGAACAGGACCTTTATGCCAAGGTTTTCCAGAAGCGACTCCAGTGTCATTTTCATCGGAAATCAGTTGGTATTGTTGTTCATCAAAATCTTCAAATTGTAAAATTTTCACGCCAAACAGCTCTTTGATATCTTGATGCTTAACAGCATACTTAGTAAAACGCTTGATCCAGTAATCTAACGCTGCATCATTAGGTACACGAAAAGAAGTTCTTGAAATGTCGTCTGTTCCTTTTGACCCTTTTGGGATATTAGGAAAGTCAAAAAACGTCATATCGGTTCCTGGATTGCCGCTTTCATCAGCAAAGAATAAGTGATACGTGTGGATATCATCTTGATTGATCGTTTTTTTAACTAAGCGAATCCCTAATATATTTGTATAAAAGTCATAAATTTTTTCTGCACTACTTGTTATAGCTGTTACATGGTGAATTCCAGCAAATGTGTTCATTTTGTATTCCTCCAATTAGTTGATTTGTTTTAATCCAATTCTTTTACTTCAATTGGAATAAGTGTATTCATAAGTTGATCTCGTGCATTTTCGTATTGTGGTGGTAGTTTTAGTGTTCGTCCCATTGTCTCATAAGATTCGTCATGGGCAAATCCAGGAGTATCCGTTGCAATTTCAAAAAGAATATCGCCGTATTCTCTAAAATAAACAGCGTTAAAATAGTTGCGGTCTTTTATTTCTGTTACCCCATAGCCTTTATTGTAGACATGATCTTGCCAGTCTATATGATCTGCATCATCTTTTGCCCGCCAAGCAATATGGTGAACTGTTCCAACACCCATTTGTCCAGGTGCAACAGTACTTTGTTTGACGTCAATAATATTCCCGATATCCCCATAAGCTTGAAATCGGACAAGACCTGCTTCTTCAGATACTTTTTCCAGTCCCATTGTTTCTTGTAAAGTTTCAATTGTTGAAGCAGGATCTGTTGAATACAAGACGGCTCCGCCGAATCCTTTAATCGCTATTTCTGGTGATACATCTCCAAAATTCCAATTGTTTGACTGGCCTTCTGCACGTTCAACCAATTCCAGTTGCAAACCATGAAAATCTTTAAATTGTAAGTAGGTCTCGCCGAAACGACTTGTTTTTTCATAGTTGACTGCAAATTTAGTTAATCTATTTTCCCAATAAGAAAGTGTACCAACTGGGATGGCGAAAGTCGTTACCCCAACTTGTCCGCCGCCGATTTTTCCTTGTGCAGCTCCAGCCCATGGAAAGAACGTAATGATTGTCCCTGGTTTACCACCATCATCTCCAAAATATAAATGGTAAGTGCCAGGATCATCAAAGTTAACGGTTTTTTTGACCAATCGTAAGCCCAAAATTCCGGCATAAAAATCAATATTTTCCTGAGGGTGTCCGACAATCGCAGTAATATGGTGAATGCCTGCTGTTTTTTTCATGTAGATCTCTCCTTTGAGACTAAATTATTTTCTAACTGTTCGATAAAGGATAGTAATTAAAAATAGATTTATTTTAAAAGCTACTAATTAATATATTACTAATTCGAGGTAATTGTAATACGTTTAATTTGTTTTGTCAAATCAATTGTTCCCACATAAATGATTTAGTTATTTTTTTGGATGTCATCTTATTTAGCCTTATATAGAAGGAAAGGTGCAAAAAATTGATTTTTTTTACTTATTTTTTGTAAAAAACTTTAATTAATAATAATTAGACTTGAAATAAATTTTAGTCTGTGGCATACTAATACATGTACTTACAAAATGTAAGTGTTGATTGATGGGTGACCTTCAATTAATGAATCAGTAATGGAGGGCACGCATTGGCTAACAAATCGGTATTTACTCGAATGAGCGAAGCATTATTCGGAAAAACAGAACAAACAACACGAGAAGAAAAGGGGACGAACAATATGAAAATCGGTATTATCTCAGGAAGCGTACGTGAAGGAAGAAATTCAGCAGCAGTAACAGAATGGATCCACGAATTTGCAGTAAACAGAAATGATGAAGGTGTCGAGTATGAAATGGTTGCTTTAGCAGATTACGACTTGCCATTATTAGGCGCTAAACTTTCTGAAGAACGTCAAGCAACAGCTGGCGCAGCTATTCAAGCATGGTCTGAAAAAATGGCTTCATTTGACGGATATGTGTTTATCACTCCAGAATACAACCATGCAGTAGGGGGAGCATTGAAAAATGCGACCGACTTCTTAAAAGTAGAAGTAGCGAATAAAGCAGCCGCATTAGTTGGATACGGCAGTTTAGGCGGAGCACGTGCTCACGAAAATATGCGTGTGATCTTAGGAGAATTGAGTGTAGCATCAGTGCACACAACAACAAACTTCTCATTAATGACGGACTTTGAAAACATGAGTGTTTTCAAACCAAATGAGTACAATAAAGTAAATGCACAAGGCATGTTTGATGACTTGTTGTTATGGACTAAAGCTTTAAATACAATTAGATAAGAATGAAAGCAAAAAAACTAGCCTATATCAGAAATCATCTGATATAGGCTAGTTTTTTTGTATGAAAAGAGACTGTGTATTCTTTTATTGAATGAAGCTATGCAGTATTTTCTATGAGGGGATCTTTTGCTTTTACTAAGTGCTAATTTAGTTAAAGTTGCACATAGATAGAAAATCATCTATATTAGTAAAGGAATAGAATAAGGGACAGGGAGGTTTAGGTGTGGATTACGACTCTTATGCAAAAGTAATGAAAGCTTTATCTGATCCTAAGCGCGTACAAATAATAGATATGCTTTCTTGCGGAAGACTATGTGCTTGCGATATTTTAGAGCAGTTTGATTTTACCCAACCAACATTATCTCATCATATAAAAGTACTTTTAACTGCAGATTTGGTAACAGTCGAAAAAATTGGAACATGGCATCATTATTCTTTAAATGAAGAGCGTATGAATCAATTGATCACCGATACTATTCACCTAACTTCGTCAACTGCAGATCTCATTTTGGAAGAAGCAAAAAAAGGAGAAGAGTAAGATGAAAATTATTGTGATTGGATCAGTTGCTGCTGGTACATCTGTAGCAGCTAAAGCTAGACGGAATACTGAGGAAGCTGAAATCGTCGTTTACGATCAGGGAAAAGATATTTCTTATTCCGTATGTGGCATTCCTTACCAAATTGGTGGAGAAGTCGAAAACTTGAGTGACTTAACGCCTAGAAATGCAGAATGGTTTAAAAAAAGATACAATGTTTCTGTCTTTACAGAACATAAAGTAACAAAGATCGATGCAGCTGCTAAACAAATAGAAGTTACAGATCTTGTTTCTGGAGAAAAGAAAGCAAACGACTATGATGTTTTAGTCTTTGCAACTGGGGCTTCTCCTTTTACTCCGCCTCCATTCAACCAAAAATACTATGACAATGTATTCCAAGTTCGCACGATTCAAGATGCTCGAGATATTGGAAACTTTACAGTTGCGCAGCCTAAAAAAGCGTTAATTATTGGTGCCGGATTTATTGGTTTAGAGATGACAGAACAACTCGTGAATAAAGGATTAGAGGTAACAATCGTTCAACTAGAAGATCAAATCATGCCGCCGATGGATGCAGATATGGCTTTTCGAGTGGAGGAGCAGTTGCGTGAAAAAGGAGTCCATCTTATCCTGAGTGATACTGTAAAAACGATTGAAGGAGAAACTTCAGTAGAGAGAGTTATCACGACAAATGACGTTACGATTGAACCTGATATTGTCATCTTATCTGCAGGTGTACGCCCAAATACTGAACTAGCTAAGAAAATTGGCGTGGAAATTGGGACATCAGGAGCGATTGCTGTAAATAAAAAAATGCAAACGAATCTTTCAAATGTATATGCTGTTGGAGATGTTGCAGAAAGCTTTTCAGTTATTACTGGAAAACCGATTTATCGTCCATTAGGTTCAACGGCTAATAAAATGGGTCGAATTGCTGGAGATGTGATGACTGGCGGAAATCTGGAACATAGAGGTGTACTAGGAACAGGAATCTTCAGAATTTTTGATTTGCATGTTGGCCAAACAGGTTTAACAGAAAAAGAGGCCAAAATTGCCGGTTATGAAGTTGAAGTTTTATACAGTATCAAACCGGATCATGCTGAATATCTAGGTGGAAAAGAATTGACGATCAAATCGTTGGTTGATAAACATACTGGACGTATTTTAGGAGCACAAGCAATCGGCCAAAATGGAGTCGATAAGCGAATTGATGTGATTGCCACGGCGATTACGTTTAAAGCCAAAGCAGAAGATCTCTTTCATCTTGATCTGGCTTATGCACCGCCATTTGCTACAACGAAAGACCCTGTCCTCTATACTGGAATGGCACTGGATAATGCATTGAAACGAAACCCATTGTTAACGCCAGCTGATTTGGTGAGTCGTCAATTGAATGGAGAAGTTTTGCAAATTATTGACACACGTTCAAAAAAAGATTTTGAAAAAGAACATATTGAAGGAGCTTTCCACATTCCTTTAGCTGAATTAAGAGAAAGAAGCAAAGAATTAGATGAATCTCTTGTGACGGTCACTTATTGCAATAAAGGGGTCACGGGAAATGCTGCTCAAAATGTGTTGCTCAACTATGGATTTAAAGACGTTTATAACTTATCCGGTGGGAATAAAAACTACCAAAGTTATCTCAAGATGATAGATTCAAAAAAATGATTATTGAAGACAAATAGAAGTTTTCTATTCTATTTGTTCTTTTTATGACCAAACACGAAAAGGAAAGGAACGAAATAATGTTTACTACTTTTAAAAAATACGGCTGGTTTTTCAAACTGCGCTGGAAAAGTTACTCTTTTGGTGTAGCTGCTTTAATTATTTGTGCTATTTTACAGGTTTTGAATCCAAAGATCATTGGAACGATTATCGATCATTTTATAGCTGGAACATTGAGTTGGAAGATCTTGCTTTTTTGGGTGGGGTTGATTCTCTTGTTTTCCCTTGTCATGTACGCATTGCGGTACGGATGGAGAATGGCTTTGTTTGGAAACTCGACATTGATCGAATCCATTTTGCGCAATCGGTTATTCTCATTTTTTACACGAATGGACTCCGAGTTCTATCATAAATATCGTACAGGAGATTTGATGGCTCATGCAACAAATGACTTGGCTGCTATTCGGTTTGTTGCAGCAGATGGTGTACTGACTTTAACAGATGCTTTATCCTTAGGTGGTGTAACGCTCTTTTCAATGTTCTTTTTCATTGACTGGAAACTGACACTGGTATCTATTTTGCCTTTGCCAATTTTGATCATTGTGTCAACTTATTTAGGGAAAATGATTCATGCGCGTTATAGTGGAGCATTGCAAGCTTTTTCTTCCATGAATGATCATGTTCAGGAAAGTGTAACAGGTATGAAAGTCCTAAAAACACTTGGTGAAGAAAAAGAAGATTTTTCTGCTTTTAAAGAAGAAACACAACAAGTTGTAGATAAAAATCAAAGAGTATACAAATTAAAAGCCGCTTTAAATCCAAGCATTGAGATCGTCATGGGATTAACGTATGTAATCGCCTTGTTAGTTGGTGGGAATTTTGTTCAAACTGGACGGATCTCTATTGGAGATTTAGTAGCGTTTATCAGTTACATCGGCATGATGCAATGGCCGTTGTTAGCTGTAGGTGGACTGATCAATACGTTGGAACGCGGAAGTGCAGCTTATGACAGAGTAGAAGTTTTATTAAATTATGATCCGTCTATTGTAGAGATAGAAAATCCTTATCGCGAAGCTTTAGATGGCGATATTGCATTTGAGTTAAACTCCTTTACGTATCCTGACGACATACATCCAGCCTTAACGAATATTAATTTTCATTTAGAAAAAGGGAACATGTTGGGAATCGTTGGAAGAACAGGTTCTGGTAAAAGCACGATTTATAAATTATTGATGCGTGAATACGATCAGTATGAAGGGAAAATCTCATACAATGACATCAATATAAAAGAATATGCATTAGAGTCGTTAAAAAAGGGCATTGCTATTGTTCCGCAAGAAAACTTTTTGTTTTCCACAACGATTCGAGAAAATATCCGCTTTGGAAATCCAACATTGACTCAAGAAGAAGTAGAGCAGTATGCCAAAACAGCAAATATTCATGAAGATATTCTGCAATTTCCAGAAGGATATGATACCCAAGTTGGCGAACGTGGTGTTTCTTTGTCTGGTGGACAAAAACAACGTATTGCGATTGCTCGAGCTTTAGCTGTGGAGCCAGAATGCTTGATCTTAGATGATTCTTTATCAGCCGTAGATGCTCATACAGAAGAAGCTATTTTAAATTCATTGAAGCAAGAACGAAGCCACAAGACAACTATTATTTCTGCACATCGTATCAGTTCGATCATGCATGCAGATGAAATTATTGTAATGGAAAATGGAAGCATCAGCGAACGCGGATCTCATCAACAATTAATAGGAACAAAAGGTTGGTATAACGACATGTACCATAAACAACAACTCGAAAAAAAATTAGACAAGGAGGGAGTATAGTTGGATAACCAAAAACAAACGGCTTTCTCCAATAAAGAATCTTGGTCTATTTTACTCAGCCTCTTTCGTTTTGCAAAACCATATAAATTCCTCTTTGCCTTTTCATTTTTATTTTTAGCGCTAGGTTCAGCAGTCGCTGCGTATTTGCCAATCATTATACAGCGGTATATCGACACTTATTTAGCAAATGGAACTGCAACCATGGACATCACCATCAGAGTCGTCACTTTTTATGGGGTGCTGACGATTTTGAAGGCAGTATTTGCCTATGTAAAAGATTTTCTGTTCAATACAGCTTCAGAAAGAACCGTGGGAAATATACGAAACCAACTGTATGAAAAGGTCACTTCACTTGGAATGCGGTATTTTGATCAAACACCAGCTGGTACAGTGGTTTCCAGAGTGACAAATGATACAGAGACCATCAAAGATTTTTGGACCGTATTTTTAACGATCTCTACGGGGTTGTTTAATGTCCTTTCGATTGCTGTTGCCATGTTTGCGTTAAATTGGCGAATGGCACTGGTATTTATTCTGTTCACACCGATCATTGTTTGGATCGCAGGGATCTATCGGAAAAAGAGTACACTTGTGTACAGCCGCATGCGAAAAGTATTGAGTCAGTTGAATGCAAATTTGAGTGAATCAATCAGCGGGATGAGTATCATCCAGAAATACAATCAAGAGAAGCGCTTGATAAAAGAGTTCGATGAGGTCAATCAAGAGTATGTAGCTACTCGTCGTTCCATGTACAGTATGAATGCATTATTACTAGCACCGGCAATCAATGTGATTGAATCACTTGCTTTGGTGATCGTACTGCTTATATTTGGTTACCAAGATTGGAACCAAAGTGCAGTCGATATTGGTTTAGTTTATGCTTTTACGGCTTATTCTCGCTCATTCTTCCAGCCAATCAGTCAAATGATGAACAGTTTAAGTTCTTTACAAGATGGGATCGTTTCTGGACACCGGGTCCAAGAATTGCTTCAAAGTAAGGAATTGGCTCCAGAAACAGATGCCAGAAGTCATGCTGAAATTACTGAAGGACATATCAAAGTAAGCAATTTAAATTTTTCTTATGATGGAAAGAAACAAGTCTTGCGTAACATAAATTTTGAAGTGAAGCCAGGTGAAACAGTGGCTTTAGTCGGCCAAACTGGATCAGGGAAAAGTTCGATCATTAATGTACTCATGCGGTTCTATGATTACCACGACGGTGAAATTAGTATTGACGGCCACTCCTTGAAAGACATGCCCGTAGAAGAACTTCGCACTAAAATGGGACTTGTTTTACAAGATAGCTTCTTGTTTTACGGTACGATCGCAGACAATATCCATATGTACAGTGATAAATATTCAAAAGAAGACGTTAAGAAGGCAGCTGAGTTTGTCTATGCAGATGATTTTATCTCAACTATGGAAAATGGTTATGGGTCTAAAGTCATTGAACGCGGGGCAAGTTTATCTTCAGGCGAAAAGCAATTGATCAGTTTTGCCAGAACCATTCTGCGCTCGCCTAAAATTTTGATTCTTGATGAAGCAACAGCTAATATAGATACAGAAACAGAAGAGAAAATTCAAAAAGGCTTATCTAACATGCGCAAAAACCGAACATCATTGATTATTGCTCACCGATTATCGACGATTAAAGATGCAGATCAAATCTTAGTTTTAAATGATGGAGAAATCGTGGAACAAGGTACCCATGATGAGTTGATCAGTAAAGAAGGTACTTACTATGATATGTACCAATTGCAAACGTATCAAGAAAAAACTGGAGATTTATAAAAAGTAGAATGAATTATTAAAAGAAAGGGCTGAGATAAAAAATCTCAGCCCTTTCTTTATATATGAATGTTTATTCTAAAACGTGCTCCAAAAAGCAAATCTAGCGCTCCTTTAATGGAAAAATAGAGCGGATTTGAAACACTCTTCCGTGAAACGACGCTATACGTAAGAGAGACAGTGAAGTGAACCCTTTAAGTTGGAGCGAACTTTCATTTTCTTTTATCTGATTTTCTTATTTACTGAAACTTCAACTTTAGGTCTGGTAAAGAAATATGCTGTAAGCCCAGCGGTAATGGGTATGATCAGAATAGCACCTGTTCCAATACAAAAAATGGAAATGACTTCCGAACTAAATACTTTGGAATTGATCACTTCACCAAATGAGTAGGATAAATCATTAAACCATATGATTAAGGCTAGATAGCCGCCGATAAAGGCAAAGTACAACGTATTTGTTGTTGTACCTAAAATATCTTTCCCAACATTCATACCAGATTTAAAAAGAGTGGATCGACTTAAATTAGGATTATGTTTCCATAGCTCATTCATTGCAGAAGAAATAGAAATAGCGGTATCTGTAATGGCCCCTATGGATCCCATAATGATTGTAGAAATAGCAATCTTAAGGAAATCTATTCCTACATAAAAGTTAAAAAAACTTAATTCTTCTATTTCTTCTATTCCAAATCCTTGTATGTTAGCTTTTCCAACGATGATAAAAATAATTACTACTAAAAAAAGCAAGGTGATGATTGTAGCACCAAAGGCGATGATTGATTTAAGATTGATCGCATTTATATAAAATAAATTGATGCAGCTAATGATCAGACAAGCAATCAAGGTTAAAAAAATAGGATCACTCACTTCTCTAGCCATTAGAAGGATAGTCAAAAGGATTACACCAAAGTTTAAAAAAAGAGCGATAAATGATTTTGTCCCTTTTTCCCCGCTAATGGACTTCATTAGTACAAATAGAATAATTGATAAACAAACTAATACATTCATTTGTTATTTCTCCTTTTATGAATGAAATAAATGGCAGTGTGGATGCTGATTGGAATAGTCAACACGATCCCAATGCTTCCAACAAGAGCCCTCGTTAATTCTAAGGATAAATTCATTGATAAAGTGTATCCCCATGTAGAACCATTTTTTAAATAAAGCAGAATCATTGGAATACCTCCACTAACATAGGCAAAAAATAACACATTCGTCATTGTTCCCATAATATCTTTACCTATTTCATTCCCTGATTCTTTTAGGCTTTTTAGTGAAATATTATTGTCCTTATCATATAGTTCATAAAGTGAAGAGGTTATTGTAATAGCAATATCCATTACAGCACCTAAAGAACCCACTAAGATACTAGCTAAGAATACTTTTTGTGGCGATCTTGTTATAAATGCCATTTCCTCATACCTCAGCCCTTTTTCTGCTGTCAGCATCATTA
This sequence comes from Carnobacterium inhibens subsp. inhibens DSM 13024, assembly GCF_000746825.1. Classification (NCBI taxonomy): domain Bacteria; kingdom Bacillati; phylum Bacillota; class Bacilli; order Lactobacillales; family Carnobacteriaceae; genus Carnobacterium; species Carnobacterium inhibens. Next base: position 1,313,128 of record NZ_JQIV01000006.1, on the reverse strand, counting down.
CAATATAGGCTATGAGAAGAGCGGAAAAAGTGCCAATTATAGTTGCTAAGATAGCAGCAACTGTTTTCTCATTCTTTCCACTAACCAATAATAAAGAAGTTACCGTGAAAAAAACAACTAATCCACTGGAGATAAGCAATAGACTGGCTTGTTCTGAATGGATATAACTGTTCAATGCGAGGTATAATACAAGTATATTGACTATTAAACTGATTAACGAAAATAAGCCGCTCTTTTTCCCAACAAGTAAAACAGTCAGTACAAATAAACATGCTGCGTATACAACATATTTATCTCGTTTTGGACCATCAACAGTTCCGGTTAACTGAGAACTATCACTGTTCTTTTTAATGGAAACAAATAATTCATCCCCAACTTGATATTGATGATCAAATGCTCCAGATGAGGAGTAGGTATTTTCTAATGAGATTAGTTGATCTTTTTGCTCTCCATTCTTAATTTTCCCAACTAAAGTTTGATGGAATAACTCGTCGTTAGACGTTGAATCGTTAAAGTTTTCTTTTCCAGTAAGTGTTTCTGTAACAATTTCTACTATCGGTTGCTTGTAAAATCGGAAATTATTTTGTGTAAATAATAAAGATATTACGACACAGAATAAAACAAAGCTATAGAGGAAAAGTGTTTTTTTCTTTCTATTAATGTTCAAATAAATACCTCCATGGTACAACTAATTAAAAAACAACACTTTTACTATACCACATTTTTTGTACTCCAGAATTAATCTCCGGGGTATGTAAGGAACAAAAATTGTCGATTTTGTCATATAAGCTAAACTAAAAAATGAAACGTATTTGATTTCGGATGGAATGACCCATATAATAGCAATGCATCTGATACTCACTAATTAATCTAATATTATAAAAAAATGAAATTGACTGTTTGTAAAAAATAAGTGGCAGAATAAAGGTTACACTAAGAAAAGTTTTTAGGATAATTTATAGAAAATTTTCAAGGGTTATCCTATATGATTAATCTGCAGAAAAGGAGAATAGCATGGAGCAAAAATTTATAACTGATTTTGAGATTACCATTCAAAGTATTCAATCTATGTCATCTAGACAATTCGCAGGTACGATACTTTTATTTGTGGTTGAAGGAAGTCTCACTGTTTCTATGGATGGCAAAAAGTATCTATTGCAAGAAAGTGATATCTTGATTATTAATCGAAATACCATCTACAGTATTTCCGGAGACTCAACTAATATTCTTGTTTCTTTATCTATTACGAATCACTTTTTCAAAATGCAATATGAAGCCTACTATCATTATATTTTTGAATGCTTTTCTAAAAAAGTTGATAATGGGCGCGAGGAAGTTCTATCTCAATTACGGCGTCTATTAGCCAAAATGGTGATTGCTCATTTACAAAAAGGTGAAGACAGTTCTGTGAGTGTCCAAAGTGATCTTTACCAAGTATTGTTAATGATTATTCGATTTTTCAAAAAAAGTATTCCTTATCAAGAACAAATTGAATTAGAAGATGAAAGAATAACGCGTATTTTAAATTATATTGAACACAATTACGGAGAACCTTTGTCTTTGACAGATATGGCAAATAAAGAATTTTTATCACCTTCTTATTTCTCACGGTACTTCAAACAATTTGTTGGAGTTAACTTTTCTAAGTATTTAACTAGCGTTCGCCTTAAGCATAGTAAAGAGGATTTGGTTCATTCATCAGAGTCCATTTTTCAAATTGCTTCTCGTAATGGGTTTACCACAGCCAAACAATTTGCTCTAGCTTTTAAAACAACTTACAATCAAACGCCTGCTAGTTATCGTAAAGAACACAAAACAAAAGGTATTCCAAACAGGCAAATGACTAAACAAAATAGTGGAACATTTAGTATTCTAGACTCACCTGAAGTACTAGTTAAATTAACAAAATATTGTGATAAAGAAATGAATCAATCTCTTTTAGGCAATAATTTCACCAGTGAAAAATTAACTATTTCACCAACAGAACAATCAAAAAGTACACTTGAACATGAAAAGCACATTGTATTTATCGGTGAGCTGAAAGATATTTTGAATGAGAATATAAAAGAACAAGTTTTGATGACAGATAGCTCTATGAAAATAGATTTTATAGGTATTCGAAATTTAATAAGCGGATCGACGATCTTACCAGAAGTAAATACAGATGAAACCATTTCAACAATTTCCATTTACGCCAATTCTGATCTAGCTTTACGAACTATTAAAGATCTTGGTTTTAGTGTATTCTTGCGCATCAATGTAAATGAAATACTTTATGTTAAAGATTATTTTTCTAAGCTAAGGGCGTTTCTAAATCATACCATTCAAGTGTTTGGAAAAGAATTTGTTCAAAGATGGCATATCTTATTTTATGCGCCTAAAGAAACGAAGCTAGATTCATCCTTGTTAGAAAATATATATGAGACATTACAAAGAATAGTGAAAAAAAGAGCCGCGAATAGCCAAGTAGGAGTATTTTTACCTTTTAATGAAGAAAAGGAAACGATAGAAACTAGTCATACGTGGTTATTGAACCGAGCACATCAGATTGACTTTATCAGCTTTGATGCCAATCGAAATACAGAAATCAATTTCGAGGATACAAGTGACCAAAATTTTATTAAATCTCAAAATTATCACATGAATAAAACAAAAAAATTAAAACAGTTTCTTCAAAAAAAAGGAATCAAAAAGCCCTTATATCTTGATATGTGGAATACATTGACCGGAGACTCACGGTATATCAATGGAACATTTTTCCGAGCAGCATTGATTTTTAATACGGTTATTGAATTAAGCCGAGAAGTTCAAGGATTAGGTTTTTGGATCAACAACGAAATTCATGAGCGAATCCATAAAAGTACAGATATTGTTTCGGATGGACTTGAACTTTTCCACTATTTCAATGGGAAACGACCGGTTTATTATGCGATGTTTTTTAAAGAGCGGTTATATGGAACAATCGTATCTATGGGAGAGAATCACCTCATGACTAAAAATGAAGACGGTTATCAAATTGCTGTTTTCCATGAACGCAATTTTAATCCTCGTTATTCAGTTGACGAATTGTTCTTACGTCAACATAGTAAAGAATTACAAGTGACTATTGATAGCCTAGAGCCAAGTGAATACCAAATTACTCGGTTTAAATTTGATCGTAAAAATGGGGCACTATACGACAATCTAAGAAAAATAAACAGCAAGCATGGAATTAATCAAGAGGTAATGAAATACATTATTTCTACTGCAACTCCAGATGTAGAAATAAATGATGAAATCATTGAAAAGAAATGGTCTTTTTATGCCTATATGGATATCAATTCAATTCATTTTATCGAATTGAAAAAAATTGAATCTGACTTATAAATAAAAGCTTTTATTCTTGCTGATGATCAGTAGAATAAGAGCTTTTATTTTGCGTAAATAAGTAAAAAGGTAAAAAAAGAACCTTTTTCTTTACTTCATTTGGATTCTCTGAAAAGGACGAAGGCAAAAAAGAATCCTTTTGGGTAAAGTTTTGACCTACTATTTTTCTGAATCAGAACTAGAATAGAAGAGTAAAGTAAAGAACGAAAGAACAAATTCAATCGCTCTGAAAGATAAATGAGGAGGAGAAAAAAATGAATGAATCTATAAAAAGTGTACTTTTTGAAAAAATGAATGCAAAACAAGACCGTATGATTGAAATACGACGCTATTTGCATGAAAATCCCGAATTATCTTTTCAAGAAGAAAAAACGGCAGCCTATATTGCTGATTTTTATAAAGATAAAGACTGTAATGTACGTATAAATGTAGGTGGACGAGGCATAGTAGTAACGATTGATTCTGGTAAACCGGGAAAAACAGTAGCCATTCGGGCTGATTTTGACGCGTTACCAATCGAAGAAGAAGCAGATGTCCAATTCAAATCTAAAAATCCAGGTGTGATGCATGCTTGTGGGCATGACGGACATACGGCATATATGTTGATCTTAGCTGAATCTTTAATTGAAATAAAAGATTCATTAGCAGGAAAAATCGTTGTTTTACATCAACATGCTGAAGAAGTACCTCCAGGTGGAGCAATAAAAATGATTGAAGACCACGCATTAGATGGCGTTGATAATGTTTTTGGTATTCATGTAATGTCTCAAATGGAAACAGGTAAATTATTTTACCGTCCTGAAAACATCCAAACTGGACGTGCAAATTTTCATGTCAAGATCCAAGGTGTGGGCGGACATGGATCTTCTCCACATAAAGCAAATGATGCTATCGTAGCAGCTAGTTATTTCGTTGTTGCTATTCAATCCATCGTGAGTCGTCGTTTAAATCCATTTGATGTTGGGTCTATTACGATTGGAAACTTTGATGGCCGTGGATCATTCAATGTTATCAAAGACGCTGTTCTCTTAGACGGTGATGTGCGTTCAATGTCTGAAGAAGTTCGTACGATTATTGAAAAAGAGATTCGCGCTAAACTAGATGGTATTGCAGCGATGTTTGATGTTACGTATGAGTTGGAATATGAAAATGATTATCCTGTTTTATATAACGACCCTGAGTTGACAGAAGAAACAATCAGTCATTTGAAACAAACAACGATTCCTGAACTAAAAGGAATTGAATTATGTGATGCACAACCACCTTCAGAAGATTTTGCTTACTATGCAAAAGAACGTCCAAGTATGTTTTTTTATGTGGGTGCAGCTCCTGAAGAAGGCGAAGCTTATCCACATCATCATCCTAAGTTTAAAATTAGTGAATCAAGTTTAATTGTTGCTGCAAAAGCAATGGGTTCAATTGTAGTAGATTATCTAGTAAAAGGAGAATAAAGGAAAATGGAAACAAATTATAAGGGTACAAATAGATTAATTGTTGGTATTGTGTTTGGGGTTATTACATTCTGGTTATTCGCACAAACGATGTTAAATATTGGACCAGCTGTACAAGCTGATCTAGGAATTTCATCCAGTGTTTTAAATATAGCTATTAGTTTGACAGCATTATTCTCAGGTATGTTTATGGTAGGTTCAGGGGCAATGGCTGATAAATTTGGCCGTGTGAAACTGACAAAAATTGGATTGGTTTTAAGTGTTATCGGTTCTTTATGTTTAATATTTGCACAAGGTTCAGTATTGTTGATTATTGGTCGTGTGATCCAAGGTTTTTCAGCAGCAACGATTATGCCCGCAACACTATCACTTATGAAAACTTATTTTGATGGAGCTGATCGTCAACGTGCTCTTAGCTATTGGTCTATTGGATCTTGGGGCGGTTTAGGGATCTGTTCATTATTCGGTGGAGTGATTGCCACTTACTTAGGATGGAGATATATTTTTATCTTTTCAATTATCTTTGCTATTGCTGGTTATTTATTAATCAATGGTACACCTGAAAGTAAAGTTGTTTCTACTGAGAAAAAAGCTTTCGATTTAGGTGGATTATTTAGTTTTGTTATCATGATGTTAACGTTCAATTTATATATTACAAATGGTTCTTCTCTTGGATGGATAAGCCCAGTATCAATTGCCCTTATCGTAGTATTTATTCTTTCAACTGTTATTTTCCTCAAAGTTGAAACAAAACATTCAAATAGCTTAATAGATTTTTCATTATTCAAAAATAAAGCATATAGTGGTGCAACATTATCAAACTTCTTATTAAACGCATCTGCAGGTACGATGTTTGTTGCAAATACGTATGTTCAAATGGGTAGAGGATATTCTTCATTCCAATCAGGTTTATTAACAATTGGTTACCTAGTTTGTGTATTGTCATCTATTCGTTTAGGTGAAAAAGCATTACAAAAACATGGTGCTCGTAAACCAATGTTACTTGGTACAAGCATTGCCGGTGTTGGGATTCTTCTAATGTCTCTAACCTTTATACCAGGTACTTTTTATTCAGTTCTTGTATTTGTGGGTTTTGCTTTATATGGTTTAGGACTTGGTTTTTATGCAACACCTTCTACAGATACAGCTATTTCTGCAGCACCTGCAAGTAAAGTTGGTGTAGCATCTGGTGTATACAAAATGGCTAGTTCTTTAGGTGGAGCTATTGGTGTCGCTATCTCATCTAGTGTTTACTCAGTATTAGCAGCAAATGATTCTTTTGAATTAGCTGGTATGACTGGATTATTGGTTAACGTATTGTTTGTCGTGATTGCTGTAATTTCTGTAATCCTGACAGCTCCACGTGAAGCAGAAGAAGCTTTACCACATACAATTTAAATTTTTACTATGAAAATAGGTCTGCAGAAGATTCACTTGAAGGTGTGTCTGCAGGTCTTTTTTTGATTACCACCTGCTTTTTCGTGTCTTTCAGCAAGTGTAGCAGTATTTTCGTGAACTTGTTTTTCACCTAATGGATAGACGATAGATGAAGAAAAGTATATCAGGAGTTTGAATGGTAGCTATAATAATTCCAACTAATGCACGATTTGTTGTTAATCCTTTGATAATGATTTTGAGTTGTGTGTTAAAAGATTCTTTTGGTCGATCACTAGTGTTAGGTAATTGAATCCGTTATGTAAACGATAAAGGGTTATATTAGGATACTTCAAGGCGTGTTTTAGTATCTTTTATTCCTTAATTATTCATGCTAAGATAGTGTTAGTTGTACTTTTACTTTATTTTTCTAAAGGAATTAATTATTTGGTTTAAAAATATAGACGAAATAAGGAGATTACTATATTACATAGATAACGGCGCAATGTGTAATGTTAAATGAAAGCGTATTTAAAAACGTGTTTTTTATTAGTAAAAATAAAGTAGGAGGAACTTCGTTTGAAGATGAAGCAGGCGATATCTACATTGAGCCGACTTTACGAGTCGATTATGAGAAAAATAATACGATAGCCGTTGGAAACCCTTGTCGGGTTATTCGAGACATCACTCAAGAAGACAAAGCTTTCTGGGAAGATAAATACGCTGCTTACTGGACAGAAATCGCAAATGAACAAAATACTACAATCAAGGAAGAGGCCTCTAAATGAAAATAGCACATGTAGCATTATGGACCAAAGATATTGAACGAATGCGCCAATTTTATGAAACTTATTTTAAAGCTCAATCTGGAGAACGTTATGAAAACACTAATCGAGGTTTTGCCAGTTACTTTTTAACTTTTTCTGAATCAGAAGTACGATTAGAATTGATGCAACAACCTACTATTACTTATCGACCAGAAGAAACACCATTAGGTTGGGCACATCTAGCTATTAGCGTGGGCAACGAACCAGCAGTCAATGCTTTAACCAAGGCTATTTCAGATGATGGGCATACGGTTATTGGTCAACCTCGTTGGACAGGAGACGGGTACTATGAAAGTGTTGTAGCCGATCCTGAAGGAAATTGGATAGAAATTACGATTTAAAACATATAAGGAAACTAGACTGTACTTTTTTGAGTAACAGATTAGCTTAAGTAATCAAACATGAAAAAAGAGGTCAGATAATAATCTGGCCTCTTTTTGATATCCATATATAAACAGAAATTTATACCGATATAAGAAATACTGAAAATTAGGCTATTTCATAAAACGGTTTTATCTTAAACTAATAATAATCCATCTAAATCGATGATTTTAATTTGTTTGTGTGTCAGTTGTTTGATTAAACCTTTATCTTCTAATTCATTGAATTTACGGCTGATGGTCTCAGGAGTCGTTCCTAAATAAGAAGCCAAGTCTTTTTTACTCATGGGTAAAGTGACCTCAGTTGTTTTAGGTAATTCTTCATTGAGTATGTCGACTAAAAATAAGGCGATACGTGCTTCAACTTTTTCTGTTGCAAAGCGTGAAGATTGTTTTTCAGATGCTTCAAGGCGATTAGAAAATTCAGCCAAAATTTTTAGAGAAATAGAGGGATATTTCAATAGAAAGTCTTGTAAATCTGAACGATCGATCCGACAAATTTTTGTATCTATCATGGCTTCTGCATAAGTCTCATGTGTAGATTCAGAAAACAAGGCCATTTCACCTGTAAAATCACCAGGATTTAAAATTCTAACTAATTGCTCTTTTCCAGATTCCGATAATCTATATATACGAACTTTTCCTTTGTGAATAATATAAAGAGAAGTCGATTCATCTCCAGCATGATAAATAAGTTCCTGTTTTTTGTATGAAACAGATTGAGTGGTTACCTTTATTTCGTCTAGCTGCTCCTTTTCTAAGTGATTAAAAATAGGAACTAAAGAAACACAGGATGTATGTGATGGAACAACATTTTTAGGATATATAGCGTCTTTAGACATTTTCTTCCCTCCATTAAAGAATTTTCTTAGTTGTAACGTTTATGTTTGTTGAGTTAAGTATAACAACTTCAGATGTATTGTTCGAGTTAAGTTGCAGAAGATTATGGTTATTTCGCTTCAGCGTTGCCATTCTATTGCTGTAATAGGCTTTTGTAGATAGATTTTTGTTTTTATTCTAATTAAACATTTACAAAACCGTAGCAATTTCCTCATTATATAATATAGGCGATTAGCTATTAACTGTTTTTTTACGGTTCTTTATAAGGATATCTTGCATTTGAGAAGTCGATAAAAAAATAATTGAAATTAAGAATAAATAAATTGCTTTAAATAAGAATACCCTATATATAAAAAAGATCCCGACTTAAAAATCGCGATCTTTTTTTATGTTTTTAGTATGCTATATGATTTAACTTACTAAGCGAATTTAGAAGATAATACTGGGTAACCTAATTTTTGGATTGTGTCTTGAATAGTACTGGCTTCGATTTTAGATTCATCGAATTGTGTTCTTACTTTACTGGAATTAAATAGCACCTTTACGGAGTCGATTCCTTCTGTCTTAGTTAAAGTGCTTTCAATTTTCTTAATACAAGATGGACAAGTTAATGGTTCTAATTGATATACGGCTTTTTTCATGATATTTCCTCCTATCAGTTAATATCTATAGTATAAATAGAATCAACGATCAAATAATTGATCTTTATCAACTTTTTTAGAAGTAACTGAAGGAATAATTTTCTGTTTTTTAATTAGTAAGAGGAATAGTGTAGTAATTTGATTTTTCCATAAGCAATCTCTTCAATGGTTCCTTCTTTTTCTAATCGAGCTAATTCTCGACTTAAGGATTCAGAGGTTGTTCCTAAATAAGATGCTAAATCTTTTTTAGCCATCTTTAATTCAATAATGGGTTCAATTTCCTTTGAATCGACTAAACTGATCAAAAAGTGTAATAATCTGTCTCTTACAGTCTCAGTAGTAGCCCAAGCTGTCTGTTGCTCAGACATTCCCAATCTATTAGAAATTGTAGCTAACATTTCAACAGCCATCATGGGGTATTGTAAAAGTAATTCATGAAAATCTGCATGTTTAATAGCACAAATTGAACAGTCTGTTAGCGCTTCTGTAAACGCTTCGTAAATACCCTTTTTAAATAAAGCTAATTCTCCAGTAAACTCTCCTTGAGTCACGATTCGAATCAATTGTTCTTTTCCAGAATCTGATAATCGGTATACGCGTATTTTTCCACTTTTTAATACGTAAAGGGAATCTGCAGTTTCTCCAGGCCGATAGATCGTTTCTCCGCGAGAGTAGTGTTTGTGTTGTATTAATGAATGGATTTTTTCTTTTTTCTCCGCTGATAATGATTGAAATAATGGGATAGAATCTATGCAAGTATTTTCTGTTTTTTGACATTCATAAGTATGATGATCAGATTTAAAATATCTTTTATTCATCTTGTAATCTCCTCAATAATTTCTCACAATTCGTTTTTAGTTTACCAGTTTTCTACTAAATATAAAAGACTTCATTAATTTTTTTAGGGTGATTGTACTTGATTTAAATCAAGTCTATCAAAAAAATATTACGTTATAATTAACGTGTTAAAAAAGTGTTTAAATTCTTGTGCATAATTGAACAAAAGGAGAATGAAAATAATGAGTATAAAATTGACCCAACCTCAAGTAATGCTGCATCAGATGGTTACAGATTTTGCTGATAAAGAAGTGAAACCGTTTGATATGTGGATTGACAAACACAGAGAGTACCCTTCAGAGTTATGGAGCAACATGGTGAACACAGGCTTTTTAGGGTTGACCATACCGGAAGAATATGGTGGTGCTGGATTCGATGCTATCGCTAGTTCTCAAACGGTATATGATTTTGCTGTTCGGAATGCGAGTGTAGCTTTTACGTTAGAAGGGCATTATAAAACCGTTGATCAAGTAATGAAATATGCAACACCTGAATTGAAAGAAAAGTATTTGCCGCAAGCAAACCACCGTGTCTTTGGATTCTCTTCAACAGAACCACAAGGTGGATCTAATGTAATGGGATTTACAGCTAGTGCTATTAAAGAAGGAAATAAATGGGTTTTAAATGGAAATAAAACAATGATTACCAATGGCGGTTTAGCAGAAGTGTACTGTGTGCTCTTAAAAACAGCACCAAATGAATTGTCTTGTTTCCTTGTTGATGAGGATATGCCTGGATTTAAACATGGTAAGAGAGAAGAATTCATTGGTATGACTGGTACGCCTGTGGGAGAAATTTTCTTAGAAAACGTGATGGTTACTGAAGATCACCTGTTAGGAAAAATAGGACAAGGTGTGGAAATAGGAGATAATGCCCACTATGATGCTCGTATTTCGATGGGAGCAATCGCAGCTGGTATCACAGAACATGCGTTGACTATTGCTGTTGATTATGCTAAAAAACGTAATGCAATTGATACACCTATTGTTCAATTACATTCTATCCAAACGAAAATCACTGAAATTGCTATTGCAAAAGAAAACACACAGTTACTTTATCAAGAGGCAGCTAAGTTGAAAACAGAAGGTAAATCTTACGCTAAAGTATCTACCATGGCGAAATCGTATGGAAGTCGTGCTTCAGTTATTGCAGCTGATCATGCTCTACAAGTGTTAGGCGGGTATGGATATAGTCGTGAGTATCCTGTGGAACATTTAATTCGTGATGCTCGGGCATTGCAACTTGCCGAAGGATCACTAGAAAAAATGATGATTGAAATAGCTAAAGAAGTTGTGAATGAGAGAGAGGAGTAATTCTAATGAGCTTAAAAATTGTAGTATGTATTAAACAAGTACCTGTTTCTAATAATTTAAAAATTGACCCGGTTACTAAAAACCTTGTTCGTTCTGGAGAAGCGGGAGTTATGAATCCTTATGATAAGAATGCCATAGAGGCAGCTCTTCGATTAAAAGAAGAATGGGGAGGCGAAATTACGCTTCTATCTATGGGGCCACCAGACTTTGAAATGACTTTGCGACAAGGCTTAGCCATGGGATGTGATGATGCCGTACTTTTAAGTTCTCGTCAGTTTGGCGGAGCAGATACTTTAGCAACAGGCTATGTTTTAGCACAAGCCATCAAGGAATTAGGAAATGTAGACTTAGTCTTATTTGGTCGTCAATCTGTAGATGCGGACACTAGTCAAGTTGGTCCAATCGTATCTGAATTTTTAGACTGGCCACAAATCACATTTGTCAGTGAGTTACATAGTCATACTAAAAACACTATGACTGCAACTCGCTTATTAGAAAATATGCAACAAAAAATTGAATTCCAATTGCCAGCAGTGGTAACCGTTCGTAGCGAAATGAATGAACCACGTTACCCAACGCCTCGTAACATTCAACAAAGCTATAAAAAAACGATTCACATTTGGGATGAAAACAGCTTGCCTGTCGATGCTGATAGAATTGGTTTAAAAGGCTCTCCTACAGTTGTACGTAGTGTATGGGCACCGGAAAAAGAAGCAAAAGCAACAACGTTCCTTACAGGAACAGCTGATGAGGCCGTTCGTGAATTGTTAATACAAATGAGAGCCACTAATTTACTTTAAGAGAGGTTGAGAAAAATGACTAGCCAAGAAATTTGGGTATATGCAGAAAAACATGTAGGGATCATCCAGCCTGTTACCTATCAATTAATAACTAAAGCAAATGAAATTGCAGGCGATAAAAAGGTTGTTGTGATTTTATTTGAATCAGCAGACCAAAAACTGGAAGAAGCTATCAAAGAATATGGTCCTGATGAAATCGTTGTTGTAAGGGATAATCGTTTGGAAAATGCGATGGATTCTGAAGTTGCCAGCTTAATGGCAGAATTAGCAGAACGTCGCCAACCGAATAGCATTCTTTTTGGTGCAACAGTTGTAGGCCGTTCGATCGCACCTCGATTGCAAGCGAAGTTAAATACTGGTTTGACTTCAGACTGTTTAAACTTATCATTTGACAGTGAATTGTTGGTTCAAACAAAACCATCGTATGGAGATAATATCATGTGTGAAATTATCAGTCCTAACCACCGACCTCAAATGGCTTCTGTCCGACCAAATACCTTTGAAGCTAAGAAAAACAGCAGCAAACCAGTTACTGTAACTGAAGTAAGTGATTTGATCTTTAAAGAAGCAAAACGCGTGAAAATTATAGAAGAAACCCCTTTAATTTCTAAAAGCGACAGTATCGCTAATGCTGATCGAGTCATTGCACTAGGACGAGGTTCTATAGATGCTAAAGAACTTTCTTTAGCAGAAGAATTTGCCCGTAAACTAGGTGCAAAAATCGGAGTAACTCGTCCTTTGACTGATCACCCTAAATTTAGTGGAGATGATCAAATTGGACAATCTGGGAATACGATTGCGCCTAAAATATTGATTAATTTGGGTATTCATGGAGCTGTACAATATACAACTGGGATAGAAAATGCTGAATTAGTGATTTCTGTTAACAAAGATCCAGAAGCACCTATCTTTAAATATTCAGATTTTAGTTATGTTGGAAATTCAGCTGATTTCTTAGAAGGATTTTTAAAGGTTATTCAATAGGTCGATACTCTAGATAAAAAAATTCAAACAATAAGAAATAACTTTATAAGAGGAAGAAGAGTAGCATCTGATTTTCAAGATGCTGCTTTTTTTTACGTTCAAGTATAAATCAAATTTCTTGAAGTTTATGTCTGTTTTTCTTATCCTTAACTTGTACTACAAATGGATGAAAGAGGAGATGTTAAGATGAGTCAGAAATTTGATGAACTGAAACAAAAACTCAAAAACGTGGATAAAGAAAAAGCAGGCCAATTGGTGAAGGATGTTAAACAAGCTCACGACGATGGCGATATTGATGAAAATGAGAAAAAAGAATTAATGAGTGAAGCTAAAAAAGCTGCTGGTGGCCTTGGTGGTTTAGGAAAATAATAATTGAAGTAGACCTATACCGATGAAGTATATTTCGGTATAGGTTTTTTTAGCGGTCACTTTCTCTTTAGTGCTATTTCTTTTGTTATACTGGTAGTAAGGAGGTGATAGGATGGTAGTATTGAAATTTTGGCTTTCTTTAGGTTTGTTTGTCTTAGTCCTAATTTTTATGTTGGTAGCGTTCTTATTAAAGAAACGCAATAATAAGAAGCTTGTTAACTGTACGAGTAAAACGTCAGGTACGGTTTATGGTTATGAAGCTCGTGGGAATGGTTTGTTTTATCCCTTAGTTGAATTTGAGGTTGATGGAACAAGTTATAAAGGAAAATTAGTTTATCGAGGAATTATGGTTAAAGCCGCTACGTTTTATGGAGAAGCAGAAGTTATTGGAGATAAGTTTGCACCAACATTGCGTGTGAAACGCAATCCACGTATTTCTTTTAATCCTTTAGAAAAAGAGATTCCCCGTGGATCTGTTCTTGATGTGTACTATAATCCGGAAAATCCAGAAGAGAATTATGTGCAGCGTTTTGTAAAAAGTATCGTGTCCCAAATATTCTTTTATGGTGCCATTTATTTTATTATTATGGAGATTTTTTTATATCTTGTTCTATAAATTTTTAGTTCCAATGAATAAGATGCTTATACTGATCTAGTTACATAGCAACTAAAACATGGTTTCTTGTAATTTAGTAATATTTGACAGGAAATAGGATATTCTTGTCCTTTTCTGGCTGATTTAGATAAGATGGTAAAAAGGAGTTGGTGATAGTGAATGAAGCAATGAAAATAGAGAATATCGAAACTTATATGGAGCCACTAGATATTCCAGTGTCTCAAAATTTTGTTTATGGGTATACAGAACCAGGAATCATGTCTAGTTTTACTTATGGAGCGTTAGCATCTTTTATAGATATGCAATACTACTTACTATTTTTTTCTTCAGAAGAAATTAGTTTAGTTGGGCTGACAATGATGGGTCAGTTTTCAGGCAAACATATTCAGATTCCTTATGAAGATATAGAATACCTTAAAGTGAAAAAAGGACTGATACAATACAAAATAGTTGTGAAGGTTAAGGGTGAAAAGAAATTGACGTTCAAGTCAAATAAAGTGATAGCAGGTATAAAATGGCAAAAAAACAACTTAGCTTTTCTTGACTCAACTGACTGGTATAACAGTAAGCCACTATAAATTAATTTTTAGAAAAAACATTATAGACAACAGCTATGCAGTTCTTTTGCATGGCTGTTTTGTGTATTCATTAGTTCAAGTCAGAGTAGAAATTAGAGGCATATGATTTGAACTTGGTCCATGGGAACTTTAAGATGAATATATTCATTATTAAATTTATGAGGAGAGAGAGAAATGACACATGCAAATTCAGAAAATCCATTAAATCAATTTTTTACAGGAAACTTTCCAAAGCAGTATCAAGAACCTCCTGCCTTACAAAGTAAAATGGATCCACGTCCAGACTGTGGTGAAGAATCTTATATAGGAAATGAACAACTAGTTGGGAAAAAAGCTTTGGTGACAGGCGGAGATTCTGGTATAGGACGAGCTGCAGCTATTGCTTATGCACGTGAAGGAGCCGATATAGCATTGAATTATCTTCCAGAAGAAGAAACAGATGCACAAGAAGTGAAGCAGCTGATTGAAGCAGCAGGCCAAAAAGTTATTCTTATCCCAGGTGATTTAAGTGATGAAGCATTTTGTAAACAACTTGTTGATCAAGCACATAAAGAACTTGGTGGATTAGATATACTAGCCTTAATTGCTGGAAAACAGCAAGCTGTGGAAGATATTCTAGATCTTACGACAGAACAATTAAAACAAACCTTTGAAATAAATGTATTTTCGCTTTTTTGGGTAATAAAAGCTGCTTTACCTTATCTTCCAGAGGGTTCTTCGATTATTACGACATCTTCTGTTCAAGGGTACAACCCAAGCGCAAATCTTTTAGACTATGCATCAACTAAGTTTGCCATTAATGGATTTAGCCGTGGTCTAGCAAAACAATTAGCACCAAAAGGCATCCGTGTAAATGTTGTAGCTCCGGGACCAATATGGACGCCGTTACAAATTTCTGGCGGACAGCCAAGTGAAGCTATTCCAACATTTGGACAAGAGGCTCCATTAGAACGTGCTGGTCAACCAGTAGAACTTTCAGATGTCTATGTATTCTTAGCATCTGCAAAATCTAGCTACGTTACAGCCCAAATCTATGGTGTAACAGGTGGTATTGAGTTAGCTTAGCCAAATACAAATTGTAAAGCAGTATGGATTCATTTTTAATGACCGTACTGCTTTTTTTATTTTGTGTAGTTGTAGGTATTTCTTTAGAATGAATTAAAAAATCTGGAGAAAACCGTTTTCAATAATGGTAAAATAAAGTTGCTGTTTATAACTTATAAATAAACGTTTAAGCCTAAGAAGAGATAGATAGGAAATGGTGGGAAAATGAATAATCTACTTGATGAAGTCATAAATTGGATAAATAAGTCGGATAAACCGGTGATTATTGGAATTTCAGGACATGGTGCTGCAGGGAAAACTACTTTTTCTACTAAACTTGCACATTTGATAGGATTAAATGAAGTAGCATATATCAACACAGATCCCTATATGATCACGTCACAGTTACGACAATACACCATGATTCAATATCGTTATCAAAATAAAGATTATCATTCAAAAATGACTGCTTGCCATCCAGATGCTCATCATATAGTGTCCTTAGAAAGAGACATTCGCATGGTCAAATCTGGGTTAGATTTTTACACGATAGATACTTTTTATAGCAAGAGTGAACTAATTTCTCCTAAAAAAGTTACCATTATAGAAGGAATGAGTGTGACGTTTGTTGATCCTGAATTAATTGATTTGAAAATTTACTTTTATACAGATGATGAAACAGAGTTAATGAGAAGAGTTGGAAGAGATGTTTTGGAAAGAGGTACGGATATAAATGCTTTACGTCAGTCTCATAAGCAACGTCGGATCCAATATGAACTATTTATGCATCCATACAGAAAAACATTTGATATGATTATAAAAAATTCCGATGAAGAGATATGGGTAGAAAAGAATTTGTTAGCTAGTCCAGAATGACAGAATGAAGCTTATTAAGAAGTAAAGAGGTAAACAGTTGAAATTACTTGTTTTCACCCTATTTATGTGATGAAAATGCTGTTGCATATTGAACTTAATGAACGAACTTGCTTCAAAAATGGATAAAGAGAGTATGATTGTTTTATTAAATAAGTATTGTAATGAGCAGTATATATTGTTATCATATTCACATGGAGTGTGGTGTAATTCGGTTGAAGGAGGAATGATATGAGTAAAAGATTGGAGAAAGCTAAGATAGTTTTCTTGTGCATACAATTTTTCTTACTGGTGCATGATTTATTTTTCTCAACCATTACTGATTTAGAGAGGATTGGATCTATAGGAATAAGTTGTATAGGTCTGTTTATAGTAGCTTTTTCTATTAAAGATAGTGTGATCCAAAAGAAAAATAATTATCTATTATTTGGAATCTTTCTTTTCTCGGTTAGTTTACTACTTCTAATTTTAACGACGTGGGTAATAGAACTTATCACTTTTAGCATGGGGAATTAAATAAAAGGGACTTAAAAATGAAAAAATTAGTGTATTCCTTCAAATTTTTTTTGCTGACTGAACATAAGGAGGAATGAAAATGAATAAACCGGAAAAAATAGTTCATAATGGTAAAGGGAAATATATAAAAAGTATCGTTTATGGAGGATTAGATGGAATCATAACAACCTTTGCTGTAGTAGCAGGAAGTGTTGGTGGCGAGTTATCCTTTAAAGTAGTTTTAATTTTAGGTTTTTCAAATTTGTTGGCAGATGGTTTCTCAATGGCAGTAGGAGATTACCTTTCTACAAAATCACAAAACGAATATGAAAAAACGCTACATTTAAAAAAACAATCTGATATCAGGAATCATCAGGAAAATGAAGTGAACAAAATGATTCGTTCATTTATAAATCAAGGGATTACTCAACCAGATGCTGAAGTACTAGTAAATACTCTTGCAAAATATGAAGAACCTTTTGTAAATCAAATAATGAAAGAGAACTATGGAACTGACCTTACAGAAGATTCTCCAATAAAAAATGCAGCAGCAACATTTTTATCTTTTAGTATTTTTGGTGTAGTTCCACTGTTAATTTATGTGTTATCCATATATATACCTGGATTGTTGCAAAATACTTTTTTAATTGCTTCTTTGCTTACCGGAGTAACACTCTTCATTCTTGGAGCCGTAAAGTCCAGAGTTACTCAATCAAATTGGCTGAAATCTGGTTTTGAAATGTTAGTAGTTGGTGGTTTGGCGGCTTTTGTTGCTTATATCGTAGGTGTTGTTTTAGGAGGAATTTGATTAAGAAGAGCATTAAATTTTACAAAAAAATAGTATAGATGTTAATAGGAGGCCGGGACAAAAGTCCTGGCCTCCTATTTTTATACGATTATTCATTCTAAAACGTGCTCCAAAACAGACCCGACGTCCACTTCGCGAACAATGCTCGATGGTCGATGACCATACTGCGCTTATTCGTTCCAGTTGCCTTAGCCCTTGCAGCTTTAGCTGCTTAGGGATACGGTATGCGAGGTAGAAGATTCGGGTCTAAACGCTTTTTGTCTCACTCTCTTATTTTTTTGATTTATCTCATTTTATTTTAATTTAAATAAGAAGGAAATAATGAGATAAATCCTAGTAATACAAAAATCGTACGTAAAAAGACGAACATTAATTATTTTAAATGTATTCTTATTCGCTAAATATATTGTTCATTCTTTTTTTAACAGTTATACTAATTTGTGTAGAAACATTAATGTTAAGAAATAATGAAAAAGTGTGAGATTTCTTTTTACTAATTCTTGTATCTTTTTATTTTTTAAGGAGGATTTATCTTATGTCGAAAAAAATCCCGTATCTAATACTAGCACCGGGATTCATCTTATTGATTTTCTTTTTATTAATACCACTAGTGTCAGTCATTTGGCCAACTTTTTTTAATGGGACGCTCTCATTTGATTCCTATATTTCATTTTTTAAAGATCCATATAACGTAGGAATTTTTAGCCGTACCATTCGCATTTCACTGATTGTAACTGTCATTTGTATTATTTTAGGTGTTCCTACAGCTTACTATATAGCCGGAACATCTCCAAAATGGCGAGGATTATTAATGGCACTCACATTATTTCCGATGTTAACGAATTCTGTTATTCGAAGTTTTGCTTGGATCAATTTACTAGGACAAAATGGTGTGATCAATAAAGTTCTGACTAGCATAGGCGTCATTTCTGAGCCATTAATCTTATTGTATACTGAATTTTCAATTATCATTGGTTCGACCTATTTATTTTTACCGATCTTAATTATCACCTTGGTAGGAGTAATGGAAAATATTAATCCAGAAATTATGGAAGCAGCAGAAACACTTGGAGCTAGTCGGGTAAATGCGTTTACTAAAGTCATTTTACCTTTGAGCATCCCTGGAATTATCGTAGGCAGTATTTTAGTCTTTACGGGTACACTGACTGCGTATACGACTCCTCAATTGCTTGGGGGAAATCGAAATATGATGTTGTCAACGTTTCTTTATCAAAACGCAATGAATTTAGGCAATTGGAAAGAGGCTAGTGTCATTGCATTGATTATGATCGTGACGACCTTGATTGTAATGAAAGGTTTTAACTTGATTGCCCATAGAATTGACAAGCGAGGTGAACAAGATGCGTAAACAAAGAGGGTTATCCATTTTTGCGGGAGTTGTGTTTGCATTCTTATTTATTCCTCTAATTATCATAACCATAACTGCTTTTGGAGAAAAATCGACTATTCAATTCCCTATCACTGGATTTACATTTGGTTGGTTTACTAAGGTTTTTGAAAACCAATCCTTTATGGACAGCTTTTTATTAAGTCTTGAAGTCTCATTACTGGCAACTTTACTAGCATTAGTTGTTGGGATTCCAGCTGCTTATGCGTTAACTAGACATGGGGTAAAAGGTAAAAGTTGGATCAAAAGTTTTTTCTTATCACCAACCATCATCCCAGGTGTTGTAGTAGGGTATTCGCTGTTTCAATTTATTGTTATCCGTCTGCAAGTACCTTTATTCCAAGGATTGTTACTGGGACATTTTTTAATTAGTTTACCTTACATTATTCGTGTAGTAGGTTCTAGTCTGGAACAATTAGACTTTTCGATAGAAGAAGTGGCATGGACTTTAGGCAGTACTAAGGTGAAAGCATTTGCCAGTATTGTTTTGCCAAATATTTCTTCTAGTATATTTGCAGCGTTTATGCTGGCCTTTATTAACTCATTTAATAATATACCCGTCTCACAATTTTTATCTGGTCCGGGAATTTCAACTTTACCTACCACGTTGATGAATTATATTGAATACAATTATGATCCAGTCGTTTCTGCTTTATCAGTCCTTTTAATGATTGGAACAATCATCTTAATGTTTTTAATTGAAAAAACGCTTGGATTAGCAAAAGTAGTCTAACATCTTAATTATCATCCAGGCACTTTACAACTATCTCGTTACACACCACTAAGGAGGATCATCTACCATTATGTCGTTTGTTGATTTAGAAAATATCCGTGTTAGTTATGACGGAAAAAATAATATATTGAAAGACCTTAATCTTTCTATGGAAAAAGGAGAATTAATCTCATTATTAGGGCCATCTGGTTGTGGTAAAACGACTACTTTACGGGTTATCGCAGGTCTGATTGAACCAAATGATGGTACCTTTACTGTAGGTGATGCCAATTTAACAAAAGTTCCTGTACATAAACGGAATTTTGGAATGGTTTTTCAAAGTTATGCTTTATTTCCGCACTTGACCGTTAAAGAAAATGTCGGATTTGGATTGAAGTTAAGAAAAGAAAAAAAAGAAGTTATTGAAAAAAAAGTGCAGGCTATTTTAGCAGCTACCGATTTATCTGACTATGCTGAGCGTTATCCAAAACAACTCTCTGGGGGACAGCGCCAACGTGTAGCGCTTGCTCGAGCGTTAGTGATTGAACCTCAATTGTTGTTGCTAGATGAGCCGTTAAGTAATTTAGATGCTAAATTACGCATCAGTATGCGTATTGAAATTAAACGTATCCAACGCAGATTAGGGATCACAACGGTATTTGTCACTCATGATCAAGAAGAATGTTTTTCGATTTCAGATAAAGTAGCCGTTATGAACAATGGAGTCATTGAACAATATGATTCTCCAGAAGAAATCTATAAGAATCCTAAAACCGAGTTTGTTGCACGCTTCATTGGATTCGAAAATTTCTTTGTGTTAACCAGAAAAGATACTCATTCTTACACCACATTGAATGGAACGTTGATTGAAACAATGCATCCGACAGATAAACAACAGGTAACAGGTACGATTCGACCTGACGATATTTTACTTTCTGCATATAGTGAAGAAGTATTGCCCAACAGTTTAACAGGTACAATAAAAGTTCGTACATTTTTAGGTAAGAGTTATCAATATGAGGTAGAAACGGCTATTGGAAAATTATTAGTTAATGATGTGCAGGTACAAGGGTACCAAGTTGGAGATAAAGTTCTTGTTGTTATTCCAAAAGAAAAATTGATTTTAGTTTAACCAATGTTAAAAAGGGGGATTTTTAAGTGATAAAAAAGAAAGCAATTTTAGCAAGTTTGACAGTAATGAGTGCAACAGTGTTAATGGCATGTGGGCAAGAAGCAAGCGGAGAAAATAAGGAATTAGTTATTTCTACGTTTGGGTTGAGTGAAGATGTTATGCAAGAAGATATATTTGCACCATTTGAAGAAGAGTATGGAGTAGACATTGTAGTGGAAACAGGAACGAGTTCTGAACGGTATACGAAGTTTGAAAATAACCCTAATTCAACTGTTGATATTATTGATTTGCCTCAATCAAATTCTTCTCAAGGAGCAACTGAAGGACTGTTTGAAGAAATCGATACAGAAAAAATTCCAAATCTTGCTGATTTGATCGATAGTGCAAAAGCTTTAAGCGAAAGTGGCTCTGGAGCAGC
The DNA here is from genome assembly GCF_000746825.1 of Carnobacterium inhibens subsp. inhibens DSM 13024. Lineage (NCBI taxonomy): Bacteria > Bacillati > Bacillota > Bacilli > Lactobacillales > Carnobacteriaceae > Carnobacterium > Carnobacterium inhibens. Next base: position 1,291,862 of record NZ_JQIV01000006.1, on the reverse strand, counting down.
TTATACAGTTAACAGTATTGGTATTATTTATGATGAAGAAGCTGCTGGTATGAAGATCGATGAATTTTCTGATTTATGGGACCCTTCATTGAAAGGAAAAATTTCTATTCCAGATATTGCGACAACTTTTGGACCTTCTATGATGTATGTAGCGAGTGAGTATAAAGGTGTAAACATTACAACTGATAATGGAAAAGCTGCTTTTGAGGGGTTAGAGGAACTTTCTCCTAACATCGTTAAAACCTATGCTAAATCGTCAGACTTAGCGAATATGTTCCAATCAGGTGAAATCGTTGCTGCAGTTGTGGGAGATTTTGCGATTCCGATGATTTCGGAGGCTCATCCAGTTGTTCAATATGTTGTTCCGGCTTCTGGAACCTATGCAAACTTTAACACTGTAAACATTAATGCTAAGTCAGAAGATAAAGAAATGGCGTATAATTTTGTGAACTGGAGACTGAGTGAAGAATTGCAAACCATTACTGCTGCTTCATTAAATGAAGCTCCAACAAATAAAAAGGTTGAATTAAGTGGAGAAGTAGCTGAAAATAAAACATATGGAGAGATTGCTGAGTTAACAAAACCAGTTGATTTTGAATTTGTAAATACACAAATGGATGACTGGATCAACACTTGGAATAGAACCCTGAATCAATAGAGAATAAAATAAAATAGTTGAAAAAATAACCTCTTCTCTATTAAGAGGTTATTTTTTATAGTAGAAAGGTGAATGTACATGAAAGTAGATACGATTGTTACGAACGTGCAAGTGTTTAATAGCTTTTTAAAAAAATTTGAATGGAAAGATGTGGCCATTCTTAATGGAAAGTTCTTTTCGATAGGAATAGAAGCATCAACAGATTTGAAATCTGATATTACTATTGATGCTAAAGGAAATTACATGATCCCAGGATTGATTGATATCCATATGCATATTGAAAGTTCTATGATTCCTCCTGCTATATTTTCAAAGGCAGGTTTATCTCACGGAGTTACAACAGTAGTTGCAGATGCTCATGAAATGGTTAACGTATTTGGGTTAGATGGTATGCATGCTTTTATGGACCAAGAAACCGAAATGGATATTTTTTATGCGATACCGTCTTCTGTTCCTTCCACCATTCCAGCGCTAGAAACGACTGGCGGATTCGTAGGAGTAGAAGAAGTTCAACAACTACTGAATCACCCTAAAGTAATTGCTCTTGGAGAAGCAATGAATTTTGATGGTATCGTAAATGATTCAGATTCTTTGATACGTCAAATTTTACAAATTGTTCAGCAAAAGAGACCATTTATGCCGATTGAGGGACATGTTCCACTAGTATCAGGCTTAGACCTAGCTAAATTCATGTATCAAGGCATTACTGCTGATCATACTCACCAAAGTCCAGAATCAATCTATGAGAAAATCAGCAATGGAATGTTTATTGAACTGCAACGAAAATCGCTAACCAAAGAGAATATGGCGGTCATCGCTCAAAATCAATTTTATGACTATTGTGCCATTGTAACAGACGATATTATGGCAGACGATTTATTAAAGGGACACTTGAATGCGAATGTCCAACTGGCTATTAAAGCAGGTATTCCTATTGAACAAGCCATTTATATGAGTACTTACACTCCTGCTAGAAGAATGGGTTTTCAAGATAGAGGGGCAATCGTATCGGGATTTAAAGCTGATTTCATTCTATTGGAAGATCCAGCAAAAATGGAAACATCAGCTGTTTATAAATCTGGGAAAAAGGTTTATGTAAAGGGAAATGAGATAGCGTATCCAGATAAAAAACCACTATTTCCTGCTTCCTTTTATACGTCTGTTCAATGTAAGAAAGCTGAACAGACTGATTTTAACATTCGAGCTGAGGGGAAAACTGCCATTTGTAATGTCATTCGGATAACTGAAGTGGGGACATTTACGAAATGTGTCCAGAGAGAACTCCCGATAAAAAATGGGTACTTGGATTGGGAGTCCAGTGGATTAGCTTTAATCGTAGTAATGGAGCGCTACGGAAAATCTGGCAATAAAGCATTTGGTCTTGTTGAAAATGCATTAACTGAAAAAGGTGCAGTAGGGACAACATGGGCACATGATCATCATAATTTAATGGTGATGGGAACCACAGTTGCAGACTTAATAGTGGCCCAAAATCAATTAGTGGCAATCCAAGGGGGTTATTTAACGGTTCAGAATGAACAAGTAGTAAGCTGCTGTCCGCTTTTGATTGGAGGAATCATCAGTGATGCACCGATCCAAGTCGTTGGAAAACAGTTAAGTGAAGTACGGCAAGGAATGATTGATTTAGGTTACCGAAATTCAAATGAGATCATGTCTTTTTCAACACTGTCTCTACCTGTTTCTCCTGCTATTAAAATTACGGATAAAGGAATGTTTGATGTCCGAAGTCAACAGTCTATTCCATTAATGGAGATAGTAAAATGAGAACACTAATTAAAAATAGTCATATTTTAACAATGGATGCCAAACGAACAGAGTACTCTGATGGATACATTATAATAGAAGATGATGAAATTTTGGAAATTGGATCGTATGTCCATTTCTCAAAGCAAGAGACTGATTTTGATGAGGTTATTGATGCTCACCAAACGATTGCCATTCCTGGAATGGTCAATACTCATACTCACATAGGAATGGTCCCTTTTCGATCACTAGGAGATGATTATCCAGATCGATTGCGACGCTTTTTATTTCCTCTTGAAAAGGCTTGTATGACGAAAGAATTGGCGTATCATAGTGGAAAATACGCTATTGCTGAAATGCAAATGGCTGGTATAACAACATTTGCCGATATGTATTATTTTGAAGATGCTCTAGCACAAGCTACGGATGAAATGAAGTCACGCGCTATTCTAGGGGAAACAGTTGTCGATTTTCCAACTTGTGATGCACCAAAAAGCCATGGCGGGATTGGATATGCAGAGGAATTTATTCCCAAATGGCTTGATCATGAGTTAATTACACCAGCTATTGCGCCTCATGCACCAAATACGAATCATTCGCAAGCACTAAAAAAGGCAGCTGCATTATCGGAAAAATATAATATTCCAATGACCATGCATGTAGCAGAAATGGATTATGAAATGAACTATTTTAGTGAAAAATACAATGCTACCCCAATTGAATTCTTACAATCAATTGGAGTGTTAAGTACTCGATTTATTGCCGCTCACTGTATTCATGTATCTGACCATGATCTACAGATTTTAAAACAAGAAGGAGTAGGGGTTGCTCATTGTATTGGTGCGAATACTAAATCTGCTAAAGGAGTCGCTCCAATAAAAGATATGCTCAACTTAGCTATCCCTGTAAGTTTAGGAACAGATGGGCCAAGTAGTGGCAATACACTGGACTTATTCACGCAAATGAAACTCGTTGCCAACTTTCATAAGACAGCTTTACATGATAGAACTGCTTTTCCTGCTAAAGAGATTTTGGCAATGGCGACTATTGAAGGAGCGAAAGTATTGAATATGGCGAATGAAATTGGTTCTTTAGAAGTTGGGAAAAAAGCTGATATCGTGCTGGTTGAAACGAAATCTGTAAATATGTTTCCAATTTTTGATCCGTATGCAGCTTTGGTTTATTCTGCTAATGCTTCGAATGTCCAAGATGTCTTTATTAATGGAACAACAATTGTTCGAGATAAGCAATTAGTTAACTATGATTTAATGGATTTACGTTCGAATCTAACAATTGAAATGGCTCATTTTTCAAAAAAAGCGAAAGAGTTGGCTTAAGAAAAATCATGCTTTAGACCGATACATTTTAACAGCAAAGGGACTATACTAACAGTAGTCAAATTAAATGGAGGTCATACAAAGATGAAAATGAAAATAAAGCAAACTAAGACCCCAATGTCGCAAGTGAAATCACTGATCCTTTCTCTATTTAACACAAAAACAAGCGGGAAAAAGAAGCTAATGGTAGCAGGGATCATTCTTTATATTATTAGTCCTATCGATTTTGTGCCCGATTTTATTCCTGTAGTTGGATATGCGGATGATGTGATCCTTCCAATTCTATTCCTCGTTGCTAATAAATTACTTTCTGACGATACGGATGGATCGTCTGGACAATTACGAAAAGAAGCTGAAAAAGCCTAAAATTAACCAAAAAGGAGGGGCTAGGAAAAAACTCAGTCTCTGAATAAAGAAAATCCCCAACTCTTTCATTTTGAAGGAGTTGGGGATTTTTATCGTTTTAAAAGACACAGTGAGCCAAATACCTTATAATTTAAGTACGACCAAAAACCAAAGGAGTGACTCACCATGTATCAAAATTATAACACAATGGAAACGGCCTTAACACTACAATTGGATTTTACAATCCCGAATGATCATGAAGCCCGCCTCATTAGCCGTTTTGTCGATTCTATTCCTTCGGAATTTCTTCTTGAAGAGACGTCTCATACGGGACGCCCTGCCTTTCATACCGCCATGCTTTTAAAGATGTGTTTGTTTGCCTATAGTCGCACAACCTTTTCTAGACGCAAAATGGAACGGATGAATGAAGAATCCATTCCTATGAAGTGGTTAACGGGTGATACTTCTGTTAGCTACAAGACAATCAATAACTTCCGTTCAAGCGAGCACGCATCAAAACTCATCAAGTATGCATTCATTCTTTTCACAACACTCTTAAGTGACAACGGCTTGATTCACGAAGACGCGCTCTATATCGATGGTACAAAGATACAAGCCGATGCAAATATTTATAGTTTCACTTGGAAGAAAGCAATCGAACGCTATGAAGCAAAACTCAATGCCAACGTTTCGGAATTGTATGATGAACTCATCCAGGCAAAAGTAAACCTCGCTTTATCGGAAGAGACATTAAAAACGTCGGAAGGCATTGAAGAAATAATCGTTTCCCTGGACAAAGAACTTGTGGCCGTTGAAGCTGCGATTACAGAAGAAAAAGTGATTCCCAAAGGTGGTTCGGAACAGAAGCGACGTCGTCGCATCCTCAAGAAACATCGGAATAAATGCGAAAAAGATTTCTTGCCGCGTAAGCAACGCTATGAAGAAGCAAACGCCACATTTGAAGGCCGCAACAGTTTCTCAAAAACAGATACAGACGCAACGTTCATGTGCATGAAAGAAGATCCGATGAAGAACCGTGAGTTAAAACCGGGTTATAATCTTCAAGTTGCATCGAGCAATCAGTTTGTCATTGCCTATGATATTTTTTCCAATCCGACGGATACACGCACGTTTATCCCTTTTTTAGAATCCATTCAAACGTTAGACTTATTTAAATACATCGTCGCAGACGCCGGTTATGGCAGTGAAGAAAATTACGAGGCGGTTATGGATACCTTTCAGAAAGTACCGCTCATCCCATACGGCATGTATCATAAAGAGAACAGTAACGCCTATCGCTCGAATCCTAAACACCGCGCCAACTGGGATTATGACGAGATTGAAGATGCTTATACGGATTTAGACGACGTCCGTTTTAGTTTCTCACATTATAGTACGCAAAATGATAAGAATGGTTTCCGCAGACAATTTAAAGTATACAAGGCTGATGTGGAACAACTGGACGAGACACGCAAGCAACTAGCCAAGACACCCAAAGGTGCCCAACGCCAGACAGCGGTCAACTATAACTGGGAATACTTCAAGCAGCATGCAAAAGAGAACCTTGAAAGCGATCGTGGCAAAGCCATCTACGCACAACGAAAAGTTGACGTAGAAACTGTTTTTGGTCGTATGAAAGGTGTATTTGGCATGCGCAGAACCCATGTCAGAGGCAAGCAAGCCGTTCACAATGACATCGGGATCATGCTTATGAGCATGAATCTTACAAAACTAGCCCTTGAGGCTAGAAGAAAAGCGGATGCTTTTTACAAAAAATCAGTCAAAAATAAAAATCGCAATGAAACAATCAGAATTTTGATTATTTCATTACGATTTTTTTATTTGAGGCTAGTTTTTTCCCAGCCCCACTCATTTTTTATATATAATGTTTGATAATTGGTGTTACTACAACAAAATAAAATTTCTTCTAGTTGCAAAGAGCCATGAGACTGTCTAAATCTTAGTTGCTGGGACTGTTGTTGCTTTAGCAGTTTACAAACAGCAGGTACACTTGGCATTATTCTGTTTCCAGTGCTTCCTTTGAAGCATTAAATAAGACGTAACCGCTGAAGAGCTGACAAACTGTGATTCACATTGAACCCTTAGATATGGCTACAAGCAACTCTTATTCCTCTAGAAAAAATTTTGTAATCAATTTAATTAATCTATTATTATTAAAATTTAGGCTAATTTAAAAGGCATGACCCAAATTACATTCGGAATCATACCTTAATAGTTTATCCTTTTTCTATAATTGACAAATTGCAAATGTTTATTCGGTAATCGTTAGGGTTACTGTTCCAAAATAGTCGAATTCCCCTTTATAAGTACCTGCAGCTAATTCTTTAGGCATAACAAAAGTACCAGAAGACACAAACATACCGGGTTGAAGAGACAAACCATGCTCACCTAATTTTTTTAGCAGCCATTCCATGGCTTTAACTGGATGCCCCATAACTGTTTTTGAGGAGTCTTGAGCTAAGATTTGGCCATTGTATACCAATTTTCCTTGTATATTATCTAAATCTTCATATGTAGCATCTTTTGCTTCACCATAGCTAACGTATCCACCTACAGCTCCATCTGCACAGACCTGCTCTTTTGGCATTTTGGGAAACCAGTCTAAGAAGCGAGAATCTGGTATTTCTAATCCTGGTGCTACTTTAGTTTTTTGAAGAATATCTTCAAGTGAGTCTTCAGCAGTTAATTCTTCCTTAATAAGAAAAATTAATTCTAACTCTATCAAGGCATTAGCAGTATCTTTTGATAATGAAAGTCTATCTCGGACACGTTTATTCGTTAACTGACCATATAAAGGTTCCGAGGCGCCAAATAGAGCTTGGGTTTCTGGACTTGTCATACTGATTTTGTATCCTTGAAGTTTTTCACCATTTTTTTCTTTTACGGCAGTAAAAGAATGCTGCATAGTGTAGGCTTCTTCTAAACTGATATCCTTAGGAAAGGTATCTTTCTCTAAAGGCTGAATATCTCTATATGAAGGATAGAGTTAATGGTTTATGAATTTTGAATGTGTCATAGTTTAATCTCCCATCATTTTGTTATCTTTTTTTAATCTGATTATCATTATATCATTTATAGAAAAAAAGACTAACTTAAACGATGTTTTTGATAAATAAACTAATTATAGTAGGAATTAAAAAGTCTATTTGGCTATGACCAAAGGCATATTTATATTATTGAAAAAAGAGCAATGCATAACTAAGTTCTTTGTTCTTTTATTAATAGGCTTATGTTAACTGACGAAAATTGTGTCATTCTACTAGATGCTTCTTATAAAACATATCCCAATAAATTTTGCCTAAGCCGATATTTCTGCGTGTGATCATACAACATTTCTTCAAGTCTTTATCTTTATGCTCATTTAAATCATAGTGGTATAAGTTTTGTTTCAGATTAATAATTAATAGATCATTCATATTTTCTGGTGTAGCTAAAAGGAATAATGAAGAAAGAGTCAAACGAATATAATAATCCTTAAGTACACGCGTATCAATGGAAGAGTCTTGTGACAATAAATCAACGGCTTTTTCTATTGCTTTTAATCCCGTTAATTTTTCTTTGTTTTGAAGAACATTTACTGGTAAATGTTGACTAAGATAATAATGATAATGAGGAGGCGGGTTGTAAAGGATTTTTTTACTTTTAAAAAAGCAGTGCATTGCGACTAGCAGATCTTCATAATGATCAATTTCCTCATCAAAACGTATAGTAGGATTGGAATTAAAGATTTTTAATTTGAAAAGTTTGTTGCATAAGAAGCTATGTATTCTTGTTTGAGCTAGACAAAGTTGGATAGCCTCGTTTTTTGACATGAATTGTGTTTCAATAGGATCTGAAACAATGAGTAGCTCTTCTATAGTATCTTCATAATATCTACACGTAATTGTATCTGCATTAAATTTGGCATTAATAGTGATAAGGTATTCTAACATTTCTGCATCAATCCAGTCGACAGAGTTAACAAAACAAACATACTCTCCCTGTGCATATGAAAGACCAATATTTCTTGCGACAGATAAGTTGCCTCTTTCTATGTGAATGACATGGAATCTTGCATCAAGTTTTGCAAACTTATCACAAATTTCGCCGCTTTTATCGCTAGACCCATTATCGATTAAAATAACTTGTAAATTACGATAAGTTTGGCCTTTGATGTTGTGCAGGCATTTAGGTAACAATTTTTCAATATTTTGGACTGTTACAATAACTGAAATCATGACATTCCCTCCCAACGATGATAGTTTTAAAACCTGAGAAAGATTCATTCAAAACAAAAAATCATAAACTTATTGGATGTGCTTATGTTAAGTTTATGATATTATCCTTCTTTGTCAATATTTAGAAGATGAGAAGAACAGAATACCATTCTTTTAACATATAATTAAAGCAGCTCAAAATCCTTTTGGGTTGACGAAATACTGTCATACTGCTAAATTAAGAACACAACTTTAAAACAAAGTGGGGGATTATATGGAAGAAAAAATCTATCAATTAAGCTGTTACAATCAGGTAGAAGGAGAGCGAATACTGCTTCGACCAATGACCTTAAAAGATGCAGAAGATATGTACGAATATGCTTCTGACGATGAAACTGTTCGGTTTGTTTTCGAAAAACATACTAATTTGGAAGAAACGAGAAAAAACATTGCGAATTATTTTATGAAAGAACCACTGGGAAAGTATGCAATTGAATTGAAGGAAACTGGAAAAATGATTGGCACGATTGACTTAAGATTAAAAAGTGGCGCCAATAGTGCAGAGATTGGATACACATTAAATAAAAATTATTGGAAAAATGGGTATATAACGGAAGCAGGAAAATTAATAATTGCGTTGGGTTTTGAAAAACTGGGATTAGAACGAATTTATGCTTGTTATGATATAGAAAACCCAGCTTCAGGGAAAGTAATGGAACATCTCGGTATGACGTATGAAGGGACATTAAGAAAAAATAGAATCCACAAAAAACGTGATGTGGATGATGTCTATTATTCCATTTTAAAACAAGATTATTTTTCTTAAGTAAAGGGTTTTAGCTATATAACTAAGTTTAGGTAAAAAAATAATCGGCTAAATAGTTGATTAATCAATAGAAAGAAGAATGCAAAATGAATACATTTCCTCAAGCTGTTTCTATGGATGAAGTTTTACGCTTTATAGAACAAAATGACCTTGCTTTTGTTTATATTTCAAGAAAAAGTTGTGGTATCTGCCATGTTATTCAGCCGCAAGTGCAAGAGATGTTAAAAGAATTTCCATCCATTAAGCCTATACAAGTTAGTGCAGATGATATTCCTGAAGTTGCCAGCCAATTCACAGTATTTACTGTTCCAGCTTTATTGTTATTTGCTGAAGGCAAAGAAGTTATCCGTGAAGCACGATTTGTTGTTATGGATGAGCTGCATGGGAAGTTCAAGCAAGTTGTTGGAAATTTTACAAGTAGATAAAAAATAGCACCATTTTTCAGCTCTAATAAATCAGCTGAAAAATGATGCTATTTTAATTTAAAAGATTATTTTTCTTTAGAACGGATCATTCCTTTTAAAGATTGAGGATTAGTTGGCGGATCACTAAGAATAGCACGAACACTATCCAAATCTGGTTCGACATTCCAAGTTAAAATACCTACAGGAAGATCATCTTCTAAGTAGTAAACCACTTTTCCGCCATCTACTGCATCTATTATTGTATTTAATGAAGGGTCTAACGTACCAATTGCTTTCCAAGAAATAGAAAAAACGACAGAATAAAAATAAGGCGTATACGTGTAAGCTTCACCTGATTCAGCCATTGCTTTACCCGCTGCTTTACCAGATTTTCGGGCATGATCAACGTGTTCGATACGCGTTCTGCCTAGAATTTTATCGGGATAAAAAGCAATATCACCAGCAGCCCAAATGTCAGGATCGGTTGTTCGCAACTGTTCATCAACATAAACGCCATCATCGACTTTAAGACCGCTTTGTTCGGCTAATAAAACACGAGGCGTTACTCCTAACCCAATGACGATAGTATCACCTTGTACTGTAGATCCGTCGTCAAGTTGAAGACTTAACTTGCCATCTTCTTTTGTATAAGACTCTGCGCGTTTATTATTTAAAAGATTCACGCCAGCTTCTCGGAAAGAATCTTCATATTCCTTAGCGAGTTCAGCAGGAAACTGGCTGCTTCCTAAAACTTTATCCGGATAAATAAGTGTCACTTTAGTATTGTTTTGTATCAAACCAGCCGCTAGTTCTGCTCCAATATAACCGCCGCCGACGACAATGACATGCTGATTGTTTCCTGAGAAATTACGCAAACGTCTGTAATCAGACCATTCTCTAAACACAATCACATGTTCATCATCTGGACCGTCAATTTTTGTAGGTTCTCCACCGGTAGCAAGGAGCAATTTTTTATACCGAATAGAAGTACCATCTTTTAATTGAACACGATGATTTTCTCGTTCGATAGCAGTTACAGTGGTATTCAATTTAAGGGTAACTCCTTTTAGCTCTTTTGTTGTATTAAGGGCTACTTGGTCTTGAGTAAACGTACTGTCCGTCCATAATTTTTTTGTCAAAGCAGGTCGAGTATAGGGCTCATCGCTATCGGCAGAAAGAATTCCGATGCTGCCAAATAAATCTCTTTCTCGTATGCCTCGAGCAGCAGTGTCTGCCACCATCCCGCCACCTATGATCAGATAGTCGTAGGCTCTAGCTGTATCTTGAGGATTCAGTTTTTCACTTGTATAATCTACCATTTTGTATTCCTCCATTCTTAAGGTTATATCGACGCTACTGAGCCAGCGTCTACGCGGTAATTTGCACCATTTATAAAAGAAGCTTTGTCTGAGCAAAGAAAGGCAATGACAGCGGCTACTTCTTCAGTTTGACCGCGGCGTTTCAATTCAAGGTAAGGTCTTTTTTTATCTAAAAATGATTGGATAGCTTCATCTTTTGAAACAGATAATTCTTCAGATCTTTTTTCCATCATAGTGTCGGTCATCGGTGTTTCGATAAAAGCAGGAGAAACGGAATTAACCAACAATCCTTCTCTGGCGTATGTCCGAGAAAGACCTTTTGACAACGCAAGAATTCCAGCTTTCGCACAACAGTATGGGATTTCATCATCATAAGGTTGGACCGCATCTTCAGAGGCTAAAAAGATAAGTCTGCCCCAGCCACCAGTTCTTAAGTCAGGCAGAAATTCAGATACTAAGCGTACAGGTCCTAGTAAGTCTACTTCCATCGTATTTATCCATCCTTCATCATCTAACTCATGAAAGAGTCCTTGAGCTCCAGTAATACCAGCTGATTGAACTAAAATATCGATTTTCCCGACTTCTTGAGCAATTTTTTGATGAAGCTTTTTCAAGTCATCTATACTTGTGATGTCTGCTGGGTAATGGAAGACTTTGTCCGGCTGTCCAAGTTTTTCTGCTGCTTGAGTTAATTGATCTGGTTCTTTATCGGTAAGAATAACCGTAGCTCCTTCTTCTAAAAGAACACGAGCAGTTTCCCAACCGATACCCGAGTCAGCTCCGGTAACTAAGGCTATTTTTCCTGTAATACCTAATTCCATAATGGCTCCTCCTAATGTATGTTAATTTAACTGAATAAAAAAAGCATCAATAAGGAAATTTCCATATTGATGCTTTCTGTTATTCGCTCTGAATAAGAAATTAACTTAGTCTAAAGGGGTTTGTTGTCGTCTTCTCCTTCGACAGTAACATCTCCATGTGTTTGAACATCTAGGTCTTCTTTACGAACAGTATCTGAAACTTCTTTAACTTCTTCTTTTGTTTCTTTATTAATCGTTACTTCATCTGTAACGACTGCACGTTTATTCACGTCAATTTGTTCTTCCGTAACAGGTATATTGATTGTTTCAGCTTCTAGATCAAGTGAGCCGTCAGTAGGAGTTTCATCTGTTACAGGATGTCTTTCAATGGTCACTTCTTCATGTTTAACGGGTACATCAATGGTTTGATTTTCTTCATTGACTGTCTTGCTTACATTCACTTCGCCCGTTTGAACTTCAGTAGTGCCAACATCTAATCGTTCTTCTTTAAGTTGAAGCTTTTCTTCATTATCTGTTAGTGTGGGATCTACTGTTGAATAATCGGTTGTATCGATCGTATCTAATGTATCAGTCGTATCGATTGAATCAACAGGAGGAACAGTAGCGTCCGCGGAGTCCATTGTTCCTAATGGAGTGCTGTTATCAAAATCTTCAGCTCCAGTTTCTTCAGCAAAATCATCTACCAATACTACAATAGAGCCATTTTTGATATCATCTTTATAGCTGCTCAAGACTGATTCGTCTGCTTCATAGCCTTCATCTGTTGTATCAACATTTGCGTTCTCAGCCTCATCATCACTCATTGTAAAAACATTTTTTACTTTGTCCATGAATGATTCGTCGTCTCCGTTATTCTTATCTGCATGTTCAGTTGAGACACCTACATCTAAATCATTAGGTAAAGTATCAGCAGTTTCTCTGTTTGTGACGAGTGTGATTAAGTTCTTATCGTAACCATCTGCAACAACTTCATCAATAGCGACTCTTGCTTCTTCTAACGTGAGGTAACTTCCTTTTACAAATTTACTCATAATATTCTATTCCTCCCTAAGATTTATATTGTATGTTTCGTAGTCATTATATAAAAGAAAATGAGCTGAAAGCAAAAGAAAGTGCTTGAAAAACGATTATTATAATTTTGTCTGAGAAATTACTTTACGGACTTCATCAAGTGAATGTGTGGCAAAATCACCTGTTTTGAACATTACGCTAACAAACAAAGCGTCGATCAAACTTAGTTGTGTGATACGAGAAGTTAAAGCTTCAGAACGATAGTCCGTTTCTTCAGCTGTTGATAACAATAAAGCATCTGCAAATTTTGCTAAAGGAGAAAGTGAATAACTCGTAATGACGATTACTTTTGCTTTTTTTTCTTTGATGATTTCAGCTAATTGGATAGTGTCTTTGGTGATACCAGAATGGGAAATAATAATGGCGCAATCGTTTTCAGTTAATCGAGAAGCTTGCATCATTTGTATATGAGTATCTTGTGTATACGTAGAATTTAGTGGGGTACGCAAAAATTTATGATAAGCATCCATTGCAATGATACTAGAGCCGCCGACGCCAAAGAAACCGACCATTTTAGAAGCAGTTAAGAACTGAACAGCTTTGATCAGCTCTTGTTCATCCAATAATTTTTTTGTGTCGTTTAACGACTTGACATTGGAGTCAAAAACTTTTTGTGCCATCAGTAGTTCATTGTCTTCTTTAGAAATGTTTTCATGAATAGATAAAGAACTATTTACTTTTTCTGAAGCTAAAGCAATTTTGAAATCTTGAAAACCATTGTATCCTAAGCGCTTACAAAAGCGGAAAAAAGTAGCATCTGCAACTTGGATGGTATCTGAAATATTGCTGATGGTTCCATGCATAACTTCCTCGGGGTGTAAAAGAATAAAATCTGCAATCATTTTTTCTTTGCTGCTTAAATCGCGATAGATCGATTTGATTTTCAAGTTAATATCTTGAGTTTTCATATTTTTCACCTACTTAAAAGAGTTTAAATCAGTATATCATACATTTGATAAAGAAAAATATTTTTTTTAATGGTTGCAAAAAGAAAAAATATTTCATATACTGAAACCATAAATACATAAGGAGTGGTGAAATTGGAAATTGGATTAATTGGTTTAGGAAAAATGGGATACAATTTAGCCTTAAACTTACAAAAGAATGGTCATCATGTGATAGGTTATGATAGTTTCGAAGCGGCAAGAAAACATGCCGATGCAAATGGAATCAAAACCGCAAATGATTTAAAAGAACTGGTTGCCAGTCTTAAACAAACTAAAATTATTTGGATCATGGTTCCAGCGGGAGATCCATTAGAAAATGTTTTAAGTGAAGTCAATGAATTGTTAGGACCAAATGATATCATCATCGATGGAGGAAATTCACACTACAAAGATTCTATTCGACATGCCGAAGTATCTGCAGCAAAAGGTATCCATTTCTTAGACATGGGAACATCAGGTGGTACGAGCGGCGCGAATGCAGGTGCTTGTTTAATGGTTGGAGGCAACTCAGAAGCATTTGCGATAATTGAACCGATTTTGAAAGGGATCTGTGTAAAAGACGGGTATTTATACACTGGGAAATCTGGTAGCGGCCATTACTTGAAAATGGTACACAACGGGATAGAATATGGCATGATGCAAGCGATGGCTGAAGGTTTTGAAGTTGTCGAAAAGAGTGAATTTGAATATGATTTGGCCGACGTGTCAAAAGTTTGGAATAATGGTTCAGTCATTAGAAGCTGGTTAATGGAACTGGCAGAAAGTGCCTTTCAAAAAGACGCTCACCTTGATGAAATAAAAGGAATTATGCAATCTTCGGGTGAAGGGAAATGGACGGTAGAAGCAGCTTTGGATGCAAAAGTTCCGACGCCTGTGATAGCACTCTCTTTAATGATGCGGTACCGTTCTTTAGAGGAAGATACTTTTACTGGAAAAGTAGTTGCAGCACTTAGAAATGAATTTGGCGGCCATGAGGTCACAAAAAAATAAGATAGCAAAAAAGAGGCATTATTTCATATTTTGAAATAATGTCTCTTTTTAATTTAACAGCATACAGCCTATTTTTAAAACTTGTCAATTTACTTTTGACAAGTTTGTATTCAATAGTCGTTGTAAGCGGAAACAAACGATTGTAAGATTATCCTATCAAAGAAATAAAGGAATTCAAGGAGGAAACCAATATGGAAGCTGTAAATAGTAAAGAAAGAATAAAAGAGAAAACGTCTATTAAAGTTGGTGCACAAAAAGTAGGGACTTTTTTAAGTAATATGGTTATCCCAAATATAGGTGCCTTTATAGCTTGGGGAATAGTTACTGCATTATTTATTCCTAACGGGTATTTACCAAATGAGAAACTTGCTGAGTTAGTAACACCAATGATTACTTACTTACTGCCATTGTTAATCGGGTACTCTGGTGGGAAAATGATTTCGGGTCACCGTGGAGGGGTAGTAGGAGCAGTTGCTTCAATCGGTGTTATCGTTGGGACTGATGTACCTATGTTTATTGGTGCAATGATTATGGGCCCGTTCGGTGGTTGGGCTATTAAAAAGTTTGACGATATTTTTCAATCTAAGATAAAAGCTGGTTTTGAAATGTTGGTCAATAACTTTTCTAGTGGGATCATTGGTTTTATCTTAGCTATTATAGGGTATTTAGGAATTGGACCCATCGTTTCAAACATCATGGCTTTTTTAGGAAATGGAATCGAATTCATGATCAATGCAAACTTACTGCCATTGGTTAATTTATTCACTGAACCTGGTAAAGTCATCTTTTTAAATAATGCAATCAATCACGGAATTTTAGGGCCACTTGGGGTTGAACAGGCAGCTGAGACAGGAAAATCAATATTATTTATTCTATCTGGAAATCCAGGTCCTGGTTTTGGCGTTTTATTAGCGTATATGTTGTTTGGTAAAGGAACTGCCAAGGCTTCTGCACCTGGTGCTGCGATTATCCAATTTATTGGAGGTATACATGAATTGTACTTTCCTTATGTGTTGATGAAGCCTTTAATGATTTTAGCAGTCATGGCCGGTGGAGTAGCGGGAACTTTAACGTTCACATTATTTGATACAGGCTTAGTTGCTACTGCATCTCCTGGCTCAATTCTTTCAGTTATTGCGATGACGCCTAAAGGAGAATATTTACAAATCTTAGCTGGCGTTTTAGCGTCAATTGTTGCGTCCTTTGTTGTTGCGATGCTTATTCTAAAAGCAGACCGTTCCGAAAATGAAGACTTTGAAAGTAATGTAACTAAAATGCAAGGAATGAAAGCAGAGTCAAAAGGTATAGTTCTAAATACAGCTTCTGATAATCCCATAGTTGAATCTGAAAGTGTTGGACAAACGATTTCTTCAGCAAATGTTAAGCGGATTATTTTTGCTTGTGATGCTGGAATGGGTTCCAGTGCAATGGGAGCATCGATTTTGAGAAATAAAGCAAAAAAAGCCGGTCTAGAAATACCGGTTACGAATTCAGCAATCAGTGATTTAGAAGATGAAGAAGGAACGTTAATTATTACGCAAATAGAATTAAATGCCAGAGCAAAACAACAAACACCAAGCGGAGTGCATGAAACAGTTGATAACTTCTTAAGTAGTCCTAAATACGATCAAGTTATTGAAAGTTTACTCCGTTCTTGATGATATAATAGCAGAGTAAGGAAAAAAGAGAGTAGGAACGAGGGAAAGAAATGTATTTTTCAATAAAGGAAAAGCAGCTATTGGAATTGCTTTTACTGAATAAAACAGGAATTTCTTTGGAGGTCTTGGCTAGAGAAATGGAAGTGAGCAGTCGAACAATTTACCGCGAACTGTCCATAGCTGAAGACACGTTGTCTCTTTATCAGATTGCTCTTAATAAAAAGTTAGGTACTGGTTTTTATTTAAGTGGTGAAAGAGAAGAATTAAAGCGATTGAAAAAAGATTTATTGAATACAGATCTTATCTTTGACTCGAAAGATCGTCAGAGTTACCTGATTTGCCAGTTGCTGCTGACAAAAGACAACGTTAAATTAATAGGATTGGCACAAGATTTTAATGTCAGTCTAGGAACAATTAACAATGATTTAACCAAAATAGCTGAAATCATTGAAGGATTTCAAATGACTTTGCAACGAGGAAAAGGCAAATCTGTTTCCATTAAAAGCGATGAAGAATCTTTGAGACTGATAGTTAGTAGCATCATTACTAGCAAGTTGAATGAATATGAGTTTCTTAATTTTTTTCAAAACGAGTACAATGAGGAGCATTTTGAGAGAGTAAAGAAGACTAGAATGCCTTTTTTATCATTTCTAACCTATCGGTATTTTAAAATAGCAACTCAAGTTACCTTTCGGATGAAGCAACACTTTTTTGAAGATATATCAAATAGTGGACTAATGCAATTTATCGTTATTTTAACATTGATTATTATGCGTTTGTCAGAAGAGAATCAGCTGAATGACATTCATTTTGAAGAAAAAGAAAATTCTATTCTCACTAAAGACATAACGGATTATGTGATTGAAGATATTTTTCAAGAAACAGAGTTGCAATTTTCAAGATTAGAACGAAGCTTTTTAAAAAAGGCTGTAAATGGTGTGCGTTTTTTTCAAAAACAAGATTTGTTTTCGGCAGACTATAATATGGAATTAACTTATCAAGTTAAAGATTTTATTCACCTAGTTGAAACAGAAGTTCATTGGAAATTTAGCAAAGATCATACACTTTTTTCTGGTTTGTT
Organism: Carnobacterium inhibens subsp. inhibens DSM 13024; assembly: GCF_000746825.1. Taxonomy (NCBI): domain Bacteria; kingdom Bacillati; phylum Bacillota; class Bacilli; order Lactobacillales; family Carnobacteriaceae; genus Carnobacterium; species Carnobacterium inhibens. Next base: position 1,274,424 of record NZ_JQIV01000006.1, on the reverse strand, counting down.
GTCACATATGGAATCTTTACTGAATCGTACGATTACGCAAGTTCTTCAAGTAGAAGATAGTTTGTATGCAACTATTCGGGAACGCTATCCCGAAATTTATAAAGGTGTAGTAACAGGGTTAGCCGGTGTCTTTCCAAATAAATGTTTTTCAGAAAATGATTATATTTATCTGGTTATTCACTTTGCTTCTTCCTGGGAAAATGACAAAAAAATATACGGATTAAAAGCGATGGTCATTTGTTCCAGCGGAATCGGAACCTCGAGGATATTAGAAAACCGATTGAACAAAAATTTTTCTGAGTTGAAAGAAGTAACAGTTGTTTCTCTTTCTGAGGTGAATGACTATGAGTTAACAGACTTTGATTTTATCTTTTCAACTATTTTCTTGCCGCAATTTTCGGTACGTTACCACTTGATCACGCCGATGCTTTTGAGTGAAGAATTAGTTAAGATTAAAGGATTAATAGATGAATGTATTGATCAAAAAAAGCATTATACATTAACCGATTCAATAAAAGAAATAAACAAACAGAGTAACGAAACGTTGCCCGCAGAAAGAACATTAAAGGAAATTCATCATCTATCCAAAACAGCATTAGGTATTTTAAATTATTTCTCCATTGAGCCTGTTGTGGGAAATCAGCCGTTAGAAGAAACACTTTTATGGATTTGCCGCCAACTACAAGATATTGGCGTTTTAATAGAAGCTGAAAATGTGCAACAAAAGTTAATTGAACGAGTAAATATTGCTCCGGTAGGAATACCAGGGACTCAAATGGGACTTTTTCATGTGAGAAATATTGATGTTGCTTCCAGTTATTTTGGGATCTATGAATTAGAACAAGAGGTACCCATCGTAGGAATCGACAGGAAAGATATGGTCTTGAAAAGAATATTGATAATGGTCGCACCTTACCCGTTAAATGTAATTGAACGTGAATTGTTAGGCTTGGTTAGTAGTATGGTAATCGAAAATGACAGTACCACAGCTTTATTTGACAAGGGCGAGGAAGAAGCGGTACGAAAGAAGATTGAAAAGGAATTTAAAGCCTATGTATTAAAAAAGACTCATTAAAAATAGAGGAGTGAATGGAAATGGCAGAATTAACAAAAGAGTTGATTGAATTAGGAGCAACAGCAAAAAACAAAGAAGAAGCTATTCGTTTAGTAGGTAATTTATTGGTTGAAAGCGGAGCAGTAAATAAAGATTATATTGAGAGCATGTTGGAAAGAGAAAAGACTGTATCTACTTACATGGGAAATTTTATCGCTATTCCCCATGGGACTGATAGTTCAAAAAAAGATATCTACAAAACAGCCATTTCGGTAGCAACCTTCCCAGATGGGATCGATTTTAGTGAAACAAGCGATGAAAACAAAGTCTTTGTTTTATTTGGAATCGCAGGTAAAGGCGACGAACATTTAGACTTGTTGTCGTCTATTGCTATCTTTTGTTCAGAAATTGAAAATGTGCAAAAATTGATTGAAGCTAATACACCAGAAGAAGTGATTGAATTATTGAAAACAGCAAATGAATAAGGTTTAATTAATAAGAGTAAAGGTATAAAAATTCAGTAATTGAGAAAAATAGGACATAAAAAGCTATGAGACGAGTTTATTTAAAACTTACCTCATAGTTTTTTTGTAGAGTTTAAACGGTTGTCGAGAGTATAAAATTTAAAATAAAGGAGCTTAAAAGAATACTTGTAGTTGACTAACTGAACATATGTTCGTATAATTTGAGAGAGATGAGGTGATCAATATGGAAAAAGGAATGTGCTTAAAAGGTTCAGTAGAAAAAATTAAAGTTTTGAAATTAGAAGAGGCTCCTTTGGTACGGTTTACATTAACCGTAAACGAGGCATGTAAGGAAAACTGTCTGATTAAGTCAAATGCTCTTAATTTTCTTTATTTGGTCACCGAAGGAAAAACAATCGTCCTATTTGGCAAGAGAAATAAACGGAATCAATTTGTTGTACAAAAATACCACATAGTATAAAACTCATACTTCAGAAAGAAGGGGATAAGAATGAAAGTTTTAAAAGAAGGTATGTGGAAGAGACCATTAGAAGCAGCAGATTTATTAGAAAGAAAAGGATGCGACAATTTTACATTGCTGGAAGACAATATAAAAACGGGTGGACGATTGTATGAAATTTGGTGGTATTCCTATCAAGATAAAAATCATATTCTAGCAAAGGGTAAACTGTTTCCTTATCCATTGCATTTTTTTTTATTAGAAAAAGGCGATACATTTGAAGTAACCCACTTTAAACAGTACATAGAAACAGGAAAAATAAAAGAACAGGACTCCGTGCTCTTTCAGCAAACTGGCTTTTGAGAGATAGTAGAAATAAAGAGTGAGATAAGAAAAGTACGAGGCTGTGATAAAACTTCCTACAACAAAAAAACGTTCATTTGTGAAATTGGACGTTTTTTGTCTTTATGTTAAGTAAAAAAGTAACTTTTCATCCCAAGTTCTTAACTGATTGATTTTTGCATAATCTAATTGAGAGTGAACGGAAATTAGAAGGCAATTATTTTTTAAACCAGACCAGATAAAGTATACTGATAATAAGAATAACTATTCAGTTGCTTATGTAAAAAATTGTCAACTAATTATGGGGTGAAAAAGATGTTCACAGATAAACGTTTAACCGAAGCATACAAGAAGGCTAGAGTAGAAGAATTTGACGAAAATTCAAAATATGTTTTCTTTAGTGATATCCATCGAGGGAATGGGAATATCTCAGATGAATTCACTCGAAACCGTAATATCTTTCTTCACGCTTTAAAGTATTACTATAAAAACGGTTTTACTTATGTGGAAGCTGGCGATGGAGATGAACTGTTAGAATACTCTGATTTTACTTATACCAAAAATGCACATAATGAAGTATTCGATATCATCAAAAAATTTTTTGATGATAATCGTTTAATAAAATTGTATGGCAATCACGATATTGCTTTAAAGAACCCTAAATTTGTTGAAAAGAACTATTATACAAATTACGATGAATACACAGAAGAATTTTTTGATTTTTTAAAAGGTCTTCAGCCTATTGAGGCACTCGTACTGAAATATAAAAAAACAGGGCAAGAAATTTTAACCGTACACGGTCATCAAGGTGATGCACCGAATGATCAGTTTGCCTTTTTCACGATGTTATCTTTAAAATTCTTTTGGCGTTTTCTGCATGGATTTGGGATTCGAAACCCATCAAGTCCAGTAAAAAATGTCACTAAAAGACATAAAATCGAGAAAAACTTCAATAAATGGATTCGCAAAAATAAAATCATGCTTATTTGCGGCCATACTCACCGATTTAAATATCCCAAAGATAAAGAGCTTCCTTATTTTAATACTGGTTGTTGCGTTTATCCAACAATTATTACAGGAATTGAAATATCTGAAGGGCAAGTCCGGCTCGTACGTTGGGAGACTAAGGTGAGTAAAAAAGGGGTTTTAACGATTGAAAAAGATACAATGCGAGGACCGGAACCAATCGAGGAATTTGATATGCGATTGGAAGGTTGGAATAAAAATAATAGTACGATATAGATCTAATTAATTTAAAAATTACATCCAACGTAAAGGGGCTGGGAAAAAACTAGCCTCAAATAAAAAAATCGTAATGAAATAATCAAAATTCTGATTGTTTCATTGCGATTTTTATTTTTGACTGATTTTTTGTAAAAAGCATCCGCTTTTCTTCTAGCCTCAAGGGCTAGTTTTTTCCCAGCCCCTTTTTAATTGATTAGCATAGAAGAAAAAGCAGATGAGGGTAAATATGAAAAAGAGAGAAACAAGAGGAAAAAAGAAGATAGGACTCAATTTATTATGGGGTATACTTCTTGTCATCGGCTTATTGTTAGTATTTAGTGATCCTATCAAAAATTGGTTAGTAGTGATGGACTCAGAAAACTTAACGATCAATGCTATGGACGCAACTACGATCGAAAAAAATCAACAAAAAAAGGCTTCTTTCGAATTTGAAGAAGTCCAACTGTTGGATCTTGAAACAGTAGCTTTAGCCCGTTTTAATAGCGATCAAATAAATGTGATAGGCGGTATTAGTATACCTAGTGTCAATTTGAACTTACCAATTGGAAAAGGGACGTCTGAGTATACGTTAGCTTTGACAGCTGGAACCATGAAAGAAGATCAAATAATGGGAGAACGAAATTATGCATTGGCCGGCCACCACATGAAGCGGTCAGATTTACTGTTTAGCCCGTTATATAAAGTTGAATTAGGAGATACAATTTATTTAACAGACTTAAAGTCAGTGTATTAGATGATATTCCAGGTGAAACGACCTTAACACTGATTACTTGTGATGATGATGGAGTAACCAGATTATTAACAAAAGCCGAATTTATCAATAAAGTTCCTGTAGAAAAAGCATCTGCAGAGATGACAGAAGCTTTCGACTTAAAAATAAATAATTAGTAATAGTAGTAGAATAAAATTTTTTTGATTTTTCATATAAATAGGAGTACACTATTATAAGTGAAAACACAACGTATAAGAGGGAGAGCTTCTCCTTATTATACGTTGTGTTTATTATATTGTCTCATACCACTTGATACTAAGCGATTGAGGCATCGTAGATTTGTTTAATGGACTCTTTTAGTAAGTCGTTGTATTCATCATCTGATTGACTAGCACTTAACCCTTCAGATAAAGCTCTTGAAAAACTAGCAATTAGTCCGTGATTATGTGTTAAAGCTTCATTAGCTTTTTCACGTGTATAACCACCAGAGAGAGCAACTACTCTTATCACTCTAGGATGATTGATCAATTCTTTATAGAAATTATCAATTGTCGGAATAGAGAGTTTTAACATAACATTATCTGATTCACTTAAGTTATCTAGTTGAGTCAAAATTGCATCTTTTAAAAGAGCTTCAGATTTTTCCTTATCTTTACTGTTAATATCCACTTCTGGTTCAATAATTGGCACAAGTCCTGCTGAGATAATTTGTTTGCCGACTTCAAATTGTTGGTCAACAACTTTTTTTATAGCTTCAGGATTGGCTTCTTTAATTAATGAACGCATTTTTGTTCCAAAAATATGGCGTTCATTTGCTCTTTTTAACAATTCATCTAAGTCAGGGTTAGGTTTCATTAACTGAACACCGTCAGTTTCTTCTGCTAATCCTTTATCGACTTTTAAGAAAGGGACAACGCCTTTCTTCTCCCATAAATAATCGGCTGTATAAAGGTCTTCGACTTTGCGATCCATTGTTTGTTCAAATAAAATAGCCCCTAAGATTGAATCAGAATTAAAAGCAGGAGAAGTCATAAGACGAGTTCGCATTTCGTGAACCAGGTCAAACATTTCATCTTCACCTGAATAGGCATCTGGTGCAATGCCGTAAAGTTGTAAAGCTGTTGGTGTACTTCCACCGCTTTGGTCCAGTGCTGCAATAAAACCTTGTTCATTTTTCATTCGTTCAAATTGTTCTTTTTGCATAATTTCAGCTCCTTAGATTATTTTTTAGAACAATAAATAGGAAAGCTCAACCCATTGAATGGGCAATGAACCTTTCATTAATTAGTATAGCACTCAATGTTTTAAATTGAAAAAATAAGCTATTATAGGGCACTTTTCTTTCGAATGATTGGTTAATAGAGGAAAAGCAATAGGTTATAAAGATAAATAAAGGAGAGAACTAAATGATTCAAGAAGAAAATAAAAATATGTCATTTACCCAGATTATATCTATTTTAGGTGTTATTTTGATGGGGTCATTCGTGACCATATTAAATCAAACACTTATGAGTACGGCTTTACCCAGTATTATGAAAGAATTTTCGATTACTGCTACTCAAGGTCAATGGTTAACAACTGCTTATATGTTGATTAATGGAATCATGGTACCTATTACGGCGTACCTTGTAAACCGATTTACAACACGGCAATTGTATCTTTTTTCAATGATCGTGTTTTCAATTGGTACACTTGTTGCTGCTACTTCCAGCGTTTATGGAGTATTGATTACTGGACGCATGATTCAGGCAATAGGAGCAGGAATTATTTTACCGTTACAAATGATTGTCGTGTTGTATCTTTTTCCAATTGAAAAAAGAGGTTCAGCAATGGGGTTGATTGGTTTAGCAATGAACTTCGCTCCAGCAATTGGGCCAACATTCTCTGGATGGGTAGTGCAAAATTACCACTGGAATATGTTGTTCTACTTTATCTTACCATTCGCCATTTTAGATGTTGTAGTTGCCTTCTTCGTCTTGAAGAATGTTGGTGAAGTAGGTCGCCCTAAATTAGATTTGATCAGTGTCATCTATTCAACATTAGGTTTTGGCGGTCTATTATTCGGTCTTAGTAATGCATCTTCACATGATTTCATGAGTATTAATGTAGCTTTGCCTTTAATTGTTGGAATTATTGCTTTAATTCTACTGGTTATCCGCTGTAATCATTCAGAAGAACCTTTATTGAACTTTAGTATTTTTAAATATAGAGGATACCGCTTGAATATTATTATTTCATTTGTATTGACTGCTGGAATGTACGGAGCTATAATCTTGTTGCCAATTTACTTTCAAACGATACGCGGAATGACACCGATGGAATCAGGAATGATTCTTTTGCCAGGTTCACTCGTTATGGCTGTTATGAGTCCCATCACTGGTAGAATGTTTGATAAATATGGTTCTAAAAAATTAGCTATGAGTGGATTAATATTGGTAACAGTTGGAACTTTTGTTATTGGTTTAATAAATATTAATACACCTATCTATATTATTGTAATACTGCAAATGGTTCGTACATTAGGTTTTGCATTAACGTTGATGCCAATTCAAACAGCAGCGTTCAATGCTGTCCCTCTAGAATTAGCTTCACATGCTGCGGCAATGTTTAATACTCAACGCCAATTAGCCGGATCAATGGGAACAGCTTTGTTTGTTGTTGTGATGATGCTTGTTTCTCAAAATAAACTAGCAGAACATGTTACAGGACAAATAGCTGATTTAGCTGGTTTTCAAATGGTCTTTAAATTAGTTGGACTACTATCATTAGTAGCTTTCATTATGACATTGTTTATCAAAGAGAAACCATATTTATCTAAAAGAGAACTAGTTGAAAATAATTAAATCTTACTAAAAAGCCCAAGAAATCATCATGATGATTTCTTGGGCTTTTTCTATTGGGCAATGAAATGGGAACTGCTCATGTAGTCAATTGGAATTATTTTGGTAAAAAATAATGAAATAAAGGAGAATAGCATGAAAATGATAGTAGGAACCATTAATCCGCACGCTTTAGAAATTGGGCCTATTCGAATTCATTGGTAGGAAGTGATTATTGCTGCAGCCATCTTCATAGCCATTTCTTTAAGTTCCAAATAAGCAAAAAAGAAAGGATAAGAGAAAGACGTTATTATTGATATGGCTTGGTTCGGATAATCTTTTTATCATTTAGTTGATTTCTTGATGACGGTCAATTTAACTTTTTCAAAGTAATAGTAAAGTAAGTGCATAAGGAACAAACGAAAAGAAAGGAGTTAACTACACGTTAAAAGTTATGACTTAATCAGACAGTACTTTACCATAAAAAAATAGGAGGAATTAAAATGATTGCCCATATAAATAAGCACAAAAACCACATTACTTTAGTTTCAGGTATTCTAATCGCTTCTGGGTTTATTATTGGATTCATGGGAAACATCAATTTTAAAGATAGTGCTTTAATTATAGCTACCCTTGTTGCTAGTGTTCCTATCTTCATCAAAGCCATTCAAGCACTGCGCATGAAAGCTTTTAGCATTGACTTACTTGTAAGCATTGCCGTTATAGGAGCATTATATATTGGAGAATATACAGAATCTTCTATTGTAACTTTTTTGTTCTTGTTTGGAGATTATTTAGAAATGAGAACTTTGGAGAAAACCCGTTCTTCATTAAGAGAACTAGTTGATATGGCTCCTCAAGAAGCATCTATTCTGCGTATAGACGGCAAAATAGAAACGATTCCCGTTGAAGATGTTGAAGAAGGTGATCGTGTCGTTATTCATCCAGGAGGAAAAATTCCTGTTGACGGTAAAATCGTATCTGGCAAAGCTTCAATCAATGAAGCCGCAATCACGGGAGAATCTGTACCAGTTTCAAAATCAATGAATGATAAAGTTTTTAGTGGAACCATTATAGATACTGGCTACCTCGAAATAATTGCTGAAAGAGTTGGGGATGATACAACATTTGCTAAAATCATTGAACTCGTGGAAGAAGCGCAAGAATCAAAATCCAAAGCAGAAAAATTTTTAGATAAATTTGCCAATATTTACACACCGGCAGTTGTGGTGTTATCCATACTTGTTTATGTCATTACGAGTGATTTGCATTTGGCTATCACTTTCTTGGTGATTGCTTGTCCGGGTGCTTTAGTTATTGGAGCTCCAGTGTCAAATGTTGCGGGTATCGGAAATGGTGCAAAAAACGGTGTATTGATCAAAGGCGGAGAAATTATGGATAAATTCTCTAAAGTAGATACGCTGGTATTTGATAAAACCGGTACATTAACCAAAGGGAAACCGGAAGTAACCGATATTCATACATTCAATAACACTAATGCCAAAAAATTATTAGAATTGGTTGCTAAAGCCGAAACGATTTCAGAACATCACTTAGGACAAACAATCGTGAAAGAAGCTCAATCTCGCGGCTTAGACTTTTCGGCTATGGAAATTAAAGACGGTGAAGCGATTAAAGGAAATGGAATTAAAGCTGTTGTAAATAACCAGCACATTATAGCTGGGAACCGTAAATTAATGAAAGCAGAAAATGTTACTATTCCAACAAGTGTTGAAACGTACGCAGTCAAACGTGAAAAAGCCGGCAATTCAGCTGTCTTTATTGCACTAGAAGGACAACTAGCAGGAATTGTCTCCATTGCCGATCAAATTCGTGACGATGCAGAAATAGCTTTAGCTCAAATGAGAGAAAATGGTATTAAAAAAATCGTTATGTTAACAGGTGACAACAAACACACTGCAGAAGCGGTTGCCAAAGTATTAGGATTAGACGAATTTCATGCTGAATTGTTGCCGGAAAATAAAGTAGAATATGTGAAACAACTGAAAGAATCTGGCCATATTGTTGCTATGGCAGGAGATGGAATCAACGACGCTCCGGCAATCGCTACTGCCGATATTGGATTAGCAATGGGTGAAGGCGGAACAGATATTTCTATGGAGACCGCAGATGTGGTTTTAATGGCAGACAAATTGATGCAATTCTCGCATGCTTATTCATTAGCTAAAGCAACAACTCGTAATATGAAACAAAACATTTTTATTGCTGTGGGAGTTGTAGCTATTCTACTAACCGGTGTTTTAATGGGAAGTGTTCATCTAGCATCCGGAATGTTTATCCATGAAGCAAGTGTACTGGTGGTTATTTTAAATGCAATGCGTTTGATCCACTTTAACCGTAAAAAGATGCAAGCAGCCAAGGAAATGAGCACAGTTCCTGTCCATGTTTAATTTGTTTAAAGGATTTTCATTTGAAAGGAGTGATGAGGTAAAGAAGTTAGGCAGGAAGAATAAAAACAATATTTATTTTAGGAGGAATAAACAATGTCAGAAGAACATGGCCATCACAATCCAACTTCAGCAGCAATGACGAATCATATCATTGCCAACCAAGGTATACTACAAATCAAGCTACATCAATATCATTGGTATGTAAAAGGACCAAACTTCTTTACCTTGCATGAAAAATTTGAAGAATTATACACTGAAAATACTCAGTATTATGATAAAATTGCTGAACGTTTAATTGCATCAGGAGAAAAACCATTTTCAACAGCAGAACAATACATTCAATATTCATTTGTACAAGAAGCTGCTTCAGGAAAATACTTGTCCGCAGAAGAAATGGTGGAAAACTTAGTTGATGACTATCGTACAACCCGTGATGTCGCCGGACGTGCCATCATGTTGGCACAAAATGAAAATGATACTGTATTGGAAGATCTGTTAATTGACTACAAAGGCTATTTAGATAAAACAATTTGGATGCTGCAAGCTTTTCTTGGCAAAAAGGCTCTTGAAGGCGAAGAGGATGACTAGAGCGTGTTTTAAAACTAATTCATCAAGAGGAAAATAGTTGCTAAATGACAAAGACTAATTAAAATATTGCAATAGGTCTCTCCATTGCTTATTCGATAGCGAGAAGGAAAATTACTGACAGGTTGAACGTAGAGTTTTATTTGAGTTGGCATAACGACCCTTAATTCGACTAACTCAGAGTCATTTTCTATTTGAGTTGATGTAACGAGGCTTAATTCGATCAACTCAGAGTCATTTTCTATTTGAGTTGATGCAACAAGCCTTAATTCGATTAACTCAGAGCCATTTTCTATTTGAGTTAACGTAATGTGCCTTAATTCGATTAACTCAGAGTCGTTTTCTATTTGAGTTGACGTAATGAGCCTTAATTCGATTAACTCAAAACTGTTTTTCGTTTGAGCAGACGCAATAAGCCTTATTTCGACTAGCTCAGAATAGTGTTCTAATTTTATTAACACAAAAGGAATAGGATAATTATCCCATTCCTTTTGTGTTAATTGACATGCAGTTCTTTTTTTGATTGTATGACTTGGAAATTATTAAACGTATCTGGAGTGATCCTATCGTGTTTTTTAAAGTAATCTGCAATTAGTTCAGTCATATCAACTGTTATTTCACGTATGATTTTATCAGCGCTAAACATATCGTAATTTCCGCCGCCGACTGCCCGATATTGGTTTATGACGACCTCTAACTCATCATTCTCTTGAATGGGCTTGCCACTGTAAGTGAGTTGGCTAATTCGTTTGCCGACTGGAAACGAAACGTCGATGATATAATCGATTCCAGCATACATATCGTAATTGTATTGCTGAGCTTTCGGATACATAAAATCTGAACTGACTTCATATTGCCCACTTGGCGATAAGCTAAAGTAACTGGCTGATTTTTCTAGAGCTTGTCGCAAATCAGATCCAGTTACTCGTACGACTGCAAGAGTATTAGGGTAAATATAATTAGTGACGATATCACGCATGGTTACAGTCGGTCCAAAACCTTTGCTGTCATTTGTAAAAAGGGCAGTTCCAGAAATCGTTGTTCCAGTGGCCTCCATTTGAACTTTATGAATGAAATCAATATAAGGATGTCCAGCTAAACGAACTTGAAAAGGGTCCCCAATCCACATATTCCCATCAATCGTTCCAATATTTTGGTCTAACCAATCTTCAATTTCTTCTTGAAAGGTATTGAATGTTCCTTCTATAGTGGGGTTAGCCTTAGTCTCATTAACGGAAAGAAGTTCAGCTTTTTTCGAAAGAATAACAGATTTTCCGTCTTGTTTTTCTACCGTCAGACAGACTTTTCCTAGTTTATGACCTTTGTCTCCAGGTTGAGTAATAGCAACAGAAGAATCGACTGTTGCGATTTCTCGGTGTTGGTGTCCTGTTAGTAAGACGTCTATACCTGAAACCTTATTCAAAAGTTCGTATCCTTCGTTTTCACCAGTTAAAGCTTCAGTCGGTTCACCGGTAGTTAAGTCTTTTTCAAAACCTCCGTGGTAACTTACGATGACAACATCAGCCAGTTCCCGCAATTTAGGTACATATTCTTTTGCACATGCTGTGGCGGATTGAAACGTTAAACCATTGATAGACTCAGGTTGTTCCCATTTTGGAATGTATTGGGTAGTTAGACCGAGTACGGCTACAGTTAGGTCATCAAATGCGAACAACTCATAGGCTTTTCCAAATGCAGGCTGTCCTTGGTCATTTAAGATATTGGCGCATAAAACAGGATAATCAAGTGCCTCAACTGATTCGTCCAAATACTCTTTTCCATAGTTGAATTCATGATTGCCTATGATACCTGCATCGAATCCAATCTGGTTTAGGAGAGAAGTATAAATCAATGGTTGTTGTTTTTGTTTGGCTGTGTAGTAAGTCAAAGGGGAGCCTTGCAAAAAGTCGCCATTATCGATCACAAGAACGGGGTCCGTTTCTGCGGCTTTGATTTCGTTGATCAGTGAACTAATTTTTAATAAACCAAAAGGCAAGTCTTGCTTTCTTTTTTTGTAATCTGTGGGGTAAATATACCCATGAATATCACTTGTGGATAATATGGTTAATTTCACATCTAAAACTCCTTTAAAAAATAAATGGGTCAACCCTTAATAAGTCTAGCTCTCATTTTATTTGAGAAGAACTCAACTAGCAGAATAAGTACAATCAAGCCAATGAGGATGGAACCTACTTCATTCCAACGATAAGAATTCATCGCAAAGATCAAAGGTGCGCCAATTCCTCCAGCTCCAACCAACCCTAATATTGTAGCATCACGTAAGTTCATATCAAAACGATAAATGGTAATGGATAAGAAATTAGAAAAGAGCTGAGGAATGATCCCGAATCGGATTTTTTCAAAGGTCGTACATCCCATTGACGTCAACGATTCTAAAATGCTAGTATCTAAATCTTCGATGATATCTACATATAGTTTTGAAACCATACCGATAGAAGTAATAGACATCGTCAATACACCAGCAAATGGGCCTGGGCCAGTAATGCGGATAAACATCAGCCCATAGACTAAAGCTGGAACAGTACGAATAACAATGACAACTAAACGAACAACATAAGCAACTGGTGCTGGTACTACGCTTGGAGCCATAAGAAAGGCAATCGGGATAGCTAGAATTGCCCCGAAAATAGTGCCTAAAAAAGCAATACAAATAGTTTCAAATAATAAATAAAGGACACCGCTAGTGGTTAAGCCGAATAATAATTCAAGATCTGGATTCATAAGACCTTTAAAAATATTTGATGCAATGGTTAAGCCACTCTCATTCAAACTTTGTACTTCAATAGAAGAAACGGACCAAATAAAAGCTGCCAGTAAGATAGTGGCTATACTCATTAAGTAGAAGCCTTTTTTAGGTTCCTTTTCAAATTGATTTTCAATCATTTCAGACATCGGCTGCACTCCTTATTGTAATTTCTTTCTAAAATGTTCACTAGTTCGTTCAATAATAAAGACAGTAATAGCTAAAATCACTAAAATCATGCCTACGCTGGAATAATCACGCCATCCAAGTCTTTCATTTAAAAGCAAGCCAAGTCCGCCGGCTCCAACATAGCCTAGTATGGAAGCATAGCGAACATTTCCCTCGAAACAAAATAAAGAAGTTGAAAGATAAGTTGGCAAAATTTCCGGAACGATAGCGTAGCGAAAAGACTGAAGCCTAGTTAGGCCCATAGATTCTAGTGCTTCAAAAGAACCCATATCGATATTTTCAATTTGTTCGTACAATAGTTTTCCAATATACGATAAAGTGAATAAGAAAATTGCAATCGTTCCAGCCAGGGTACCTAACCCAAAAACAAAGGTAGCAATCAAAGCTGTTACTAGAGTAGGCAACGTTCTCAAAACACTCAAAATAAATTTGAAAATACCAGCTGTAAATTTGCTTTTGATAATATTTGAGGAAGCCAGCAAAGCAAAAACAACAGCAACTAGCGAACCAAGTAATGAACCCACTAAAGACATTTTGATCGTATCTAATAATGGTTTCCATATATTAGGTAAGTAATCGATGTTAGGCGGGATCATGTCATTTAGAATAACAAAAAATTCTTGCCAGCGATTTAAAAGAACACTAAAGCTAAAACCAGTCACATTTACCGAAATAACAAAACCGATTATGATCAAAATAAGGATAACAGGTGTTTTAGTTCTTTTTTCTTCAACGACTTTATTGTTAGCCAGCATAATTTTTTTAGGTGGAAATAATTTATCATAAATCGTCATTTTTTATGTCCCTCCTAAGATTGTGGTTGTAAAGTTGGATTTATGTTTAACTCATCTTGAGCTTGGACATCTCCATAAATGACATCTAAAATAGGCTGAGTAACTTCACTTGCTTTGCCATCATAAACCACTTGTCCTTGTCGAATACCAATTACTCGATCAGCGTATTCCAAAGCCAGTTCAACATGATGGATATTTAAAAGAATCGACATGTTCGTATCTTTATTTATTTTTTTAAAATCATCCATTACTTGTTTAGCGGTCACGGGGTCTAATGATGCAACAGGTTCATCTGCTAAAATAATTTCTGGTGACTGAGCAAGTGTACGCGCTAAAGCTACCCGTTGCTGTTGACCGCCAGAAAGTTGATCGACACGCATATACGCTTTGTCTAAAATACCGACTTTATCTAAAGCGGTCAAAGCAGTGATTTTAGTTTCTTTAGGAAAAATACCCAATACTTTTCTCCAATAGGGCAATTCAGGAACAGATGACATCAATACATTGTTTAAAACTGTTGTTCTTGTCACTAAATTAAATGATTGAAAAATCATTCCAACTCTTCTGCGGTATTGTCGGATTTCTTTTCCTTTTAAGGCACTGACATCGATATTGTTGACGATCAATTTACCGCTATTGATGTCATGCATACGATTGACGCAACGAATAAGAGTCGATTTTCCGGCACCGGATAAACCAATAATCGCTACAAACTCTCCTTGTTCAATTTTTAAGTTTACATTGCTCAATGCAGTTACTCCATTTGGGTACGTTTTATTTACATCAATAAATTCTATCACTGTTGTCATAAGTCCTTTCCAAAAATAAAACTATGAAAAAGCAGAATGACCTACTTTTTTCACAGCTTCATTTGTTTTATTTTAAATTAATGTTGAATTATTGAATCCCTAGATCTTGTACGATTTTTTGAGCGGCTCTTTCATCATCGTAATCGGCATCTTCCGTTACTTGGTAACCTTCGTGACTATAAACGGAGATCACTTCTTTTCCTTCTTCGGTTTCAGAGATGTTGATAAAGGCTTCTTGTAAAGCAGCTTTTAACTCTTCATCCATTTTCTCAGAGTTTTTGCTGACACTTATCGTGTCATTGTAAATGCCAGGAGTAACGCCGACTACGGCTGTTTCGTCCCAAATATTTTCTGTTCTTCCGTATTCTGAAGTCCATGTATCTTCATAATCTCTTCTGCCATCAGCAAAGGTAACCAAAAGGTCAACTTGTTCAGAAGCAAGACGTGCAAATGAACTTCCGTATGAATCAGCTTGAACTACTTTGTCTAAGTCTGTAATTGATTTTCCAAAATTTTCATTTAACCATAATGTTGGGTAAATATAACCTGCTGAAGAAGAAGAAGACATTACACTCCAAGAAGCACTGTTCATATCTTCAAAAGTTAATTCCTCGCCATTATTGATTTTAGCAGCTAACTCTTGTCCTTTTTCAGAAGGGCCTGCGATAATCAATGAACGGTAAGAGGTTACTTGCTCATCCGTTGGTTCAGTAGGAGCATTTTCATTCCAATCAGCTGGAATATCAGAGTCAATGCTTAATCCAGCTCTAGTAGAAGTTAAAATTACCTCAGCACCGTCATCGTATAATACATAAGTTCCGCCTGGTATAAATCCAACATCTAACGTCCCAGCTGAAAGAGATTCTCCAACAGCTTCATAGTTGGTTCCAACTGTGATGTCAACTTCTCCGATGTCATAACCTTGATTGGCCATTTCGTCAATCAACAAATCTTTTAATGGTTCTGTTGCAGTAACGATTTCTTCAGGATCTCGTGAAGGAACAAAGCCAACTGAAAGTGTATCGAGTTTAATTGTTCCATCTGTATTTGAAGCTGCCGTTTCGCTGCTGGCAGCTTCATTTCCACATCCAACCAATAGTCCCGCTAGTAAAGCTACTCCTATGTACTTACCAAACTTCTTGTGCATGTAATTAAATCCTCCTGTGATTTTGTATTTTGTACAAACGTTTAACACGTTTAGTATTATATCATTCGTATTATTTAAAAGATATCCTTTTTTTGAAATATATAAAATAAAATCGTTCGGTTATTTGATTATTTTATGAGAAGATATCAAGTAAATGAATTTCAAATAATGATTTAACATTTAACGTTAAAGTCAGTATAAAATACGAACGTTAATTTAAAATAGATTTTTTGTATTGTTTATGTAAACGATTGTGGTGCGATCTTAGTATGCGAGTGATATTCTTGACACCTTTATAGCAAGGGCATAAAGGCATACAGTAGAATAGTAGTATTTTTTTTTGAAGTTAAAATAATTGTTTTTAAATGTTGTTACTTTTACACTGAATGCGTAGAAATAGACTGATCGTTTAGTACTTTAGCAAGATAGTTTGAAAACTTGAAAGGATGGGGAATGAATGAAGAATAGAAAAATTTATTTAATGGTGGCAACTTTAGCTACAACTTTAACCTTAGCAGCATGTGGAACAGGAAATGAAGAAACTGATACAGCTTCTTCAGAATCAAGCAGTTCAACAAGCATGAACATGGATGACTCAAGTATGATGATGAGTTCTGATTCTAGTATGATGAGTTCCGAATCTGGCATGGATATGGAGAGTATGATGCATGACGATTCTGGTGAGTTACCAGATGGTCTTAAAAAAGCTGAAAACCCAAAATATGAAGTAGGGAGTACAGCCATTATTCAAGCCGATCACATGGAAGGAATGAAAGGTGCTGAAGCGACGATTGTAGGAGCTTTTGACACAACTGTTTATGAAGTTTCCTATCAACCAACGACTGGCGCAGAAAGAGTTGAAAATCATAAATGGGTCACTCAAGAAGAAATTGAAGAGGCAGGAGAGTCAGTTATTGCAAATGGTACTGAAGTAACTTTAGAAGCTGATCACATGGAAGGAATGGACGATGCGCCAGCAACTATTGAAGCTTCAAAAACAACAACGATTTATATGATTGATTACGAACCCACAACGGGCGGTGATACAGTTAAAAATCACAAATGGGTAACAGAAGATGAACTTTCTGAAGAATAAACAGTGAAAAATTAAAAATAGAATTAGAGCTTTAGATCAATGATGATTCATCTTGATTTAAAGCTCTTTTTTTGAGTTATATTATTGAAATAAGAGACTGCCACCTTATAAAATTAGGTGGGAAATTTCCCGAGAAATGGAAAAAATACCTATTAAGGAACGCTGGTTTTTTTGAAGGGTTGAATATTGAACTGAAAAAAAGAGGATGGTATAGTCTGTATATGGAAGCGATTTCATAAAAAGAATAAGGAGATGAAAAGAAAATGATGCAAAAATTACAGCGGTTTGGCGGTGCGATGTTTACTCCAGTTTTATTATTTGCTTTCTCAGGTATTATATTAGCTATTGCTATTATGCTTCAAAATACATTAATTGTTGGAGATATCGCAACTGCAGGTACCATGTGGGCGAACTTTTGGTCAATTGTTGAATCAGGCGGTTGGACTGTATTCAATCAGATGGAATTGCTATTTGTGATTGGTCTACCTCTTGGATTGGCTAAAAAAGCTAGTGGAAGAGCAGCTTTAGAATCTGTAGTTGTTTATATGACATTTAACAACTTTGTTGGAAAAATTCTTGATCTGATGGGTCCAACATTTGGTGTAGATTTCACTCAAGAAGCCGGCGGAGACAGCGGGATAAAATTGATTGCTGGAATTAAAACATTGGATACCAATTTAATTGGTGCTATCTTAGTTGCTGCAATTGTTGTTTGGTTGCATAACCGTTTCTTTGAAACTAAACTACCAGATTTCTTAGGTATTTTCCAAGGATCTTCATTAGTTGTTATGATAGGATTTTTCCTTATGCTTCCTTTAGCCTTTTTAACAGCTTGGGGTTGGCCTATCATCCAAGGTTTAATTAGTTCAATGCAAGGTTTCTTAGCTTCATCAGGAACTCTAGGTGTATGGTTATACGTATTCTTGGAAAGACTGTTGATACCGACTGGGATGCATCATTTCATTTATCAACCATTCATTTATGGACCAGCAGTTGTAGAAGGCGGAATTACAGCATATTGGTTGAATAACTTAAGTGAATTTGCTTCATCAACAGCTCCGATTAAGGAATTATTCCCAGCTGGTGGATTCGGATTGCACAATGTTTCAAAAATCTTTGCTCCTCTTGGAATAGCAGCAGCATTTTACGCAACAGCAGATCCGGCTAAAAAGAAAAAAACATTGGCTTTATTGATTCCAACAGCTTTAACTGCCGTTCTTGCGGGTATTACGGAGCCGTTTGAATTTACATTCTTATTTATTGCACCGCAATTGTTCTTAATACATGCAGCTTTAGCAGCCACTTTAGGAGCAACTGTTTATGCATTTGGTGTTGTAGGTGATGTAGGTAGTGGGTTAATTACGATGTTGACACAATTTATTATACCAATGTCGATTAATCATCTCGGAACAGTATTAACGTTGATTGGAACAGGTTTAGCGTTCAGTGTCATTTACTTCTTTGTATTCCGTTTTGCTATTTTAAAATTTGATATCAAAACGCCAGGTAGAGAACTAGAAGAAGACGTTAAAATGTATTCTAAAAAAGACTACCGTGAAAGACAAGCAAATGGAAAAACAGCTTCAGCAGGCGGAGCCTATGCAAGCAGTGCAGCTCATTATTTAGAAGGACTTGGCGGTACAGCCAATATAGCCGATGTGAATAATTGTGCTACAAGATTAAGAGTATCCGTAAAAGACGAAAACCTTGTCAAAGAGGATAGTTTCTTTAAAGCAGCAGGTGCTCATGGAGTCGTTCGTAAAGGAAAAGCATTCCAAATTATCGTTGGACTGGATGTCCCTCAAGTAAGAGATGCTTTTGAAGATGAAATGAAAAGGAATGAAGTTTTAGCAGATACTGATAGTCAAACAGAACCAATGGTTTAATAATAAGCAAATTAGAGGAGAAGATAAATATGACTTTAAAAAAACAATCAATTTTAGTAGCAGGTGGCGGAAGCACATTTACACCGGGGATCATTATGATGTTATTAGAAAACTTAGAAATATTTCCGATTCGCCAAATCAAGTTTTACGATAATGATGAGGAAAGACAAAAACAAATTGCAGATGCTGTAGAAATTGTTTTGAAAGAACGTGCTCCAGAAATTGAATTTTTAGCTACTACTGATCCAGAAACAGCTTTTACTGATATCGACTTTGTAATGGCTCATATTCGTGTAGGGAAATACGCGATGCGTGAGCAAGATGAAAAAATTCCTTTGAAATATGGTGTTATTGGTCAAGAAACATGTGGACCAGGCGGAATTTCTTATGGGATGCGTTCAATCGGCGGAGTATTAGAATTGATTGACTATATGGAACAATACTCACCAAAGGCGTGGATGTTGAATTATTCAAATCCAGCAGCAATCGTTGCGGAAGCTACACGCAAATTAAGACCAAACAGCAAAATCATCAATATTTGTGATATGCCGGTTGGGATCGAACATCGTATGGCTGAAATTTTAGGATTGAAGAGCCGTAAAGAAATGACTGTTCGTTATTATGGACTAAACCATTTTGGCTGGTGGACAGATATTCGCGATAAAGACGGCAATGATTTAATGCCCGCTATCAAAAAACACGTTGCAGAACATGGATATGTTACTCCAGGTGAATTAGAAGGTACTCCAGGTGAAGACATTGAACCGAGCTGGATGCACACATATGGCAAAGCAAAAGAAACATTTGCTTTGGATCCAAATACTTTACCAAATACGTACTTGAAGTACTACTTGTTCCCGCAAGATGAAGCTGAAAAAGCCAATCCTGAATACACTCGTGCAAATGAAGTAATGGATCACCGTGAAAAACAAGTATTCTCTGAATGCAACCGTATTGCAAATATCAAAACAGCCGAAGATGCAAAGTTAGTTACAGATGACCATGCTTCTTATATCGTTGATTTAGCTAGAGCGATTGCGTATAACACACGTGAAAGAATGTTGCTGATCGTACCGAATAATGGAGCAATCGCTAACTTTGATCCAACAGCTATGGTAGAGATTCCTTGTATCGTTGGTTCAAATGGTCCTGAAATGATCAACCAAGGAGAAATTCCTCGTTTCCAAAAAGGATTGATGGAACAACAAGTAGCCGTTGAAAAATTAGTCGTTGAAGCATGGGAAGAAGAATCATACCAAAAATTATGGCAAGCACTGACTGTCTCTAAAATTGTGCCAAATGCTCGTGTAGCTCGACAAATATTAGATGACTTAATTGTAGCTAACAAAGGTTACTGGCCTGAATTAAAATAATCATATGCTATAATAATGTATACGAAAAAATGGAGAGATAAATGGCTCCATTTTTTTGTACATTGTTAATAGCAGGGAGAGATTTATTTGGACCTAGAAGTACTCGTTAATCAACATTACCAAGAACTAAATGAAAATGATTTACAAATTATATCATACGTTATGAAACATAAAAATAAATGCCAAACGATGCCTATTGTTGAATTGGCCAAAAAAACACTTACTTCGAAATCATCCATTGTAAGGTTGGCAAAAAAATTAGGTTTTTCAGGGTTTAGTGAATTCAAATACAGTTTAAAAAATGGTTCCGAACAATTGCAAATAAATGAGGAACAAGTGAGTTTCAGCTCAATGCAAAGTGTAGATAGTCAAGCAACTTTAAAGTTATTCAATCAAACCGATTTATCACCTATTTTAAAAGAAATCCATGCTGCTAAACGTATTTTTTGTTATGGCACAGGTTGGGGACAAAGAGATGTTCTATCTGATTTCAGACGAAATTTTGTACCATTAGAAAAGTTTTTCATTCTTCTTTCTGCTCAAAGAGAGTTGCAAATGGCCGCAGCGTCGACTATCACAGAAGACGATTTATTGATTGTTTTATCATTAAGTGGCGATATCCAAGAAGTTAAAGACGAGATGAACATGCTTAAACTGAAAGGGATTCCCATTTTATCGATCACTAACTTAAGAAACAATAATTTAGCTTCTATGGCGACCCATAACCTTTATTTTCAAGCAACACCAATCGTATTGAATGGAGAAGATATCTTTTCTTTCTTATCGCTTTTTCAAGTCACCGATTCTTTATTTAGAGCGTATCTGGATTATTACCAACAAAATAAAATTGAAAGGCAGGAACACTAAGATGAAACAAAGTTTATCCAGCTTGCAAAGTAAGTTTGAGCCATTTTTCTTTTTACGCGGTTATTTAATTTTAGCACCGGTTATCTTTTTTGTTTACTTTGCTGTAAACGCTAGTTTAAGCGGAGAAACTTTTTCAGTTTATTTAACTAGTCAGCCTATGAACCCTGTAATGTTGTTGATCGCATTGCTTTCATTATTTTGGTTTGTTGTTTTATCAGCTGCACAAAACCAAATTAGCCAGAAAGTTTGGAAGGGAACAGTGCTAATTTTTATCTTCAGCAATTTACTGACTGGAAATATCGTGTCTATTATTTTAGGCTTGATGACTATAAAACAAAATGTGGAGCTGACAGTTGCTAAAGAAGGAACGACACCTCATTTAGCAGTGATACTTTTTACTATCAGCGGGTTTTTAGCATTGTTATCTGCATTCGTTTGTTTTGCTTTTATTAGACTGTCACTGATTTAAGTGTCATAGAAAAAAGACTAAGACAACAATTTAGCGATTTAAGAAAGTTCATTGTGAAAATGCAATGAACTTTTTTGTCTTTATACAAGTAATCAAGCACAATTTTGGATATAAGAGGTCCTTTCATTCCTTTCACGACAACTAAACGACGCTGCACGAATAAGTGGAGGATAAAAAGCTTTCTCACACTTTCGTGCAACTGTTCTGGTTGGAACAGTGATAACCAAAAAGAGCGTCACTGTTTCGTCAAAGCAATTTGCACGTTCATGTTAAAGTGAAGCAGAAAAAAGAACTCACTCCTCCAAGCACGATGGGAGCGGGGATAGGAATGCGCTTTTTTTCTTGAAATCGTTAATAAAAAGCTTGGTTGTGTAAACGATTTAGTTAAGTGCTATAATGAATAATGTAACAAGTATTCGTAGTACATTAGCGGCGTCTATAAGAGGAGGATATTAAATGATTTATACGATTACGTTAAATCCAACAATTGATCGATTGTTGTATCTTGAAGACGAATTAACAAAAGAAAAAAACAATCGTTTGGAAAGTATTGCTTATGATTTAGGTGGAAAAGGCCACCACGGTTCCTACGCTATGAGTAAGTTAGGAGTAGAAAATCTGGCATTAGGATTTTGCGGCACCACAAATAAAAGCAAACTTGAAAAGATATTAGAAGAAAAGGGTATTAACCATGACTTTGTGGACATTTATGGTAAACCCACTAGAGAAAGTTATGTAATATTAGAAAAAAACATCAGCGGCAGTATTTTGATCACAGAGCGGGGTTACGCTGTTTCGAGTTATGATAAGTCTCTATTGTTTGATAAAATTGAAGAAAAAGTTGAAGCTGAGGATACGGTGTTGATTGCAGGTTCAATGCCGCCTGGTTTTGAGATCACTGATTTAGAAAAATTGTTAGAACTATTGAAAGGTATTGGCTGCTTTATTGCTTGCGATCTTTCAGGTGAAGCATTGAAGACAGCAGTAAAAGCAGGCGTGAATTTTATTAAACCGAATCGATTTGAGATCCAAGAACTTTCAACCCAAGGAGAATCTTTAGTAGATACCGTTAAAGAATTAACGAAGACGATCGAGTATGTGATCGTTTCTCAAGGTGGAAAAGGCAGTTTGTGCGGTCATGGAAATGAGTTCTATCAAATTGGCGTTCCTACAGTTGTTGTCGTAAATGATACCGGTGCTGGTGATTGTTTTGTAGGTTCATTTTTAGCAAGTTTGGCACAAAAGAAATCATTTGTTGACGCGTTGACCTTAGCCACAGCTTGTTCAGCTAGTAAAGTCCAACACAAAGACAGTACTTCATTTAACGTCAGAGATGCACAAAATTTACAAAAGAAAGTAACGGTAGAAAAAGTAGGATAATCAACATGCAAGAAAGAACTTTTGAAAGAAAACGTTGACAGTGAAAAAGTACATTGTTACAATGAGCTTACTTTAAACGCGTGAGCGCTCACCGTTAGAGAAAAACAAACTAAAACAAGAAGGAGGAAGCGAATATGAAAAAGATGAATTGTCTAAACGTGTTGTGTTGTCCATGTTGTATGAACCACTCATGTTATCAGCAATCATCTTTTCGTAGGGCTTCTTTCTGACTAAATAAGTAAGGGTCAGCTCTATAGTTTATTCCAAAAGAACTAAGTGCCTGTTTAGGTTGTTTAGGGATTTTTGTCAATAATAATAAAGATGGATCGTCTGTGCATGAGTGTAAGTTGCTCATGCACTTTTTTTGTACTTTTTAATAGAATCGGAGGAAAAGAAGACCATGAAAACGAAGAAAAAATGGATCAAAAAGCCCAGTTTAACGATACAAGTCCTGATAGGGGCTATGGCTGGTATAGTGGTAGGTTATTTTAGCAAAACGGTAGGACTTCAATTGGAAATTTTTGGAACGATTTTTATGAATTTAATTCAAATGATCATTATACCGCTTATTTTCCCAGTCATTATTTTAGCTATCGTCAACATCAGTGATACTAAAAGTTTTGGGAAAGTAGCGGGAAAATCTTTTGTGTACTTTTTTTCGGTCACTACAGGGTTGATTATTCTGAGTATCTTAGCCGGAAAATGGACAGCTATCGGCAGTCATTTTGAAGCGGGAAACATGACGACTGAATCGCTTGACGGTATTGCCAGCGGGATTGATTTTCAAACCTTTTTCTTGAGTATTGTACCCAGTAATCTATTTCAAGCTTTCGCAGAAGGCAATCTATTGCCGATCCTCTTTTTTGGCGTCTTACTCGGATTGGCTTTAGTCTCAATAGGAGAAAAAGCTCAACCTGTTATTTCGTTCTTTGAATCATGGTCTCAAGCCATGTTTAAAATGATTGACTATGCGATTTCCTTTGCGCCTATTGGAGTATTCGGCTTTCTAGCTTACGATATAGCAGCTTATGGAATCGGAAACTTATTTTCATTAGGCCAATTTGTCCTATTTACGTATGTAGCATTTGCAGTTGTCGTTTTTGTGATTTTTCCCATTATAGCTTGGCTATTCCATATACCTTACTTTGCTTTATTAAAAACTATTGGAGATCTTGTCCTAGTCGTATTTACGACTGGAAGTTCAAGTGTCGTTTTGCCTTCTTTGATTGATCGACTAAAGAAATATGGGGTGTCGCCAGCAGTTTCTTCATTTGTTACACCACTAGGCTATTCATTTAATTTAAATGGAGCATGTGTCTATATTAGCTTAGCAACTATGTTTATTGTTAATATGTATGATGTAACGTTAGGGTTAGGAGAAATTATTGCATTAGTCTTATTCTTAACGATTGTTACCAAAGGGATCGCAACTGTTCCATCAGGAGCGGTCGTAGTGTTACTAGCGGCAGCGACGCAACTTGGCTTGCCGGCTGAAGGAGTGGCTTTGATGGTTTCAGTAGATTTCTTTATCAATATGGGTCGTTCTGCAGTTAACGTGATTGGAAATGCATTAGCGCCAGTTATTATTGCTCAGACAGAAAAAGAATTGGCTTACGGTAAAACACGGGTACAAATGGCAAAAGAACTGAAATAGACAGCTAACTAACAAGAAAAAAATAAACTAGCACAGGGAGCAGATAAACGTGAAAAAAATTTATATTATACATGAAAATAATGATTGGACAAGACATTTAACAGCACGATTAGATGAGCTAAAGGCTCCTTATGAATTATGGGATTTATCTGATGGCATGATTGATATTCAAGAAGAACCTCCAGAAGGAATTTTTTATAATCGAATGAGTGCTTCCTCGCATACTCGCGGACATCGATACGCTCCTGAATTAACGGATAATCTTTTAACGTGGTTGGAAAGCCATCATGCGGTGGTCTTTAATGGGACTAAAGCCATCGAGTTAGAAGTAAGCAAATTGAAACAACATTTAGCCTTACAAAAATATGGAATCAAGACACCAGAGACTTATGGAGCTGTAGGAAAAGAAAACATTCTTAAAGCAGCTGAAAAGTTAAATCAATTTCCTTTTATCATTAAACACAATCGTGCTGGAAAAGGTCTTGGAGTTCGATTGTTGAACTCTATAGAAGAGCTAAAAGCTTACGTTGATGGCCCTGAATTTGAAGACTCAATTGATGGCATCAGTTTGATTCAAGCATACGTTAAGCCAGCTGATGGGACGATCGTCCGCTCCGAATTCATTGGCGGAAAGTTCTTTTATGCTGTAAAAGTCGACTCAAGTGATGGGTTTGAATTATGCCCAGCAGACAGCTGCCAAATTGGTGATGTGCCAGTAGCGAATAAATTTACGATCATTGATTCATTGCCAAATGAACAGATTGAACAATATGAACAATTCCTTAAAGGACAACACATTGATGTAGCAGCCATTGAATTCATTTTTGATGTTAACGGACAAGCTCAGGCTTACGATGTCAATACAAACACCAACTATAACGCTGATGCTGAAAAAGCAGCAGGAAAATATGCTATGTTGGAGTTGGCAAATTTCTTGAAATCAGAATTAGAAAAAAGATAAAGCCTATAAGGATCTTTTTTAGAGTAAGGTAAATAAGAATTGTGTTCAAAAATACCAACTTAAATTAGGGTACAAACTACGCCTTAAGCCTGATTTTTAGTTTTTAAGAGGCAGAATTTTAGGAAGATTTCTTTTAATTTGTTATTATATCAGTAAGGAGATGATGATATGTTAACTAAATTAAAATTAGGATTGGTTAGTGGAAGTGCATTAATATTGTTAGCCGCATGTAGTACAGAAACACCAAATGAGGAAGCACCTGCTTCGACATCTGAATCTGAGGCAACTAGTTCAATGGAAAGTTCTTCAATGATGGAGTCTGAAAGCTCTAGTTCTGTAGCATCTTCAGAAAATTTTGAAGGAAAGAGTTTTTCAGTAACCTATGAACAAGCAGTTGCTGATTTCCAAAAAGCTTATCCGGATGCAGCAATCTCTTCAGTTGATTTTGACAAAGATTTTGGTGAATATACATTTGAAATCAACGGATTTGATGATACTCAAGAAATTGAATGGGAAGTCAATGCAGAAACCGGGGAAGAAACAAAAAACAACACAGAAAAGAAAGATTCAGACTTTGATGATCAAGAGTTAATGACTGATGATGTAATGGCTATTGATGAATTGATTGCAAAAGCTGAGGAAGAAGCACCTAATGCTACGATGGTTTCTTGGAATATAGAGGCAGATGATGATACAAAAATTCCGTTATTTACCGGCGAATTTGAAGAAGGAAATAATGAAGTAGATGTGCATTTAAATGCTGAAACTGGAGAATTCTTATCTGTAGAAAATGACTAAAAGTTAAAAAAATGTGTTCCAATAAAAATGTAAAAACAATTTTAATAAAATCTCAAAAACGCTGAATGAAACATACCAGCTTTTTTGAGGTTCCATATTTATTTTAAGGTGTCTTTCAAAGATTCATTTTTTTGATTATATTTGGACAGAAACAGCAGATGCTATATATAAAATGAGTCAATGAATTTCATTCGCTTAATAATTAAGAAGCAAATTTTCGACTCTTTTTCTACATTAAAAAGCCAATCCATTCCTATTACTTTAGGAATGGATTGGCTTTTATTATAGGACTGAATGTCAGTTACTTTTCTAATAAGAACTGAACAGAAATAGCTTCTGGACCAGCATGCGTCATAACACTAGGACTGGCATAAGAAACCATTGGTTCAACATGTGGAAAGGTCGTTTTTAACATGTTTAAAATGGTAGTCGAATAGTCGCTCATACCCACATGAGTAAAACCAATCGACATGACTTTTTTAGGTGCATCATGAAGTGTGTGACAGATTTCTTTATAGCGCTTCACAATGGACTTCGTTCCACGTCCTTTAGAATCTGAATGAAGTTTTCCATCAGTCATTTCTAAAGTAGCTTTGATATTCATTAACGAAGTAAATTTGCCCATAGTTTTACCAATTCGACCGCCTTTTATCATATTTTCAAGGTTGGCAATACTGATATAAAGAACAGTTCTTGATCGTATATCTTCTAAATGATTTAATAGTTCTTCCATTGAAGAAGCAGTGCTAGCAAATTCAGCTGCAGCAAGCACTTGAAACGCTTGTCCGCGAGCACAAAATTCAGAGTCGATAACAGTTACTTTTCCATTAGCTAAACCGGCAGCTTGATGAGCAGAGTGGACGGTTCCACTTATGGTTTCGGTTACATGTATAGATAACACTTCACTTCCATCAGCCGTTAACTGGTTATAAGCATCTAAAAATTTCCCAACAGGCGGTTGAGAAGATTTTGGCAATTCAGGGGATTGTTTCATTTTTAGTAAGAACTCTTCGTTTGATAATTCAATATCATCATGGTAGGTTACGTTATTGATCATAGAAGATAATGGAACTATCGTAATACCATAACGAGTTATTTCTTCATTAGTTAATTCAACTGTTGAATCGGTTACAACTTTTAATTTCATCAAATAAGCTCCTTAAATAAGTTATTCATTTAGTATAAAGGAAAACCCTTAAGAAAAGTATAAATTATCAATAATCACACTATCTATGCAAAAAAACAACCTTTTTCATTATGAAAGAAGGTTGTTTTTTTAGACTGATTTAATAGTTAAACTAGTCTTTTTGTGCTTCATCGATAGAAGCATATTTGAAGCTGCGGCTACCGAAAACCGGACGGTAAATGTCTTTTACAAAAGGTTTTTCAAGATAAGCTTCCGCTGTTTGGTATATTGGGACATCAACATAATGTTCA
The DNA here is from genome assembly GCF_000746825.1 of Carnobacterium inhibens subsp. inhibens DSM 13024. Taxonomy (NCBI): domain Bacteria; kingdom Bacillati; phylum Bacillota; class Bacilli; order Lactobacillales; family Carnobacteriaceae; genus Carnobacterium; species Carnobacterium inhibens. The sequence goes on along the minus strand of NZ_JQIV01000006.1, from coordinate 1,246,708 downwards.
CCCAAAGCTACTTTTTCAATTTCAATTAACGTGTTCCATCTTGCTAAAGCATCATCGTATTCTTGGTTGCTTTGATCAACAAGTGCGTCAATGTCTTCAAATGAATAATTACCACGATTAATATCGGTATCAAAACGTTCAACAAAGTTTATTGGATCAGCAAAGTCAGCTAACCAATAAGAAGTAGCGATTTGGTAATTTCCAGACTTGATATTATCTAATCTAGAGTTATCAGGCATTTGTCGAATATCGATCGTTAATCCTGGCAGATTATTTTGCAATTCACTTTGTAAGAATTCGGCTAATTTTTTGCTGTCTTCAGAATCAGATGTCGTCAACTCCAATGAAAAGCTATCTGTTCCTAATTCATCTAGCCCTGCTTGCCAAGCTTCTTGAGCTATTGCGACATTGTACTCGACTACATCACCTGCATCCTCACGAAAGTCAACACCTGTCTCGGGATTTTTAGATAATCCATTAGGGACGTGGCCGAAAATTGGATGAGAACCATTTAAGAGAACATTATCTGTGAATCCTTGACGATTAATGGCATAAGTTAGCGCTTTGCGGATATTTTCATTCGCTAATTCGGGAACTTCATGATTCACTTCAATGTAGTAGATCCAAGCCTTATCATTTGTTTTAAAATCTGTATTTTCAGTATATTGAGCAACAAAATCACCAGAAAGGGAAATAGAATCTAGTTCGCCAGATTCATATAGATTAAGTCCGGTTCCAACTTCTTTGACGACTTGTGTATCAATTTCGTCTAACTGAACAGTATCTTTGTCCCAATATTCATTGTTTTTTAGGTATTTCCAAGAATCGCCTGAGGTAGAATCCCATTCAGCTAAAGTAAAAGGACCATTATAAATAGCGTTCTCAGCATTCAAGCCATAATTTTCACCTTGTTCCATTACAAAAGCTTCATTTTGTGGGAAATAACATGGAATCGTTAAAACATCAAGGAAATAGGGTACAGGTTTTTCTAACGTTACTTGCAGGGTCTTTTCATCAACTGCTTCAACTCCAAGATCAGCAACAGCATTTTCACCATTTAAAATAGCTTCAGCATTGTTAACGATTCCTGAAAATAAGTAAGCATACCCAGAACCATTTTCCGGGTCCACCATTCTTTTCCAAGCAAACACAAAATCATCTGCAGTAACCGTATCACCATTTGACCAGTTTGCATCGTCACGAATCGTAAAAGTGTAGGTCAATCCATCTTCTGAAACTGCCGGCATCTCCATTGCATTTCCTGGCACTAGATTTCCATCAAGGTCGTAGGTCATCAGTCCCTCAAAAACATTATTCATCGGCGTAAAGTTAGTAGTAGATATTGTCGTATCCATTGTATCCATTTCTGATTCAGCTGATAAATTTAAAACTTGCTTTTCTTCGTCAGTGTTCTGGCTGTCACTCTCATTATTGTTTCCACAGGCACTTAATACGGCAAAAGAAGCAAGGGTTAGCAATCCAAGTTTATTAAAGTTCTGTTTCATATCGTTTCTCTCCCTTAAAAAGCATCGTCTAATTTTTCTATACCAATTTCATCGTTTCCTTTATATTGTATCACTTTAAACTGTTTTTTGAATAGGAATTTATCCTAGACCCGCCCAATAGAGTTTCGAAAGAAAATTTTATGAAGAGCAAAAAGCATTATCTTTGGAAGCGTTTGTTTTATTTGTTATGATAAAGACAAATAAAAATTGAAAGGCGTGAATAGACAAATGAAAAAAATTCAAGGTGCATATCCTACGATTGAAGAAACAACCACAAAAGTTGAACAACTTTTAAAAGAAGGTTATCGATCAGATAACATTACTGTAGTTGCAAGTAAAGAAAATATAGAAGCGATTCAAGGACAGACCTTAGCAGAAGTTGAAGCTGTTACAACTGAAGAACAGTCAACTTCGGTATGGGATAAAGTAAAAAATGTTTTTTCAAATGAGGAAGACAGTCCACTTGGAAAATATGGTTTTGATAAGGAAACAACACAAAAATACACTGATGCCATTAAAAACGACGAATTTGTGGTACTTATCGATGATGATACTCAGCAGATAGAAGATGATCAAAAAGCCCAACCAATCTTTGTTGCTCCAAATGCGAATACTACGGCTCCAGGTTTTGGGGTAAATCCGATTATTCCAGGAGTAGGACCAACACCGGGATCATCAAACAAAGACTCTAATGGTGGTACACTTGCAGATCCTCATTTACCAAATATAGAGGATCATCCTAAGTAATGAATTGATCAAGCAATAGAGCGAAAAAAAGGTAGATTAGGTCGCTAAAAAAGTTACACGAAATGTGTAGCTTTTTTAGTGTTCAAGTAAAAAAGGAGGAGCTAACATGCTTTTTGTAATCGATATGCAAAATGATTTTGTAGACGAAGAAAAAGGGATCCTTTCAGTGAAAAATGCTGAAAAGTTAGTACCCAAGATAATCCAAGAAATAAAAGATCAAGAAAAAAAAGGTGAACCAATTTATTACACACTAAATCAACATGAGCTAGAAGATGATAATCGTTCAGATGAAGAAAAAAAATGGGGTCTAGAACTTTTCGGGCCTTTGAAAGAAGCTTTAAAAAAACATCATGCGCTTAAAAAGAAATTTCATTCCATTTCGCCTGAAGATGCAGAAGAATTAAGAAATCAATATGAAGATGATCCTGATCGAATCATTGAATTTGTCGGTGTTGAAACGAATGTGTGTGTATTGTCTAATGCCATTATGTTACACAATTCTTTCCCACTTGCTACCATCAGTGTATTGGAAAATGTGTGTGTAGGATCTACTGAAGAATTGCATAAGGAAACGCTAGATGTATTAAAAAGCTTAAAAATAGAGGTCCATTGATTTTCTAGAAATAGGGGTAAAAATAGAACAGGTTTGGAGTCTATGAATAAAACTTTCAAAAAAGGCTATTAGTTGAATACTTCGAAACTATAGTACATTATTTGTGGAGAGGCGCTGTTATATAAGTGTTGATAACGGTTGCGTTAGTCAGTATCATTTGGCAAAAAAAGGACAGAATGTAAAGGAAGGTTGGTAAGGGATGAAGAAAAGAAAACGATCATGGCTATCACTAAGTTTGATAGCAGGAACTGCACTTATATTAGCAGCATGTGGTAATGGAAATGAAGGATCAACAACAGAAAATAGTGATGGGAAAACGACTTTAGAATTTTGGTCATTTTGGGGATCTGGTCCTCGTCGTGAAAAAATTGAAGCAATTATTGAAGACTTCAATGCTTCGCAAGATGAAATCGAAGTAGAACATGTTTACCAACCTTGGGGGGATATATGGACAAAATCATTAGCTTCGATTGCTGCGGGAGATCCACCTGATATTATTGTTCAAGATATTAATTCGGTTGAACAACGAGCAGATGCACAACAAGCAATGAATATTCAAAGTTATCTAGATGAAGAAGACGAAGATATTCAAACGCGATTTTATCCTCAACTATGGGACACTATCATTTATGAAGATGAAGCCTATGCACTACCTTTTAATACAGATACTCAAGTCCTTTTTTATAATAAAGATCTATTTGAAGAAGTTGGTTTAGACCCAGAAAATCCGCCTAAAACATGGGAAGAATTAGAAGAATATGCAAGAGCTTTGGACAAGAAAAATGGGGATTCGTGGGAACGAATCGGTTTTTATCCATTATGGAACCTTGGTACAGATGTTTGGGCATTAAATGCTGATAATGGAACCAGCTGGTTTGATAGTGAAGGGAATGTAACCATTAATACGCCTGAAAAAATCGAAGCCTTGGAATGGATTTTGGAATGGCAAGATTACTATGGTGAAGATACCATTAATACTTATGAAGCAGAATTCGGCTCTGGTGTAACAGATCCATTTGTTTCTGGACTAGTAGGAATCCGTGCACAAAATATCAATTACTATACAGAATTACTTGAAAATGCACCGGATGATTTTAATTTTGGCGTAGTGGCTTTACCTGAACATGAAGAAGGCTCTGGCAATTGGTCATGGGGTGGAGGATTTGTATTAGAAATTCCATATGGGGCAGAGAATCCTGAAGATTCCTATGAATTTATGAAATACCTGACTTCAACTGAAGTACAAGAAGAATTTGGGTTGAATAGTTTTGATATCATGGCAAATAAAGAAGCAAATGAAAATCTGACGAAACATCCAGACTTAGATGAGGAAGGGCAAATGATTTATGAATTGGCAGATAAGAATCTTGAAGAAACGGTTATTACACCGGTACCATTAACAGCTCCAGATTTTTCTGCATTAGTGAATGAACAAATCGATGAGGCTTTGCTTGGAAACAAAACAGCCAAAGAAGCTTTGGATGATGCACAAACTTCTGTTGAAAGCCTTGTTGAACAAAATAAATAATGGATAAAAAGATAAAATAACTATTCAAAAAAGCAAGTTAGCTTTTTTGGCTTCTATTCTAGAAAAATCATTTCGATATGTAAAGGGGGCTGGGATATTTGTCCCAGCCTTTTGTTTATTTTTATAAGGAAGAGGTGACACAATGGAAAGGTTAAAAAAGAAAAATAAATGGTCAAAGAAGCAGAAAAAAGAAGCGTTGTGGGGATTCCTTTTTGTTTCACCATTCATTATTGGTTTTGCTATTTTTATGCTTGGACCCATGCTGTTTTCTTTCATCGGAAGTTTTACCAATTATAATTTAACCTCCAAAATGGATTATATTGGAATGGATAATTTTAAAAGAATGTTTACCCAAGATGACCTTTTTTGGAAATCACTTTATAATACGGGCTATTATGTGCTATTTAACGTGCCTCTTACAGCTATAGGAAGTGTTTTATTAGCAGTATTATTAAACCAAAGAGTCCGTGGAATCTCTATTTTTAGAACAATTTTTTACTTGCCAGCTATTTTATCCGGAGTAGCAGTGTATGTTTTATGGATGCAGATGCTTTCTCCTTCATCAGGATTAGTCAATGTGGTATTGTCTTGGTTCAGTATTGATGGACCTGCATGGTTGTTTGATCCGAATTGGACAAAACCGGCACTGATTTTAATGAAACTGTGGAGTGTAGGTGGAGCAATGCTGCTTTACTTGGCTACTCTGCAAAATGTTCCGAATCAGTTATATGAATCAGCAGAAATAGATGGAGCTAGTGCATTTGCACGTTTCCGTCATATTACATTACCAATGATCACACCAATTATTTTTTATGATGTGGTTACTTCGACAATTGGAGCTTTTCAAATCTTTCAAGAAGCCTATGTTATGTCAGAAAGTGGAACAAATGGTCCAGCAAATTCCTTACTGTTCTATAATTTACACATGTGGAACAAAGCCTTTGTAGCTTTTGATATGGGATATGCTATGGCTATGTCGATGATTCTTTTTGTCATTGTATTAAGTTTAACGTTTATCAATATGAAATTAGCCCCTCGTTGGGTACACTATGGAGGAGGGCGAAGTGAATGATTGAATCAACATCTTTAAAAGAAGCTACAGACGTACCTAAACAGAAGCATTTTAAGAGCAGGAAAAGACAAAAAAAAATTGGACAAATTGTCACATACATTCTTTTAATCGGTATCAGTATTGTTCTCTTAGCTCCGCTCTTTTGGATGGTTTTTACTTCTTTGAAACCAATGGAAGAAGTTGTTCAGTTTCCACCAACTTTCTTCCCTGAGACATTTCAATGGTCTAATTATACTGAAACCATTCAAGCTTTTCCATTTTTCCAATACATGAAAAACACATTGTATATCACTTTTTTTGTGGTTCTTGGAAATGTGGTATCTAATTCATTTATTGCATATGGTTTTGCTAAAATTTCTTTTCCAGGCAAAAAGTTCTTATTTTCTTTAGTGTTAGCAACTATGATGATACCTGGATTTGTTACTATGATCCCACAATACATTTTATTCACCAAAATCGGATGGGTAGGAACTTATTTACCGCTGATTGTGCCCTCATTTTTTGGAAGTGCATTTAATATCTTTTTGATGCGTCAATTTTATCTTTCCATTAATGACGAATTAATTGAAGCAGCTCAAATAGATGGAGCCAACCACTTATTTATTTGGAGCCGTTTGATGGTCCCTTTAACTAAGCCTGCCTTAATTACGATCGGGATTACTTCTTTTAATGGAGCATGGAATGATTTTCTTGGGCCATTGCTTTATATTCATGATGAAGATATGTATACACTACAAATCGGTTTGCAATCGTTCCAAAGTCAATCTTCTACTCAGTGGAACTATTTAATGGCGGGGGCAACTCTGGTTATGATTCCAACAGTACTGTTATTCTTCTTTGCTCAAAAATACTTTATTCAAGGAATGGATTTAACTGGTGGAACAAAAGGTTAGCTTTAAAAAAATTTTTAATTTATGAAAGATTGTGTTAGAAGGGAGATAGTTGAAAATGAAAAAATTTGATTTAACAAATAGTGTGGTTGAAGGAACAGAATGGATCTCCCGTTTAGCCATTGCTAATCTAGTATGGCTGTTATTTTCCCTGCCTCTGATTACACTCGTTCCAGCAACTGGTGCGTTGTTTCAATTAATGAGTGACTGGTCTAATGGAGAAACGGCTAAACCTATTTTTCGTACTTTTATGCATTATTTTAAACAAAACTTTTGGAGTAGTTTTAAGATTGGATTGCCAATTTGCTTCATTATGTTTATTTTATTTTTAGATAGTTGGTTTTTAAATACCCAGATGACCGCTACAGCAGGCATACAAATCTATAAATACGCTCTTTATACTTTTGGCATATTATTTGGATTAACTTCTTTATACAGCTGTCCATTATCAAAAAAAGAGAATGTATCTGTATCTCGCCTTTTTTTAACAGGTATGGTAATAATGATCAGTCAACCACTAATCAGCTTATTATTGCTAATCAGTATAATTGTTATGGTAATAGTTTTATTAAAATGGCCAGTGTTGGGTTTCTTTTTTTTAGTAAGCCTAGTTGCTTGGCTAGCAACGCTTGCAATGGAAAAAGCGTACAAAAAAACAGCGAAAAATATAGTTAAAGAGTAAAAAAATAAAAAGTCTAAAAACTATTTTAGGCTTTTTATTTTGTGCTAAGGTTAACTAATCAATAAAATGGACAATTAAATTAAGTACGATAGAATTAGAATGAAGCCGATGAACAAGAGTAGAAAAGGTCCGCTAGAGATTAAAAAAGTTGAAAAGTAGATACAGTACTTAAAAAAACATAGGAGGGAATAAGAGATGATGTTTCTGCAAATAGCGTCCAAGTTGGTCGTTGGTTTAATAGGGTTACTATTAGTTACACGTCTTTTAGGAAAAAAAACGTTGTCAGAAATTACTCCGTTTGATTTGATTTATACTCTCGTTCTTGGCGGAATCTTAGAAGAATCACTATATGACGATAAAATAAATATTTTGCATTTTTTATTTGCAGTTGCGTTATGGGGAATAATGATTTATTTATTGGAAACGGTTGTGCAAAAAAAGGATAAAGTGAATAATTTCATAAAAGGCATTCCTTCTGTTTTAATCTATGAAGGAGAACTGAATTTATCAGAAATCAAGAGTAATCATATTGAAATGGAACAGTTAAGATCTATGCTGAGAAGCCAAAACTGCTTTTCTTTGAGAATGGTCAAATATGCTGTTTTAGAAATAGGTGGTTCGGTCAGTGTGATGAAAGAATCTGAGGGAAATGAAGAATTTTCTTATTTATTAGTTGATGAAAAAGTCATTGAAATGAACACCTTACAATCTATTGGAAAAGATAAAAAATGGCTGATAGAAAGTTTAAAAGAAAAAGGGCATCCAAACCTGGAAGACATTGTTTATGCTGAATGGTCTCCTAAACAAGGCTTGTATGTAAAAACCTATCAACAATCAGAAAAAAAACAAATTAAACTAGAGAATTGATCATTTGTTAGTTGCTTGAAAATTCTAAATAAGATAAAAAGCTTCGCTGCAAAATTGGCAAAGTTTTTTGTCTTATTTACTTTTAAAAAGGAGTTAAAAAGAAGGTTATTTTAATAGTATAGAAGCTGAGGATATGGTAATCTTTTTTTACAAATAAGGATGAGTAAAAAGGAGCAAGATATCTAGTGTTAGTTAAGTATAGAAATAGCCAGAATAAAGTGGCTTTAGGTTTGCTATCACTCATGCCAAAAGGACATGAATTAAAGCACCTCCAACAAACAATGCTACGGTACCAGCAGAATAAAAATTGGGAAATGTATTTTTGGCAAGAAGAAGGAAAATATATTGGCATTATTGGTATTGAAGTACAAAAACAAGAATTTGTTATTCAACATTTAGCAGTCTTGCCTTCCTTCAGAGGAGAAGGAGTAGGAAAAGCAATAGTAAATGAAATTCAAAAAATGTACAGCGGCCTTAAAATGATGACAACTGAAGAAACCGAAGCTTTTGTTACATCGATTTATTGATGAATGTAGGATTACAAAACGACAGGTCGTTATTTTTTTGATTTTGAATAAGCAGTAAGGTAAACTTTCATTAGACAAAGCAATACAATTGGTATTTTATTTACCAATTGTTTTGTGCAATAAAAATAAGAAAAAGGAGTGATGGGAAAATGAAACATGTAAAAGCTTTAGTAATAAAAGCCATTATGATTTGGGCTATTTTATGGATCGTATTGACAGGAATATATGATGTAAGTTTCATGGATTCTACTATTGTTGGAGTTATCATTGTAGTCATGATCTATATTTTAGGTGACTTGGTTATTTTGAGAAAAATAGGTAATGTCGCTGCTACGATTGCCGACTCAGGAGCAGCTGCAATTATTTTATGGATTTACCTTACTTCTATGGATTATACAAATGATTTATGGATGATGGTATTGATTCCAGCCGTTTTAATTGGTGGAGGAGAATGGTTCTTCCATAAATGGTTATTAAAAAGTGATGTTGTACCAGATGAAAGAAAAATGAAATAAACTTAATTAAAATTATAATAGAAGGTTTGGGATAGTAGTGATATCTCAAACCTTTTTGTATGCCTGAATAAGCGACTTGAGTCGAAATCACTAGTTATTCAATAAATAATATGTTCTTATCTGCTAAATGGATGTTTTTTTTGTCCTCACTATTCTTAAAAGGTTTTGTGGACCATATGATTAGCTTTATCACACACGTATGGTCCGTAAACCGACCTTGAATACCATATGATTAGTTTTATTTCACTCCTATGGTCTATAACATGAGTTTCTGCACCTTGTGACGGCCATTCCATTCTTCATAAGGTGCTCAAAACCATCTAACTGAAAAGTCCCTTTTAAAAGATAATGTTCTATAGAAGCAGTCAATTTTTTGTTCATGCAATACTAATGTAGAAATTTAAACTAATTAATTTAATTACCGATACTAAAAATTATAGAACCAAATTATTTTATAAATGGATCAACAATAGAAGACTAATTTGGCTTGACAATCTTAATAGGATAATTCATGCTAAACAAAAGAAATGGTTTGTGTGAAAGGGAAAAAAACAATGAATCCATTCGTTAGATTTATCTTAAAATTAATATCTTCACCAAAAATCAATATGCAAGAAGATTATGTTTGGATACGAAAAGTACAACAATTTTTTTCAAAGAAACCAAGAAACGGATACCGCATCATGGATAAGAAAATTTATTCGCAAGATCGATCGCATGATATTCCAGTACGTATCTTCTTTCCAAAAGAGCCATTAAATGAAGATGCATTAGTGTTTTTTCATGGTGGCGGTTGGGTAATAGGTGATATTGATACCTATACGAGTGCCTGTAAGAACATGGCTGATTTAACTGGAAGAATGGTCTATTCCGTTGATTATCGTTTAGCTCCTGAGTTTCCCTTCCCATCCGGGTTGGAAGATTGCTATCGAGTTGCAGAAACTTTAATGACACATTTGGAGCTAAGTGGATTAAGGAATGCTTCACAAATCACCTTGATTGGGGATTCAGCCGGCGGAAATTTAGCGGCAGCCGTTTCTTTATTATTGAGAGATAGAGGAAAAGCCGTGCCAACCAAACAAATTTTACTTTATCCGGTTACTTATTGGGATCATACGAAAAATTCTCCATTTAAATCGATTCGTACAAATGGCTATAAATATGGGCTGACAGCTAAAAAAATCCAAGAATACATGGAAATGTATGAACCAAATAAGGCTAATCGTAAAAATTCTTATATAGCACCACTGCTGACAAAAGATTTAACCAATCAACCTAAAACATTGGTTATTACAGCAGAATTTGATCCATTGCGTGATGAAGGTGAAATGTATGGAATTGCTCTAAGAGAAGCAGGGAACGATGTCGTAATTCAACGTATTGGAGGAGCGGTACATGGGTTCATTACGTATCCTAAATTTGCAACTCCAGTGACAGCAGCTTATCAAGCTATAAATGATTTTTTAAATGAAACTTAAGCTGGAAGGGAGAGAAATATGAAGAAGAAAACATGGGTCCGTTTGGATAATGCGTCTAATATTTTTCTCGCAGCCATGACTGATTTTGATACTAAAGTTTTCCGTCTGAGTGCAGCCATGGAAGATCCCGTTGATCCCGAACTGTTGCAGCAAGCGCTAGATAATACGTTTGAGTCCTATGTTTTATACCATAGTGTACTACGCAGAGGTATTTTTTGGTATTACTTAGAAGAAAGCGATCTTAAGCCAAAAGTAACGTTAGACGAACAAACCCCTTGTGCGCAATTGTATCATTATGACCGCAAGGAATTGTTGTTTCGAGTAGTTTATTATCGAAATCGTATTCATTTAGAAGTTTTTCATGCATTATCAGATGGAACTGGTGCATTGTGGTTCTTTGAAGATTTAATTAGTGAATATGCTTTCCTTCGATACGCTGACAACTCATCTGAATGGAATAAAGAAAGTTACCGATTAAAGCGTCCAATAGAAAATACGAATGCCGATAGTTTTATTCATTACTTTCGCCATAAAGGACAGCGCAATTATACAGAAGCTACACAATCAGCTATCCGAAAATTAACGGGTGCAAGTAAAACGGTTGGAAAATTCGCCCTCCGTTACGGGAAAATAGCCTTGCAATATGAAACCTCTACACAACAGAAAAAAGAGAAAAAAAAGAAAGTTTATCAAATAAAAGGCAAACGAACTATTGATAATCGGACACATGTCGTTGAACTAAATATGCCGATTCAACATCTTTTGACATTAGCACATGAACAGAACGCTTCTCTTACGATTTATTTAATAGCATTGTTCATTGAAGCGATTCGAAAAACGAATCCAGCTGTACAAAAAGGAATGACAATAGCGGTATCGGTCCCTGTCAATTTAAGACAATTTTATTATTCAGACTCTGCACGAAATTTTTTTAGCACTACACGTTTGGAATACACGTATGATCCTGAAGAAAAAACAAATTTAGCAGTTATTTGCAAAACACTTAAAGAACAACTGCAACTGCAGCTTAATCCAGTTAGTTTAGAGCAACGATTAAATAAATTGATTGCCTATGAGTTCAATCCGTTTACGCGAGTGATCATTAGACCTATCAAAGACGTCATTTTAAAAGTGATCAATTACTTTAATAATCGTAATCTAACATTTGCGATGTCTAATTTAGGAAGTGTAACATTACCTAAATCAATCGATGAACAAGTACATCAGTTTTATTTTCAAACGTCTGCTGTAAGACCACAGTTTTGTGTGATCAGTCACGGAGAACATCTATCAATTTGCCTGAATTCTCCATTTGTTGAGACAACATTATATAAACAATTTGTTAGAGATTTAACGGCTCTTGGAGTACCTGTGACAATTGCGGCCAACAAAATAACTGATACAGATATGAGGAGTGAGGAAGCATGAGTCATTGCCAGCATTGTAATGTATCGGTTAAAGGCGATTGGTTAAATTGCCCTCTTTGTCACCAGCCATTGGAACGAATTTCAAAAGGGAAGGATCCTAATCCTTATCCAGATATTCCTTTACGCTTTAATAAGGAACAAGTTTTACGGATTTTAATGAGCATTTCTATTGTGACTATCAGTCTAACGTTGTTGATTGAATTATTCTGGTTGCACTCAATGAAAGGTCTTAACATCATTTTATTCGGTATTGTGAGTATGTGGTTAGTAATCTTGATCATCATTCGCAAACGCCGAAGTATTGCTAAAAGCATTGTTTATCTAATTGTTTCATTGTCATTATTAAGTATCTATTGGGATTACGTAGAGGGTTGGGCAGCTTGGTCAACTACTTATGCAGTACCAATTATTTGTAGTTTTTCCCTCGTTGCTATGTATGTCGCTGTTCGCTTAGTAAAAGTAGAAGTCGGAGATTATATTTTGTACTTGCTGAGTGCTGCATTGATAGGATTGATCCCGCTTGTCTTCCTTTTTTTCGACATGGTGTTGAATCCATTCCCAGCGTGGCTGTCGATTGGATTGAGTACGTTTATGCTGATTATTACTATTATTTTTTATAGAAGAGAAGTTTTGAATGAATTAGAAAAAAGAATGATGATTTAATAGTTAAAAAGTTGATTTTTGCACGTTTCCTGGCTTTAAAAAGGAGCGTGTTTTTTTATTTTACCTTAAGATGAATCTACCATTTTTATTACTACAGAAAGTGCTGAATTCCCTGATTTATAATCTGTTAAGAGGTATAAAATAAACTAAAAATTGAGAGCGTATTCTTTGCGAGGAAAATGGTCTATGTGGTAAATTACTGTTGTAATAAAAAATAAGATATTGGAGAAGAATGGAAGGAAATAAAAGATGTTTATTCATAAAAAAGAATTACAATATCATGCAAAACCTGACAAGTCCGATCCACTTATGGCTCGAAAAATGCAAGAGATCCTAGGAGGACAGTATGGTGAAATTTCAGTAGCTATGCAATATATGTTCCAAGGATGGAATACGCGTGGAAATGGAAAATACAAAGACCTTATTTTAGATACCGGTGCGGAAGAAATTGGACACGTTGAAATGATTGCTACAATGATCGCTCAATTACTTGATGATGCCCCAGTAGATGCACAAGAAAATGCATTTGAAAGCGATCCAGCTATTGCAGCGGTTATGGGAGGCATGGATTTACAACATGCGATCGTAACGGGCCTTGGACCCACTGCAAAAGATTCAAACGGTGTTCCTTGGAGTGGTTCTTATATTACTGCAAGTGGAAACTTGCTGGCTGATTTCCGTTCAAATATTAATGCAGAATCTCAAGGACGTCTTCAAGTAGCTAGACTGTATCATATGACAAATGATGCTGGTGTAAGAGATATGCTAGGATTTCTATTAGCTCGTGATACAATGCATCAAAACCAATGGATCAAAGCTGCTAGAGAGCTTGAAGCAGTAGAAGGAATCATTGTTCCTTCAGGCGTTTCAGAATGGGAAATCCAAGATATTAACCATATCTTATACAACTTTTCTGAAGGTGAAGACAGCAAACTATTCGCAACAGGAGAAGCTCCAGATGGCGGGAAATTTATCTATAAAGATGTGCCAGAAGTGATGGGAGAAAAACCAGTTTTAAAACCAGCTCCACCTAGCTTACACAATACAGTTGATATGGATGCTAAAAAATAATTGATTACAAATAAGCAGCTTCTTTTAACAGGGTCTTACTAAGGCCTTTGTTAAAAGAAGCTGCTTTTATAACTAAAAAGCAAAGAACCCCTTACATTAACGGTTGACCATCAGACATTAATGTAACGGGTTCTATTATTATGTGATTAAAATACTAGTTTACAAGAAGAAAGATTGGTCTTTTTCCTGCTAAGTATAATGGCGTTCTAAGAAATATGAGAAAGTTGTTTTTGCATTTCTAACAAATCAATGCGACGAACTTCTCTTGGTAAGAAACGACGGATATCATCGTCATTGAACCCAATTTGCAATCTTTTTTCATCAATTAGAATAGGGCGGCGAATCAAACTTGGTTCTTCTTGGATCAATTCCAATACTTCAGACAAAGAAAGCTCATCTAATGGTACGTTTAAATTTTGAAAGGCTTGTGAACGGTATGAGATAATATCTTCTGTTCCATTTTCTGTCAAACGTAAAATTGCTTTCAGTTCTGAAATAGTTAAGCTTTCGTTGAAAATATTTTTTTCAATAAAAGGTAGGTTATTTTCCTCTAACCATGATTTTGCTTTACGACATGAAGCTGAGCTAGGTGTTGTATACAATGTAATCATTTTTTTCACTCTCCTATTTATAATTAAACTAATTAATAATTGATCGATTTGATTGGAAATCGTCTACAAGGAATATATTACTATGAATGTGACAATAATGCAACACTTTTTGTCACAAATCGTTCACAACTTTGTGACAATTAGACAAATTTAGTGTAAAGATATGTAAATAAAGCATAATAGAGTAAGAAATTTTGAATGAATGGAGCCATATGTTAATCTATTAGAAAGAGAAGTAACTAAACTAAAGGGGGATAAGACAGTGAAAGTTGCCGTTATTGCAGCAAGTGGAAGAGCAGGAAGTTTAATTGCAAAAGAAGCAAAAGATAGAGGGCACCAAGTTACGGCAATCGTAAGAAATGCGGAAAAAGTAAAAGATAAAGATTTAAGAGTAGTCGAAAAAGATTTGTTTACATTAACTGCAAAGGATATAAAGAATTATGACGTAGTAATTAATGCATTTGGTACGGGTATGGAACAAGAACAAGCGGTTAAGCATGTTCAATTTGGTAAAATTTTAATTGAAGCACTAAAAGAAGCCTCTGATACAAGATTGATCGTTGTAGGTGGAGCAGGCAGCTTGTTTGTAAATGAAGATCGAACTATTCGAGTAATGGATACACCAGATCTGCCCACTTTTTTTCAACCGACAGCTATTAATCAAGCTAAAAACTTAGAAGATTTAGAAGAAACTGATGAGATAACATGGACATTTGTCAGTCCCGCTTTAGACTTTGATGCAACAGGAAAACGTACGGGTTCCTATCAAGTTGGAACCGATCAAGTTATAGTAAATTCAAAAAATCAAAGTTACATCAGTTATGCAGACTTTGCGATTGCTATTGTAGATGAAATTGAACAAGCAACACATAAAAATGAACGTTTTACCGTTATTTCCGAGTCTGAATAATAATGAATATAAATAAGGGCTTTACTGGAGAATACAAAATTCAGTAAAGTCCTTTTTGGATTATTGCTTTTTTTTACAAAATAGCAAAGAATCTTTAAGTAAAATCTGCTTGTACTAATTTTTAAAAACAATTTTAACAAAGTAGTTTATTCCATACTGGCTTTTTCTGCATCGGTGATCATCGCTTCAGGTTTGTTGTGCCATACTAAAAATTTCATTCGGTGACCGAAAAAGTCATCTGTCATTCTTCTTTGTGTCTCAATTCTAATTTTAAGTTGTACTGTGCCACATTGTTTTTGAAAGTTAGTGTAGCATACGAATCAAAAAAGCAGCCAATGGGACTTGGCTGCAATCCAGAGACTATACTTTTTAGTGCGGGTTACTGAGTTCAATTAAAGACCCGACATTTCAGGAGAAGTAGGTTTTACAAGTAAATCCGTCTATTCCAGAATAAACGTTAGTTGAAGTACTAAGACCATTTGGCTATTCTTTTTCAAGCATTTCGATACTTTCATCAAGTTCTTTTTGGTCTTCGCCAGAAATTTCCGGAAATTGTGGATCAAGGTTTTCCAACACATCTATCATAGCTTCAGAAATAATGTAGCGTGCATACCAATCGTCATCAGCGGGAAGGATATACCAAGGCGCATATTCTGTCGAAGTATGCGTCAGCATATCTTCGAAAACTTCTTGGTACGTGTCCCAATGTTTTCGTTCTTCAATGTCACTAAAAGAAAACTCCCAATTTTTCTTGGGATCTTTCATTCGTTCAAGTAATCGTTCTTTTTGGACATCTTTCGAAACATGAAAGAAAAACTTAATGACCGGAAATCCATTTTCTGTCATGTAACGTTCAAAATCATTTAATTGACGAAAACGAGTTACCCAAATATCGTCATCAATCAAATGGTCTGGAAGAGGATCCTGATCCAATACATCATGAATACGCGGGGCGATCACTTCTTCATAATAAGATCGATTTAAAATACTGATTTCTCCTCTGGCAGGTTTTCCTTCGTGAATCCTCCAAAGGTAATCGTGTTTTACCTCAGTTTCAGAAGGCTTTTTTACAGAAGTCGTTTTTAAACCTTGAGCTGTTAAGTTCGAAAAAATAAAACTGATGGCTTCATCTTTCCCACCGGCATCGATCGCTTGCAGAACGACCATAATGCCTTTTTGTTCTTCCGCATGAAGTTTTAAATGCAACTCTTGTAATTTTTTTATGCTCTCAGGAATCAATTTTTCTTTCAGCTCTTCTTCGTTAAAGTGTTTGTTGTCAGTAGTAGGGTAATCAGATAATTTTATTGGTGTCTGGTTTGGAGTGATACGGTAGTTCGCTAGATCCATCTTAATTCCTCCTCATTGTAGTTCAGAATAGTTTAGGCAACAATATAGAAACTTAGTTCAAATGAAAGTTATCCTTAGTATGACATATGTAAAAAATAGTGTAAAAAGATATGGATTCCTACTTGTAGAAAGCGTATTCTTTGAATAAGAACTCAGGTTATGACATAATAAATGAAAAATGGAGGGATGCAATTATGGCTGATGAACGCGAAAAAGCTTTAAAAATTATTGAAAAGAATAATATAGGAACTCTGTCGACTATCTCAGGTAATAAACCCGTATCTCGTTACATGACTTTTTTTAATGAAGGTTTTATTCTTTACACGTTAACCGATAAACGAACAGACAAAGTAGAAGATTTAGAAGAAAACCCTAATGCGTTTATTTTATTAGGATACGATACAGGACTGCTGAATAATAAATACGTTGAAATTGCGGGACAAGTTACGATTACGGAGGATCAATCGCTGATCGAGCATTTGTGGAGCCCATACATGAATCTTATTTTTGATGGAAAAGATGATCCTAATATTGTTATTTTAAAAATTCAACCTGATACAGTAACGCTTCGAGGTACAAAAGATACTGAAGTTATCTCGGTTGATTTAAACTAATTAGAAAAATGAAAAGGAAGATAAAAAGCTGCTGCTTTTTATCTTCCTTTTAGGTTTAATTTAATTCTACTAAGTGGTAATCAGTTGGTTCGACTCTTTGTACAAAAGGATCTTCAATGCTAGATGCCAAGAAATACAGCTCATGCATTGCTCTACTACAAATGGTATAAGCAGTAGATAGATCGTTAGAAGAAGAGTGAGTCGAATAGTGGAAAAGAGCAAAAACAACATCAAATTCCAAACCTTTAGCTAACTGTACAGGAATGACAATAACGGGATAATGGCTATTATCTGTATCTTTTAAGACTAAGTTGCTTTCAATACCAGCATTGGTCAGTTCTTGATAAAAACGTTCCGCTTCTGCATAATTTTTAGTAATAAAAGCTACACGAGTACTAGCTTTTTTACTTCCAGCAACTTTTTTCTGTACATAATCCATATAAGGAATGGACTCATTGGCTACAATCACTTCTGGTTTTTTTCCTTCACGAAAAGTCGTTTCTACAGCCGGTTTTTCTCCTAAGAAATGATTTGAGAATCGAATAATTTCATTTGTAGAACGGTAACTGGTCAACAACTGGTAGCGTTGGAAAGAACTTTCACTAAAAATGGTCTCTAAATCATTAAAAGAGACTCTTTTCATCAAAATATTTTGATTTAAATCGCCACTCATCACAAAATGGGCTGTTGGATAGAAGTCTTTTAGCATTTGCAATTGGAATGGAGAGAAATCTTGTACCTCATCAAGACAAATGTATTTGAATTTAGTTGTACTGATTGGGCCATTCATTAATTGGAATAAGCTGTAAAAGGCATCCATATCTTCCAAAGCTAATTTTTTGTGTGCCATATTTGTCAGGACTTGTTGGATGTGTTCAGTCCAGATCTCTTCAGTGATCGAAAAGTCTTCTAGTGAAATCAATTTTGGAATAGCTTTTAAGAAATGAATATATTGATGTTGGTAACGAATAAAAGCCAATCTTTTTATTCTCTTAATCACTGGAGCATAAGCAGTCTCTAAAATCGAATCGATCAACGTTTCTTCAGCTTTTTGTTCATCTTTCGCATCACTTTCATGTTGACGTAATTCAGCGTCTGACATTGAAA
Organism: Carnobacterium inhibens subsp. inhibens DSM 13024; assembly: GCF_000746825.1. Classification (NCBI taxonomy): domain Bacteria; kingdom Bacillati; phylum Bacillota; class Bacilli; order Lactobacillales; family Carnobacteriaceae; genus Carnobacterium; species Carnobacterium inhibens. The sequence continues at coordinate 1,228,534 of NZ_JQIV01000006.1, read as the reverse complement.
GCAGTACATCTTCTACCCATTTAGCCGTTCGTTGAGACCCTTTTAACTGTTCTACTTTTTGAGTCAGTATTCTTTGGAGCAAGCCTAATTTGCTGGCTAAAGTCCCTTTGCTTTCGATACTGTAAAATAATTCTTTGATCTCTTCTTTAGAGATGATGATCTCACCTTGAAAAGAGAGCGAAGAAAAACGTATATAATTCGTTTTTAATCGATTGGTATAGCGTTTCAAAGCAGCTGAAAATTGTAAACTGCCTTTCAATAATGTGATGTCCGACAACTTTTCGTCTTGGTTCGTAATGAGATTGAATTTTGGCACTCGCGATTTCATAAATTCTGGGAAAGTATGGCTCGTCACGTTTAGTTCACCTAATTCAGGTAATACTTGAGAAATATACGTTTGGAAAATTTTATTTGGTGAAAATAAAATAATTTCAGAAGCTTTTAATTGGTCTCTGAACGTATAAAGCAGATAAGCAATTTTTTGCATCAAAACAACTGTTTTTCCAGATCCTGCTACGCCTTCGATTAAGGTCACTTTAGCAGAAGTATCTCGTACAATTTGATTTTGCTCTTTTTGCAACGTTGAAACGACAGCTCCCATTTGGTAAGAAGAGCGGTCTTCTAAAACTTCCAATAAATAAGGGTCACCCATAACATTATCTGTATCTAACATTTGAATGATTTTAGCTTGACGGATCAAAAATTGTCGTTTCAACTCGATTGAAAGAGATAGCCGTTGCTCTCTAATAGTCAAAGGGATCGTATCCCCTACATTTCCTTCGTAATAAAGTGAAGCGATAGGTGATCGCCAATCAACGACTAAATTATCATATTCATCAAATACAGAGCTTATACCAATGTAAATTGTTTCTTGACCGTATTCATCTTCATAATCAATACGACCAAAATAAGGATCATCTACCATTTTTTCTAAAGCAATAACACGGTTTTGATTTTTTGCTAATGTTTTGCTGCGGATCAATAAATCTTGTTCCACTGCACGTAATTCCCCGGCTGATTCCCACATACTTTCACTTGAACCTTGATTGATTTTAATCTCACCGGATTCTTTTAACCGTCTTTTTTGTTCAGCACTGTCTTGTGCAACTGTTTCTTTGAGTTCTTCTAATTCTGCTTGGATTTTTTTAACAACGGCATGGACACGTTGTTGTTCTGTAGATAGGCTGTCTTTCAATTGGCTAATCTCCTTTTTGAATGTTGAAAAAATAAAAGGAATTTCTTTCAACTGAATTTTAACGCAATTAGCAGTATACCACCCAAACAAGTCGATTGCTATATAGGGATGGATTCTATTTTTAAAGAAAATAGAATCTGGAAGAATATACACCATTGACAGGCCTTATTTAGTTATTATTAAAAAAACGAATGTGAAATGAGTAAAAGATTAAAATTAGAATAGTTTTGTGTTAGAATAATAATACTTTAATTTTTGGGGGTAGAGTCATGGAAATAAATAAAAAAGGCGCATTATCTATAGGGCTGGCACTAACAGCTGCTGTACTTGCAGCATGTGGTGGATCTAATGGTGATACAAAATCAACAAACGCAGAAGGATCTAATGAAGGAAAGAATCATGCATCAGATCAAACAATTTCTGTAGGAGTATTAAATGAGTTATCCACAGGAGATACATTGCTGGTATCTGATATTGGAACAAATACAGCTATGAACCAATACTTAGAAGGTTTGTATCGACTAGATGAGGACAATCAGCCGGTTCCAGCATTAGCTGAAGAGACGAATATTTCAGAAGATGGATTAACTTATACCTTCAAACTTAGGGAAGATGCAAAATGGTCAAATGGCGACCCCGTCACAGCACATGATTTTGTTTATGCTTGGAGACAAGCGGTCAATCCTGAAAAGGCTGCTCCTTATTCGTATATGTTTACTTCTGTTGTAAATGCAGAAGAAATCATCAATGGTGAGATGAAACCTGAAGAACTCGGTATAGAAGCTGTTGACGATTATGAATTAAAAGTAGAATTGAATGTACCGGTGTCTTATTTCTTAGGTGAAATGGCCTTTATGCCGTTTTTTCCACAAAATCAAACGTTTGTAGAGGAAATGGGCTCAAATTATGGAACAAGTAGTGATACTACTTTATCAAACGGACCATTTATTTTAACCGGATGGGATGGAACGAACCAAGCTTGGAGCTATGAAAAAAATTCAGACTATTGGGATGCAGAAAATGTGGCATTAGAGAGCATTGATGTTCAAGTGATCAAGGAAGTTTCAACAGCACTCAACTTATTTGAATCAGGGGGATTAGATGATGCTATTCTTTCAGGAGAAATCGCAAAACAATATGTAGATCATGAGGCTTATGTAGTAGAGCCCGAAGCTCGTACAAATTTTCTGCAATTTAATTATACAGATGTACCGATGATTTCTAATGAAAAATTGAGAGAGGCCTTTTCATTAGTTCTAAATCGTGAAGAACTAGCTAATACCATTTTAGGAAACGGATCACTTCCAGCTAAAGCATTGGTTCCACATGACTTTGTAACGAATCCCGTTACTGGGAACGACTTTGCTGATGATGCAGGGGATTTCTTGACGTATGACACAGAAAAAGCGAAACAACTATATGAAGAAGCAAAAGAAGAATTAGGCGTCGATACGATTGAATTGGCCTTGCTGGCAGATGATGATGAAACCAGTAAGTTAGTAGGCCAATATGTTCAAGGTGAATTGCAAAATAATTTTGACGGACTAACAATCAATCTGACAAATGTACCCAAAAATAATCGAATCGAAAAAGGTCAATCAGGTGATTTTGATATAATTCTAGGGGGCTGGGGAGCAATTTTACCAGATGCTATCAACTTGCTAGACATCATGAATAGCGAGACAACATTCAATAATGGACCTTACAAAAATGAAAAAGTAGATCAATTATTAAATGATGCAGAAACGATCAATGCAAACGATATAGAAGCACGATGGAAAGATATGCTTGACGCTCAAGCTATCATGCTAAAAGAAAAGGGCTTTATCCCTTTGTACCACACTGCTGAAGTACATTTACGTAATCCAAAACTGAAAGGCGTTGAAGTTCATTCCGTCAGTTCTCGTTATGATTACCGTAATGCTTATGTTGAAGAATAGGAGAATGAAAAAAATGAATGAACACTTACTCGAACGATTTGTAAACTATGCCAAAGTCAATACACGGTCTGACATGAACAGTCAGACCGTACCAACTACTTATACTCAAGTTGAATTTGCGTTGACGTTAGCTGAAGAATTAAAAAAAATAGGTATGAAAGAAGTTGAATATAATGAGGCTAATGGATTTGTAACAGCAACATTGCCGAGCAATTTAATGGTTGATGTTCCAGTAATCGGATTTATCGCTCATATTGATACAGCTGATTTTAATGCGGAAAATATTCAACCTCAAATACACAAGAATTATGATGGGAAAGATATTTTGCTTAATGAAGATCTTGGAATTGTAATGACGACGACTGAATTTCCTCAACTAGTAAATTATATTGGAAAAACCTTGGTCACGACAGATGGCACAACATTGCTGGGAGCAGATGATAAGGCGGGGATGGCTTCGATTGTTACCGCAATGGAAGAATTGATTCAACATCAAGAACTTCCACACGGAAAAATACGAGTAGCTTTTGGCCCAGATGAAGAAATTGGGCGCGGAGCGTTATTATTTGATGTCGACCATTTTCAAGCCGATTTTGCGTATACACTAGATAGTGGAGTAGTTGGGAAATTTGAATACGAGACATTTAATGCAGCTCAAGCTGAATTAACGATTAAAGGAACGAGTGTGCACCCAGGATCAGCTAAAGACAGTATGGTTAATGCCTTGTTAGTAGCAGCTCAATTTGCAACGGCATTGCCGCAAGAAGAAGTTCCAGAAAAAACAGCAGGATATGAAGGTTTTTACATGTTGTCCAGCCAAATTGGAACAATTGATGAAGTAAAAGCAACGTATATCATTCGAGATCACGATAAAGCTACTTTTGAGAAACGCAAGAAACAGTTTGCCGCATTAGTTGATCAGTTCAATCAATCGTTTGACCACCCTCGTATTGCATTACATTTATACGATCAATACTACAATATGCGCGACATCATTGAAAAAGATTTTTCGATAGTAGAGCTAGCTTTAGAGGCTTACCGCTCAATCGGTATCGAACCTGATGTGAAGCCATTTAGAGGTGGAACGGATGGCAGTATTATTACGTATAAAGGATTGCCTACACCAAACATTTTTACAGGCGCTGAGAATTTGCATGGCAAATATGAATTCGTTTCGCTCGAAGGTATGCAGCAAGCCGCTCAAGTCGTGATCGAAATCGCTCGATTAAATTCAAAAAAATAAGTATATAAAGTCGGTTTGTGTACCATAAGGATAGATTATTTTTAATCTTATGGTACTCAAAAGCAGTTTACACACCATAAAGGTATTTTTTTAAATCTTTATGGTATACAAAGGCAGAGTACGTACCACAAGAATAAATTAGTTTAATCTTATGGTACTTAAAAAAAGGCTTATCTCTTATGGAGTTTTTTTTGCCTGAGATAAAGAAGTTTTCAACCTGCAAATCAGTTAGTGCTATACTAGAGAAGAAGAGATTTTGACTAACCACCTAAATGGAATGGATGAAGGAGCGCGATAAAATGACACAAGAAGAATTGAAAAATAGAGCAGATGTCCCTGAAGCATTAACATGGGATCTTACTGGCTTATATCCTACTAAAGAAGCTTTCGAAACGGCAGTAGCCGATATGCAATCAGCAGTTAAACAATTCTGCACAGCTTATGAAGGAAATTTAACAGATGCTCAAACGATCCAAACAGCTTTAAAAGAATACAGTGAAATTACACAAAACGCAGATTGGATAAATCATTATGCATTTTTACCGACGGCTACTGATTTAACAAATCCTGAAAATACGCAACGGTCTCGTTCAATAGAAAATGTATTAGCAGAAGTGAGTGCTCAATTATCTTTCTTTGATTCAGAATTAAAAGCAGCTGACACAGTTGTCTTAGATCAAGTAGAAACAGAAGAACCTCAATTTGCTTCATTTATTCGTCACATCAAAGAAGACAAAAAGATTCAATTAGATCCTAAAGTTGAAAAAGCATTTGCTCAACTGTCGCCCGTTCTTAATGCTCCAGAAGCGATATACGAACAAGCACGATTAGCAGATATGGACTTTGGAACCTTTAGTGTAGATGGAAAAGAGTACCCACTAAGTTTTGTACTCTATGAAGAACATTATATGTATCATGCGGACACAGCCATTCGTCGTGCGGCATTTGATAAATTTTCAGCTGTATTGAGCAACTATCAAAACGTTGTGGCAGCTGCTTATTATACACAAGTTCAAAAAGAAAAAACAATTGCTACGATGCGCGGATTTGATTCGGTTATTGATTATCTTTTATATGATCAAGAAGTTGATCGTTCATTATACAATCGTCAAATTGATAGCATTATGACTGATTTAGCACCTGTGATGCAAAAATACATTACACATGTTAAAGAAGTCAATGGACTGAACAAAATGACCTACGCTGATTTGAAAATCGATTTAGATGCTGATTATTCATCAGAAGTTACGATAGAAAAATCAAAAGAACTGGTTGCTGATGCAGTAAGTGTTTTAGGTCAAGAGTATGTTGATCGAATCATGAAAGCTTATCCAGAACGTTGGGTGGATTTCGTCCAAAATAAAGGGAAATCAACCGGCGGATTCTGTACATCTCCTTATGGCAAACATCCTTATATTTTGATGTCTTGGAACAACCAGTTGTCAGATGTTTATACATTTATCCATGAATTGGGACATGCTGGTCAAGGCATTATGTCTAACGAAAACAATGCTATTTTAGGTGCAGAGCCATCACTTTACTTGATTGAAGCACCTTCTACATTTAACGAATTATTATTGACAGAATCGTTAAAACGTAAAAGCGACAACCCACGTGAAAAACGTTATGCTTTATCAAACATGATCTCAAATACGTATTTCCATAACTTTATTACTCATTTATTGGAAGCTGCTTATCAACGTGAAGTTTACCAATTGATTGATGAAGGCAAAAGCTTTGATGCTGCTCAATTAAGTGAAATTAAACGTTCTGTTTTGAATAAATTCTGGGGAGATGCAGTTGAAATCAATCCAGGAGCAGAATTAACTTGGATGCGCCAAAGCCATTACTATATGGGGTTATACTCTTATACTTATTCTGCAGGATTGACGATTGCGACTCAAGCGTTTTTGCGTATCAAAGAATTGGGGCAACCAGCAGTAGATGAGTGGTTAGAATTCTTGGCTCTTGGAGACCAATATCGTCCAGCTGAAGCTGCTAAAATTGCTGGCGTAGATATTACAACAGATAAACCATTATCAGATACAATTCATTATTTAGATGAAACAGTGGATACGATTATTGCTTTAACCAGCGAAACAACTAAATAAACACCATTCACAGCAGAAAACTTATTTTTACTTTTGATACTTTCATCAAAAGTAAGAATGAGTTTTTTTTTGCTTTCAGAAGTCGCCATTCTTCCGTCAAATGGTCTCTTACGAAAGAGTGGAGTAAAAAAATTACTCTTATATGAAAAAAAGCCTTTGCTAATGAAAGCAAAGGCTTAAAAAAGGGGGTTACTTATTCATGGGGATAAATAAGTAGAAAAGAAAAAGTTTTAGGTTTGGTATGTCTTTAGTATAGACGCTAAATATGAAAAATTAACGGTAACCTTGTCCTTTTTTATGATCTTAAGTAAAAGAAAATGTGAAGATTTTTGGAAGAAGAGTTCCTAATTGATTTAAGCCATTAAAAGAGTATAGAGAGTGAACGCTAGAAAAGCAATAATTAGCAAATTAAGAATAAATAAGATAATTGTATACATTTGATTTCTTGCTTTTAAAGATAAAGCAATTGATAAAGTATTTAATAAGATGGCAACAATGAGAACACCAAGAAAGATAGGGAAGGTGAACAAAGAAAATTGACTTTGAATAAAAATAGAAGCGATAGTTAATACAAATGAGATCAAAATTAAAATTGTTGGCCATTTTTGAGTATTTTTTTTAGTGTTATACATAAGTTAAAACTCCAGTCTTTTTTTAGATGCGTTTCCAGTAATCTTAAGTATACAAGTAGCGATTCTTCATAACAATAGTTTTCTAAAAGATGACTTATTTTTGTAAGAATAGTAATGAACTTTGATAAGTTAAAAGTAAAAAAAGCTTCTACTTATAGGCAAGTAGAGGCTTTGGATGATCTACATTTATTTTTTTCGTTTCATTTTGATTTGGCTTTGATAAAGGGAAGAGAAAGCGGCGAAAAGGATCCCAGTTATTGGGAAAATGATCCAAGCTGTTCCCCAAGCATCGTATAAAAAGCCGAAAAATAGATAAACAGCAGTTACTAAAGGAAAGACAACTCCGGCAATTTTATCCGTCAACTTGCCTGCGATAACTTTTTCAGGTCTGTAATCACCAAGTGAAAGAAGTTTTTCATAAGTTGAATACAAAACACCATAAAAAACAAATAGGAAAACACCAACAGCAACAAACCCTAACAGAAAAATCACAGACCAAGCATTATCTTCGCCTAAAAGAACAATGGCCAGCAATAAAGAAATAGGAGCTAGAATACAAAGAATAACGCCAGAAGCAATGGCTTTTGCAAAACTAGGTTTGAATTCCTTGAATTCATGATCTAATTTGATATGTGTAGGAGCATCAAGAAGGACCACTTTTCCATCAAGATTGTATTGTTCTTCTTTTAAACCAAAAATAATGAACAATCCAACGGCGATTGCGATAAAGAAGAAAAGAGGAATGATGGACAACAAATCAACTCTTTCCATAGCTACAGGGGATGTAAAAGAAAACAATAGAGCAACTTCTCGAAATAAAAGCATCATAGCAGGAGCGAGAATGCAAAGTGCAACACCTGTAGCAATCGCCATTCCAAATTTTGTCCGATGTTGCATAAAATCTTCCACTTCAGCTTCTGACATTGGAACGTTCTGCTCATTGTCTTCTTCAGAATCAATGTCTAAATTATACTCCTCAATGATTTCATCAATATTCCCAAACTCGGATAAGACAGTCCCAATAGCTTCATTTTCACTTTTTCCTTCTGACTTTAATTGAAAGTATTTATCTTCCATATTGGTGAGCATATCTTCTTTCAGTTGCAGCATTTCAGAAGTACGCGGGAGATTAATGAAAACTGAATCGACATAGTTTTTAATAGTATCCATAGTTATTATTCCTCCTTTATAAATTGATCCATCACTTTTTTTGTATCCAGCCATTCGGTTACTTTATCATGGTAGGTCTGTCTGCCTAAATCAGTAATTCTATAATAGGTCCGAGGTTTTCCATTGGTTTCAGTACTTGAATAAGATTGAATAAGGTCGCTTTTTTCTAAACGGTTAAACGCAGAGTAGAGAGTGGTTTCTTTCATGACGTATTTATCATTAGTTATTTCTTTAATAGTATTTGAAATTTTGTAACCATAAGAATCTTCTTTCATCAAAATAGATAATAGGATCAAACTATTGAACCCGCGCATGACATCACTTGATATCACTTAATCACCTCATTTTTTTACTTCATCTATCGTAGTAATTACAGTATACTTCTTTTACTACGACAGGTAAAGTAATTTGAACTGCTTTATGATCAAATAAGCGATTAAGTTATCTCAAATTGAACCGATTAAATAGATAAGCCTAATAGAATTGACTGCACAAAAAAAGATAGATCAATCATTAAGATTAATCTATCTTACTTATTCAAAAATAATAGGAACGTTAATTTCAGCTCCATTTTTTTGCTCATTCGAATCGCTCATACTTCTTGTTTCATAAGTTAGTTTGCCGGCATATTCTCCTGCCGCATAACTAGTAGGTAATTCGATAGAATAAATGCCTTTTCCTGGCTCAATTAATTTAGATTCATAAACAATTTCATCGTTTATGGTCAAATAAATGATAAAATAAACGTCATTTTGTTCAGGATTTTCAAAAGCAACATCTTGAGTTAAACTGTCTGCTTGAAAAACTAATTTTTCAAATCCTGGAATAGAAATCCCAGCTGCACTTTCAACACTTTCTTCTTGTGCTTGTTCGTTAGTTGCATTAGGATCAAGTCCTAAAAGGTCACCAACGCTATCTTTTGCTTCATCATTTGTAAAATAATTTATTGCTATTATGGTTCCAGCCACAACAGCAATAAATAGTATTCCTTTTAATAGAAATGTAACGATAGGATTTTTAGTTCTGTTCTCTTTTTTCATAGGAACTCCTTTGATTTAAAATTAGAGCGTGGGGCTCTAATCACTGTAATTGATTTTTTGAGAATAATATTCGAGTATTATTCTGCTACTGGTACTTCAGCGTCAACAGGATTTGCATAGTCAAATGTAAAGTTAACGGCACCTGTATATAATCCAGAGAATTTGTCTTTACTATCTGCATCTGTTGCAACTGTAATAGTTTTTAAGGAATCATCATTTGAAAGTTTGAATACGCTCAATTGGTCTGACGGATCACTATCTCCGTCGACTGCAATCGTAGTAGATAGTTGTTTTTGCGGGTCATTTGTAGCTTCACCATTTAGAGTTAAATTTGTAACGGTTGCTGTTACATCAACTGTTCCTGCTGTATTTAAGCCAGCTATTTCAACTTTACCAGTCATAGATTTGTTATCTCCAGTAAGATCAATCGTTGAGTCTGCTGGGATAGTTACAGAATAAGAAGCTGTAATAGTACTCTCAACCTTTGTTTTTCCTGTGGTCGTTGTACCTTCTGCTCCAGTTGCTGCAAAAACTTGAGTTGTTGTTCCTAACATTAATCCGGCCAATAGTGCTGATGCTAAATAATTTTTTCATTATTTCCGACCTCTTTCTTATTGTATGTAAAGAACAACTCCCCACAGCTGTTTCTTTCATGGGTAAAGCTTACTCCGGATGCGTTCTCAATACTAGAGTAAATGAACATCTGTACTATAACGTACATATTGATTGCATACTAAAAAAAATCATATGATAATTAAACAAATGTTATAGAGCCTACGATTCTCTAAAAAAAGTAGTTCAGAATCCTGTGAAAACGGGGGGCTTTTTTCCGGCATTTGTTCATAAATAATTATAAAGTAAAATGTATAAGAGAATGATTATTGATTAGAAATGATAGAAGTGAGATTACATGGGAGTTTTAGAAGAGAAATAAGGCGTATTTTGCTAGTTCTAACAATATAAATAGCTTATTTAAAATTGTTTTATACTAATAGATAAAAAGAATGGCATTATTTCCTTTTGGTTTCAGGGAAATAATGCCATTCTTTTGATTTTGGATGAACTATCTTCTTGGTGTTTGGGTTCTGCCTAAGAAAAAGGCTAATGCTGCGATAGCTAAACCGATTATAATAAATAAGGTTCCAATAATGGGGTCACCAGATCTTACAGGACCAAAGTATCCAAATACTATGATAATGATACCTACTATCAATAAAATTTTTCCTAATAGATTAAACATCATACCTACCTCCAGTACAGTCTTTATTTAATTAGTATAGCAAACAATAGCGAAAGAGAATACTAATATGACTAGTAGGCTAGCTAGTAAAAAAAACTTCAAAATTTTTTTAGCACTCTGTTGACAAGAGTGCTAAATTTTATTATATTATACATGAGCAAAGGAAATACTTGCTCAAGAGGTTAAAAAAATTTTAGAAAGAGGGTTAAATTTATGAGTAATTTATTTCCAGTAGGACGTGATTTCATGAATTTTGGCAAAAACTTTTTCGAGGATCCTTTTGACCATTTATTAGCACACACGGCTAATTTTAATGTAGACATTCGAGAAGAAGAGAATGCTTATATTGTAGAAGCTGATTTGCCAGGTATGCCTAAAGACAGTATTCAGTTGAAATATGAAGACAATGTATTGTCAATTGGGGCAACTCAAGAAGAAGGTAAAGATGAAAAGGATGAAGAAGGCAACTATATCCGTAGAGAGCGTTCAACTAAATCTTACAGTCGCCAATTTTTATTGAAAAACGTCAACGAAGAAGAAATCTCAGCAGCATTTGATAATGGTGTTTTAACCGTAACATTGCCTAAGAAAGATTCTGAAGGCACAACACCTAAACAAATTGAGATCAAATAAAAAAACTAAAAAAAAGAAGGTGTTGAGACACAGATCTCAATACCTTCTTTTTAATGTATCATCTACGAGTTCTTTTTAGTTAAGTAATCCTTGGCTGCTTGAAGAATCGTTCGATCATTTTCATAAGTAACTAAAGCCAATGCTTCTTCAAAGTTTGACCAAGAGCTATCTAGAACTTCTTCATCTTGTTTATGGATTTCTTGTTCAGAAGTATAGGCCATAAAATAAATCACATCTTTTACGGTGCCTTCATAAGGAGAATAACGGACGACATGTCTGAATTGAGTGTCCAGTTCAACTGTTAGGTGTGTTTCTTCCATAATTTCTCTTAAAGCTGTTTCTTCTTCTATTTCATTGCCTTCTACATGGCCTTTAGGAAAAGCCCAGTGTCCTCCATTATGGTGTTTGATCAATAAAAATTTAGGCTCTTCTGTTTCTTTTGTAACAATTACAGCTCCACATGATTTTTCTTGTTTCATCGTGATTCCTCCAATGAGATAACGTCTTTTATTCAGTATACCAAAATCAAGGCTAAAAGTTTAGAGAGAATGATTTACTTCTAATAAGTAAGATAAATTGAAAAAAGAAGAAAAATCTTATATTATTAGAAGAATAGTTAGACGTATACTAAAAATAAATAAATAAGAAGTAGGAGAAAACGAATGAATTCAAAATACAATCCCTTGTTTCAGCCTTTTACATTTGCATCAGGAGTCAAAGTGGATAATCGGTTGGTTATGGCACCGATGACGACTAATTCCTCTTTCGAAAATGGAATGGTTACAACTGAAGAAAAAGAGTACTATAAAAGACGTGTTGCTGGGCTTGGAGCTGTCGTGACTTCATGTGCTCAAGTAATGGAAAACGGACGTTTCGCTGGTTCACTAAGTGCCGCATCCGACAACCGAATCGACAGTTTATCAAAACTAGCAAAAACGATTCAAAATGAAGGACCCAAAGCTATTTTACAAATTTTTCACGTGGGTCGACTTGGATCAAAAAGGACATTAAGAGGGGAACAGCCAGTCAGTGCAAGTGCTGTGCCACTTGATGTTGAAGGTGCAGAAGTACCCAGAGAACTATCGGATAAAGAAGTGCATGAATTGATTGATGCTTTTGGACAAGCGACAAGACGCGCGATCCAAGCAGGATTTGATGGAATTGAATTGCATGGAGCAAACAATTATATGATCCAACAATTCTTCTCTCCGCATTCCAATCGCCGTGAAGATCAGTGGGGTGGATCACTTGAAAAACGCATGAACTTTCCTTTAGCGGTCGTTCAAGCTGCAAAAGAAGCAATCCAAACCTATGCAGATAAACCGTTTATTTTTGGGTACCGCATTTCTCCAGAAGAAATAAAGGAACCCGGCATTACTATTGAAGATACTTTACAATTGATTGCTAAATTAAAAGAACAAGGACTGGATTACATTCATGTTTCAACCAATGAATGGACGCAAGCTTCAGTTCGTGATCCAAAAGTAACCAAACCTGTTGTTCAACGTATCCAAGAATCAGTCGGAAAGGATTTCCCGATTATAGGAGTTGGATCGATCATCACACCAGACGATGCTGTAGCAGCAATGGAATTAGGATTACCGCTTGTGGCTATCGGTCGTGAATTAGTGATTGAACCAGACTGGGTCCAAAAAGTAAAACTAGGAAATGAAACGGCTATTCGTAAAAAAATAAAACCAGAATATCGGGAAGATCTTACTTTGCCTGACGCTATGTGGGAGTATATTGAAAGTAGACCGGGTTGGTTCCCGATCGTTTAGTAAGAACAATAAATAGTAAGCTTGAAAAGAACTTTTCACTTCATGTGAGAGGTTCTTTTTTTGGATAAAAACACGAACATTATAAACCAGGTAAATGTAAAATAATTCGTTTTTAGGTCTTTACTTAACTCTTGTTTGAAGTTATACTATAAAAGTGTTAATTATTAACGAAATATAAGTGTATTATTAAAATTAATGTTCGTATTTAATAGGAGGGTTATTTTGGAAGAAAGAATGAAACGTCCAGCAGGAACAATCGTATTGCCGAAAAGAGAAAGAAAACAAGCGAAGGTCACACCGAAACCTGAATCCACTCTTATTTATCAAGTAGACGATAAGCCAGGATTTGTATTGATGACCCTTTTAGGATTTCAAAATATATTGACAGCCTTTGGAGGAATCGTAGCTGTACCTTTAGTGATTTCAGGTATGGCAGGGTTTGGAGTCGCGGACACCTCATATATGATTAGTGCAGCGTTGTTAGGCTCGGGTGTTGTTTCAATTATTCAATCTAAAGGAATTGGGCCAAAATGGTTTCGTGTAGGAGCCGGTCTTCCAACGATTATGGGAACCGATTTTGGATTTGTTGGTCCAGCAAATGCGGTTATCAACACAATGGGTGGCGGTATTGCTGGTTATTTTGGTGGAACGATGATGGGAGCCGTTTTAGAAATCATCTTGAGTTATTTTATTAAACCGCTAATGAAATTTTTCCCTCCTGTTGTTACAGGTACCGTTATTTCACTGATGGGATTAACGTTGATGCCTGTAGCCTTTGATTGGGTGGCTGGTGGAGTTGGTGCAGCCAACTACGGTTCGCCTCTTAATCTAGCAATTGCAACAATTGTCTTCTTATTGATTGTTTTATTAAATCATTATGGCAGTGTCAAAATTGGACCTGCAGCTGTTCTGATTGGGATCGTTGCTGGTTATGTCATGTGTATTCCGCTTGGAATGGTTGATTTTAATCAAGTTGCTCAAGCTAACTGGTTTGCTATGCCTCAATTGTTCAAATATGGTGTCAATTTTGATTTGAAATTTGCTATTCCGTTTATCTCAGGCTATCTAGTAACCGTTATTGAAACAGTGGGTGTTATGCAAACAATTGGAGCCGTAACAGAAACAGAATTAACGGATGAAGACATTGCAAATGGTGTTCGTGCAGATGGAGTCGGTTCATTTATCGGACCTGCAATGGGATCAGGTCCAGTAGCTACATTTAGTCAAAATGCTGGTTTAATTCCCTTAACTCGCAATGCTTCTCGTTCAGTAGCGATAACAGCTGGTGTCCTTTTAATGGCGATGAGCTTTTTACCTAAATTTGCGACGTTAGTTTCAATTATGCCTATGGCTGTACTTGGTGGAGCTGGAGTATTGATGTTTGGAAATGTAGCTGCTTCTGGTGTTAAATCATTATCACGTGTCAATTTTGACAACCGCAATTTGGTTATTGTCGCTGCTGGTTTGGGTGTGGGCCTTGGTGTATCATTCAGACCTGAAATTGTCGCTGGGCTACCAGGAATTCTTGGTGGATTATTCTCATCTGGGATTTCAGCTGGAACGATCGTTACCTTAGTTTTAAATATTATTCTTAAAGAAACTCCGGTGATGGAAAGCGAAACAGTTTAGCTAAAATACAAGACGTTCAGCATTCTATCTTATAGGTGGGTGCTGAACGTTTTTTTGTCGCCTTGTTGCTTATAAGAAGCCTCACTTTTACGTCATTAGGTACTTGACGTAAAAGTGAACCAACAAAATGCACTCACTCTTACGTCATTAGGTACTTGACGTAAAAGTGAACCAACAAAATGCACTCACTCTTACGTCATCAGGCACTTGACGTAAAAGTGAACTAACAAAATGCACTCACTCTTACGTCATCAGGCACTTGACGTAAAAGTGAACTAACAAAATGCACTCACTCTTACGTCAATAGGTACTTGACGTGAAAGTAGACCTAAAAAACGACCTCACTTTTCCGTGACTAAGCATTCTTCTCTAAAAGTGAGTATGAGGAATAGAGGAGTTATGTAAGTAACGGATAAATTGACTTATGATAGCTGTTTATCACTATAATAAGTCTTTTGCCCGGATAAATGATTCTGGTAATTCTTTTTTAATATCATTCGAATGCGTTCTTTGGAATAAACTTCTCCACACCATTGGTAAATCAAATTTGTCATAATAGGTTTATCAGGAAATAGGTCTTTGAATTCTATTATGCTACGTTCAATCACACTTGTAATGATTTCTTTGTGTCCACATATAGAACAAACGTAATTTTGTCTTGTGTCTATATGACTAGTTGAAAAACAAATTGGACATATGATTCCTTTCTTTAATTGATCAAAATGATAAGTAGGTAAATTATCAGGGCGATAATTTTCATTGTGTAACTTTTTAAGTTTATTCGCAAGTTCCAAATGTTCATTCTTTATTAATTTTTTTTGATTCGATAAAGCATTAAAGTGCTTAGGTAATTGATTTGAAAATAAGAATAACTTGTTTGGTAAGAAAGAGTAGAGAATAAAGTCTGGATTAATGAAAATAATAACGGGGTGTATGGGCAATGTATATCCTATGCGAAGCATCACATTTTGTAGATAAGTCACACTTCTGTCGATTTGTCTGAGTGGATTAAGAATTTGATAACCTGATTCTGTAAATAAAGACTCCTCTTTATAAAAGTACGAACCGGCATAATTTTTTACTTCATATAAGTAGACAGAATCATTTGTAATAAGAAGAGAGTCGATTTGGAAACTAGTATCTCGGTGGCTTAGTATGAGATCATTCAATACGAGTCCAGAAATTTTAGCTTGAGCCATGTAGGAATCAAATTGTATTTCACCAGCAAAACCCTTCACTTGATTTTCATAATTTGTTTTTTCTTCAGCTGTTAATCTCATTCGATAATTCAAAGACTCTAATACGCGGTAAGTGACTGATTTTGTGCGTTCTTTTAGTATCATTATTTTTGTGTGCTCCTTCATTTTGTTATCTCTCTATTAATATAAGAAGAAAGAGCAAAAATCATTTTTAATGTACTTAAAATTTGAAAGGATTTAAAAAATTCAGTAGTTACTTATAAAAGAAGCTTTATTCTTACGTCAACTAACATACACTGAGCAAAAAAAAGCAGTCTAATATGCAAATTGAACGAAGGTAATGAACATTCTATCTTTAGTAAAAAATAGTCAAAAGTGGTATACTGAAAACGATTTCTTAGATAAAAGAAAGAAGGTTAATGAATATGAAAAGAATGTTTTTAGGGAAAAGTGAATTAATGGTACCAAATATTGCATTAGGCTGTATGTCAATGGGGAAATTATCACCAGAAGAAGCTGATAAAGTAGTGAGAAATGCTTTAAACTTAGAAGTTGATTTTTTTGATTTAGCCGATATCTATGGTGGTGGAAAAGCCGAAGAAACGTTAGGAAAAGTAATCGAAATGGATCCTTCTCTACGAGAAAGAATGTTGATCCAATCTAAAGTAGGCATTCGAAAAGGGAGTTATGATTTTTCAAAAGAGCATTTAGTAACGAGTGTAGACGATATCTTGAAACGCTTAAATACAGATTACTTAGACGCGTTGTTATTGCACCGTCCAGATGCATTGGTTGAACCAGAGATCGTAGCTGAAGTTTTTGAAGAATTAGAAAAAAGCGGAAAAGTCCGCAATTTTGGTGTCAGCAACCACAATCCTTACCAGATTGAATTATTGAAAAAATATGTAAAGCAACCTTTAGTCGCGAACCAAATGCAGTTTAGTGCGATGCATACTGGTATGGTGGATGCTGGAATAAACGTGAATACTGAGTTTGATAATGGGATAAATCGAGATGGTGGAATATTGGATTATAGTCGTTTAGAAGATATGACATTGCAAGCGTGGTCACCGATCAAAAGCGGTGGAGATATCTTTGTGGATAACGAAAACTTCCCTGAAATAAATTCAAAGTTGAAAGAAATTGGTGAACGTTACGGCTTATCGAATTCAGCAACGGCTATTGCTTGGATTTTACGCCATCCAGCACATATACAAGCAATTGTTGGAACAATGACTCCAGAGCGTTTGACAGATTATGCAAAAGCTTCTGAAGTGCGCATCACACATGAAGAATGGTATGACATTTATCGAGCAGCTGGAAATAAATTGCCTTAAGCGATAAAAGTAACAAGTCTCAATAAATTGAATAAAACAAAACTAAGCATCCTTTTACTTTTCAGTATAAAAGGGTGCTTATTTTTTGATTTTTAGTGTTTGTACGCAATGTTAAAAATAATCAATCACTTTTTATTTCGATGGATAAGGTGTGACAACATTAAGAACAAATAAAAAAAGAAACTTAAACCCTTAAGAAAGAAAGGAAAATACCGATATGCTATTTAATAAACGTTTAAATAAAAAGAGCAATGAGAACTTTAATAAAATACAGTTAGTAAAAAAATATTGTTTTTAGAGAAGTTTTACATAAGGAGGAGCTTGTTGGTGAAGAAGCTACGTGAAAAGAAGAGTCAAAGGAAAAAAAGTATTAGATTGATGATCATCCCTACTTTGATTGTAATGATCACACTACCGATCATTATTGTGTTGGTCATGAATTATTACAGTACACAAAATTTGCTATCTCAGCGTATTGAACAAAGTGAAAAGAATCTAGCCACACAATTCACAACGCAACTAGACTGGATTGGTCAAGAATTAGAAAATACCATTAATTCTTTAGCCGAAAAGCCAGAATTTCAAGAAGTTGCTGAGGATGAAGATGCTCAGGCCTTCGTTCAAGAAGAATTACAATTTGTTTTGAACAATAGTATGTACATAGGAAATGCTTATTATGCACCTGAAAATCAAGAAGTCATGGGAACAGTTGAAGATTTAGACTCAGACTTTGATGCAAGTGCAACAACTTGGTACCAAAGAGCAGTCAAACGTAATGGCGCAATGATTTGGAGTGAGCCCTATCGTGATGCAAAGACAGGGTCTATGGCAATGACTCTTTCTAGAGCAATCATTGTAGATGACACTTTTTATGGTGTTTTAGCAATTGATTTAAACTTAGAGAGAATGAATACCTACTTAACTTCTATACAAAACGGCAATACTGGACACTTTTTTGTTCTTTCTGAATCAGGGGATTATTTGATGGATAATGATCCTAAGAAAATTGGAACGAATATTAGTGACAGTACCTTAGTCAAAGAGGCAACAGACCAAACAGGTTATATTTATGATGAAAATAATAATCAAGAAATTGACAGCTACTATGCTAAAGCCAGCCGATTAGGAATGACTGTGTATGGAGTAGTTGGCGAGGACGAAATGGCTAATGAAGTAAATGCTACAAAACGATCAGCTCTTATTGGTTTAGTTATCGGCATCATTATCGCCATACTAAGTGCATTGATGGCTTCAAAATATGTTATGACGATTGCCAAAGCATTGACTAAAGCTTTCAGTAAAGTTGAAGCTGGAGATTTGACTGCAGAAATTACCAGCGAAGATTTTAATATTCTACCAAATAAACCTTACTTTAAAGCGTTTAGAAAACGAAAAACAATTAATGAAAATAGTGATGAAATCGGAAGAATTGGATTTGCTTTTAATAAAATGATGCATCAATTCAGAGAAATGGTAGGAGGCATTCAACAAAAAAGCAATCATTTAACGGATATGACTCAAACATTGAACGATATTTCTAAACAAACCACTTCCGCAACAGAAGAAGTATCTGAAACAATCACGGGTATTGCTCAAGCAACAAGTATCCAAACACAAGATACTGAGGATACAGTAGGGAAAATGGAAGAATTATCTAAAACATTAGGTGAAATTGATCAAAACATCCAAAAAATGGGTCAACATACCGATGATACGACGATTGCAAATGGTAAAAACTCTCAAATGATGGCTGTCGTTCATGAGAATTGGGAAACCACGATTGAGACAATGAATAAATTAGGCGATAGTATTCACGATGTAAATGAAGATATTCAAAATATTGAAAAAATTGTTAAAGTTATTGATGGAATATCTGACCAGACTAATCTGTTAGCATTGAATGCTTCTATTGAAGCTGCTCGTGCAGGAGAAAGTGGTCGAGGATTTGCAGTTGTTGCTAATGAAATCAGAAAATTAGCTGAGAAGAGTGACGAATCAACAAAAGATATTGCAGCAATTATCAAAACAATCCAAGAAAAATCAAATGAAATGGTCAACAAAGTAGAACAATCCCATGCAGAAAGTGAAGTCCAAACGAAAACGATTAATGAAGCAATCGATTCATCAAATAAAGTAACGGATCAAATGGATAAATTGGTTGAAAGTATTATGAATGTAGCTAGCTTAGGCTTTGTTATCTCAGCTAAAAAAGATGAAACAGTGGTAGCGATTGAAAATATTGCTGCTTCAGCAGAAGAGAACTCAGCTGGAACTGAGGAAGTGTCTGCAAATGCGGAAGAAATTTTAGCTACAATGGAAGAATTTTCTTCAAGTATCGCCAAATTAGAATCTATTGCGAATGAATTAAAAGAAGAAACGAATCAATTTAAGTTGGATTAGAAAATAAAACAATGGGAATGGAATGTGGCGTATGCTCACAAAGTTGGTACACGTTCATTATCCTATAAATAAAACGGAGGAGTAGAATAATGGAAAAGTTTGTTGTGTTTAATAGTGGTGGTCAAAGTTTTGCCGTTCCAATCGAAGTAACTGAAAAAATCATTCATGTCGAAGAATTAACAAAGATCCCAGATACATCTGACTATGTATTAGGAGCGATAGATTACGGGGACGGTATTTTACCGATCATTGATTTAAGTGAACGGTTCTTCCAACGTAAAACAGAAGTGATCGATGAAACTAAAGTGATCGTTGTAAGTTGGCAAGAGAAAAAGATTGGTTTAGCAGTAGATAAAGTAACCACTATTCGTTCTTTTGACAATAGTGATCATGAAGTATCAGAGAAAAGAAATCAAGAAGCAGCTAGTTATGTGATGGCTTTTATCAGAACAGAAGAGGGCATCATTTTACAATTAGATGTGAATAGTATTTTTTCAGAATATGGCGAACATGAATTGCTGTCATTGATGAATCGATAAGAATGGTTAGAGGAATGGTGAAAGATGTATGGCAGATGAATTAAGGGTTGGGATCTCAGATTATAAAGTTGCACAACAACCTCAAACGTTAATAACAGTAGGGTTGGGCTCTTGTGTAGGCATTGCGCTCTATGATCCTAAAACAAAAATCGGCGGATTGAGCCACATCATGCTGCCTGAGAGCAGTGCGTTCAAAGATGCCAGCAAAGTTGAAAAATTTGCTGATTTAGCTATTCCTCACATGGTATCAGAAATAAATAAACGAACCAACAATAATCCGCTTGTGGCTAAAATAGCAGGTGGCGCAAGTATGTTTCAATTTTCTAAAGATCTTCCGCATGGAAGTATCGGAGATCGAAATGTACTTGCGGTTGAAGAAGTTTTGAAACAACTAGGGATTCCTTTATTAGCCAATCATACTGGAGGAAACATGGGCAGAACAATGAGCGTAGACTTAGCCACCTTTACAGTGAATATTCGAATGGTGAATAGAGAAATAATTGTACTGTAAACAGGGATAGGGGAGTAATAAAGAGTGAATATAAAAGTACTGGTTGTGGATGATTCTCCTTTCATGAGAAAAGTTATCAGTGAAACGATAGCGAGTATTGAGGGATTGGAAGTTATCGGGACGGCTAGAAATGGTCGAGATGCGCTAAAGGCAATTCCGCAGCTTCAACCTGATGTGATCACATTGGATATTGAAATGCCGGGATTAAATGGGCTAGAAACACTTGAGATCATAAAGAAAGATTACTCTATACCGGTTATCATGATGAGTTCGTTTAGCGGAGAAGACAATACAATCGCTGCTTTGGACTTGGGAGCAATGGATTTTATTGAAAAGCCACATGATATCAGAAATCAAACAGATGGATTCAAAAACGAAGTAGCAGATAAAATCAAACCTTTATTTGAACAGAAAAAAAGTGAACGACCACTAGAAACATCACTGTTGCAGGCAAATGAATTAGAAAAAAGATTACCAAAGAAAGTAAAAGCCATTACGATAGGTGCTTCAACCGGCGGACCTAAAGCATTGTTTTCGATTATTCGATCATTGCCGGAAAACTTAAGCTTTCCTATTTTTATTGTTCAACACATGCCAAAAGGATTTACAACGTCATTTTCTAAACGGTTGGACAAAGAATCTGCAGCAAATGTAGTAGAAGCCGAAGATGGTATGCCAATCAAAGGCGGTGTCGTTTATGTTGCTCCAGGTGGATACCATATGATTATTGAAGATAACTGCATCAAACTAAATGAAGTAGATAAGCTACATGGTGTGAGACCAGCTGTCGATTACTTATTTGAAGCTGCTGCTGAAGTTTATGGCAGTGATTTAGTCAGCTTTATTTTAACCGGAATGGGTCATGACGGAGCTCGCGGGTTAGCTAAAATTAAAAAAGCAGGCGGTTTTACAGTGGCTCAAAACAGAGAGACATCAATTGTTTATGGGATGCCAGGTAATGCGGTACAAAAAGGTGTTATTGACGAGATCGCCAGTTTAGATGAAATATCAGAATTGATCAATTGGATGATAAGGATGCGAAGCTAAATGTTGAATTTCGATTTTTTTTACGCGTGGACAAAAGAACATTTAAATATTAATCTAGAAGGATACAAAGAAAAACAGCTTCAAAGACGGATTGGCACGATCATGAAGAATACCGGTGCAGCAACGTTGGAAGAATATGCGGTTAAAATACAATCAGATCCTATAGTGAAAAAGAACTTTTTGAATTACATTACCATTAATGTAACGGATTTTTTCCGTAATAAAGAAGTGTTTGATGAATTCGAAGAATTGATGGTATCGTATTTAGAGCCAAAGTTTGGTGCTTTAAAAATCTGGAGTGCTGCTTGTTCTACCGGAGCAGAAGCTTATTCGTTGGCTATGATCATGACCAATCATAACATCAAGCATGCGGAAAAAATAACGGCTACAGATATTGATGAAACAATTTTAGCGAAAGCTAAAAAAGGAATCTACTCAAGTGTAGAAATCAAAAATGTTGATGAAAAGAATCGCCAGAACTACTTTACTCAAGAAGATAATGCATTTTATTTATCTGAACAAATCAAGAATAAAGTAGCTTTTAAAAAACATGATTTAATTGGGGACCGCTTTGGAACAGGATACAACGTGATCGTATGCCGCAATGTGACCATTTATTTTAAAAATGAAGTAAAAGAAGAATTGTACCAAAAATTCAGTGATGCATTGGTTCCTGGCGGCTTGTTTTTCACTGGAGCGACAGAAACCATTTATAGTCCAGAGAAGTACGGACTTATTAAACGAGCTTCTTTCATTTATGAAAAAATATAACACAAAAGAAACTACGAGAAACAATGAAAGGGAGGGACACTATGGACGAAAATAGTAAATACCTCGATTTATTTTTTGAAGAAACAGACGAACATTTACAAAGTTTGAATGAACAAGTACTTGAATTAGAAAACCATCCTGAAGATTCCAGTATTGTAGACGTTATGTTTCGGTCAGCTCATACGATTAAAGGAATGGCTGCAACAATGGGCTACGATACAATGGCTAAATTGACCCACAAAATGGAAAACGTATTTGATTTATTGAAGCAAAAGATCATTCCGGCCGATGCAACTTCAATCGCTCTAATATTTGATTGTTTAGATACCTTGTCTGACTTAGTGGAAGATTTAAGAGAAGGAAATGAAGCAGAACGCGATATCAAAAACTTGATTCAACGGTTGGATAATGTAGCTTCCGGTGATAGTTCTACAGCACAAGGAACAGTGATAATGGAACAAGAAACAAGTTCATCCCTTAATCTAGCCTTAGAAAATGTAGAAGACTCAGACTTAATGATCATTGAAGCAGCAAAAGAAGATGGTTACAATGCTTATGTATTGGCTATCCGAATTGATGAAGATAGTTCAATGAAAAATGCCCGCGTGTATCTTGTGATGAGTAAGTTGGAACAACATGGAGATGTGTTATATTCTGAACCAGGCACAGAAGTTCTTGAAAATGACGATTTCGGCAGTGTGTTTAAACTGATCTATGTCAGCAAATTGGATGAAGAAACAGTTTTCAACTTGGCGTTAGACAATAGTGAAATTGAAGAAGTATTGATTCAAACGGTTCAACAAGCAGAAGATTTAATCGTGAAAGAACCTGAAACGACTCCGTCTGAGCCGCAAGAAAATCAAGTGGAACAAACAGCAATTACAACCGTTGAAGGTGCTGCTAAACCTGCTCAAGTTGAAAAAACAACTAAAGCAAAAGGCCAAAGTCATGCAATGAATCAATCCATCAGAGTAGATATCGGAAAATTAGATTCCTTTATGAATTTAGTGTCAGAATTGGTAATCTACCGTACGCGATTAGAAGACTTAAGCGACCAAATGCAAGTATCTGAAATGAAAGAACCGTTGGACCACGTAGCAAGGATCAGTTCTGAATTACAAGATTTGGTTTTGAAAATCAGAATGCAGCCGGTCAGTACGGTAATGACTCGTTTTCCTCGCATGATCCGAGACTTAGCAAACGATTTAGGTAAAGAGTTTGAGTTGGTTATCGAAGGTGAAGATACGGAATTAGATCGTACCGTTGTTTCTGAACTAAGTGAACCCTTAGTGCATTTGTTGCGTAATTCAGCTGATCATGGAGTAGAAATGCCCGCTGATCGTGTAAAATTAGGCAAAGATCCAAAAGGAACCATTAAAATTACTGCTTATCAAGAAGGCAATCGAGTAGTATTGACGTTGAGCGATGATGGAAAAGGTGTTAATCCTACCATTATTAAAGAAAGTGCTGAACGAAAAGGGATCTCAACTGAAGGAATGAGCGACAAAGAGATCCAACAATTGATTTTCCATCCAGGATTTTCAACAGCTAAAGAAGTGACCAGTATTTCTGGCCGTGGTGTAGGAATGGATGCTGTTAAACAAAAAATCACTGAACTAGGCGGAACAGTTGAATTGGAAAGTGTAGTCAACCAAGGAACAGTTTTCAAAATCAATTTGCCTTTAACGTTATCGATTATTCAATCCTTGCTTGTAAAAGTGGGACAAGATTCTTTTGCAATTCCATTAGGGATCATCAAAACGATTGTTAAAGTAACCGAAGAAGACATTATCCGTATTCACAACCGTGAAGTCTATAAATACGAAGGGTTAGCTGTTCCGGTCGTTCGTTTGAACCAATCACTTGGTATTGAACCGATAGAAGAAACCAATCTGCACTTGGTATTGGTAAAACAAGGAGACAGCTACAATGCCTTGGTCGTAGACGATTTAGTCAGACAACAAGAAATTGTGATCAAAAAACTAGGCCAAGAATTGAGTATGCTGAAGAAATACTTAGGCGCAACCATTCTAGGAGATGGAAGCATCATTTTGATCTTGGATGTAACGGCTATTTGCAATGAAAGAATCGGTGAGTACAGTGAAGTCTAACTACTCAGCAGTGGAATTAGATGTACTAAAAGAAGTGATCAATATTGGTGGCGGACATGCAGCAACGAGTTTATCTCAATTGATTGAAAAACCGGTCCACATGACGGTTCCAGTTATTGAAATGATGGAATATGCAGATGTTTATGAGCAGATCATGCCGGAAGAAGCTGTGATAAAATCCGTCATCATTAAGATGATGGGAGATGCAGAAGGTGTCTTTCTTTTCACAGTCGATCAACAAGTCTCAGAGACGATCGTAGCTATGATGTTGCCGGAAAATACACCTTACTCGGAAGACTTGGCTAATTCAGCCTTGCAAGAGTTGGTAAACATACTCGTTAATTCATTTTTGAATGCAGTAATGAAACTAATGGATGCTAACTTGATCACGTCTGTGCCCATCATTATTGAAGATATGTTCGGCGCCATTATGAGCAGTGTGTATTTAGAACAAAACCAATACGATGATTCTATCATGATCATTAAAAATGAATTTTATTATTTAGGCGATCGATTAGAATCTTCATTGTATTTCGTCCCAAAACCAGGGATAATAGAAAAGATGTTAACAGCACTAACAGTTTGAGAGGAGAAAAACAAATGACAAAAAATGTAATGATCGTAGACGATGCAGCTTTTATGAGGATGAAATTGAAAGATATTTTAGAAAAGAATGGGTATAACGTAGTAGCAGAAGCACAAAATGGGATTGAAGCCGTTGAAAAATATAAAGCTGAAAAACCAAACCTAGTAACTATGGATATTACCATGCCTGAAATGGATGGGGTAGATGCGTTAAAAGAAATCAAAGCTTTTGACCCTGCTGCTCGTGTGGTTATGTGTAGTGCTATGGGACAACAAGGAATGGTTATGGACGCTATTCGTTCTGGAGCAGTCGATTTTATCGTAAAACCATTCGATAGTGATCGTGTAATCAAAGCTTTAGACAAAGCAAGTCTGTAAAGGTGACAAAAATATGCAGATGATTATTTTTACTTTAAACGAAAATTATTATGCCTTTTCATCTGAAAACGTTGAAGAGATAACAAATAAAATGCCTTGGACCCCAGTCCCTCAATCTCCAGCTTGGGTTCAAGGGCTTGTTAATCTGCGCGGAAATGTGATCACTTTGATAAATTTTTATAAATTGCTTTCTCCCAAGGATGAAATCGAAGAAATATGTTACAATAACATCATCATTGTGAAAAATGATGAGGAAAAGATAGCATTCATGGTAGATGAAGTCGCATGGGTTTTGGATATTGAACCGTCTGCTATTCAACAGTTGGATGATAAAACTGATGAGCTAGTGTCTAGCGTGATTCAAGTAAAAGACCAAATAGTGAGTGTCATCAACATGGAGAAACTATTTTTATAAAAATGAGGGATAACTAGTGAAGCAAGTTTTATCACAGCAAGAGATTGATTCGTTATTGCAAGCGGTAGAAAGTGGAGAAATTGATGCTAAAGGTTTAGACGAGCAAGAACAGGAAAAAAACAAGGTCAAAAGCTATGACTTTAGACGTCCTGTTCGTCTGTCAAAAGAATACATAAGTACATTAAATATGGTTTTCGAAGAATTCACTAAAATAATCGGTAATATACTTTCCACTCAAGTCAGAACTAATGTAGATGTGCAGTTAGCTTCAATCGAACAAGTCAGTTTTGATGAGTTTGTGCACTCGGTTCCGCGCTTTACGTTAATGGGATTATTCCATTCTGCACCATTAGAAGGAACGCAGATCATAGAAATCAGTCCGCAACTTTGTTTGCAATTGGTTGATTTGTTATGCGGCAGTATGGAAATTCGAGACAACGCAGAGGAAATGACGAAAGAAAGTTTTACCGATATTGAGATGGCAATCTTAGAAGAAGTATTAACGAATTTTGTTCATTCTTTTGAATTGGCTTGGCGTGATGTGGTAGAAATTAAAGGGACAATGGATTCAACAGAAACCAACCCTCAAATGATGCAAGCCATGTCTCCAAATGAACCAGTCGTTTTGGTCACATTCACAGTTGAATTGTTTAATGTTCGAACATTTATTAATTTATGTATTCCTTATATCTTTTTTGAAGGGATATTAGATAAATTAAGTTTACGCAATTGGTTCCATTCTGAAAAAGAAACCGACCATTCAGATAGTGGGAAATTAGAAAAAAGTCTGCATTCTGCCCCAGTAAACCTAGAAGTACTTTTAGGTGAAACAGTCATGACGTTGGAAAACTTTCTACAATTAGAATTGGGAGACATCATTCCTTTAGATGGTAAAACATCTGATCCGTTGATCTTATCTGTGGAAAAACTTCCACGCTATTTTGTTAAGCCAGGATTAAAAGGAAAAAACATGGCGGTTGAAGTATTACAGTATATTGGAGGAGAGACAGACGAATGAGCAGTGAAAAATTAACGCAAGAAGAAATTGATGCAATGTTGAATGGAAATGCCCCTATCCCTGAGCCACAAACAACTGACACACTTGACCAAACACAAGTAGATATTATTGGAGAAATTGGAAATATTTCCATGTCTCAAGCCGCTACGACATTGTCTTCGATCTTGAATCATCGAGTAACGATCACGACGCCTGTTGTGTCTTGCTTGAAATTCCAAGAAATCATTGACGAAAGTGTTGTACCAAAAGTAGTCACAACCATTAAATTTAAAAAAGGGTTAGCTGGCAGTAACCTGTTAATGATGAATGAAAAAGATGCGATTATTATTGCGGATCTCATGATGGACGGAAACGGTGATGCTGAAGGAAAAGAATTTACGGAGCTTGAATTAAGCGCTGTAGGAGAAGCCATGAACCAAATGATGGGTTCTGCTGCTACCGCTATGGCGACCATGTTGGAACGCATTGTAGATATTTTCCCGCCAGATGTTGAAGTATGGAAAGACCAAGAACACACCAACTACGACAAAATTAGTGGAGATACGACAGTCTGCAAAATTGCTTTTCAGATGACAGTAGATGACTTGATTCAAAGTGAAATCATGCAGATCTTTACTCTTGAGACGGTAAGAAACATCTCAAAAATTGTGTTAGCAGATGAAGGTGAAGTGATTCAAGACCGTGAATTGCCGGCCAAACCTGAAGCCCCTACTGTTCCAATCGAACCGGCTACTAGCCAAGTACTGCAAAGCACAGAAGGTAAAATCGCAATTCAAAAACCTGAGTTCCAAGAATTGACACATGCTGGCAGTTTGAAGACTCCAAGAAATTTAGATTTAATTATGGATGTGCCATTGCAATTCAGCGTTATGCTGGGCGAAAGCAAAAAAACCATCAAAGACATTTTGTCTTTAGGAACCGGATCAGTTGTGGAACTAAACAAAATGACTGATGAACCTTTAGAAATTTATGTAAATGGAAAATTAATCGCTGAAGGCGAAGTGGTTGTAATCAATGAAAGCTTCGGAATTCGAATCACCAACATTTTAAGCAAAGAACAACGCATTCAACATTTGAACTAATTATGTACGAAAATGGGAAAAGCCAGAATGAATTGTTCTGGCTTTTTTGTTTTATCTTGAATATTGGAAAAGTAACCGCTAGTATAGAAGAGACTAGTGTAGAAGAGTCTAGTTTATAAACAGATGTACATAAAAAAATGTTTCATAAATAGTGTTGGTGCTTCAAAAGAAATTTCTTCTGGAATGAACGGGTTTGCTTGTGTAAAGCTAATGGGACCTCCTGAAGCTTCAAGTAAGAGGCTCAAATGATTTCACAACACTAATAATTATCAACCTGTAAATAATAAATTGAAGAGGTTTTTTTAAATCTAAGACTTAAGTATCTTAAAAAGCTGCCGATAGTAAACATGTAAGGCAAAATTGCCGATAGATAACAACTAACTTAATTCAAAAACTAAGTCAACTAATCAAAAACTTGAGACCATGCACAAGAAAGGAGCACCACCAATGAAAATAGGAAATAATGGCTACAACCAATACGTTAATAATGTCCGTCAAAATCAAGAAAACACACCTAGCAAAGGTTT